>NZ_JBWKZP010000012.1:0-142274 GCF_059424585.1 Hydrogenophaga sp. GW101-3F08
GTGCACCTCCGTCGATGACGAAGCGCATGCAAACCATGGGCCAGAAACAGGCCTCAGCGGAGTTTTTCAACACAATTGGCTGACAGCGGCCGGCCATGTTTTGCAGACCAATGTCAGCTGTCGCCGGAACCTGACCTGCCCCCTGTAGACGTACTAATCTGAAGCTAGTGAAGTCCGTCACCCACCAGGAGAATGACGGACATGAAGAAGAGCTGATTCACCGAAGAACAAATCATCGGCTTCCTCAAGCAGGCCGAGGCCGGCATGCCGATCAAGGAGCTGTGCCGCAACGGCGGTTTCAGCGACGCGACGTTTTACAAGTGGCGCGCCAAGTTCGTCGGCATGCAGGTCTCTGAAGCCCAGCGCCTGCGCGAGCTCGAAGCCGAGAACGCCAAGCTCAAGCGGCTGCTGGCCGAGGCGCACCTGGACATGCATTCGCTCAAGAGCGTTCTGGGGGTGAAGCGCTATCCCCACAGGTCAGGCGCGAGGCGATCCGGCGCAGGGTGAGCGAGCACCATTTGTCCGAACGCCCGTGCCGTCTTGTAGGGCTCTCCCGCGATAGCTACCGCCATCCGCCGCAGGCCGATCAGGCCTGCCTGAACTTGCGGCGGGTGCAGGTTCAGACAGTACCGAACGGGTTGTCGATCATGAACCGCCAAATCCCATCCGCTTGCCGGCGGACAACATCGGAGGAAGTTCCCGACATCTTCACGGGCCTGCCGTCAGGCCCGTTTCCTTCGATGATCCAGTCGGAGATCAGGAGCGCAACGTCTCCGCTGACCAGGATCTGTTTGTCAGTCGCCTTGATTGGCAGCTTCAGCTGCATGAATTCGGACAAGGATGCACGAATGGCCTTGTGGCCTCGCACGCTGGTGCCGGGCTTGGACACGAAAACCGCGTCTGCAACGTAGACTTTCATGGCGCCGTCGAGGTCACCCGCGGTGATGGCGCTTGAAATGTACGGGGTCACGTCTTCCGGACGGCGGGGCAGGGGCGCATTGGTCGCGCCCTGTGCATGTACCTGTCCGAGGCCACCGATGCCGCTGGCGAACAACACGGCGGAGGCCGCCAGCATCTCACGTCGCGAAGAAGTGAAAGGAACTGAATTGACTGTCATGAAATTCTCCTAGATTAAAAAAGGACGCAGCGTCTTGTCTGAGCGCTAGCGCCCGCGGGTCTTACTGATCTCCAGCGGCAAACGTCGTCAGATTCGCGATCTGGTCAACGAAGCCATCCGGATGCCCATAGTGCTGGGCGTGAGGAATTGGCGCAGGTGGTCAAACGCCGCAACGCCACCGGAGGGATGTGCGACAAGGATGACCGGAGGGATGTGCGACAAGGATGAATGGTTTGAGACCCAGGGCCGACGCTACCGCCGCGGAGACGGCATGACGGGTTGGATAGCAGCTTGTGATGTCATAGCGAGTCCTTTCGATCGCTGTTGGAAATAGCCTATAAAGAAGCGCCGGGTCGGGTGGCTAAATTGCCAGCTGCAGAGCCTCATTCGACGCTTGCATGCCCTGCGCTGGCAACGCGCAGCAGATTAGTGCTTCGTCCGCTTCTACCTGGAACGAAGGTTGCATTGCATAGGTCACCGCGCCCTTGAGCACAAGCGTTCTGCAGGTGCCGCAGCTTCCGCCTCGACAGCCGAATGGCGGTGTGAGCCCCCGCGCCTCCGCCACGTCGAGAAGCGAGCCGCCCTCGGGACTCCAGCGCTCTTCAATGCCCGACTCAGTGAAGACCACTCGCACCGATTCCGTGGCCGCAGGTGCCAACACGGCCGCTTCGGCCGCACGGACGCCTGCATCGCTCGAACGCTTGAGCGAGGAAGGACCAAAGGTCTCAGCATGGATGCGGTCGTCGGCAACGTTGAGTTCGCTCAGCCCGTCGTAGGTGGCCTGCATAAACCCGGACGGGCCGCAGAGGTAGAAGTCATAGTCACCGAACGGCAGCGTGGCCTTCAGCAATTCGATGTCAATACGGCCCTCCTTGTCGTAGTCTCGGCCGAGCACCGCGGCGCCGGGCTGACTGAGCGTGCGCACCCACCGAATCTTCCCCTTGCCGGCTTCCACCAGTGAGGCGAGCTCAGCGTCGAACGGGCGCTCTTCGAGCGTGCGCGCCGACTGGAACAGCCAGGTCGGCCGCAAGACCCGCGTGCGCTCGCCCTCGTGCACGAGGTGCCGCAGCATTGCCAGGATGGGAGTGATGCCGATGCCCGCAGCAATCAGTACCAACGGCCGCCGTTGCGCAGCATCCACCGTGAAGCTGCCAGCCGGTGCCCGCGCCTCCAGCAGGTCGCCCACGTGAAGGCTGTGCAGGTGCCGCGAGGCCTTACCGTCCCTCTTCACGCTGATGCGGTACTCGCCGTCAGAGGGCGCCAGCGACAACGTGTAAGTGCGCAAGAGCGTTTCAGCGGTGTCCGGCAGCGTCATGCGAATCGGCAGGTGCTGGCCCGGCAGCGGAAGAACCGTCGCGACGCCGTCGTTGGGCGAAAGGTATAGCGAGCGAACGGAACTGCTTTCATGCTCCACGCGGGTCACCCGGAAAGGCCGCCATTGCTGGGCCAGCGCCTTCGCCGCAATGCGCCGGTCCGCGTCTTCCCAGCTGCCGGTCATTCGCAGGTTGGGCGACCAGCCGTCTGCCGTCATGCGCCAGCGCAACGGCAGGCCTTGGGGACGGTAGACCACGCGACGGGGAGTGAAGGTCCACAAGCGCTCGGCACCTTCGAAGGCTGCGATCTCCGGAGCGTCGAGGATCACCTTTGCTTCGCCCGTCATCTGCAGCACGTCGCCGGTATCCGAGTCAATGAACAGCAAGCCCGCATTCGGGTTCAGGAGGAAATTTCCCAACGTCATGAAGAACTGGTTGCCCGAGAAGTCAGGAATGGTCAGCACGCCGTCACTGCCGATGCGTACGAATCCCGGCTTACCGCCTCGGTGCGACACGTCAACCTGCCGCACGCCGTCTTGGCCGTCCACGTACGAAGCGACGTAGAAAGTGTCAGCCCGTTCGATAAGCTCGTGTGCCCGCGCATCGAGCGCGTCGAGGTGGACCGCCGGCTCGCTCGAAGGCAAGGCCGGGTCATGTACGAACGAAAATTCCCGGTTCTGGATGTAGCGCGGGCAGTTGCCAAAGCTCTGCACCACACCGATGTCCAGCGTGCCTTCGCCGGAGCGGCGCAGATTGCCGTTCATGCGGTTGCGCCGGCGTGTCATCAGGTCGATACCGAGCACGCCCACCGCGTCGCCATCCTCCATGCCGCTTTCGGCGGGATCGGCCGCATCGCGCGGGGCACGCACGACCAGCGTCACGGGGTCGGGCGACTGAAGGAACCCGGGCTCGCCAGCGCGCACTGTCGCCCACGCATCACCCTGCGCGTCGACCGCGCCGAGCACGATGAAGTGCAGCAGCGGATAGAAAGTGCGGTGCTGGTCGAGCAAGAAGTTCCGAACGTACAGGCGCCCTGGCTGGTCCATGGCCCGTACCGCGCCGACGCTGTCCTGGATGGCGAGTTCGCCGGCATGCCAGGGTGAATCAGCAGGGGCGTTGATTGGGGCTTTCATAGAACTCTCGCGTGCAAGGGTTGTTGGTCATCCGCGGTCACTCGGGGCTGTGGGTGCGTCAGGCAGCCAGGCCGACCGGCGTCTTGCCGAACTCGATGAAGCCGGGCAGTGCCTCAATCCGCGCGAGCCATGCGCGCACATTTGGATAGGACTGCAAGTCGACGTTGCCTTCGGGCGCACGAGCGATGTAGCTGTACAACGCCACGTCCGCCACGGTGGGCTTCGAGTCGGCAATGAAGCTATGGCCTGCGAGTTGCGCCTCGATCACTGCCAGGATCGCGTGCGCGCGTCCAATAACTTCCTCGGGCCTGAAGTCGGCGCCGAACACATTGATGAGTCGGGCTGCCGCTGGGCCATAGGCGATCTGCCCAGCTGCCACGCTGAGCCACTTTTGTACCGTGGCCAACGAAGCGGGGTCCTGCGGCAGCCATTCGTGCAGGTCGAGCTTCTTAGCGAGGTAAACAAGGATCGCGTTAGAGTCCGCCACCACCGTGCCATCGTCGTCGAGCACCGGGACCTGCCCGAGTGGATTCAGTGCGAGAAACTCCGGCTTCTTGTGCGCGCCGGTCGCGAGGTCAACCTCGACCAGCTCATGCTTCACGCCGACAAGGCTGAGGAAAAGGCGTGCGCGGTGCGAGTGGCCGGATAGGGGGTGGTGGTAGAGCTTCATGAATGATCCTTTTTTGATGTCCGAACAGGCGATTCCGTGTCCGTGACGCGAATGATCTTTTGTCGCCGCCGTCTTTAGAATCACTTCGGACTGCAATTCACTTTTCTCGAAATTTCAGTAAACACATCCGGGTTCTGGCGCCATTCCCGACCCGAAGTTCGTTGGACGTTCATCGATGGATCGAATACAGGCCATGGCGACATTCCTCGCGGTCGTAGAGACTGGTGGCTTTGCGTCTGCCGCACGCCGACTCAATGTGTCGCCCTCGGTCGTTACGCGCGCCGTCTGCGAGCTCGAGGAACATCTGGGTGTAAGACTGCTGACGCGTACGACCCGCTCCGTCAGGGTCACTGAGGCGGGAATGAGGTACGCAGAAAGCTGCCGGACAATCCTCGTGGACATTGAGGAGGCTGACAGCGCGGCCGCTGGTGCACACGCATTGCCGCGAGGCCAACTCACCGTTACGTCAACGGTGAACTTTGGGTGCATGTATGTCTCCCCGATTGCGCGCGACTACCTAACTCGATTTCCTGAGGTGGAAATCAACTGCTGGTTCGTGGACCGGATGGTCAACTTGGTGGACGAGGGAGTCGATGTCGCGATACGCATTGGCGAGTTACCAGACTCGTCTTTGCAAGCCATCAAAGTTGGCCAAGTACGCGAGGTCCTCTGTGCGTCGCCAACTTATCTGCGACAACGTGGAACGCCGAAACGCCCCGAAGACCTGTCGCAGCACGTCGTCATAGCCGCCACGGGAGTATCGCCAACGCCCGAGTGGAGGTTCCGAGACGGCAGCAAGTCTGCAACGATACGGCTGCAGCCGCGATTTACGACCTCGATGAATGAGGCTGCGGCCGAGTGCGCAGTCGCAGGTTTCGGCATTACGCGCCTGCCGCTCTATCAGATTGCACGGGGAGTGAAAGAAGGGTCTCTTGCACTGTTGCTCGAAGCCTTCGAACGCCCTGCGGTGCCAATCCACGTTGTGCACCGCGAAGGCCGGCACGGTACCCGCAAGGTGCGCGCCTTCATCGACATGGCGGTCGAGGCGCTACGGAACGACATAGACCTGCAGTAGCTCACAAGATGAAGCGAACCGTTGACTCGGATTTGCCCCCCAAAAAGGGACGGTCTGACGCAAATGCATCATCGGCATGTCCTTGTCCACTGACGGTGGATCGCGCTACGGTGTTTCAGCGGCGCAAGGGAGTTTGTGACAACCTGCAGGTCATGTTTATGCCTCAAACATAGAATTCCGGACAGGCCCCTCGATGCTCGAATCGACCGTGAGATATCTCGGCATCGAGGTCGATGAAGCTCTCGAAATTTCAGAGCAGACGGAGATTTGAGCGGGGTATGGGTGGCCGATTCCTCCCGCGCGCCAAGCGGCCACTCATTTCACGTGGAGCAGAGGTTCATGAGGCATCTTGAATGTCCGCTTCGGCCAACTGAGCGGACCTTGTATGGCGCCCTGCGAACTACTGCAACCGCTGCACACCGCTCGTAGACCTCAAGCCCCCGACCGGCTGCGGGGCGACAGCTCCATCCGGCTAGAGACGCCTTCGATGTGTGTCTGAAAGACGTTTCTCACATTGTAAGAATGCGGCGACTGACTTGATTGTCTGTACACAGCCATGCCGCCGGCCCGCAGTCTGAAACCCGGATGTAACTGGTTTCACCGATAATTGAAACCAAATTACAAGGCCACCGCCCGTTTCATCGGACGGTGGTCGTTTTTCCGTCCAAACCGCCCAGGAGACATGCATGCCCCAACGCGCCACCAAAATCGTCGCCACCCTCGGTCCCGCTTCGAGCGATCCGGCCCTGCTGGAGGCCATGATCCGCGCCGGGGTGAACGTGGTGCGGCTCAATTTCTCGCACGGCACCGCGCAGGACCACATCGACCGCGCCACCCTGGTGCGCGAGGCGGCCCAGCGCGCCGGGCGCGAGGTCGGCATCATGGCCGACCTGCAGGGCCCCAAGATCCGCGTGGGCAAGTTCGCCGCCGGCAAGGTGATGCTGGAGCCGGGGCAGCCCTTCGTGCTCGACGCTTCGCGCACCGAGCCGGGTGACATCGACGGCGTGGGCCTGGACTACAAGGAGCTGCCGCGCGACGTGAGGGCCGGCGACACCCTGCTGCTCAACGACGGGCTGATCGTGATGACGGTGAACAAGGTGGTCGGCCCGGCGGTGCACACCACCGTGAAGCTCGGCGGCGAGCTGTCCAACAACAAGGGCATCAACAAGCAGGGCGGCGGCCTGACCGCGCCGGCCCTGACCGCCAAGGACATGGAAGACATCAAGACCGCCATGGGCCTGAAGGCCGACTACGTGGCGGTGAGTTTCCCCAAGAACGCGACCGACATGGAGCTGGCGCGCCAGCTCTGCAACGTGGCCGGCGAGGCCGCGGGCCACAAGCCGGCGCTCATCGCCAAGATCGAGCGCGCCGAGGCCATTCCCGAGCTGGCAAACATCCTCAAGGTGTCCGACGGCATCATGGTCGCGCGCGGCGATCTGGCGGTGGAGGTGGGCAACGCGTCCGTGCCCGGCCTGCAGAAGCACATGATCCGACTGGCGCGCGAGATGGACAAGGTGGTGATCACCGCCACGCAGATGATGGAGTCGATGATCGTCAACCCGGTGCCCACGCGCGCCGAGGTGAGCGACGTGGCCAACGCCGTGCTCGACGGCACCGATGCCGTGATGCTCAGCGCCGAGACCGCGGCCGGCAAGTACCCGTTGGAGACCGTGCGCGAGATGGCCAACATCTGCCAGGAGGCCGAGAAGGCCGAGTACGCCGAGCTCAGCGCCGACTTCAAGGGCAAGACCTTCAAGCGCATCGACCAGTCCATCGCCATGGGCGCGCTCTTCACCGCCCACCACCTGGGCGCCAAGGCCATCGTGGCGCTGACCGAGTCGGGTTCGACCGCGTTGTGGATGAGCCGGCACAACGTGCGCATGCCGATCTACGCCGTCACCTCCAGCCTCACGGCACAGCGCAAGATGACGCTCTACCGCAACGTGCGCCCGCTGCTGATGGACACCAGCGCCGACCGCGACACCGCCCTGGCCGACGCCGAGGCGCACCTGAAAAACAAGGGCATCGTGCAAAGCGGCGATGTGTACGCCATCACCGTGGGCGAGCCCATGGGCCAGCCCGGCGGCACCAACACCCTGAAGATCTGTCGCGCGGTGTAAGGCGCCCCCCGCGCAGGGGGTGACTCTTCTAATCCAGCCGGAACGACACCCCGGTCACGAACATCGCGTCGCCCTTCTTGATGTCGGGGCCGGGCTTGCTGTCGTGGCGGTAGCTCAACCCCGCCGTGATGTTCATCGCTTCGGTCATCGCCACGGTCAGGCCGGTGTCGAGCACGGCGCGGTACCGGCCCGATTCGCGCAGGTCCGGGTACAGGCTGAACTTCTGGCGCAGGCTGGTGGTGTCGGTCAGCCGGTGGCTGGACTCTTCCGCCAACACCAGCTCCAGCCGGCCGTAGGTGCCGCGCGGGGTGCCTCTGATGTCGGTGGGGGTGACGTAGCGGTCGTGCGAATAGCCCAGACCGACGGACACGTCGAAGTAGCCACGGTCTTCGCGCCAGACGTGGCGCCCCAGGCCGCTGGCCAGCGAATACCGGGCCGCGATGTTGGCCAGCTTGTCGCGCAGTGTCTCGCCCGAACCGAAGCCGAACCAGTCGGGCGACAGATCGCGGTCGTACTGGGTGCGCAGACCGTAGCGCTCGGTGGTCGCCACACCCGCGTTCTGCGCCCGGTCGGCCTTGGCGCTCCAGGTCCATTTGTCGTCGGGGGACTGCTGGGCGCCCTCGGCCGCCAGGTTCATCGAGCCGGCCTTGTTGTTGCCGGACGAGACGTTGGCGCCGGCCGTCAGCAGGTAGCGCCACTGCCCATCGGGGATGAGCGTGACCTGGGCGTGCGAGAGCGTTGGCGCGAGGAGCGCTGCGGCAGACGTCAGCGCCGCGATCAGGGTGCGACATGGCATGGATGCTTCCTTCCTCTTCCAGTTTGTATTCCGAACAGGAAGGGGTCATGGTTCCGGGGCCGCAGTTCCCCAGAGTTTTGTGACGAATGGTGTCTGCGCGGTGCGCGTGCATACCGTTACGCCCGGAGCGTTCATGGCCGACCGCACGGGCGGTAAAATTCCCCCGAGTTACAGACCGGTTACCAACTTTGCCTTAGGGGATTTTTCATGGCTCTCGTTTCCATGCGCGAACTGCTCGACCACGCCGCCGCCAACGGCTACGGCATTCCGGCGTTCAACGTCAACAACCTCGAACAGGTTCAGGCCGTCATGGCCGCGGCCGACGAGGTCGGCGCGCCCGTCATCCTGCAAGCCTCGGCCGGCGCCCGCAAATACGCGGGTGAAGCCTTCATCAAACACCTGATCCAGGCCGCTGCCGAGATGTATCCGCACATCCCGATGGTGATGCACCAGGACCACGGCACCAGCGTCAAGGTCTGCGAAGGCGCCATCGGCCTGGGCTTCGGCTCGGTGATGATGGACGGCTCGCTGATGGAAGACGGCAAGACGCCCGCCAGCTTCGACTACAACGTCGACGTGACGCGCAAGGTCGTCGAGATGGCGCACAAGAGCGGCGTCACGGTGGAAGGCGAACTCGGCTGCCTGGGCAACCTGGAAACCGGTGACGCCGGCGAGGAAGACGGCATCGGCGCCGAAGGCAAGCTGGACCATTCCCAGATGCTGACCGACCCGGAAGAAGCCGCCACCTTTGTCAAGGCCACCCAGCTCGACGCCCTGGCCATCGCCATCGGCACCAGCCACGGCGCCTACAAGTTCAGCCGCCCGCCCACCGGCGACATCCTGGCCATCAGCCGCGTGAAAGAGATTCACGCCCGAATCCCCAACACCCACCTGGTGATGCACGGCTCGTCGAGCGTGCCGCCGGAGCTGCGCGCCATCATCAACCAGTACGGCGGTGCGATGAAGGAAACCTATGGCGTGCCGGTCAAGGAGATCCAGGAAGCCATCAAGCACGGCGTGCGCAAGATCAACATCGACACCGACATCCGCATGGCCATGACCGGCGCGGTGCGCAAGTTCCTGGCCGAAAACCCCGAGAAGTTCGACGCCCGCGAATGGCTCAAGCCCGCCCGCGAAGCCGCCAAGGCCGTGTGCAAGGCGCGCTACCTGGAATTCGGCTGCGAAGGCCAGGGCAGCAAAATCAAGGGCGACACGCTTAGCGTGATGGCCGCGAAGTACGCCCAGGGTGAGCTGGCGCAGAAAGTGGTTTGAGCCCCCACGCCCCACCGCTGCGCGGGTCGCTGCCCCTGGACCGGGGCGGGACCCGGTCCATGCCGGCTCCGGGGGCTGATCCGGCTTGGGGCGGCCCGGCGCCGGATCGTCTGACCCCACGACCGACCTGCGATAATCGCCCGGAATGGTTCGGAGCCCGTTGACTGTTCGGTCACCGGGCTTTTTTCTTGGCTGTCACTCTTCTGCGCCCGATCATGACTTCCGCCCTCCACACCTCCGCCCTGAACTCCCTGCCCCTGCTCGCGCGCGGCAAGGTGCGCGACAACTACGCCGTGGGCGACGACCGCATCCTCATGGTGGCGTCCGACCGCATCAGCGCCTTCGACGTGATCATGGGCGAGCCGATCCCCGGCAAGGGCCGGCTGCTCACCAAACTCTCGCTGTTCTGGTTTGACCAGCTCGGCCCCAAGGGCCTGAACATCTGCCCGATCCACCTCACCGGTGAGGCGCCCGAGAGCGTGGTGTCGCCCGCCGAGGTGCCGCAGGTCGAAGGCCGCTCCATGCTGGTGCAGCGCCTCAAGCCGATCCCGGTCGAGGCCGTGGTGCGCGGCTACCTGGCCGGCAGCGGCTGGAAGGAATACCAGGAAAGCCGCTCGGTCTGTGGCGTGCCGTTGCCCGAGGGGCTGTTGAACGCTTCCAAGCTGCCCGAGCCGATCTACACGCCGGCGGCCAAGGCGGCGATGGGCGAGCACGACGAGAACATCACCTTCGAGCAGACCGTGGCCATGATCGGCCCCGAGCTGGCCGCGCAGATCCGCGACGTGTCGATCGCGCTGTACAAGGCCGCGGCCGAGATCGCGCTCAAGAAGGGCATCATCATCGCGGACACCAAGTTCGAGTTCGGTCTGGACAAGGCCGGCAAGCTGGTGCTGATGGACGAGGTGCTCACACCCGACAGCTCGCGCTACTGGCCGCTGGAGAGCTATGTGGTGGGCCAGAACCCGCCCAGCTACGACAAGCAGTTCCTGCGCGACTGGCTGGAGACCGCCCAGGTCGGCGGCAAGCCCTGGGACAAGACGCCGCCCTCGCCGCGCCTGCCCAAGGAGGTGATCGAGAAAACCTCGGCCAAGTACCAGGAAGCGCTGACGCGGCTGATGGGCTGAGGGACTGACCCCCACGCTCCGCCGCTGCGCGGGTCGCTGCCCCCCCCCCGAGGGGGCTGATCCGGCTTGGGGCGGCCCGGCGCCGGATCGCCCTGGCATCAGAGCGTCACCGGCATCCCGCTGCGCAGCGACTGCGTGAGGGCCTGGCCGATGCGGGTGGCTTCGGTGGCGTCGTTCAATGTGAGCGGGTTCGGGCGCTCGCCCCGGCAGGCCGCCACGAAGGCTTCCATCTCCAGCCGGAAGGCGTCGCCGAAGCGCGCGAAGAAGTCGGGCAGGGCGCGGTGGCCCACGCCGCAGGCGTCGCGGTACTGCACGCGGCTCAGGTGCGCGCCCATGCCCACCTGCAGCGTGCCGGTGGTGCCGATCACCTCGGTGGTGGTTTCGTGGCCGTGCGGCATGGTGCGGCTGGCGTAGAACACGGCTCGCGCGCCACCTTCGAACTCCACGATGCCCAGGCCGTTGTCCACGTCGCCGTGCTCGGCCAGCGCGGGGTGCAGGGCGATGCTGCCGCTGGCGAAGGCGCGGGTGGCCCTGGGGTTGCCGAGCATCCAGCGCGCCAGGTCGATGTCGTGCACGCTGCAGTCCATGAAGATGCCGCCCGACGAGCCGGCAAAGCGCACGAAGAAGCCCGATTCGTCGTTCTGGTCGCAGGTCTGCGAGCGCACCAGGAAGGGCCTGCCCAGGTCGCCGCTGTCGATGGCGGCCTTGGCTTCGGCGTAGCTCGGGTCGAAACGGCGCACGAAGCCCACCATGGCGACCAGCTGTGGAAAGTCCCGCGCCACGGCTTCGACGGCCTCGCAGGTGGCCACGTCCAGCGACAGCGGTTTCTCGACGAAGACGTGTTTGCCCGCGCGCAGGCAGGCGGTGGTCTGGTCGGCGTGCAGCGTGGTCGGCGTCACGAGCACGATGGCGTGAATGTCGGCATCGGCCAGCATCGCGTCGAGCGTGCCGTGGCAGCGGCCCACGCCCAGCTCGTTGCGCGCCCAGTCGAGTTCGGCGGCCACCGGGCTGCAGGCCGCCACCAGGCGCGCGCCCGGGGTGTGGCGGGCGAGTTGTTCGGCGTGGCGTTTGCCCAGACGGCCGAGGCCGGCGATGCCGACGTTGAGTGTTGGAATGCTCATGACAGTCCTTGAGAGTGAAGGGCTTGCGTCTCTGCTCCAGCGCACGCCGTGGAACCGGCTTTGCCAGGCCACTGGCGTGGTCCCCCCCTCCGGGGGAAGCCGCGAAGCGGCGCAAGGGGGGTTACATCGTCACGGGCTGGCCCGTGGTGGCGCTCTGCGTCGCGGCATCGGCCAGCTTCTGCGCCAGCACGCCGTCCTGCACGGTGGTCTTGAACGGCTGGCCGCTTTGCAGGCAGGCGAAGAAGTGTTCGATCTCCAGCCGGTAGGCGGCGGCGTAGCGCTGCAGGAAGAAGGCCTCGGGCTTGTCGGCCTGGATGCCGCCCGCGCCCCAGTGCCTCACCTCGGTGGGTGTGTGGTTGCCACACTGCAGCAGACCGGCCGAGCCCAGCACCTCGAAGCGCTGGTCGTAGCCGTAGGCGGCGCGGCGCGTGGTGTTGATCTGGCACAGCCGGCCTTTGCGGGTGCGGATGGTGACGGCGGTGCAGTCGAAGTCGCCCGCGGCGCCCACGGCCGGATCGGTCAGCACCGAGCCGGTGGCGCTGAGCCAGGCGGCCTCGTCGCCGTCGGCGCACAGGATCCAGCGGAACACGTCGAAGTCGTGGATCAGCATGTCGCGGAAGATGCCGCCCGACTGCTTGATGTACTCCACCGGCGGCGCGCCGGGGTCGCGGCTGGTGATCACCAGCATCTCGGGCGTGCCGATCTCGCCCGCGTCCATGCGGCGCCGGGCTTCGTTGAAGGTGGGGTCGAAGCGGCGCTGGAACCCGATCATGCAGCCCACGCCGGCAGCGGCTACGGCCTGGGCCACGGCCTCGGCGCGCGACACGGAAAGGTCCACCGGCTTCTCGCAGAAGATGTGTTTGCCGGCCGCGGCGGCGCGCGCGATCAGGTCGCTGTGGGTGGTGGTGGGTGAGCAGATGGCCACCGCGTCGACGGACGGGTCGGCGAACACCGTGTCGATGTTGGCGACCTGGGCGCCCAGGGTCTGGGCCAGGTCGGCGGCGGCAGACGGCACGGCGTCGCAGACGTACTTGAGCTGCACGCCCGGCTGGGCGGCGAGGTTGGTGGCGTGGATGCGGCCAATGCGGCCGGCGCCAAAAACAGCAACGTTCTTCATATGGGGAGGGTTGGTTGGGGGGGTGGAGGAAAACGGATCAACGCGACGCGGCACCGCTGGGCTTGTATTCGAGTTCGAGCCGGTAGGCCAGGGCGATGAACAGGCACTGCGCCAGGGCCATGGTGCTGGAGAGCGCGCGAAAGCCGAACACCGCGCTTTCCTGCACCACCAGCGCCACGTCGGCCATCTGGGCCAGCGCGCCGACGCGGCTGTCGGTGATGGCGATCACCGGCACGCCGGCGTTGGCCGCCTGCCGCACCACGCCCATGGTTTCTTCGGCGTAGGGGGC
Source organism: Hydrogenophaga sp. GW101-3F08 (assembly GCF_059424585.1). Taxonomy (NCBI): domain Bacteria; kingdom Pseudomonadati; phylum Pseudomonadota; class Betaproteobacteria; order Burkholderiales; family Comamonadaceae; genus Hydrogenophaga; species Hydrogenophaga sp. GW101-3F08. The sequence goes on from NZ_JBWKZP010000012.1 coordinate 13,148, forward strand.
GAAGCTCACCGCGACCATCACATCGCCCTGGCGCAGGCCGCGCAGCTGGCCGCTGTGCATGGCGCCGGTGAAGTCCACCAACTGCACGGGCTTGTCGGTGTGCTGCAGGGCGTAGGCCAGGTAGGTGGCCACCGGGAAGGCGCGGCGCGCGCCCGCCACCCAGAGCGAGGGCGCGTGGGCCAGCAGGTCCACCGCGCGGTCAATGGGCAGGTCGGGCAATTGGCGGCGCAGCTCTTCGAGACCGGCCACGGCCCCGCCCACGAACTCCTGGGCGATGCCGGTGCTGTCCAGTGGGTGGTCGCTGCGCGCCACGGCTTCGCGGATGCGGTTCTGGTAGCTGCGGCTGGGGGCGATCTGGGTGGAGAGGCCGGCGCGAAACAGGGCCTGCATCTCCGAGAAGCCCGAGAAACCGAAATGTTTGGCAAAACGCACCACGGCCGAGGGCTGCACGCCGCAGTGGTCGGCGATGTCCTGGATGCGTTCCAGCCCCACGTGGTCGCGGTGTTGCTCGATGTAGGCGCCGATGAGCTTGAGCTGGCGGCTGAGCTGCCCGTGCTCGCGCACCAGGCGTTGCAGGAACTCGTCCACCGGGGTAAGCGGCTTGGCTGGGGTCATGGTGTGGGGTGGCGTGAAAGGCAGGATGAAGGGCACCGCTGCGGTGGAACGAACTGTAGCCGAGAAATGGAAAAATAGAAAAAATCTTTCATTAGGGAAAACATCTAGAACAAATATTCCTTTTCGGTTTTAACATCCGCCCGTGCCACCGTTTGGCTGGGTCTTGCCCGCCCCTGACGGCACGCTGGCTTTCGCTTCCCCAACCCGACAACCGACTGGAGACAACATGAACGCTTCATCCCTGCGCCCCGTGCTCAAGACCCTGGCCTTGGCTGCCCTGCTGGCCGCCGGCGCCGCCCACGCCGAGGGCCGCTACATCCTCATCAGCCACGCCCCGGATTCGGACTCGTGGTGGAATACCATCAAGAACTCCGTCAAGCAGGCGGGCGAGGACTACGGTGTGACGGTCGAGTACCGCAACCCGGCCAACGGTGACCTGGCCGACATGGCCCGCCTGATCGAGCAGGCCGCGGCGCAGAACGTGGACGGTGTGATCACCACCATCGCCGACTTCAACGTGCTGCAGGGCGCGCTCAAGAAGGTCACCGACAAGAAAATTCCGCTGATCACCATCAACTCCGGTACCACGGCCCAGAGCGAAAAACTCGGCGCCATCATGCACGTGGGCCAGCCCGAGTACGAAGCCGGCAAGGGCGCGGGCGAGCGCGCCAAGGCCGCGGGCGTGAAGAGCTTTCTGTGCGTGAACCACTACGCCACCAACCCGGCCTCGTTCGACCGCTGCCGCGGTTTTGCCGAAGCCATCGGCGCCGACTTCAAGAAGAGCACCATCGACTCCGGCGACGACCCGACCACCGTCGAGTCCAAGGTCAGCGCCTACCTGCGCCAGAACGGCGGCACCCAGGCCGTGCTGGCCCTGGGCCCGACCTCGGCCCACCCCACGCTCAAGGCGCTGGAAAAGAGCGGCCAGGCCGGCAAGATGTGGTTCGCCACCTTTGACCTGTCCGACGAGATCGGCAAGGGCATCAAGAGCGGCACGATCCAGTTCGGCATCGACCAGCAGCCCTACCTGCAGGGCTACATCCCGGTGGCGGTGATGGCCTCCATGAAGGCCATGAAGACGAGCGACATCAAGAAGGTGTCCGAATCCATCCAGGCCAACGCCAAGACCCAGGCCCGCTTCAAGGAGTACGGCCTGGCACCGGCCTTCGGCGCGCGCCACATCGGCTCCGGCCCGGGCTTCGTGACCAAGGACACCCTGCCCAAGGTGGAGAAGTACGCCGGTCAGTACCGCTGATCTTGCAGGTGGGCTGGCGTCACCTTCTGTGGTGCCGGCCCGCTGTCTGGTGACATGCATCCGAGGAAATCTGAAATGGCAAGTGCAAACCTGAGCGGCACGCCCGCCCATCTGCCGGGCGACGAGCGCATGCGCGAAGTCGGCCTGGTCCGCAAGCTGCTCGCGCGTCCCGAGTTCGGTGCCATGGCGGGCACCCTGCTCGTGGTGGCGATCTTCGTGATGGCCGCGGGCGATTCGGGCATGTTCAATGCCGAGGGCTCCGTCAACTGGGGCACCGTGGCGGCGTTCCTGGGCATCATCGCCGTGGGCGCGGCCCTGCTGATGATCGCGGGCGAGTTCGACCTGTCGGTCGGCTCCATGATCGGCTTCGCCGGCATGATGGTGGCGATCCCGATTCTGGAGTGGGGCTGGGCACCGAGCCTGGCCGTGCTGTTCGCCTTTGCCTGCGCCATGGCGCTGGGCTGGCTCAACGGCTGGCTGGTGATCAAGACGGGGCTGCCCAGCTTCATCGTCACGCTGGCGTTCTTTTTCATCCTGCGCGGCCTGTCGCTCGCCGTGGCGGTGCTGCTGACCGGCAAGACCATCCTCTCCAGCAGTGGCGACGTGGTGCTGCACGAGGCCATGATGGCCGACCCCATCGTCAACGCCCTGTTCCATGGCCATGTGCTCACCGGCCTGTTCGATGCGCTGTCCGCAGCGGGCTGGATGGCGGCGCGCGACGACGGCACCGCGCTGGCGATTGGCGTGCCCAAGGTGGTGGTGTGGTGGCTGCTGCTCACGGCGGTGGGCGCCTTCGTGCTGGCCCGTACCCGCGCGGGCAACTGGATCCTGTCGGTGGGTGGCGACGCCAACGCCGCCAAGAACGTGGGCATCCCGGTGGCCAGGGTCAAGATCGGCTTGTTCATGTTCACCGCCTTCTGCGCCACGCTGTTCGCGGTGCTGCAGGTGGCCGACGCCGGCTCGGCGGCCGCCGACCGGGGCCTGCAGAAAGAGTTTGAAGCCATCATCGCGGCCGTCATCGGTGGCTGCCTGCTCACCGGCGGCTACGGCTCGGTGATCGGCGCGGCGTTCGGCGCGCTGATCTTCGGCATGGTGCAGATCGGCATTGGCTACACCAGCATCGACAACAACTGGTACCGCGTGTTCCTGGGCGTGATGCTGCTGATCGCCGTGCTGTTCAACAACTACATCCGGCGTCGCTATGCGATGGGCAGAACGTGAACACCCCCTGCGCTGAGCCGGACGTGCCCCCCCGCGCCGCCTTCGGCGTCACCCCCCCAGGGGGGCGCCACTGGCAGCCCGGCGAAGCCGGTTCTGCGGTGGCCTTGGGTGGGCGTTGCTTCGTGGCACCCCGTTTACCGATTTTCTGAAGGAACATCTTGTGAGTGACTACATCCTTCAACTCGAAGACATCTCCAAGTTCTTCGGCCCCGTCATCGCGCTCAACGGCGTGACGCTGCGGCTGAAAAAGGGCGAGGTGCACTGCCTGCTGGGCGACAACGGCGCGGGCAAGTCCACGCTGATCAAGACGCTGGCCGGTGTGCACCTGCCCGACAAGGGCCAGTACCTGGTCGACGGCCAGGAGGTGCGCCTGCGCTCGCCGCGCGACGCGCTGGACGCGGGCGTTGCCACTGTGTACCAGGACCTGGCGCTGGTGCCGCTGATGAGCGTGGCGCGCAACTTCTTCATGGGCCGCGAGCCGGTGCGCAAGCTCTTCGGCGTGCTGCCGGTGATGGACCATTCCACGGCCGAGCGCATCTCGGTGGAGAAGCTCAGCGAGATGGGCATCCGCGTGCGCGACGCGGGGCAGATGGTGGGCACCATGTCGGGCGGTGAAAAGCAGTGCCTGGCCATCGCACGCGCCATCCACTTCGGCGCCCGCGTGCTGATCCTGGACGAACCCACCGCAGCGCTCGGCGTGAAGCAGAGCGCCAACGTGCTCAAGCTCATCGTCAAGGCGCGGGCACGCGGCATCTCGGTCATCTTCATCACCCACAACGCCAACCACGCCTACCCGGTGGGCGACAGTTTCACCCTGCTCAACCGGGGCAAGTCCATGGGCACCTACGCCAAGGCCGACATCACCAAGGAAGCGCTGCTGGACATGATGGCCGGCGGCGCCGAGATGGCGACGCTGATGGAAGACCTGGAAGGAGTGACCATCTGATGCCCAAGCTCTCATTCCCGCAGGGGCGCACGCACGACCTGGCCTGCCTGGGCCGCCTAGCGGTGGACCTCTACGCACAACAGTTCGGCAGCCGCTTGGAAGATGCGCGCAGCATGGCCAAGTACCTGGGTGGCAGCTCGGCCAACCTGGCCTTTGGCGTGGCCCGCCTGGGGCTGCGCAGCGCCATGATCTCGCGCGTGGGCAACGAGCAGATGGGCCGCTTCCTCACCGAAACGCTGCGGCAGGAAGGCTGCGACGTGAGCCAGGTGCAGGTGGACCCCGAGCGCCTGACCGCCCTGGTGCTGCTGGGCATCAAGGACCGCGACACCTTCCCGCTGCTGTTCGTGCGCGAGAACTGCGCCGACATGGCCATCGACGCGGCGGCCATCAGCGAAGACTTTGTTGCCCAGTGCCGCGCGCTGGCCATCACCGGCACGCACCTGTCCACCGAGGGCACGCGCGCCGCCGCCCACAAGGCGTTGCAGGCCGCGCGCCGCCACGGCACCGTGACCGTGCTCGACATCGACTACCGCCCCGTGCTGTGGGGGCTCACCTCGCGCGGCGCGGGCGAGAACCGCTACGTGGCCGACGCCGGCGTGACGCGCCAGCTGCAGGCCTCGCTGCCCTTGTTCGACCTGCTGGTGGGCACCGAAGAAGAGTTCTTCATAGCCGGAGGCATGGCGGGCGACCTGATTGGCAGCCTGCGCGCCGTGCGCGCGCTGTGCCCGCAGGCCACGCTGGTGGTCAAACGCGGTGCCCTGGGTTGCTGCGTGGTCGAGGGCGCCGTGCCCGACGACATCGACGCTGCGCCCACCTACCGGGGCGAGCGCGTGGAGGTGCTCAACGTGCTGGGCGCGGGCGACGCGTTTCTGTCGGGCCTGATGGCCAGCCTGCTGCAGGGCAAGGACTGGGCCGAGTCCACCCGCGTGGCCAACGCCTGCGGCGCCATCGTGGTCTCGCGCCACGCCTGCTCCGCCGCCATGCCCACCCCGGCCGAGCTGGCGCACTGGTTCGGCGGCAGCCGCAACCCGAAGGTGGACGCCGACGAGCAGCTGGCCCACTTGCACCGCGTGACCGCCGCCCGCCCCAGCTGGAGCGAGCTGTGCGTGGTGGCCTTCGACCACCGCAGCCAGTTCTACGACATCGCGCGCGCCGCCGGCGCGGCCGAATCGCGCATTCCCGCGTTGAAGAAGCTGCTGGTGCAGGCGGCCGAACAGGTCGAGCGCAGCCGTCAGCTGCAGGGCCACGTCGGCGTGCTGATCGACGGCGGCGACTACGGGCGCGACGCCCTGGCCAGCGCCACCGGGCGCGGCTGGTGGGTGGGCCGTCCGGTCGAGCTGCCCGGCTCGCGCCCGCTGCGCTTCGACGGCACGCGCTCGGTGGGCAGCGCGCTGATGCACTGGCCGACCGAGCAGGTCGTCAAGTGCCTGGTGCACTACCACCCGGACGATCACTTCGAACTGCGCCTGCAGCAGGAACAGACCGTGCTGGAACTGTGGGAAGCCACGCGCGAGAGCGGCAACGAGCTGCTGCTGGAGATCATTCCCCCGAAGGCGCTGACGCCCGAGGGCACGGCCGACGCCGCCGTGCTGCGCGCCGTCAAACGCTTCTACAACCTGGGCGTGAAGCCCGAGTGGTGGAAGCTCGCGCCCATGCAGGCGCAGGGCTGGCGCGAGCTGGAGGCCCTCATCAGCGAGCGCGACCGCCATTGCCGCGGCGCCGTCATCCTGGGCCTGAACCAGCCGCTGGCGTTTCTGGCCGCCAGTTTTGCCAACGCCACCAACCCCATCGTCAAGGGTTTCATGGTTGGTCGTACCCTGTGGGCCGATGCGTCCCTGAAATGGTTCAGGGGCGAGATCGACGACGCGGCCTTGGTGGACGAAGTCGCCCGCAACTTCGCGGTGCTGGTGGATGCGTGGAGAAGCCGTCACGCAGCCGTTCGCGCTGTGGCCTGAACATGGAACACCCCCGCGCCGCCTTCGGCGTCACCCCCTCCAGGGGGCGATGCGAGTGGCCCGGCAAAGCCGGTTCCACCGCATCCTGAGTCGAAGGCACGCGCGCCGAAAGCATTCGAAGATTGAAACCATGAAAACCGTACGACTCACGATGGCGCAGGCGCTGGTCCAGCACCTGGCCGCCCTGCGCGTGGAGGTGGAGCACCTCGACGGCCACACTTCCATCGAGCACTATTGCGGCGGCGTGTTCACCATCTTCGGCCACGGCAACGTGGCCGGCCTGGGCGAGGCCCTGGCGGCCGAACGCGACCACCTCACCACCTACCGCGCGCACAACGAACAGACCATGGCGCACGCCGCCATCGCCTACAGCAAGGCGCAGTTCCGCCAGCGCATCATGGCCGTGTCCACCAGCATCGGACCGGGCGCCACCAACATGGTCACGGCGGCTGCGGTGGCGCACGTCAACCGCCTGCCGGTGCTGCTGCTGCCCGGTGACGTATTCGCCAACCGCCGCCCGGACCCGGTGCTGCAGCAGATCGAAAGCTTCGGCCAGGGCGACGTCAGCGCCAGCGACTGCTTCCGCCCCGTCACGCGCTACTTCGACCGCCTCACCCGCCCCGAGCACATCCTCACCGCGTTGCCGCGCGCGATTCAGACGATGACGGACCCGGCCAACTGCGGCCCGGCCTGCCTCTCGCTGCCGCAGGACGTGCAGGCCATGGCCTTCGACTGCCCCGAGGATTTCCTGAGCCCCGGCGTGCTGTGTTTCCGCCGTCCGCCGGCGGACGAGCGCGAACTGGCCCACGCCGTCGCCCTGTTGCGCAGTGCGAAGCGCCCGCTCATCGTCGCCGGCGGCGGCGTGCTCTACAGCCAGGCCTGGGCTGCGTTGCGCGCCTTTGTTGACGCCCACGGCGTGCCCGTGGTCGAGTCGCACGGCGGCAAGAGCAGCCTGCCCTGGGACCACCCGCTCAACCTGGGCGCCATCGGCGTGGACGGCGTGTCCTGGGCCAACGACATGGCGCGCGAGGCGGATGTGGTGTTCGCCGTGGGCACCCGCCTGCAGGACTTCACCACCGGCTCGCACGCCCTGTTCCCACGGGCGAAATTGCTGAGCCTGAACGTGCAGCCCTACGACGCCGGCAAGTGGAGCGGCACGGCCCTGGTGGCCGATGCGCGCGTGGGCTTGGGCCAGCTCGAAACGGGCTTGGCCGGCTGGGCCGCCGACCCTGCCTGGACAGCCCGCGCCCAACAGCAGGCCGAGGCCGCCAACACCCGCATCACCGAGCTGACGACGAACGTGCCGCAGGGCGTGCTGCCCTACGACGCCGAGGTCATCGGCGCGGTGCGCGACTCGGCCACCGAGCTGGGCCTGGACAGCGGCCAGCACGACGTGGCCCTGTGCGCCGCAGGCACCTTGCCCGCCGAGCTGCACAAGCTCTGGCGCGCCAGCCTGCCCGGCAACTACCACATGGAATACGGCTATTCCTGCATGGGCTACGAAGTGGCTGGCGGCCTGGGCGTGAAGATGGCCCGGCCCGAGCAGGAATCCATCGTGCTGGTGGGCGACGGCTCCTACATGATGGCCAACTCCGAGCTGGCCACCTCGGTGCTGCTGGGCCAGAAGATCATCGTGGTGATCCTGGACAACCGGGGCTACGGCTGCATCCAGCGCCTGCAGACGGCGACCGGCAGCCCGGCGTTCAACAACCTGCTCGACGACTGCGTGCCCGAAGGCGGCGAGCGCAGCACCATCGACTTCGCCATGCACGCGCGCGCCATGGGCGCCGACGCTGTGCACGTCCAGGACGTGGCCGAACTCAAGGCCGCCATGGTCAAGGCCCGCCAGGCCAAGCGCACCCAGGTGATCGTGATCGACACCACCCACACCCGCACCACCGATGGCGGCTGCTGGTGGGAGGTGGCGATCCCCGAGGTGTCGCAGCGGGCCGAAGTGCGCGAAGCCCATGCCCGCAACAGCGATGCCCAGAAACAGCAGCGCATATGAAAACGCCTCCCCCCGCGCCGCTTCGCGTCACCCCCAGGGGCCACGCCCTTGGGCCGGCAGAGCCGGACCTTCGGCGTGTGCTGGTCAAAACCCTGTGATTCTCTGAAAACCTGTATTGAGGAAAACCCATGAGCTGGAACGTCCGCATTGGCATCAACCCCCTGTCGTGGATGAACGACGACCTGCCCTCACTCGGCGGTGAAACCCCGCTGGAAACCGCGCTGAAGGAAGGCAAGGAAATCGGCTACGAAGGCTTCGAGCTGGGCAACAAATTCCCGAAAGACGGACCCGGCCTCAAGGCCAAGCTCGACGAATTCGGCCTGGCCTGTGTGTCGGGCTGGTACTCGGGCTTCCTGGCCGAGCTGGAGCCGGGCCAGGACAACGCCCAGGCAGTGGCCGCCGAGATCGAACGCTGCAAAGCCCACATGAGCAAGCTGCAGTACAACGGCGTGAAGGTGGTGGTGTACGGCGAATGCGCCGGCACCGTGCAGGGCCAGATGGACACGCCCGTGTCCAAGCGCCCGCAGTTCGCCAACGAGGCCCTGTGGCAGGCCTACGCCGAGCGCCTGAACGCCTTCGGCGATCACCTGCTCAAGACCTACGGCATCCAGCTGGCCTACCACCACCACATGGGCGCCTACGTCGAGTCGCCCGCCGACGTGGACAAGCTGATGGCCCTGACCGACCCGGCCAAGGTCTTCCTGCTGTTCGACACCGGCCATGCCTATTTTGGTGGCGCGGCCAACCCGGTGGAGTTGCTCAAGAAACACGTCAAGCGCGTGGTGCACGTGCACTGCAAGGACGTGCGCACCCCTGTGATCGCGCAGGCGCGCAACGACGGCTGGAGCTTTTTGCACGGCGTCATCAACGGCACCTTCACCGTACCCGGCGACGGCAGCATCGACTACGCCGCTGCGCTCAAGACGCTGAGAGACAACGGTTACCAGGGCTGGCTGGTGGTGGAGGCCGAGCAGGACCCGGCCGTGGCGCCGAGCTACGAATACGCGCAGAAGGGCTATCGCACTCTGCGAGGCCTGGTGGACGCCCTGAACTGATCGCGAGGAGCTTCAAATGGTCAGTCCTTTACTCGCCAAAGCCGCGCCCACCGGGCGCGAGATCGTCAACGTCACGCCCGAGCGCGCGGGCTGGACCCACGTGGGCTTTCGCGCCCTGCGCCTGGCGGCCGGTGAATCGGAAGCGGTGGACACCGGCGAACGCGAGCTGTGCCTGGTGGTGCTGACCGGCAGCGTGGACGTGACCGTGGACGGCCAGACGCACGCCAACCTGGGCACCCGCAGCAGCGTGTTCGAGGAAACCTCGCCCGCCGCCATCTATGTGCCGCCGGGTAAGACCGTGCAGGTGCGCGCCGCGCGCGACGCCGAGCTGGCTCTGTGCACCGCCCCCGGCGATGGCCAGGCCCGCCCGGTGCGCGTGATCGACCCCGCCAGCATGCGGCGCAGCGTGCGCGGCAAAGGCACCAACACCCGCTACGTCTGCGACATCCTGCCGCACGACGACCCCGGCGCCGCCCACCTGCTGGTGGTGGAGGTGATGACGCCGGCCAGCCATTCCAGCAGCTACCCGCCGCACAAGCACGATCAGGAAACCCCGCCGACCGAAACCCTGCTGGAAGAGACCTACTACCACCGCCTCAACCCGCCGCAGGGCTTCGCCTTCCAGCGCGTCTACACCGACGACCGCAGCCTGGACGAGGCCTGCGCGGTGGAAGACCACGACGTGGTGATGGTGCCGCGCGGTTACCACCCCGTGGTGGCCCCGCACGGTTACGACCTGTACTACCTGAACGTGATGGCCGGGCCGAACCGCTTCTGGGTCTTCAAGAACGACCCGGCGCACGAGTGGATGATCAAGTAGAGATCACCCCCCTGCGCCGCTGACGCGGCTTCCCCCCTCTCTGGCGCGCCTGCGGCGCTGGGAGGGGGGACGGCATCTGCGGCCCGGCGAAGCCGGTTCCGCGATGTCCCTTGGTTGAATCCCTCGCTCTCCGGAGTGAGCAGGGACTTTCCCAGCTTGTCTGGTTGATTTGTTGGGGTGGATTGCCTGCGTGCTGGGGCGGCCCCTGGTGCAGGAGCGCGTCCCGTTCAGGCCTGCGGCTGTGCGGCGCGCCGGATCCAGTCCCTGAACGCCTGCAGCGGCGGGTGGCTCTCACGGTGTGCGGGCCAGGCCAGGTAGTAGCTCCCGCTGTCCACGGGTCCCTCCACCGGCATGACCAGCTCGCCGCGCGCCAGCTCGCCGTCGATCAGGAACCGGGGCAACAGGGCGCAGCCGAGTCCGGCGGTGGCGGCTTGCGCGGCCATCGCGAACTGATCGACCAGCATGCCGTGGACCTCGGCGGCGTGCACGCCCATCGCGGCGAACCAGCGTTCCCAGGCGTCGGGGCGGCTGACCAGGTGCAGCAAGGGTGCGCGGAGCAGGTCGGCGGCGGATCGGATCGGGTGCTGGGCCAACAGTCCAGGGCTGCACACCGGCACCACCGTTTCGTTCATCAGGACATCCAGCGTGGCGCCGGGCCAGTGCGGCGTGCCGAAGTGGATGGCAGCGTCCATCGGTTCGGCCTGGAAGTCAAAGGGCACCAGCCGCGTCGTCAGGTTGATGGTCACGCCCGGGTGGTGCGCCAGAAACTGGGGCAGGCGGGGCGCGAGCCAGCGGGTGCCAAACGTCGGCAGGATGGCCAGGTTCAGCGTTCCTCCGTGGGGGTTGGCCCGAAAGGCCAGGGCGGCGGCCGACAGGCGCTGCAACGCGGCCCGGATTTCCTGAGCGTAGGCTTCGCCCGCCAGGGTCAGGCGCACCGTCTGCCGCTCACGGATGAACAGCTCGGCGCCGAGCTGGTCCTCCAAGCCCCGGATCTGCCGGCTGACCGCGCTTTGCGTGAGGTGGAGTTCGCCCGCGGCGGCCGTGAAGCTGCCCAGCCGGGCGGCCGCCTCAAACGCCTTGAGCATGCCCATCGAGGGCAGGAAGCGGGACGGGAACAGGGCCATGGTCATGGGATTGATCATTCCAAATTGGAATGATGTGGGTCGGGATTATCGTTTGACCTGACTCGAACTCCCGGAGAGACTGCGTTTCCCGATCGCCAGCTTGAGGACATTTCAGAATGATCTGAGCGTGTTCCCGGTGCCTGCGGGATTCCATGTCAACAGCCCCATGAACCACGACCCTCACTCTCACGGCCTGTGGGAGGCCTCCGCGCCCCCGGCCCCGGTCACGTCGGCGTTGCGTGCGACGCTGCACGCCGATGCGGTTGTGGTCGGCGCCGGGTACACCGGCCTGTCGGCCGCGCTGGTGCTGGCGCAGCGCGGTGCCCGCGTGGTGGTGCTGGAGGCGCAGGAGGTGGGCTTTGGCGGCTCGGGGCGCAACGTGGGTCTGGTCAACGCCGGGATGTGGGTCATGCCCTCCGCGCTGCCCGGCGAGCTGGGTGAATCGCTGGGCCACCGGCTCCTGGACCGGTTGGGGAACGCGCCCTCGCAGGTGTTCGAGCTGATCGAGCGCCACGGCATGGACTGCGAACCGCAGCGCAGCGGCACCTTGCACTGCGCCCCCGACGCCGCGGGCCTGCGCGAACTGCAGGAGCGCGCGTGCCAATGGCAGGCCCTGGGCGCGCCCGTGCGGGTGCTGTCCCAGGCCGAGACGGCGCAGAAAACCGGCACCGACGCCTACCTGGGCGCGCTGCTGGACCTGCGTGCGGGCACGGTCCAGCCCCTGGCCTACGCCCGGGGGCTGGCCCATGCCGCCGTGGCCGCAGGCGCGCAGCTGCACACCCAGACGGTGGTCAGCGCCGTGCAGGACGAGGGCCGGCATTGGCGCGTGAACACCGTCGGCGGCGGTGCCGTTCACGCGCCCTGGGTGATCGTGGCGACCAACGCCTACTCCAGCGCCGACGGGCCCTGGGGCGCGCTGCAGGCCGAACTGGTCCGGCTGCCCTATTTCAATATGGCGACGGCCCCGTTGCCGCCCGCGCTCTTGAGCCACATCCTGCCGGAGCGCCAGGGCGCCTGGGACACCCGCCAGGTGCTGTCTTCCTTCCGCCTCGACCGCCAGGGCCGCCTGGTCTTGGGCAGCGTGGGGGCGCTCCGGGGCGTGGGGCGGCCCATCCACCGCGACTGGGGACGCCGCGCCCTGGCCAAGCTGTTTCCACAGTTGCGTGGCGTGGCCTTTGAACACGAGTGGTACGGGGAGATCGGCATGACGGCCAATGCCTTGCCGCGTTTTCACCAACTGGCCCGCAACACCGTGGCCTTCTGTGGCTACAACGGTCGCGGCATCGCGCCCGGCACGGTCCTGGGCCGCGAGCTGGCGCGTCTGGTGCTGGGCGAGATCACGGTGGCCGACCTGTCGCTGCCCGTCTCCGGCGCCGTGCCCGTGCGGCTGAAGGCCCCGCGGGAAGCCTTCTACGAGATCGGCGCACAGCTCTCGCACTTCGTCGGTGCGCGGTCGCTGGGCTGACGGCGCCGGTTCCACGGCCCGGCACAACGCATGGGCATGCTTCAACCCACCCGATCGGTCCTTCGCTCCTTCGACTTCTGCTTCCCCCAACATCTCCGGAAATTCCCATGTCCCATCCCCTGTCCCAAACCGTTTCGCAGCTGTTGGCCCGCCTGGGTGTGAACCCCAGCGCATTCGCCGAAGGGGCGCTTGCCGTGCGTTCGCCGATCGACGGCAGCGTGATCGGCGCCGTGCACCCGGCCTCGACCGAAGCGGTCGCGGCGGCCGTCGGTCGTGCCGACGTGGCCTTCAAGGCCTGGCGCAGCGTGCCCGCGCCGCGCCGTGGCGAGCTGATCCGCCTGTTCGGCGAGGCGCTGCGCGAGCACAAGCAGACCCTGGGCGAGCTGGTCTCGGTGGAGGCGGGCAAGATCCGTTCCGAAGGCCTGGGCGAGGTCCAGGAAATGATCGACATCTGCGACTTCGCGGTCGGCCTCTCGCGCCAGTTGTACGGCCTGACCATCGCCTCGGAGCGCCCCGGCCACCGCATGATGGAAACCTGGCACCCACTGGGTGTGGTGGGCGTGATCAGCGCCTTCAACTTCCCGGTCGCGGTCTGGGCGTGGAACGCCGCGCTGGCCGTGGTCTGCGGCGATGCGGTGGTCTGGAAGCCGTCGGAGAAAACGCCGTTGACGGCGCTGGCCTGCCAGGCCCTGTTCGAGCGCGCCGCCCGGCGCTTCGGCGACGACGCCCCCGCCGGGCTTTCAGCTCTGGTGATCGGCGAGCGCGAGGTGGGGGCGGCGTTGGTGGACGACGTTCGCGTGGCCCTGGTGTCGGCCACCGGCAGCACCCGCATGGGGCGCGAGGTCGGCCCCCGGGTGGCGCGCCGTTTCGGCCGCTCGCTGCTGGAGCTGGGCGGCAACAACGCGGTCATCGTCGCGCCCACGGCCGACCTCGACCTAGCCGTGCGCGGCATCGCCTTCGCCGCCGTGGGCACCGCCGGCCAGCGCTGCACCAGCACGCGCCGCCTGATCGTGCACAAGAGCCACCAGGAAGCCCTGGTGCAGCGGCTGAAGAAGGCCTACGCCGGCCTGCCCATCGGCAACCCGCTGGCGGCCGACACCCTGGTCGGGCCGCTGATCGACGCGCGGAGTTTCGAGGCCATGCAAAGCGCTTTGCGCGCGGCCGTTGAACAGGGTGGTCAGGTGTTCGGTGGTGAGCGGGTGTTGCAAGTGCCGTTTCCGAACGCCTACTACGTCAAGCCGGCCATCGTGGAGATGCCCGCGCAAACCGACACGATCTGCCACGAGACCTTCGCGCCGATCCTGTACGTGATGGGTTACGAGCGCTTCGAGGACGCGGTGGCGCTGCAAAACGCCGTGCCCCAGGGCCTGTCCTCGGCGATCTTCAGCAACGACCTGCGCGAGACCGAGGCCTTTCTCTCGGCGACGGGCTCCGATTGCGGGATCGCCAACGTGAACATCGGCACTTCGGGCGCCGAAATCGGCGGTGCTTTCGGCGGCGAGAAGGACACCGGCGGCGGGCGCGAGTCGGGTTCGGACGCCTGGCGCGCCTACATGCGCCGTGCCACCAACACCATCAATTACTCGCGCGAGCTGCCCTTGGCGCAGGGGGTGCGCTTCGACGTCTGAATGGAAACGCCCCTAGTCGCGAGGGGTTTGACCGAGGGCATGGCGGAACCGGTTTTGCCGGGCCGCCCCTGCCGTCCCCCGGCGGGTTATTCCAGCTCGTGCCGATCGGCGGCGGCGAACAGGTCTTGTGCGAAAGCCGGGTCGGAGTCGACCAGGTCCATGGCCATGGCGCGCACCTGTTCGGCTTCTTCGAAACGGGTCAGCGGACGCCGCTGGGCGGCGGCCAGAAGTGGTGCGTTCCACAGGGCACGGGCGCGTTGCAGGCCGGCGTGGAACCAGGCGGCGATCGGGCCGGCCAGGGAGGGGTGGGTGGTGTGGGCAAGGACGCTGGACATGGCGTTTCTCCTATCGGGCAAACAACAAATGTTGCAGTGCAGTATAGGGTAAACCCTAGGTTTTTGCATCCACCCGGGTCAAGAATCCCCACTCGGCGTGACGCAGTGCCGGTTTTCCATGCCGTGCACCGGGGTCAAGGGGCTGGCTCAGGCCCGAACCACGATGGGAAATTCCGCGCGCAGGCCATCGGTGGCCGCCACGAAGGGGCGGGTCAGCGCGGCCTGGCCCTGTTCACCCAGGCGGCGCCACAGGAAGTCGCGCGCATTGCCGGGGTCGCCCGCCACATAGAGCTGGGTGGTGAGCAGTTCCGCGCGGTCCAGCTTCACCTTGACGTGGATGTGCGGCGTGCGCCCGCTGTAGGGCGCGGGCCGCAGGGTGCGGAAGCGGTAGCGCCCGTCGCGGCCGACGCCGACCCGGCCAAAGCCTTGAAAGGCCGGATCGGCCCGGCCGCCGTCGCCGGGGTGGTGGTAGTGGCCGGCCTGGTCGCACTGCCAGATCTCGACCACCGCGCCCGCCACCGGCACGCCCTGGGTGTCGGTCACGGTGCCTTCGACCCAGGCCGGCTGGCCCTGGCCGTAACGCGCGCTGCCGTTGCGCAGCAGGTCGAAGTCGGTGTCGGCCGGCAGCGCCACGGGGTAGTAGGGGCCTTCGGTCTGGCTGGGTGTGGGGCGCAGCTCGGTCTGGGCCCGGGCCGGGGTGAGCCATGCCGGCGCGGCGGTGGCGGCGATCACGGTGGCACCGCGCAGCAGCAGTGCGCGGCGAGAGGGTGGGTGGTTTGATGGCATCGCGGGCTCCTTGAACGGGGGAATGCCTGCCGTTCGGGGAGCCTGTGAAAGCCGTGTGCGCCAGGGCTTGGGCAGGCTCAGCCCGAACGGTCGTCGGGATGGACGGGGGGCTGCAGATCCAGCGACACGAACCGCGTGTCGTGGTTGTCCGGATCGTTGGGGTTGTCGGCTTCTTGGAAGCCCAGCGTGTGGGCAAGTTCCAGCATGCCGTGGTTGATGCGCAGCACCGTGCCCACCAGGCGCCGCGTGCCGCGCTCGCGCAGGTACCGAATCATCTTGTCCATGAGCCGGTGGCCCAGGCCCGAGCCCTTGAGGTCGGAGCGCACGATGACGCCGAACTCGGCGGTGTGGTTGTCCGGGTCCACCGTGGCGCGCACCGCGCCCAGGGTCTCCTCGCCGCCCTCGGGCGTGGCGCGGGTGGCGATGAAGGCCATCTCGCGCGCGTAGTCGATCTGGGTGAGCCGCGCGAGCTCGCTGTGTTCGATGCTGCGGCGGCTGTAGAACACGCGCAGGCGGATGTCCTCGGGGTCCAGCCGCTCCAGAAAGGCGCGGTGCTGGGCCTCGTCCTCCGGCCGGATGGGGCGAAGCACCACGGACTGCTCGCGCCAGGTCCAGGTTTCGATCAGCTCGGCCGGGTAGGGCAGGATGGCGAAGTGCGCCGCGCCGGCCGGGCGCCGGGCCGAGAGGCGCACGCGCGCATCCAGCGCCACCGCGCTCTCGTGGTTGACCAGCAGCGGGTTGATGTCCAGTTCTGCCAGTTCGGGCACCTCGGCCAGCAGCTGCGACACGGCCACCAGCACCTGGGCGATGCCATCGAGGTCGGCGGTGGGTTCGTCGCGGTAGCCGTGCAGCAGTTTCGCGATGCGCGTGCGGTGGATCTGCGCCAGCGCCAGCGCGGTGTTGAGCGGCGGCAGGGCCAGCGCGCGGTCGGCCAGCACCTCCACCGCCACGCCGCCGGCGCCGAACAGGATCACCGGGCCGAACACCGGGTCCACACTGGCGCCGACGATGAGTTCGTGCGCGTGCTTCTTGCGCACCATGGGCTGCACGGTGAAGCCCTGCACGTCGGCGTCGGGCCGCAGCTCGCCCACGCGCGCGAGCATCGCGGCGCAGGCCTCGGCCAGCTCGGCGGCGCTGCCGATGTTCAGGCGCACCCCGCCGACGTCGGACTTGTGCGTGATGGCGTGTGAGAGGATCTTGAGCGCGACCGGGTAGCCCATGGCCTCGGCCGCGGCCTGGGCTTCGGCCGCGTCGGCCTCGACCACGCGCGTGGGCACCACCGGCAGGCCGGCGGCGGCGAGGAAGTCCTTGGCCTCGGGTTCGGTCAGCAGCTCGCGCCCGCTGGCGAGCACGCCGTCCACGATGGCGCGGATGCGCGGCAGGTCCACCGCCCGGGCGGCGCCGCGGGCCACGGGCGTCTGCAGCAGCTCTTCCTGGTGCAGGCGGAAGGTGCGCAGGAAACAAAACGCGCGCACCGCCTCTTCGGGTGTGTTGAAGTCGGGCACACCGGCGTCGCGGAAGGTCTGGCGCGCCGCGGCCACGGCCGTGTCGCCGAGCCAGCAGCCCAGCACGCGCTGGGGCGTGGTGCCCACCTGCGGCAGCAGGGCCTGCGCGATGTCCAGGCTGGGCACGATGGCGGTGGGCGCGTGGATGAACAGCACCGCGCTCTCGCGGTCGTGCGACAGCGCTTCGAGCGCGTCCACGTAGCGCTGGGCCGGCGCGTCGCCGATGATGTCCACCGGGTTGGCGCGCGACCAGTGGGCGGGCAGCACGGCGTTGAGCCGCGCCAGCAGCGCGTCGTCCAGCGGGGTCAGCGGCACGTTGTCGGTGGCCGCGGCGTCGGCCGCCATCACACCGGCGCCGCCGCCGTTGGTGAGCACGATGAGCCCGCCCGAGGGGCCGTCGCGGAAACGCGCCAGCGTCTCGGCCGCGAGGAACAGCTCGTGCAACGTGTCCACGCGCAACATGCCGGCGCGGGCAATGGCCGCGTCGAACACCGCGTCGGAGCCCGCGAGTGCGCCGGTGTGCGAAGCCGCCGCGGCCTGGCCCGCGCTCGAACGCCCGGCCTTGACCACGATCACCGGCTTGTTGCGCGCTGCGGCGCGTGCGGCCGACATGAACTTGCGGCTTCCCTCGATGCTTTCGATGTAGAGCAGGATGGCGCGGGTTTTGGGATCGCTGCCGAGGTAGTCGAGCATGTCGCCGAAGTCCACGTCGGCGCGCTCGCCCAGCGAGACGAAGTGCGAGAAGCCGATGCCGCGCGAGCCGGCCCAGTCCAGCATGGCCGTGACCAGCGCGCCCGACTGCGAGACGAAGGCCAGTTCGCCCTGGCGCGCCCCGATGTGCGCGAAGCTGGCGTTCAGCCCCAGGTGGGGCACCAGCATGCCGATGCAGTTGGGGCCAAGAATGCGCAGCGTGTGCACGCGCGCGGCCTCCAGCATGGCCTGCTTCTGCGCCGCGCTCAGGCCGGCCGTGACGACGATGGCCGCGCGCGTGCCACGCGCGCCGAGCTCCTTGATCAGCCGCACCACGGTGGCCGCGGGCGTGCAGATCACGGCCAGGTCGGGCGCCTGCGGCAGCGCCGCCACACTGGCGTAGGTCTTGACGCCATCGAGCTCGGCGTGTTTCGGGTTGACCGGGTAGAGCGCTCCGGCAAAACCGCCGATCAGCAGGTTGCGCCAGACCGTGGCGCCCACGCTGGCCGGGCGCATCGAGGCACCGAACACGGCCACCGATGCGGGGTTGAAGAGGGCGTCGAGGTGGCGGATGCTCATGGTGGCTGTGCGGGTTGGCGTCAGGTGGACGGGGGCGCGGCCGGCGGTGCGCCGCGGTTCGAGGCCATGAACGCGATCAGGGCCATGCGCATGGCCTCTTCGACCGACATGTCGATCGGCGTGGTCCAGCTGCGCGGCACGAAGACGGTGTAGCCGCCGATCATGTAGCCCATGGGCAGGTACACGGCCACCTGGTCCAGTTCACCCAGGGCGCCGGGCAGCCCCTGCATCGACTGGCGCGTGACCAGACCGACGATCCCCAGCTCGTTGCCCGGCCACTTCAGCAGCACGACCTGCTGGGCATCCTGATCGTGTGGCGCGAAGTAATCGGCGAAGTTCTTCAGCGAGGTGTAGATGCTTTTCACCACCGGCAGGTTGGTGAACGGCAGCTCGACCCAGGACAGCAGGCGCGACGTGATGGGCTGGGAGATCAGCATGCCCAGCGCCAGGATCAGCACCCCGCCCAGCGCGATGCCCAGGCCGGGCAGGTAGAAGTTGCCGATGACGGGGCGGATCAGCCACATGGCGGTGCGTTCGGTCCAGGTCACGAACAGCACCAGCACATACACCGTGATGGCCAGGGGCAGGAAGGTGATGAGACCGCGGAAAAAGTATTGGGACAGGCGTTTCATGGGGGTGTGTGCGGGCCAAGGGGCGCCGCGGGCGCAGATGCGCGCCAGCATAGCAGCCGGGGCGCCGGGCGTGTGTGTCACCCGCCCGGCTTGCAAACGGCGAAAATGGCCTCAGCTGGGGTGGCGTTGACCGATGTATTGCAGATGGACATGGCGGCGGGCGCCTGGTCCCGGAACTCTCCTGGCCCGATGGGCTCACTGATACATGAATGGATTTGCCGATTTTCTGAGCCGTGTGCTGCGCGGCGTTTTCAAACTGGTGCTGGTGTTGGCCGCGGGCGTGTTCGTGCTCAGCTTCCTGCTGGCCGCCATCGTGGTCGTGCTCGGGGTGTCGCTGTGGTCGTTGCTGACGGGGCGCAAACCCGCGCCGGTGGTGATGTTCAGCCGCATGCGCCAGAACTCGCAACGCTATGCCCAGGGCGTGTGGCCGGGGCGCGGCGAACGGCCCACGGGCGATGACGTGGTGGATGTGCAGGCCACCGAAGTGCCGGACGCGCCGCTGGCGCCGCCGGGCGCTGGTGGTGCCCGCAAGGGACCGGACACCATGTCCCGGGTCCCGCTCTGAGGCGCTGAACGGCGCTTTGGCGCCCGGGGCTTTCAGCCTCTCAGTCGTCCTCTTCGTCGTCGGCCGGTTTGCGGCGGGCCAGCGCCGCGTTGTACAGCGCGTTGCGTGGCTGGCCGGTGATGTCCGCGCACAGGCGCACCGCGGTTTTCAGCGGCAGCTCGGCCAGCAGCAGGTCCAGCACGCGCAGCGCCGCGGCGTCCACCGCGCCTTCTTCACCACCGGTGGTGGCCAGCGGGTGCAGCATCAGCACGAATTCGCCCCGCGTGCGGTGCGCGCCGGCCTGCAGCCAGGCGGGAAAGCCGCTCGCGGGCATCTGCGCCACTTCTTCAAATTGTTTGGTCAGCTCGCGGCCCACGGTCAGCCGCCGCTCGCCCAGCACCGCCAGGTCCTTGGCCAGCGCTTCGATGCGGTGCGGTGCTTCGAGCAGCACGCAGGCGCGCTCGTCGGCGCCCAGGCCCTGCACCTCGCGCTGCCGCTCGGCGGCCTTGGGTGAGAGAAAGCCGGCGAACACAAAGTGGCCGTTCCAGCCGCTGTGGCCGGCCACGCTGAGCAGCGCGGTGATGCTGCTGGCGCCCGGGACGGGCACGCTGCGCAGCCCGGCGTCGTGCACCGCGGCCACCAGCCGCGCGCCCGGATCGCTCACGCCGGGGGTGCCGGCGTCGCTCACATAGGCCACCCGCTGGCCCTCGCGCAGCCGCTGCACCACCGTCTGGGCCGCCTCGGCCTCGTTGTGCTCGTGCAGCGCCAGCAGCGGCTTGTGCAGGCCATAGCCCTGCAGCAGCCCGGCGGTGTGGCGCGTGTCCTCGCAGGCCACGGTGTCGGCCAGCGAGAGCACCTGCAGCGCGCGCAGGCCGATATCGGCCAGATTGCCGATCGGCGTGGCCACCATGTAGAGCGCGCCTTGCGGATAATGCTGGTGAGCGGCCGCTTCACGGGCGGCGGCCAACAGGGAGGGAGTGTGTGCAGACAATGTGGAATTTCCGGAAACAGGGTTCACCCACCCGGCCAGACCGCCCCGAGGCGGCGCCGACCATCACCACCAAGCAGCGTGGCGACGTGGCCGAGGACGCCGCGCTGGCGCATTTGCAGCGCCAGGGTTTGCGCCTGGTGCAGCGCAATTTCAAAACCCCGGGCCGCGGCGGTGGCGAACTCGATTTGATTATGCGCGAGGCCGACGGCACGCTGGTGTTCGTCGAGGTGCGCCAGCGCGCCAGTGCCCGCCAGGGCGGTGCGGCGGCGAGCATCACCGCCACCAAACAGCGCCGCATCGTGTTCGCGGCGCGGCACTTTTTGCTGCGCTGGGGCTCAGAGCCCCCATGCCGTTTCGACGTGGTGCTGGTGCACGGTCGGCCCACGCCGCTTGGCGAGCGCCCGGACCCGGCCGCGCCACCGGTTCGGCTCGAATGGTTGCGCGCCGCTTTTGATGCGTCCGCTACCTTTTGACACCCGCCCCGCCGCTATGATCGCCCCATGCTTCTGCAACGCATCCAGCAACAATTCATCGACAGCGCCGACCTGAAGTACCAGTGCGCCCAGTCGCTCGCCCCGGTGGTCGAGGCCGCGACCACGGCCGTGCTCGCCAGCGTGACCGGTGGCGGCAAGGTGCTGACCTGCGGCAACGGGGCCTCGGCTGCGGCCGCGCAGCACTTCGCCGCCAGCTTCGTGGGCCGCTACGAGCGCGAACGCCCGGAGCTGGCCGCGTTCTCGCTCTCGTCCGACGCCGCGGTGCTCACCGGCATCGCCACCGATTTTGATGCCCGGTCCATCTTTGCCCGCCAGGTGCGCGCGCTGGGCCACGCTGGCGACGTGCTGCTGGCGTTGTCCACCAGCGGCAGCTCGGCCAACATGCTGGCGGCGGTGGAAGCGGCGCACGAACGCGACATGACGGTGGTGGCGCTCACCGGCGCACGTGGCGGCCGTCTGGCGCAGATGCTGCGCGACACCGACGTGCACGTGTGCGTGCCGCACGAGCTGCCGGCCCGGATTCTGGAGGTGCATCACATCGTGTTGCACTGTATTTGCGACGGTGTGGATGCCCAGTTGCTGGGCCTGCCCGACGAGTTGAACAACGAACAGGAGAGTCCCTCATGAATCAGACGCAACAACCCCGCCACAGCCGCCTCGCGGCCACCGTCCTGGCCTCCGTTCTGCTGGGTGCCACCGTGTCGGCCTGTGCCCCCCTGATGATGGGTGGCGCGGCCGTGGGCAGCGCCCTGGTGGCCACCGACCGCCGCACCTCGGGTGCCCAGCTGGACGACCAGACCATTGAGCTGCGGGCCGCCAACCGGCTGCGCGACCAGATGGGCACGCGGGCCCGGCTGGACGTGACCAGCTACAACCGCCGGGTGCTGCTGACCGGTGAGGTGGTGAGCGCGCGCGACAAGGAGCTGGCGGGTCAGGTTGTCGGCCAGGTGGCCAATGTGGCCGGCGTGGTCAACGAACTCGACGTCGCCAACAGCCCGACGCTGCGCGAGCGCACCGCCGACACCCTGCTGACCGGCCGGGTGAAGGCCGCGATGCTGGACGCCAAGGACCTGTCCGCCAATTCGTTCAAGGTGGTGACCAACCGCGGAACGGTGTTTCTGATGGGCCGCGTGACCCAGCGCGAAGCCGACCGCGCCACCGAGATCGTGCGCAACACCTCCAGTGTGCAGCGCGTGGTGCGGGTGTTGGAGATCATCAGCGACGAAGAGCTGTCGCGTCTGCAGCCGCAGTCCGCTCCAGCGAAATAAACAAGGTCGCGTCGCCAGCACGGGGCCTCCGGCGCGCGTGTCTTGATCCCAGGATGCCGTGGAACCGGCTTTGCCGGGCCACTGGCATCGCCCCCTTGAGGGGGTGGCGCCGCAGGCGACGCGGGGGTGGGCCTACCTCAAGCGCTTGATCAGGCTCGATGTGTCGAGCCGGTTGCCCTGCATGGCCTGCACGTCGGCGTAGAACTGGTCCACCAGCGCGGTCACTGGCAGCCGCGCGCCATTGCGCTTGGCCTCGTCCAGCACCAGACCCAGGTCCTTGCGCATCCAGTCCACCGCGAAACCGAAGTCGAACTGGTCGGCCACCATGGTCTTGCCGCGGTTGTCCAGTTGCCAGCTCTGGGCGGCGCCCTTGCCGATCACGTCGAGCACCTGGGGCATGTCCAGTCCGGCCTTCTGGCCGAAGGCGATGGCTTCGGCCAGGGCCTGCACCAGTCCGGCGATGCAGATCTGGTTGACCATCTTGGTGAGCTGACCGGCGCCGCTGGCACCCATGAGGGTGAAGGCGCGCGAGAACGCCATGGCCACCGGTTTGACGGCGTCGAACGCTGCCGCGTCGCCACCACACATGATGGTGAGGGCACCATTCTGCGCGCCGGCCTGGCCACCCGAGACGGGGGCGTCGACAAAGGCCAGCCCCAGGGCTTTCGCGGCCGCGTACAGCTCGCGCGCCACGTCGGCCGACGCGGTGGTGTGGTCCACGAACACCGTGCCCGGCGCCATGCCGGCGAAAGCGCCGTCGGCCCCCAGGGTGATGGAGCGCAGGTCGTCGTCGTTGCCCACGCAGGAAAACACGATGTCGGCCCCCGCGGCCGCTTCGCGCGGCGTGGCCTTGGCGGCGCCACCGAACTCCGCCATCCAGGCCTGCGCCTTGGCCGGCGACCGGTTGTAGACTGTCACCGAATGCCCGGCTTGGGACAGATGCCCAGCCATCGGGAAACCCATGACGCCCAAGCCAAGAAAAGCGACCCTCTTCGGCGCAACAGATTCGTAGGTTTTCGAAGCAATGCTGCTCATGAGAGGGATCCTGCAATAAAGGGAAAGGAAAACCAGAAATGCGGCGTCTCGGTGCAGCCGGAGCGAGAGGACTGACCCAGAACGCGGTGGAGCCGGCTTTGCCGGGCCACTCGCGTTGCCCCCTAAAAGGGGGCGGGCGAAGCCCGGCGGGGGTGTTTCTCTAGACGATCGTCATGTGCTCGGTGCCGGCGGCCAGGTCCACCGATTTGCCGCGCTGGCTGTTGAGCTTGATCTGCAGGCGCAGGTCGTTGAGCGAATCGGCATTGCGCAGCGCATCTTCAAACGTGATGAGGTTGGCCTCGAACGCGTTGAACAGCGCCTGGTCGAAGGTCTGCATGCCCATCTGGGTGCTCTTCTTCATGATCTCCTTGATCTCGGAGACGTCGCCCTTGAAGATCAGGTCGGAGATCAGTGGCGAGTTGAGCATGATCTCGACCGCGGCATGGCGCCCCTTGTTGTCTTGCCGGGGCACCAGGCGCTGGGAGACCAGGGCGCGCAGGTTGAGCGAGAGGTCCATCAGCAGCTGTGGCCGGCGCTCCTCGGGGAAGAAGTTGATGATGCGGTCCAGCGCCTGGTTGGCGCTGTTGGCGTGCAGGGTGGCCAGACACAGGTGACCGGTTTCGGAAAACTGGATCGCGTGTTCCATGGTCTCGCGGTCGCGGATTTCGCCCATCAGGATCACGTCGGGCGCCTGGCGCAGCGTGTTCTTGAGCGCCGCTTCCCAGCTGTCGGTGTCCAGGCCCACCTCACGCTGCGTGATCACGCAGTTCTTGTGCGGGTGCACGAATTCGACCGGGTCTTCAATGGTGATGATGTGGCCGTGGGTGTTTTCGTTGCGCCAGTCCACCATGGCCGCCAGCGAGGTGGACTTGCCCGAGCCGGTGGAGCCCACCAGGATGCAAAGCCCACGCTTGGACAGCGCCACGTCCTTGAGCACCTGGGGCAGGCCGAGCTTGTCGATGGTGGGCAGCACGGCCGGGATGGTCCGCAGCACCATGCCGATCTTGCCCTGCTGGATGAATGCACTGACCCGGAAGCGCCCGATGGCCGGCGGCGCGATGGCGAAGTTGCACTCCTTGGTGCGCTCGAACTCGGCGGCCTGCTTGTCGTTCATGATCGCGCGCGCCAGCGCCAGCGTGTGGGAGGCGTTCAGCGGCTGCGGTGAAACCTTGACGACCTTGCCATCCACCTTGATCGCCGGCGGAAAGTCGGCCGTGATGAACAGGTCGCTGCCCCCGCGGCTGAGCATGAGCTTGAGCAGGTCGTTGATGAATTTGGATGCCTGATCGCGTTCCATGAGGTCTTACCTTGTCTTTGAAGAAGCCCGCAACGGGGAGTGCATGTTCAGCCTGGGAAGTTCTCGGGAATCTTGGCCTTGCTGCGTGCCTCGGCCGCGCTGATCACGTTGCGCTTGACGAGGTCGGACAGGTTCTGGTCCAGCGTCTGCATGCCCACGCTGTTGCCGGTCTGGATGGCCGAATACATCTGGGCCACCTTGGCCTCGCGGATCAGGTTGCGGATGGCGCTGGTGCCCAGCATGATTTCGTGCGCAGCCACCCGGCCGGAGCCGTCCTTGGTCTTGCACAGGGTCTGCGAGATCACGGCCACCAGCGATTCGGACAACATGGCGCGCACCATGTCTTTTTCTTCGGCGGGGAACACGTCGATGATCCGGTCGATGGTCTTGGCCGCGCTGGAGGTGTGCAGGGTGCCGAACACCAGGTGGCCGGTTTCGGCCGCCGTCATGGCCAGGCGGATGGTTTCCAGGTCGCGCATTTCGCCCACCAGGATCGCGTCCGGGTCTTCGCGCAGGGCCGAGCGCAGCGCGTTGGCAAAGCTCAAGGTGTGCGGGCCGACTTCGCGCTGGTTGACCAGGCACTTCTTGGACTCGTGCACGAATTCGACCGGGTCTTCCACCGTGAGGATGTGACCGTATTCGGTTTCGTTGAGGTGGTTGACCATGCCCGCCAGGGTGGTGGACTTGCCCGAGCCGGTGGGGCCGGTCACCAGCACCAGGCCGCGCGGACGCAGGGAGAGATCGCCAAAGATCTTGGGCGCGTTGAGCTGCTCCAGCGTGAGGATCTTGCTCGGGATGGTCCGGAACACCGCGCCCGCGCCGCGGTTGTGGTTGAAGGCGTTGACGCGAAAACGCGACAGGCCTTCGATCTCGAACGAGAAGTCGCATTCCAGGAATTCTTCGTACTGCTTGCGCTGGCTGTCGTTCATGATGTCGTACACCATGCTGTGAACCATCTTGTGGTCCAGCGGCTCGACGTTGATGCGGCGCACGTCGCCATGCACCCGTATCATGGGTGGCAACCCGGCCGAGAGGTGAAGGTCGGAGGCTTTGTTCTTGACGCTGAAGGCGAGCAGTTGCGTGATATCCATCCAGGGGTCCCGTGCTGTGGTGGTATGACGATGGATTATGACGACGATTTCAGACAATCTCCAACAAGTGAACGAGCGCCTGGCGCGGGCCTGTGCCCTGGCGGGACGCGATGCGCAAGCCGTCACTCTGCTGGCGGTCTCCAAGACCTTCGGCCCTGAGGCGGTGCAGCAGGCGCTGGCCGCGGGCCAGCACGCTTTTGGCGAGAACTACATCCAGGAAGGGGTGGAGAAGATCCTGGCCCTGCGCGAAACCCGGCCGGGCGCCGCGATCGAATGGCACTGCATCGGCCCCATCCAGAGCAACAAGACGCGTCTGGTGGCGGCGCATTTTGACTGGGTGCAGTCGGTGGACCGGGTCAGGATTGCCCAGCGCCTGAGCGAGCAGCGCCCCACCGGCATGGCGCCGCTGCAGGTGTGTCTGCAGGTGAACGTGGACGGCGGGCCGACCAAGTCGGGCGTGGCACCTGCCGACCTGACCGCGCTGGCCGAGGCGGTGGCCCCCTTGCCCGGGTTGCGCCTGCGCGGGCTGATGTGCATTCCCGAGCCCGCGGCCGAGTTTGAAGCCCAGCGCGCGGTGTTCCTGCAGGCCCGCGCGTTGTTCGACGGGCTCAATGCCCGGGGCTTCGGGCTCGACACCCTGTCCATGGGCATGAGCGACGATCTGGAGGCTGCGGTGGCCGCCGGGTCCACCATGGTGCGCGTGGGGCGGGCGGTGTTCGGCAGCCGCGCCGCGCCGCCAGAGCCGTCGACCCCAGCGGCCACCTGATCCACGTCTTCCTGCGCGGCAAGCGCCGCGGGGCTGATGCCACGCCTGCGCTTGGCGCCAGGGAGGTTCAGCGCTTGGGCAGCGCCATCGGCTTGATGCTGCCGCAGTCCGTCGAGAGCCATTTGCCCTGGCCTTCCATGGTCATGGACGCGGGCTTGCCCTGGCGGGTGGTGTTCATGACCATTTTCATGGTGTAGGCGGTGTCGCCGCTGAAGGTGTAGGTGCCTTCGCCGGACGACGGCGGGTTCTTGCAGACGTAGCTCATCTTGAGCGCGCTGGCGCTGCGCGAGTGGATGGTGGTGGTGCAGTCGCCCTCGGTCTGGCTGGGCAGTTCCTGGCGCGCCGCCATCTCCGGGGTGATGCAGATCTTCAGGGCCATGCCGCCCTTGGCGCCGGGCGCCATGCTCACGCCCTGCTGGCCCATCATGGCCTCCATCTGCTTGCGCTGCTCCGGCGGCATGGACGCCAGCTGCTTCTGCATCTGGGCCATGGCCTGCTCAAGCTCCGGGTTGCCCCCCATCTTGTGTTCGACGGCCCACAGGCCCGGTCGGGTGCTCTGGGCCAGCGAGGCGGTGGCGCACAGCGTCAGGGCGGTCAGCAGGGCGGCGGAGATGGGTTTGATCATGGGGGCTCCAGAAAATGGGGTGCATTGTCGCCCCGGCCGGTGTCTTTTCAAAGCGGCAGCCGGGTGCTGTTCTTCACTTCTTCCATCACGGCGTAGGTGCGCGTCTCGCGCACGCCGGGCAACTGCCAGAGCACGTTGCCGGCGAAGTCGCGGTAGGCGGCCATGTCGGCCATGCGGGTCTTGAGCAGGTAGTCGAAACCGCCGGCCACCATGTGGCATTCCATGATCTCGTCGCGCACCTGCACCGCAGCCTTGAACTCGTTGAAGACGTTGGGCGTGGTGCGGTCCAGCAGCACTTCCACGAACACCATCATCCCGCGGCCGAGCTTGAGCGGGTTCAACCGCGCCTCGTAGCCCAGGATGTAGCCGTCGCGCTGCAGGCGCTGGGTGCGCGCGAGCACGGCGGTGGGCGAGAGCGCCACGGCCTCGGCCAGCTTCAGGTTGGCGATGCGGCCGTCGGACTGCAGCACATTCAGGATGCGCAGGTCGATGCGATCGAGTTCGTGGGTGGTTTCGCTCATGGATGGTGAATTATCCGGTGTAACGGTTAAAAACAGTCAGAAATTCACCATACGAGCCGGCACCATCACGGAATTCACCACCCCAGCCGATTCTCGGAGACTTCCATGCCCCGCACCACCGACCGCCTGCCCTTCCCCTACCGGCCTGAGACGGCCATCGTCGCCCAGCGCCTGGCCGCGCTGCAGGGCGCGCTGGACTGGGCCGCCGCCGCCACCGTGGCCGCGCCTTGGGTGCGCGCCGTGCGCGAGAACCCGCCGCCCTTCTGGGCGATGGAAAGCCTGCTCAAGGAATACCCGATCTCCAGCGCCGAGGGTCTGGCCCTGATGCGCCTGGCCGAGGCGCTGCTGCGCGTGCCCGATGCCGAAACCGCCATCGCGCTGACCGCGGACCAGCTGGGCCGGGCCGACTTTGACAGCGCGGCCGACTCGACCTTGGCTCGGTTGTCCTCGACCGCCATCGCCATGTCCAAGAAATTTCTACCGGAGTCGGGCGGCGAAACGGGCCTGATGGCCAAGCTCGGCGCCAAGACCGTGGTGGCCGCCACGCTGCGCGCGGTGCAGTTGCTGGGCCGCCAGTTCGTGCTGGGCCAGACGATCGAGGAGGGCATGAAGGAAGCCGCCTCGGCGCGCAAGAAGCTGGACCAGCTGCGCTTCAGTTTCGACATGCTGGGCGAGGGCGCGCGCACCGATGCCGACGCGCTGCGTTACCTCGCGAGCTACCAGAACGCCATCGCCGCGATCGCGCGCACCGCCGACCCGGCGCGCTCGCCCGCGCACAACGATGGTATCTCCATCAAGCTCAGCGCCCTGCACCCGCGCTACGAAGACGTGCAGCACGGGCGCGTGATGGACGAGCTGGTGCCGCGCGTGTGGACGCTGTGCCGCGCGGCCGCTGAGGCCAACCTCAACCTCACCATCGACGCCGAGGAGGTGGACCGGCTGGAGCTCTCGCTCGACGTGTTCGAGGCGCTGGCCCAACTGGTGGCCGAGCACTGCCCGCGGTGGGCCGGCCTGGGCCTGGCGATGCAGGCCTACCAGACCCGCGCGGTCGAGTTGATCGAACACGTGGCCGCGCTGGCGCGCCGGTACAAGATCAGGTTCATGTGCCGCCTGGTCAAGGGCGCGTACTGGGACGCCGAGATCAAGCGCGCGCAGGAACAGGGCTTTCCCACCTACCCGGTGTTTACCCACAAACACCACACCGACGTGAGCTACCTCGCCTGCGCGAGGGCCTTGCTGGACGTGCCGGATGCGATCTTTCCGCAGTTCGCCACGCACAACGCGGGCACCATCGCGGCCATCCTGCAGATGTCGGCCCGCCACGGTGTGCCGTTTGAGCTGCAGCGCCTGCACGGCATGGGCGAGGGCATCTACCGCGAGGTGCTGAAGAACCCGCTGGTGGCCTGCCGCGTGTACGCCCCGGTGGGCGCGCACCGCGACCTGCTGGCCTACCTGGTGCGCCGCCTGCTGGAGAACGGCGCCAACTCGTCCTTCGTGCACCAGCTGGCCGACGAGTCGGTGGGCATGGACGAGCTGCTGATCTCGCCGCTGCGCCTCGAACCCCAGCCCTCGTTGCCGCTGCCGGCCGATCTGTACGGCGCGAAGCGCGCCAACAGCCAGGGCCTGGACCTGGCGGTGGCCTCGATGCGCGAGCCGCTGCTGGCTGCGCTGGCCAGTACGTTGGTGCCCGCGATCCCGGAGGCCAGTACCGCCGAGACCGAAGCCGCGTGCGCCAAAGCCGTGGCCGCCTTCGCCGGCTGGAACCACACGCCGGTGGCCGAGCGTGCCGCCACGCTGAGGCGCGCAGCCGACGCGCTGCAACAGCAGCTGCCGCGCTTCTGCGCCCTGCTGGTGAAAGAGGCCCACAAGACCTGGGGCGACGCCGTATCGGAGGTGCGCGAGGCGGTGGACTTCCTGCGCTTCTATGCCAACGACGCCGAGCGCGTGATGGCGCCGCAAACCCTGCCCGGCCCCACGGGCGAGAGCAACACGCTGCGGCTGGAAGGCCGTGGCGCCTGGGTCTGCATCAGCCCCTGGAACTTCCCGCTGGCTATCTTCATGGGCCAGGTCGCTGCGGCGCTGGCGACCGGCAACACGGTGCTGGCCAAACCCGCCGAGCAGACCCCGGCGGTCGCACTCGAAGCGGTGAAGCTGCTGCACGCCGCCGGCGTGCCGGCCAAGGCCCTGCAGCTGCTGCACGGCCCGGGCGAGACGGTGGGCGCGTCGCTGGTGGCGCAGCCGGGCATTGCCGGCGTCGTGTTCACCGGCTCCACCCAGGTGGCCAAGATCATCCAGCGCGCGCTGGCCGCAAAGGACGGCGCCATCGTGCCGCTGATCGCCGAGACCGGTGGCATCAACGCCATGCTGGTGGACAGCACGGCCCTGCCCGAGCAGGTGGCCGACGCGGTGGTGCAGAGTGCCTTCCGCAGCGCGGGTCAGCGTTGCTCGGCCCTGCGCCTGCTGTGCCTGCACGAAGGCATTGCCGACCACGTGATCGAAATGATCCAGGGTGCGGCGAAGGAGCTGGTGGCGGGCCCCCCCGCCGAGCTGGCGACCGACCTGGGCCCGGTGATCGACGCCGAAGCCTTTGACGGCATCACCCGCCATCTGCAGCGTTTGCACGCGGAAGCGAAGCCCTTGCTGCCGGTTGCGACGCCGGCCACCATGCTGCCCAACCTGATCCCGCCGCAGATGTTCGAGGTGGGTGCCATCGCCGATGTGAAGGCCGAGATCTTCGGCCCGGTGCTGCAGGTGGTGCGCTGGGGCGGCGACCCGATGGACGTGATCCGCCAGATCAACGCGCTGGGCTACGGCCTCACGCTGGGCATCCAGACCCGCATCGACAGCCGGGCCCAGGCACTGGCCACGGCGGCGCGCGTGGGCAACGTCTACGTGAACCGCAACATGATCGGCGCCGTGGTGGGCGTGCAGCCCTTCGGTGGCGAAGGCCTCTCCGGCACCGGCCCGAAGGCGGGTGGGCCCAACTACCTGCTGCGCTTCTGTGCCGAGCAAACGCTGACCATCAACACCACGGCGGCGGGCGGCAACGTGGCGCTGTTCGCCGGGCCGGCGCACTGAGCGGCCTGTCGCCCGCACGACCGGCGCCGGGTGCGTGAAAACGGCCCGGCCGCCAGAATGGCCGCATGAACACCGTGCGCTCTCCCCTGCAGGCCCAGATCGTGCAATGGCTCGTCGCCCCTGGCGACGCGGTGCAGGCCGGGGACCTGCTGCTGGTGCTCGAAGCCATGAAGATGGAACACGAGCTGCGCGCCGAGCGCGCCGGGCGCGTGACCGAACGGTTTTTCGCCGAAGGGGAGACGGTGGAGGCCGGGGCGGTGCTGCTGCGTCTGGACCCGCTGACACCGCAGCAGGTGGTCGGCGCGGGTGTCGATAGTCCTGCTTCGGTGCCGGCCGCGAACGGGGCGCCACCCGGTCCGCGCGACGACCTGCGGCGGCTCCAGCAGCGGCTGGCGCACACGCTGGACGAGGGCCGTCCCGAGGCCGTGGCCAGGCGCCATGCCCTCGGTCTGCGCACGGCGCGCGAAAACATCGCCGACCTGTGCGACGACGACAGCTTTCTCGAATACGGCGCGCTCGCGGTGGCCGCGCAGCGCCGCCGCCGCTCGGAAGACGACCTGATCGCGAACACGCCCGCCGACGGCATGGTGGCCGGCATCGGTTCGGTCAACGGCCACATTTACGGTGCCGAGCGCGCACGCACCGTGGTGATGGCCTACGACGCCACCGTGCTGGCCGGCACGCAGGGCCTGCGCAACCACGCCAAGACCGACCGCCTGCTGGGCATCGCACTGGCGCAGAAGCTGCCGGTGGTGCTGTTCGCCGAAGGCGGTGGCGGGCGTCCGGGCGACACCGACATGCCCATCGTGGCCGGCCTGCATGTGGGCAGCTTCGCCGCCTTCGCGCGTCTGTCGGGGCAGGTGCCGGTGGTGGGCATCGCAGCGGGCCGCTGTTTTGCCGGCAATGCGGCCTTGCTCGGGTGCAGCGACGTGATCATCGCCACCCGCCGGAGCAACATCGGCATGGGCGGCCCGGCAATGGTGGAGGGTGGCGGGCTCGGCGTGTTCCGGCCCGAAGACATTGGCCCTTCCGAGGTGCAGCACGCCAATGGCGTGATCGACCTGCTGGTGGACGACGAGCCGCAGGCCGTGGCCGCCGCGCGCCACTACCTGTCGTTCTTCCAGGGACGACTGCCGGACTGGGTCGCGCCCGATGCGCAGGGGCTGCGCGACCTGGTGCCCGAGAACCGTTTGCGGGTTTACGACACCCGCGCCGCGATGGGCGGGCTGGTGGACCAGGGCAGCCTGCTGATGCTGCGCACGGGCTTCGGCGTCGGCATCCACACCGCACTGGCGCGCATCGAAGGCCGGCCCGTGGGCCTGATGGCCAACAACCCGTTGCACCTGGGCGGCGCCATCGACGCCGACGCCGCCGACAAGGCCGCGCGTTTCATGCAGCTGTGCAACGCGCACGGCCTGCCTCTGGTGAGCCTGGTGGACACGCCGGGCTTCATGGTCGGCCCCGCCAT
Organism: Hydrogenophaga sp. GW101-3F08; assembly: GCF_059424585.1. Taxonomy (NCBI): domain Bacteria; kingdom Pseudomonadati; phylum Pseudomonadota; class Betaproteobacteria; order Burkholderiales; family Comamonadaceae; genus Hydrogenophaga; species Hydrogenophaga sp. GW101-3F08. Next base: position 44,945 of record NZ_JBWKZP010000012.1, read on the forward strand.
GGAGGAGCGGGCCCAGGTGCGGCATGTGAGCCGCCTGTTCGTGACCGCGGCCAGCCTGCGGGTGCCGTTCTTCAGCGTGGTGCTGCGCAAGGGCTACGGCCTGGGCGCCATGGGCATGACGGCCGGGGGCTTTCACGCGCCCGTGTTCACCGTGGCCTGGCCCAGCGGCGAGTTCGGCGCCATGGGGCTGGAGGGCGCGGTGCGCCTGGGCTACCGCAAGGAGCTGGAGGCGCTGCCCGAAGGGCCGCAGCGCGAGGCCTTGTTCGAGTCGTTGCTGCAGCGGCAGGTGGCCAACGGCTCGGCCCAGCAGATGGCCACCACACTGGAGATCGACGCGGTGATCGACCCGGCGCAGACCCGTGAGTGGCTGGCCCGGGGGCTGGCGGGTGCGCGCGTGGCCGAGCCCGCTGGGCCACGCTTCATCGATACCTGGTGAGGAGCCGTATCCGTTTCCGGAGCGCTACCCCGACGCATGAAACGATATTGCCCAGGGCACCGCGGAACCGGCTTTGCCGGGCCGCCAGTGCCGCCCCCTGGGGGGTGACGCCGCAGGCGGCGCGGGGGGGACTTCAGGCGAGTTCGCCGAATCCGGTGCCGCGCATGCCCGAGGGGTTGGACTGCGGCGCGGACTGGTTGATGTTGATCCAGAACTCGCAGACGTGTTTCATGGCGCTGAGGAACTGCGAGAACTCGGTGGGCTTGGCGATGTAGGCGTTGGTGCCGGCGTCGTAGGCGCGTTGCAGGTCGCTGGGTTCGGTCGAGGAGGTCAACACCACCACCGGGATGTTGTGCAGGATGTCCGAGCCCTTGATCTCGCGCAGCACGCCGATGCCATCGAGCAGCGGCATCTTCAGGTCCAGCAGAACCAGCACCGGGTTGCCACCACTGCGGTCGCTGTAGCGGTCGCGGCGGTAGAGGTAGTCCAGCGCCTGCATGCCGTCGGAGACGTGGGTCACACGCCCATCCAGCCCATGGCGCGCAAGCGCCAGTTTGGTCAGCTCGGCGTCGTCGGGGTTGTCCTCAACGAGCAGGATGGCTTCGGCGTTCTTGTTCATGGTTCGAGTGCCGCGGGAATGGTGTCCCGCGAAAAATCAGTAGGACTGGCCCCCTCAAAAGGGAGCGAGAAATAAAACACACTGCCTTCACCCAACTGACTTTCTGCCCAGATGCTACCACCGTGCCTCTCCAGGATGCGTCGCGTCAGGGCAAGCCCGATGCCGGTTCCCTCGAATTCGGAAGCGCGGTGCAGGCGCTGGAACACGCCGAACAGTTTCTGTGAATACTTGGTGTCGAAGCCGACGCCGTTGTCCCGCACATAGAAGGTGTAGCCCGCCACCGGGTCCACGCTCCAGCCCACTTCGACGCGGGCCCGTTCGCGTGGCCGGGTGTATTTGTAGGCGTTGCCCAGCAGATTGGCCCAGACCTCGCGCAGCAGCAAGGCGTCGCCCTGGACCACGGGCAGGTCGGGGGCGATCACCCAGTCCACCACACGGCCTTCGGTGTCGTGGGCCAGCTGGCTGACCACCGCGTCCACCAGCAGGGTGAAGTCCACCGCCGTGAGGTTGACCGCCGAGCGGCCGAGGCGGGAAAACGCCAGCAGGCCATCGATGAGCTGGCTCATGTGCCGCGCCGAGCCGCCGATGGTGCCGAGGTAACGCTGCGTGGTCTCGTCGATCTGGCCGTCCAGATGTTCCTCCAGCAGGCTGACGAAACTCGAAATGTGGCGCAGCGGTGAACGCAGGTCGTGCGAGACCGAATAGGAGAACGACTCCAGGTCCTTGTTGGCGGCCAGCAGCTGTTCCGTGCGCTCGGCCACCCGGTTCTCCAGCTCGTCGTTGATGTTGCGCATGAGGTCGTCGAGCCGCTTGGCATCGCTCATGTCGCGGTTGATCTTGGCAAAACCGCGCAGTTCACCGCCGTCGTCGCGCAGCGCGATCAGCAGCGAGTGGGACCAGTACCGCGATCCATCCTTGCGCTCGTGCCAGCTGTGCAGCTCGTGCTGCCCACGCGAGGCCGCCAGCCGCAGCATCTGGTTGGCGCTGTCCAAGGCCTCGCTGGGGTCGTGCTGTCGGAACAGCACCGAGTAGTGCCGCCCCAGCGTTTCGGTGGGTGCGTAGCCTTCCAGGCGCTGGGCGCTGTCGGTCCAGTCGGTGATGAGGCCATCGGCGTCCATGAAGAAGATGCAGTACTCGCGCAGGTTGTCCACCATGAGGCGGAAACGCTGCTCGCTCTCGAGCAGCTCCGCCGAGCGCTCCTGGATGCGCTGTTCGAGCTCGTCGTTGAGCTGGCGCACGCGCTCCTCGACGCGTTTGCGCTCGGTGATGTCGATGGTCTGTACGAACACGCCATGCACCCGTCCTTCGTGGACGTCGGGCAGGTACTTGGTGCTCACGTAGACCGGCGTTCCGTCGGTCAACCGGCGCCAGGTCTCGAAACTCTGCATCTGGCCGGCGAGCGCGGCCTGCAGGTATGGGCCGATTTCTGCCCACACCTCGGGCGGGATGCATTCGCGGACCGGCCGTCCGATGATCCTGGCCGGGTCCATGCCGTACATGCGCTGGTGTTCGGCGTTGGCGAAGCGGAAGCACAGGGATGCGTCGAGGTAGGCGATCAGCCCGGGAACCTGGTCGGTCACGGTCTGCAGGAAACGCTGGTTCTCGCGCAGAGCCTGCTCGGCCACCTTGCGCTCGGTGATGTTGAGGAGGGTGCTGTTGGTGCGCAGGAACACGCCCTGGTCGTCGTACACGGCGGTGCTGGAGGCCAGCGCGATGAAGGGCCTGCCGTCGGGCATCCTGATGCCCACTTCTTCGGGTTCGAGCCGTCCGGTGCTGGTGAGCAGATGGCGGCGGGACTCCTGTTGCGCCAGGTATTCGGGCTGCACCAGATCGCGAAAGTTCAGGCGGCCCACGACGTCCTCGCGCGGGAGGCCCAGCCACTGCAGCGCCGTCTGGTTGATCATCTGGATCACGCCCCGCGCATCCAGCGAGTAGTAGCCGCACGGCGCCTGGTCGTACAGGTCCTGTGCCTCGCGCAAGGTCTGGCTCAACCGGGTGTTGGCGGCAGCGAGTTCCTCGGTGCGTTCCCGCACGCGGTCCTCCAGCTCGGCGCTGAAGCGCTGGATCGCTTCCTGCTGCTGGTGCAGTTCGGTGATGTCGCGCGAGATCGCCAGCAGCATCACCGGATGGCCCTGCGCGTCGCGGATCGGTGAGACCATGGTGTCCCACCATTTGGGCGTGCCCTTGAAGGTTTCGCCAAAAGCGATGAAGCGGGCGTTTTCCCCCCGGCAGGCGGAGCCGATCGCTGCGCGGGCGAGTTCCTGCCCACCTTCGGGCCACCAGCTGGTCCAGTCGCTGCCGCGGACCTGCTCGAAGTCGTCAACCTCCACCAGCCGGCAGCCTTGCGCGGTCATCTGCAGCACATGGCCTTGCAGGTCGAGCACCTTGGTGCAGTCCGGGCTGCTGGCGATGATCTGGCGGTTAAGTTCGTCCTTGAGGCGCGCTTCGGCCTCCAGGGTGCGCAGCTGGGTGATCTCCTGCACAAAGCCCAGCTGGCTCAGGAAACGGCCTTCGGCGTCGTGCACCGGCACGTTGCGCATCGACAGGTGCACGACTTCGCCGTCCGGGCGCTGCAACCGGAATTCGACGCTCTGGCTCCGGGCACGCGCGACCCCCTGGCTCCAGCACGCCTTCACACGCTCCAGGTCGTCGGGGTGCACCCGGCGCAGCCAGCCCATGTGGTGGAAGTCCTGCGCGTCCAGACCGAAGATGCGCAGCAGAGCGTCGTCCACATGCGTGAACATGCCCACGCCATCGGTGCGGAAAATGCCGATCGGAAACGCGCTGGCCAAGGCCGCAAACAGCGCCTGGTATTCCAGTTGGTCGGTGGCCGCTTCGGCGGGTTCGTGGGCCGCGGGCGGCGGGTGGTCGAGCGGCAGCAGCAGGTCGGTGTCGGTGGCCGTGCCGGGGGGGCTGGCCTGCAGGTTGCGCAGGCGCAGGTTCTCGGCCCTCAGGACTTCGATCTCGCGCAAAAGCGCCTGCTCGCGCGCCGAACCGACCAGATCGCGGGGAAGCGCAGCCTGGCGTTGCTCTGACTCGGGGAAAGGCGCGCTCATTGCGCGTTACTGTACCTGAGGCCCCTCTGTTTGCATCGTCAAATTTGACAGTCAGAAACGGTCCAGATCGGGGTATGCCAGCCGCCCGCCGCGCACCAGCATCTTGCCGTATTCGGCACAACGTTGCAGTGTGGGTATGACTTTGCCCGGGTTCAGTAGTTCTTTGGTATCGAAAGCCCGTTTGACACCGAACATCTGCGCGTTTTCCTCGGCCGAAAACTGCACGCACATGCTGTTGAGTTTTTCCACGCCCACGCCGTGTTCACCGGTCACCGTGCCTCCCATGGCGACGCTGGTTTCCAGAATGTCGGCGCCGAACAGCTCGCAGCGTCGCAACTGGTCGGCATCGTTCGCATCGAACAGGATCAGCGGGTGCAGGTTGCCGTCGCCGGCGTGGAACACATTGGCGCAGCGCAGGTCGTACTTCTGTTCCATCTCGCCGATGGCCAGCAGGATGTCGGCCAGGCGCTTGCGCGGAATGGTGGAGTCCATGCACATGTAGTCGGGGCTGATGCGACCGCTGGCCGGGAAAGCGTTCTTGCGCCCGCTCCAGAAGCGCAGGCGCTCGGCTTCGTCGCGACTGATGGCGATGGCGGTGGCGCCGTGGTCGCGCAACACGGTGCTCATGCGGCCGATCTCTTCTTCCACTTCCTCGGGGGTGCCGTCGCTCTCGCACAGCAGGATCGCGGCGGCGCTGAGGTCGTAGCCGGCGTGCACGAAATCTTCCACGGCGGCGGTCATGGGCTTGTCCATCATCTCCAGGCCGGCCGGGATGATGCCCGCGGCGATCACGGCGGCCACCGCGTCGCCGGCTTTGCGGATGTCGTCGAAGCTGGCCATGATGCAGCGCGCCAGCAGGGGCTTGGGCACCAGCTTCACGGTGACTTCGGTGACCACGGCCAGCATGCCCTCGCTGCCGATCACCAGCGAGAGCAGGTCCAGGCCGGGCACGTCGAGGGCCTCGCCGCCGAAGCGCACCGGGTCGCCTTCCATCGTGAAGCCGCGCACCTGCAGCACGTTGTGCACGGTGAGGCCGTATTTCAGGCAGTGCACGCCGCCGGAGTTCTCGGCCACGTTGCCGCCGATGGTGCAGGCGATCTGGCTGCTCGGGTCGGGCGCGTAGTACAGGCCATGGGGCGCGGCGGCCTCGCTGATGGCGAGGTTGCGCACACCGGCCTGCACGAGGGCCGTGCGCGAGCGCGGATCGATGCGCAGGATGCGGTTGAACTTGGCCAGCGACATCGTCACCCCCAGCGCGTGGGGCATGGCGCCACCCGACAAGCCGGTGCCCGCGCCGCGCGCGACCACGGGCACCTCCAGCGCATGGCAGGCCTTGAGCACGGCCGCCACTTGGTCTTCGGTCTCGGGCAGGGCCACCACCAGCGGCCGCTGGCGGTAGGCGGTCAGGCCGTCGCATTCGTAAGGCGTCGTGTCTTCGTTGTGCCAGAGCAGCGCGTGGGCGGGCAGCACCGCCTGCAGCGCGCGCACCACGTCGGATTGGCGGGCGGCGCGTTCGGCCCGGGTGATGTCGGCGCTGGCGGTGGGGGCGTTCATGCGCGCCAGTTTAGGACAGGGGACCACGCCGCGGGTTGAAGAAACTTGCAAGGACCTGTGAGGCAGCGGCTTGATGCAGCTCAAACACCGGGGTCTTGAAACCGCCGGGTGCACCGCTATGTATTTGCCATGGGCGGCGCTGTGACCGCCCGTTTTTCCCATCCATTCAGGAGTCCATGCCATGAACCATCTGATCGCCCGTTCCGGTCTGTTCGACGACTTCTTCAGGGACGTCGCCCCGGGTTTTTACGTCCGTCCCCTGCACGGCGACTCCTTGCCGTCACCGTCCCAGATCAAGATCGATGTGAAGGAAACCCCGTCGGCCTACACCGTGGTGGCCGAAGTGCCCGGTGTGTCCAAGGAAGACATCCACGTCACGGTCGAGGGCAGTGTGGTGACCCTGCGGGCCGAGATCAAGCAGGAAGACAGCCAGAGCCAGGACGAGAAGGTGTTGCGCACCGAGCGCTATTACGGCGCGGTGTCCCGCAGCTTCCAGCTGGCGACCGACATCGACAACCAGAGCGCCCGGGCCAGGTACGAAAACGGGGTGCTGACGCTGACCCTGCCCAAGAAGGTGGCGCTGGCCGGCCAACGCCTGAATATTGAATAAGCACCCCCTGCGCCGCTGACGCGCGCCTTGCAGGCCGCGACATCGCCAGAGGCGATGCCTCTTCGTCCCGTCCAAGCCTGCGCAGGCAGGCTTAGGAGCCGCGGTCCTCAGCCCCCTCTCTCGCCTGCGGCGGGAGGGGGACGCTCCCTGTGGCCCGGCGGAGCCGGTTCCACGGGAGCCCTGGCGGGTGCTCATGCGCTCCGGCGGAAGGGTTGGGTGTCTCTGGCCCAAGGAGCCGTTTTCAGCTCAACGACTTTTTGAGCCACTCGGCGAACGCCGCGCATTCCCAGCGGTCCATGGTGCCGGTGCGCCAGCACAGGTAGTGGGCGTGCGGGCTGGGCACGTGGCGTTCGTACAGTGGCACCAGCGTGCCGTGTTCCAGCCAGGGCGCGGCCAGCTTGAGCCGCACCAGGGCCACGCCCATGCCGGCGGCGGCGCCGTCGCACATCAGGCCGATGTCGTTGAATTGCGAGCCGTCCACCGGCTCGGGCCAGTCCAGGTCGTGCGCCGCGAACCAGGTGCGCCAGGGTTCCAGCGGGCTGCGCAGCAGCGGCACACCCTCCAGGTCTTCGGGTGTTTCGAACGGACCGTGTTCGCGCGCGAAGGCCGGTGAGGCCAGCGGCGTGATCTCGTCCTTCATCAGGCAGACGTGTTCCACGTCGGCGTAGCGGCCGGTGCCGAAACGGATCATCAGATCGGCGTCCTCGGCCACCACGTCCAGCAGCGGGATGCTGACCTGCAGTGTCAGGTCGATCTCCGGGTAGGCCTCGCTGAACTGCTTCAGGCGCGGCAGCAGGATGGAGCGGGCGAAGGTGGGCGTGACCGCCAGGCGCAGCTTGCGCCGCCCGGGCGTGGCCGCATTGCTCGGGAATTTCTGCAGCGTGGCCAGGCCTTCGCGCACGTGGGCCAGGTATTCGCTGCCCTCGGTGGTGAGCGAGAAGTCGGCCCGGCCAAACAGCTTGGTGCCCAGGATCTGCTCCAACTGCTTGATGCGGTGGCTCACCGCGCTGGGTGTGACGCACAGCTCCTCGCTGGTCTGCGTCACGCTGCGCAGGCGCGCCAGGGCCTCGAACGTCAGCAGGCACTGGATCGGAGGGATGCGGATCGTCACGAAGTCACCTCAGGGCCGCATCGGGGGCGTCCTGTTCATCACTTGAAGACGACCGTCTTGTGCCCGTTGAGCAGCACGCGGTGCTCGCTGTGCCATTTCACGGCGCGGGCCAGAACCTGGCTTTCGGTGTCCCGGCCCCGTGCGGTGAGGTCTTCCACGTCGTCGGTGTGGTCCACGCGGGCCACGTCCTGTTCGATGATCGGCCCTTCGTCGAGGTCGGCCGTCACGTAGTGGGCCGTGGCGCCGATCAGTTTCACGCCGCGGTCGTGCGCCTGGTAATAGGGCTTGGCGCCCTTGAAGCTGGGCAGGAAGCTGTGGTGGATGTTGATCGCCTTGCCCGAGAGTTCGCGGCACAGGTGATTGCTCAATATCTGCATGTAGCGCGCCAGCACCACCAACTCCGCGCCTTCGCTGCGGATCACCTCCAGCTGTTTCGCTTCGGCTTGTTCCTTGGTCGCGGCGCTCACCGGGATGTGGTGGAAGGGCACGTTGTAGCCGGCGGCGAGCTGGTAGAAGTCGCGGTGGTTGCTGACGATGGCGCGGATGTCCAGCCGCAGCAGGCCGCTCTTCCAGCGGAACATCAGGTCGTTCAGGCAGTGGCCTTCCTTGCTGACGAAGATCACGGTCTTCATCGGCTCGGCCAGCGGGTGCAGGCTCCAGCGCATGGCGAAGGGCTCGGCGAACAGCTTGAGGTGCGTGCGCAGGTCGTCCTGCGTGAGTTGGCTGCAGGTGAATTGCACCCGCATGAAAAACAGGCCGGTGTCGTGGTCGTTGTACTGGGCGGCTTCTTCGATGTTGCCGCCGCGCTCCAGCAGGAAGCCCGAGACGGCGTGCACGATGCCGGGACGGTCCTGGCACGACAGGGTGAGAACGTAGGTGTGGTTCATGGTGGGCGATTGTCGCAGGGTGGTGGACGGCCCGTATGGTGAAATCCCGTGCGGCGAGGACGCCGCAAGAGTGGGGAATGGAACTTGATGGAAACCGTGCGAAGGGGAATGAAGGGGTGGCTGGCCGGGATCTGCCTGCTGGCGCACCTGGAGGCGGGGGCGATGACCCTGGAGCGGGTGGAGGACACCCTGTTCGCGACAGGGGCGGTTGGTGGCGAGGACTTTCAGTCGTTCAGGGCACAGCTGTCCCAGCCTGGGCTGCGTCGTCTGGTCCTGGTGGATTCGCCGGGCGGGGACCTCTGGACCGCGTTGACGGTCGGAGAAGCCGTTCGGGATGCCGGGCTGGACACGGTGGCCGTGGGCAGGTGCTTGTCGGCCTGTGCCGTGATGTTCGTGGCGGGAAAGACGCGCGGCTTCGGGTCGGGCCGGACCCCGGGCAGCACCCTGCTGGGCATTCACGGGGGCTACGACATCGACTCGGGGCGGCTTGCACATGGCATCGGGCCTGCCCTCTATGCGTTTTTCCGCCGCCAGATCGGGACGGCGATGAACGACGGACTGATCAACGAGGCGATCTATGGTTTCAAGGACCCCCGTGGTTTTCTGATCCTGCGCGACATCGAGCGCAATCCGGCCCAGGCCAGTCAGGCCGCGCTGTGCCTCAATGCGCACCAACCCACAACCTGCAAGCCGCAGGAAGGCAAGGATGCCTTCACCCTGGGTCTGGTGACGCAGCGCGAGACCGTCGCGGTGGACCTGCCGGTCTCGATGCGACTTCAGCTCAGGCTCTTTGGTCGGGCGGTGAACGACGCGCCCTTCGATCTGGCGGCCTGGGCGCAACAAGTGCGTCAGGAACTTTGCCCCAAAGGGGACTGCCCGGAACTGGAGAATTTTTTCAAGACCTTCGCAATGGCGCCTGTGCACCGGGCCATCGCCTGGGATGAAGGGATGTCGGGTGGACCCATGACTCGGGCGCACGTCACGGGTGGGGCCAGTTCCCCCGAGCTGGCCATGGCCCGAGCGCTCCTTGGGTGCAACCAGCGCAACGGCAAGCCCAGGTTGTGCCGTCTGCTTGCGCTGGACGACCAGGATCTCCGGCCGCTGTTCGAATGGCAGTCTCGTCAGACCCGGGAGGCCTTGGCCCAGTTGCCGCCCGCATCTCCCGGGGCGGTGGCCAATGAGAAGGCCGACTTCTGCAGCGGCGAGGCCTGGCAGCGCAAACCGCTGGAGCAGGCGGGTTTCGATACAGCGGCGCCCTGCAGGCTGCGCGGTGTGGAGCGCATCGACACGGCGGAGCTGGTGCGCATGCTCAAGGACGTCAAGCTCCCGATCGTGGTGGATGTGTCGCCCGACGAAGGCATGGTGCCCGGGGCATTCGCCTTGCTGGGGGCGGGAGGTGCCTTCGATGACGCCTCCCAGGAGGCCGCCGTTCACCAGCGGTTCGAGGGTTTGATCCGGGCCGCCTCACCCGATCCTACACAGCCGCTGGTGTTCTATGGCGGAGCGAGGGCGGGTTGGCTGTCGGCGAATGCGGCGCTGCGGGCGGTGCAGGCCGGCCATGCGCAGGTGTACTGGTACCGGGGTGGCCTGCCGGCCTGGACGGCAGCGGGATTGCCGACGGTGGGCAAAATGGCCCTGGGCGTGGTGTACTGAACGGGCTCGCTTTGACAAGCAGACCTTCCGCATGTGCCGCTGCCGGTCTGGCTGGTCAGCGGCCCAGGCTGCGCTTCATGTCGCCGCAGTAGTCACGCGGAGCGCGCGGTGGGCTGCTCCAGACCGCGTCGGACCCGGGCGTGGACCCGCTCGGCGGCGCCACTTCGGCGTTGGCGGGTCGGGCCAGCGACAACACGACACGGTGCGCCAGCCCCGTCGGCAGGTGCAGCGGCACCCCCAGGTCGCGCTGCACATGGTTGTTGCCCGCCACCAGCAGCACCGTCTGCCCGGGCCGCACGGCCGCCGCCGCGGTGCGGGCCATGGCCTGGTCGCGGGCGATCTGGATGCGGGTCATGGGCGCGATCTGTGGCGCGGGCAGCAGGTCGCAGTGGCCTTCCTGGATGGCGCTGCGCTGGCGCTCCAGGGCGGCGCTGGGCAGCAGTCCGTCCAGCTCGGCCTGGCCCATGGCCGCGCGCATCTCGGCGCGGGGCAGGTTGCCGCCGAGCACCGGCACCCCGGCGCGCACCGCCGCCATCACCACCGGCGCATAGGTGGGCCAGGGCCAGCCGCCGTTGTCCGGCCCCCAGCGCAGGGCCTGCCGCACCTGAGCTTCGCTCGCATCGCGGGGCAGACCGGTGGTGCGCGTGCCGGACTCGGCCATTTCCACCACCAGCGCGGCCAGCCGTTGGCGCGCGGCCAACTGCTGCACCAGCGCGCGCTGCAGCGCCTGGTGTTCGGGGGCGTCGTGTTGTTCGCCCACCAGCAGCAGGGGTGTGGGCAGCAGGCGCTCCAGCAGCGCGCCCGCCGATGCGTCGGGGTCGGGCCGCGGCGCCAGGGAGGCCGCACAACCGGACAGCAGCGCGGCCGCCACCGCCCCCACCGCGACCCAGGCCGCCACCCGGATGACAGGGCTTCGACAGTTCATCCGCCGATACTACGTCCCCCGGCCCACCCGGTGCCGTCCGTCTTTCCGATCTCCGCGCGATGTTCTCTTTCCCGTTGCGGCCCGCGTCCTGGACGCGCACGGCCCTGACCCTGCTGCTGGCTTGTGCGGCGGCCCAGCTGTGCGTGTGGCTGGGCACGCCCATTCCCTGGATGATCGGCCCGCTGGTGGCCACGTCCCTGGTGTCGGTGCTGGGGGCCCCCACGGAAAGCTGGATTCCATTGCGCAACGCGGGGCAGTGGGTCATCGGCACCGCGCTGGGTCTGTATTTCACGCCCGCCGTCGGTGTGCTGGTGGCGGGGCTGTGGTGGGGCGTGGCGCTGGGCATCGCCTGGGCGCTGGCGCTCGGTCTGGGGTTTGGTGCCTGGATGCGCCGCGTGCACGCCGGGCACCTGAGCGGGCTCACCCCGGCGCAGCTGCGCAGCACCACCTATTTCGCGGGGTCCATCGGGGGTGCGTCCGAAATGACCCTGATCGCCGAGCGCCAGGGCGCGCGCACCGATCTGGTGGCCGCCGCGCACAGCCTGCGCGTGCTGCTGGTGACGCTGACGGTCCCGTTTGCGATGCAGTTCTGGGGCGTGAGCGGGCTGGACGCCTTGCCGCCCGCCTCGCGCGTGGTGCAGGCCAGCGGCCTTCTCTGGCTCGGCCTGCTCACGCTGGCGGGGGTGTTGCTGATGCGGCGGCTGCGCCGTGCCAACCCCTGGTTCATGGGGGCGTTGCTGGTCACCATGCTGCTCACGCTGTCGGGGGTGACGCTGTCGGCCATCCCGGGGTGGCTCAGCGCCGCGGCCCAGCTCGTCATCGGCGTGAGCCTGGGCGTGCGCTTCAACCCGGCGTTCGTGCACACCGCGCCGCGCTGGCTGGCCTCGGTGGCGTTCGCCAGCGCCGTGATGATGGGCTTGTGCGCCGGCTTCGCCTGGCTGCTGGCGGCGCTCACCGGCCTGCACCCGGCCACGCTGGTGCTCGGCACGGCACCCGGCGGCATCGCCGAGATGGCCATCACCGCCAAGGTGCTGCAGCTCGGCGTGCCGATGGTCACCGCGTTTCAGGTTTGCCGCCTGGTGGCGGTGCTGGTGCTGGCCGAGCCGGTGTACCGCTGGCTGAGTCGCAAAGACAAGGCCTGAAAAAAACGAAGCCCGGTCAAAACCGGGCAAAACGCGAGAGGGGAAGTTTCCAAGGATGCCGCGGAACCGGCTCCGCCGGGCCGCAGGCATCGCCCCCCGGGGGGTGACGCGCCCCTAGGCGCGGCGCGGGGGGAGCCTCAATGCATCACCACCGGCATCTGCGCCAGCGTGGCATAGCCTTCGAGCGTGTCTTCCACCTCTTCCTGCGAAGGGGTGTTCTGTTGCCAGGCGGTGATCTGGATCTGGAACATTTCGGCCCAGGAGCCGTCCAGGTAGACCTCTTTGCCCGACCGTTTGTCCACGATTTCGAAACCGTGGCGCGGGATTTGTGGACCCTGGTCCTGCTCGACCTCGCCTTCGATCTGGGCGTTGGCGAGGATGTGGACCACGGCAAAGGCATCCGAGTCGTAGAGCATGTGCATGACTGACATCCTTGAAAGAGAGAAACCTGTGTTCCTCATGAACCTTATATCGGCAATTGGTCGGACTTATGCAGTCCGTCTGGTGATTTAGATGGTCACGGCCGGTGAAGATTCAAGATGCGTGTCATTTTTGGCACATTCCCGAGGTCCAAGGCACGGATCGGCCACATCTGTGTGTGGGGACTCACTTGTGCGTGGCCGGATCCGGAGCGTGCCAGCTCATTGCGGAGGCGGCGCCGCGGCACCGAGTTCCGGCATCGTGCGCAGCTGCAGATCAAAGTAGTCGCCGTTGGGCTCGGTGACGCGCATGCGGACCGGCAGGTGGTGCAGGGCCGGGGCCAGCCAGATTTCGACCATGCGGTCGTAGGGCCGGCGCGGGTTGCGGGTCAGCTTGCGGGCATCGAAATCGCCCGCGGGCACGGTCAGTCGAGTCTGGGGTCCGATCTGGAACAGCCAGATTTCCGCCGCATCGATGCCGCTGACCGGCAAGCGCAGGGTCTGGCCCTCGTGAAAGGCCGATGGCTGGGCGTTGAACAGGGCGGCCAGCTGCAGGTTGATCGTGAGCCGGTCCTGGACCCCGGGCAGCAGGGGGGCGTCGGGAGCGTTGTTGCTGTAGCGGATGCGTTGGGTGGCGTGGTCAAAATGGGCCGCGCGTTCGCTGCGCTTGCGGTCGGTGAAGCGCTCGGGCACCAGGCCCTTGCTGCCGATCGTTCCCTCGCTGGTCTGTACCAGGCTGCCCAGGAACAGCACGCTGATTTCCATGCGGGCCTTGTAGCGCCGCCCGTCCTGTTCCCATGTCAGATGGCCCCGGGCCGAATAGGGCATGCCCTTGGCGTCGGCGCTCACGTCGTAGCGCAGATCGGCGCTGGGCGAGAGCAGGGCGTTCTGCAACGAAGCGTCGACCGCGCTCGCGTTTTCCCGGGCCGCGCTGGTCGCCGCGGTGTCGACCGCGGGTGTTTCGGGCGCAGGCTCCGGCGGCGGAGCAAGCTCGGCGGGTGGGGTCGGCTTGGATTCGGGTTCCACCGGCGGTGGCTCCGGCGGCGCTTCAGCGACCTCGACCGGTGGCGGTTCTTCGGGTTCGGGCGCCGGTGGCGGCGGTTTCTTCTCCACCTTGGGTTTGGGCTTGGGAGGCGGTGGCGGCGCCGGGGGCACGGGCTTGGGCACGATCCAGCGCACCGTGCTGGTGGTCACGGGGGGCGGCGCGTCGGGCAGCGGCGCTGCGGCCGCCTCGGGGTGGGCCGTTGGATCCGCGGGCAAGGCCGCCACGCCGGTGTCCGACTCGGGGGCATCCAGCAGGTCCAGCGACCAGCTGGACACGCCGCCGCTCAACAGCAGCAGGTGCAGCGCCAGCACAGCGGCGGCCAGGCCCAGCAGCACGGTCCAGCGGGGCGGGGCGTCGAGACGGGAACGGGACATGGGGCGGAGCAAGCGGGAAGGACCGTTTTCAGCGCGACGGGGTGTGGCCCAGATCGGCGCTGAGCTGGTGCGCGCAGCGCAGCAGGGCGGTGGCGGGTGCACCGTCCCAGGCCGTGTCGAGCGTGGTCACCGAGCCCAGCACCACCAGGCCCAGCGCCAGATGGCCCTGGGCATCGAACACCGGGGCGCAGAAGCCCCCCACGCCCGGCAGCAGGCTGTGGACCACACGCCCCAGGCCGTGGCGGCGGGTTTCCTCCAGCATGGCCTGCACGTCGGCCTGGCTTTGCGGCAGATCCGCCACCGCGAATCCGTTGCGCGGCAGTTTCTTGAGGCGCGCGAGCTCGTCGCGGATCATGGGGGCGATGCGTTGGGCATCGCGTCCTTCGTGGCCCATGAACGCGGCAAAGCAGCGTCCGGTGGCCGAGGTCAGCAGCGGCATCACGTCGCCCAGGCGCAGCGTGACCGGCACCGTCTGGGGGGCTTCGGCCCAGTGCACCATGGTCGGCCCCTGGTTGCCCCAGACCGCGATGGCCAGGGTGTGGCCGGTCTCCAGCAGCAGGGCCTCGACCCGCTCGCGAGCGAGCTTGACGCCATCGATCCGGCTCAGGCTGGCCAGGCCCAGGCGCAGGGCCGCGGGGCCGAGGTCGTAGCGGGTGGTGGCCGGATCCTGCATCACCAGGCCCATGCGCTGGAAGCTCACGAGGTAGCGGTGTGCCTTGGCCGCGCTCATGCCGGCGGCCGCGGCCAGGTCGCGCAGCATCAGCGAGCCCGGCGCGTTGGAGAGCGCGTTGAGCAGCTCGAAGCCGACCTCGACCGACTGGATGCCCGCGCGCAAGGGCTCGTCATCGTCGCTCGGTTCCGTGGCGGGCGGGGCCGCGCGCCGCGGTGCGCGGGCCGGTGCGACAGCGGTGGCGGAGGGGCGAGGGGCAGCGGGCATGGTGGGCGTTCGGTTTTGCACGGTGGGACCGTGGGCGGGTTCCAGGGGGAATTCCGGGGTCATTGCATGCGCGTCGGGACTTTGTTTTAGAATCCGGTTCTTACGGATAGGTTAACTGATTTCACTATTCGTAATTCCATGTGCATGATGGCTCCCTGGGGAGCGCCACCCGGCGGTCGGTCGTGTGAGCGGTTGGCCGGGGGCAGAATCATGGCATCTCAAAGAACCCGCAGCAGGAGACTTGCATGAAACTCGCCACTTACAAAGACGGCTCACGCGACGGACAACTGGTGGTTGTTTCACGCGATCTGTCAACCGCTCATTATGCGACGGGCATCGCCCACAAGCTGCAGCAGGCGCTGGACGACTGGAACTTCCACGCCCCCCAGCTGCACGACCTGTACGTCACGCTCAACCAGGGCAAGGCGCGCCACGCGTTCCCGTTTGACCCCGCCCAGTGCATGGCGCCGCTGCCGCGGGCCTACCAGTGGGCCGACGGCTCGGCCTACATCAACCACGTGGAGCTGGTGCGTGCGGCGCGCAGCAGCGAGGTGCCGGCTTCGTTCTACACCGATCCGCTGATGTACCAGGGCGGCAGCGACGACTTCATTGGTCCTTGCGACGACGTGGTCGTGCCCAGCGAAGACTTCGGGATCGACTTCGAAGCCGAGATCGCCGTGGTCACGGGCGACGTGCCCATGGGAGCCAGCCCCGAGCAGGCGCTGGACGGCGTGCGCCTGCTGATGCTGGTGAACGACGTGTCGCTGCGCAACCTGATCCCGGCCGAACTGGCCAAGGGCTTCGGCTTC
This sequence comes from Hydrogenophaga sp. GW101-3F08, assembly GCF_059424585.1. NCBI lineage: Bacteria > Pseudomonadati > Pseudomonadota > Betaproteobacteria > Burkholderiales > Comamonadaceae > Hydrogenophaga > Hydrogenophaga sp. GW101-3F08. The sequence goes on from NZ_JBWKZP010000012.1 coordinate 60,522, forward strand.
TTCCAGAGCAAGCCCGCCAGCGCCTTCAGCCCGGTGGCGGTCACGCCCGACGAGCTGGGCGATGCCTGGGCCGGTGGCCGGGTCAACCTCACGCTGCAGTCCACCTGGAACGGCCGCAAGGTCGGCATGTGCGACGCCGGCCCGGAGATGACCTTCCACTTCGGCCAGCTGATCGCCCACATCTGCAAGACGCGCAACGTGCGCGCCGGTTCCCTCGTGGGCTCGGGCACCGTGAGCAACAAGGCGATCGAGGTGGACGGGCGCCAGGAATGGCCCAAGGGCTACAGCTGCATCGCCGAGAAGCGCTGCATCGAAACCATTCTGGACGGCCAGCCGACCACCGAATTCATGAAGTTCGGCGACACCATCCGCATCGAGATGAAGGGCAAGGACGGCCAGAGCGTCTTCGGGGCGATCGACCAGAAGATCGCGCCGCTGGATCGCTGAGACCGCGAACACGTTCCGGGCCCGGGCGCAGCGGTGGCCCGGCCCGGGGCTTGTCCGACCAGGGTCTCAGGTGCGGATCCGTCCGTCGCCGGTGAGCATGGAGAGCTCCACGAACTTCGATGCCACGTGGTTGTCGGGGCCGAACGACACGTTGAACCCGCCCATGGACAGGTCGCGGATGCTCTCCAGTCCCTCGATCAGGCTGTTGCGGGTTGGCCGGCCCGCACCGCCGCGGCGCAGGCCTTCGGTGAACAGCTTAGCCGCCATGAAGCCTTCCATGCTGGAGAAGTTGGGCTGCACCTTGTTGCCGCCCTGGGCGATCATCGCCAGAAACTCGCGCGTCAGCGGCCGGGCCGAGCTGTACGGCGAAGGCACCACCTGCGTGACCGCCACGCCGGCGCCTTCTTTGCCCAAGGTATCGGCCAGCGCCTGCGTGCCCACGAACGACACGTTGTAGAAGCTGCCGCCGTAGCCCGCCTTGCGCGCGGCGCGGATGTAGGCGGCGCAGGACGCGTAGGCGCTGATCTGCACCACCGCGTCGGGCTGGGCCGCGTTGATGGTGTTCACCGCGCTGGCCACGTCGACCGAGTTGCGCTCCACGGTGGCGGTGGCCACCGGCTTGAGGGACTGGGCTTCCAGTGCCAGGTTCACGCCGCTCAGGCCGGCCTTGCCATAGGCATCGTTCTGGTAGAACACCGCGATCTTCTTCAGACCCAGGTTGGTGAGCTGGCGCACGATCAGTGCGGTTTCGTCGTTGTACGAGGCCCGCATGTGAAACGCCATGCGGTTGAACGGCTGGCGCAGCCCCATGGCGCCGGTGAACGGGGCGAAGAATGGGGTCTGGGCCTTGATCGCCAGCGGCAGCGCCACCACGCTGGTGGGCGTGCCGATGTAGCCAAACAGCGCGAACACCTCGTCGTCCAGCAGCTTGCGCGTGTTCTCCGCACAGCGGTCGGGCTCGTAGCCGTCATCGAGCTGGCGCAACTCGATCTGGGTCTGGTTCACGCCCCCCTGGGCATTGAGCTGGTCGAAGTACAGCTTGGCACCGGCATGGAACTGGATGCCCAACTGGGCGGCCGCGCCGGTGAACGCGGCCGACTGGCCCAGCACCACCCGGTTGCCCGACTGGGCTCTCAAGGCGGGTGTGCCCAGCACGGCTGCGCCGGCGATCAGGCCGCTGAAAGTGCGTCGCGAAAGACCGGAGGAGGAAGAGGATGAACGCATGATGGCTTGGTGGGGAAATGGGGGTGTTTGGGGATGCAGGCTCGGGCGCTGGGTGCGCGCCTCTTGAGCGACGTTCAGGGGGTCGATGCTACCGGCCAACCGACGCGCGTGTGGCGACGTCTGGCGCCGCGAACGGGCCGCTCATCGACCCACCGCATCGGTACCCGCGCCGCCATCATTGGGCATACACCTGCGTGAGCGAGGCAAAACCCTTGATCTCGATAGGGTTGCCGAACGGGTCGCAGAAGAACATCGTCCACTGCTCCCCCGGCTGGCCTTCAAAACGGACCTGCGGGCGCAGCACGAAGTCCGTGCCCACGCGCTCCAGCCGCTCGGCCAGCGCCCGCCAGTCGGGCAGCAACAGCACCAGACCAAAGTGCGGCATGGGCACCAGGTGGTCGCCCACGCGGCCTGTGCGTGTGGTCTTGAAGGGCTCGCCCAGGTGCAGCGAGATCTGATGGCTGAAGAAGTCGAAGTCCACCCAGGTGTCGGTGCTTCGGCCTTCGGCGCAACCCAGCACGCCACCGTAGAAGCGGCGTGCCTCGTCCAGGTCGGTGACGTGAAACGCCAGGTGGAACAGGCTTCGGGCGGGAAGGGTCTGAGGGCTGTGGGTCGGCATCCGGGCAGGATAGCAAACCCCCCGTGAATGTGCAGCGCCGCCGCCGCGGCTCAGCGCTGCGTGGGGTCGCCGGCGTTCTGGTCGTGCTTCAGGAAATACTGGCGCGCCATGGCCACCAGCTGGCGGTCGGTGGGGTGGTCGGCGGAGACCACATCGACGATGGCGCTGGCGATGTCCTTTTCGTGGTGCTGGCAATGGGTGCGGAACTCGTCCTTGGCCTGGGCCGGGCCGGTGACCAGAATCTCGCGCACGCCCTGGAGCGCCTGCGCGACCTCGTGGTAGAAGTTTTCGTCGGTCGAGCTGTGCCCGCCTTCGGGGGAGTGGTTGCCACTGGCCGCGGGGCCGCGACCGTGCATCAGCTGGTGCGAGCCCACGTGGCCACCGGTGGCTTTGTGGTGCGAGCGGGACTTGATGCTCTCGGACTCGACATGCTCACGATCGAACTTCAACACGTGGGCCTCGCGGCGGTCCATCCAGACGACGGCGTGAAAAGTGGGCATGGGAAACCTCCTGAACAAATGAAAGCAATGGGCCGCGGGTCGGTGCGGTCGGGGTCAGGCCTGCTCGGCCTTCTCCTGGCAGGCGACGCAGCGCAACGCGGTCGGGTTGGCGTGCAGCCGTGCGGTGGCGATGGCGACGCCGCAGTCGATGCACAGACCGTAGCTGCCGTCGGCGATGCGTTTGAGCGCCTCGTCGATGGCCACCAGTTCGGCGGACTCGCGTTCCTCCAGCCCGAAGGCCAGGTCGCGCTCGGTCTCGGCCCGCGCCCAGTCATCGCTGCTGGCCTCGCGGGCGTCCGCGGCCGCCTCGGCGCGGCCAATCTTGCCGCCGCGCTGCCCACGCAACTGGCCCAGCAACTCGGTGCGCATCTCGCGCAGCTGGTTGGCGAAAGTGTCGGAAACGTTCTGACTCATGCAAGCTCTCCTCGTGGTTCTCGGAAGCGCTCCGGGCGATGGCTCGCGACGGCGCCATGACAGACATACTGCGCCTGTACCGTGACAGGGGCGTTGACACACGTCAAGTCCCACCTGATGGGACGCGGTTTTGGCCCGCGCCCCAGCGCCATGCCGTGGCGCGGATTTCCGGCGAATCGGGCCGGTTCGGCCGGTCAAACGGGGCAGAATCGCCCGATCATTCCACCCAGATCCCGGGGCGTCAGACCCCGGCAACGGAGACCAGCATGACCCCTGTGGACTACAGCCGCTACCAGACCCTCGCCATCACCCGTCGTGGCCCGCCCGTGGAGGGCGTGCCCTCGGTGCTCGACATCCAGATGCGCGCCGACGGCCCGGGGGGCAATGGCAAGCTGCCCACCGCCGGCCACGAAGGCCACTGGGAACTGAGCGAGATCTGGCGCGATGTGGGGCGCGACGACAGCGTGCGCTGCGCCGTGCTGCGCGGCAGCGGCCTGGGTTTTTCGGGCGGCGGCGATCTGGCGCTGGTGCAGGACATGGCGAGCGACTTCGGGGTGCGCACCCGCGTCTGGAAAGAAGCGCGCGACCTGGTCTACAACGTGATCAATTGCGACAAGCCCATCGTCAGCGCCATGCACGGCCCGGCCGTGGGCGCGGGCCTGGTGGCCGGCCTGCTGGCCGACATCTCCATCGCCGCGAAGTCCGCCAAGATCGTCGATGGCCACACCCGCCTGGGCGTGGCGGCCGGCGACCACGCCGCCATCGTCTGGCCGCTGCTCTGCGGCCTGGCCAAGGCCAAGTACTACCTGATGCTGTGCGACCCCATCAGCGGCGAAGAGGCCGAACGCATCGGCCTGGTGTCGCTCGCGGTGGACGATGAAGCCCTGCTCGACAAGGCCTATGAAGTGGCCGACCGTCTGGCCAGCGGCAGCCAGACCGCGATCCGCTGGACCAAGTATTCGCTCAACAACTGGCTGCGCCAGGCCGGCCCGGCGTTCGACACCTCGCTGGCCCTGGAATTCATGGGTTTTGGGGGCCCCGACGTGCACGAAGGTGTGGCATCCTTGCGGGAACGGCGCGCGCCCCGCTACGGCGTGGACGGCTGAGAGCCACCGCGGAACGACCCATCAGGAGACCTTCATGAGCGACACATCGGGCAGCGGTTTCGGCAAATTCGTGCCGGGCTTTGAGTTCCTGCAGAACCTCGCCGGCCAGGCCGCCGGGGGCGTGGCACAAGGCATCGGCAACAGCATTCCGCAGTTGCCCAACCTGGGCAACTGGGTGGCTCCCACCTTCAACGTGGAGGACCTGGAAAAACGCATCGAAGAGCTCAAGGCCGTGCACTTCTGGCTCGACCAGAATTCCAAGGCGCTGGGGGCGACCATCCAGGCGCTGGAGGTGCAGAAGATGACCCTGGCCACGCTGAAGAACATGAACTTCAGCCTGGGCGACGTGGCCAACGCGCTCAAGATCAAGGCCGCCGACACCGTGGCCAGCTTCACCGGTGGCGCGCCCGCCGCCGCCCCCGCCCACACCGCCTTCGCCGGTCTCGAGATCCCGCCCCGCACCTACGGCAGCCCCCCGCCCGCCGAGGCGGGGGCGGATGGTGCCGACGAAACCACCGACGACGAGGACGAGGAAGACCACGAACCGGCGCCTCCGCCCGCGGCCCGGCCCCGCAAGACCCGGGCGCGACCGACCGCCGCCGCCCAGGCCACCGCGCCCGCGGGCGGCGTGGTGGACCCCATGCAGTGGTGGGGCGCCCTGTCGCAGCAGTTCCAGACCATCGCGGCCAGCGCGCTGAAAGACGTGGCCAAACAGACCGCGCTCGACACCACCCGTCAGGTGGCCAGCGGCCTGACCGAGCAGGCCGTCAAGACCGCCACCGGCGTGGCCGGCAAGGTCACGCGCGGCCTGGGCCAGGCGGCGGCGCGGGCCGTGACCGGGCGCAAGAGCACGCCCCAGCCGGCGGCGAAGAAAACCGCTCCCCGCAAAGCCACCCCCGCGCCCGTGGCCAGGAAAGCATCCGCGCGCACGCGCACCGCCGCGGCACCGGCTGCCCGCTCGGCGCCGGTCCAGCCGCTGTCCGCGGGCGACTGGCCGCTGCCCACCTCGTTCTTCCCCATGACCGGCTTCCAGCCGGCCCCGCCCGCCCAGGCCCCCACCACCCGCACGGTCGCGAAGAAGGCGAAGGCGGCGCCCCCGAAAGCGACGGCCAAAAAAGCCGCCACCGGCAAGGCCGCGCGCGGCGCACGCCGACGCTGATCGGGCGGACTGAACCCGGCGCCAGCGGCGTGGTCCATACCCCATGAAACTCTTTCCCTACGCCCACGCCACCCACCCCCAATGGCGCATGGCCGCCGCCCTGGTGCTGGCGCAGCTGCGCGCGCAGATGGCGCTGCCCGACCACGCCAAGGCGCCTGCGCTGGCGCTGCTTTACATCACCGACCACTACGCCAGCGAGGCCCGGGCCATCCTGGAGCACCTCAGCGCCGAGCTGCCCGAGGTGACCGACTGGGCCGGCACGGTGGGCGTGGGGGTGTCGGCCAACAACGTCGAGTACTTCGACGAACCCGCGCTGGCCGTGATGCTGTGCGACCTCAGCCCCGACCAGTACCGCGTGTTCAGCGGCGTGGCCCCGCTCTCGGCCAGCGGGCGCGAGCCGGGGGCCGACGGCTTCGTGGCCCACACCGCGCTGGTGCACGCCGACAGCGGCACCCCCGAGCTGGCCGAGCTGATCGCCGAGGTGGCCGAGCGCACCGCCAGCGGGTATCTGTTCGGCGGTCTGGCGGGCAGCCGCGACGCCAGCGTGCAGTTCGCCTTCAGCAGCGCGGGCAATCTGCGCGGCCATGGCGCGGCCAGTGGCGTGTTTCACGGTGGTCTGAGCGGCGTGGCCTTCGGGCCCGACGTGGGTCTGGTGTCTCGCGTCACGCAGGGCGCGCAACCGGTGGACCGGGAGCGCGGCATCAGCGCCATCGAAGGCAACCTCGTGCTCTCGCTCGACGGCGAGCCGGCGCTGGACGTGTTGCTGCGCTCCCTGGACATCACGCTGGAGCGGCCGCAGGAAGCCATCGACCGGCTGCGCACCACCCTGGTGGGCCTCACCCTGCCGCAGCAGCGGCTGGCCGACGCCGCCGGCCCGCGCGAGCGCCAGGCGCGTGGCCAGTTCGGCCCCGAAGTCCTGGTGCGCCACATCATCGGTCTGGACCCAGGGCGCCGGGGCATCGCCATTGCCGACACGCCGCCCCCGGGCACGCGGCTGGCGCTGTGCGAACGCAACGCGCAGGCCGCGCGCGCCGACCTCACGCGGGTGTGCGCGGAGATCCGCGAGGAACTCGAACCCGAAGAACTCAGCCTGCCGGTGGCCACGGCGCTGGCGGCCCACGAGCTGGAGACCGCGCCCCACCCGGCGCGTCGCATCGCCGGCGCGGTGTACGTGAGCTGCGCCGGCCGGGGTGGCCCGCACTTTGGCGCCCCCAGCGCCGAGCTGCAGATCGTGCGCCGGGCCCTGGGCGACGTGCCCCTGGTCGGCTTTTTCGCCGGCGGCGAAATCGCGCACCACAGGCTCTACGGCTACACCGGCGTGCTGACCGTGTTCACCATGCCCGCGTAGAACGACACCCCCGCAGCGCTTCGCGCTACCCCCTCAGGGGGGCGGCACTGGCCGTCCGGCAAAGCCGGCCCGGCGGCGGTGCCCTTGGGTTGGACCGTTTCTGCATGGCGGTCACGCGGACGGCAAACGCTCAGGCAGTAACAACCCCAGCCCGTGCTTGGCCGGCACCCGTGCCACGGGCCCGCTTGAGCAGGAACAGCACGATGCCGATGTTGAGCAGGTTGAAGGCGATGCCGTTGAGGAACGCCGCCTGGTAGGAACCGGTCAGGTCGAAGATCGCGCCCGACATCCAGCCGCCCAGCGCCATGCCAAACAGCGTGGCCATCAGCACCGTGCCCACGCGCGCGCCGGCCTGGGCGGGCGAGAAGTGTTCGCGCACGATCAGCGCGTAGCTCGGCACGATGCCGCCCTGGAACAGGCCGAACAGGCCCGAGATCAGGTACAGCGGCACCAGGCCGTCGAAGGGCAGGAACATCAGCAGCGCCACGCCCTGCAGCACCGAGCCCAGCAGCAGGGTGCGCAGGCCGCCGATGTGGTCCGAGATCCAGCCCGAGATCAGCCGGCTGGCGATGCCCATGCCCAGCATCACCGAGAGCATTTCCGCGCCGCGCGCCGCGCCGAAACCCAGGTCGGTGCAGTAGGCAACGATGTGCACCTGCGGCATCGACATCGCCACGCAGCACGACACCCCCGCCACACACAGCAGGGCCTGCAGCGTGCCGGGCGAGAGGCCGAGCGGGCGCTCGCCCTGGACGGTGGCGGGGTGATGGCCGCCCGTGGCTGCGGGTTCCGGGCCGGGTTGCGCGGGCGGGCGGCGGCGCAGCACCAGCGCCAGCGGCAACATCACCAGCAGGCAGAACACGCCGATGCCGGTGTAGGCCTGGCGCCAGCCGCCGTGGTCGATGAAGTGCTGGATCACCGGTGGCCAGACGGCGCCGGCCAGGTAGTTGCCGCTCATGCAGATCGCCAGCGCGATGCCGCGGCGGCGGGTGAACCAGCGCGAGGTGTCGGCCACCAGCGGCGCAAACGTGGCCGAGGTGCCCAGCAGGCCGATCAGGATGCCCTGCGCCAGGCTGAACTGCCACAGGCTCTGGGCGGCGCCCGCCGCGATGAAACCCAGGCCCAGACCCACCGAGCCGCCCAGCACCGGCACCATCACGCCAAAGCGGTCCGACAAGCGGCCCATGAGGATGCCGCCCAGGCCGAAGCCCACCATGGTCAGCGTGTAGGGCAGCGATGCGTCGCCACGCGCCACGTCAAAGTCGGCCTGGATGCGCGGCAGTACCACCGTGACCGCATACATGCCCGCACCGCCCAGCGTCATCAACGCCAGCGACACCATCAGCCGGAACCACGCATAGGGCGATTCGGCGGTGGCGGCGGGCGGGGCCGGGTTCATGGGGCGGGGGAGGGATCGCCGGGTTCGGTCGCGGGTTCGGCGCTGGCGGCGTCGGTGTTTGCGGCGGGGGCCTCGGTGGCCGGCGTGGTGGCCCGGCTCAGGCGGGCCCGGGCGCGCTCCAGCGTGCGGTTGGCGTCCAGCACGTGCAGACCGTACATGTCGGCGAACTCGGCGAGCGTCTTTCCGCTGGCCTCGAAGGTGCGCAGCAGGGCCTCTTCGCGCGCGGCGTGGCGGGCGGCTTCGGCCAGCGCGTCGCGGGTGAGCTGGTTCACTTCCTCGTCGCGGCCGTGCACGCGCTCGGCGTATTCGTCGCGTTCCAGCCCGGAGGCCTCAAACGCTTTCAGAATGCGCTGGCGCAGTTTGGGCCGCAGGTCTTCGCGGCTGCGCGCGCCGCGGCGGCGAAACACCTCGATCAGCGCGTGGTGCACCTGCTCGGGCGTGAGTTCTTCCACCGCCTGACCGTTGAGGTCGTGGCGCGGCAGGCCCGAAGCCACCACCGTCAGGTAGCGCGTGGAGCGCGTGTGCAGCGCCAGCGCTGCTTTGAGCCCGTCCTTGTCCAGGGTGTCGGGTTGCGCGGCCAGCAGGTCCTGAAAAATGCCGCGCTTGAGGGGCAGCAGAACCTCGCCGAACAGCACCGGGTACAGGCTGGCCAACTGGTCCAGCACCGGGTGCTGGCGCGCGGGCGCCGGGCCGGAAGGCCGCTCGGCGGCCGGGCGTTGCGGGCGGCGGCCACGGTTGGGCCGCTGGCCGCGTGGTGCGGCGCCGGTGGGCTCAGGGGCGCGGGCTTCAGCGGGGGCCGCAGCGGTGTGGTCGGGCGTGTCGTTGGCGGGTGCGTTCATGGGGGCGTGCGGAGCAGGAAAAGAAGTGGGCCCGCTGTCGGGCAAGCCCGACATCATGCCAGCGCTTGAGGTCACCTCCTCAACCTGCCGAAAGCTTCAAACTCCCAGCCCCGCATCGCCAGCACCAGCGTGTAGCCCCCACGGTCCTTCTCGGCCAGCTTCTGGTCGGTCTGGTGCTGCTGGGCAAAGTCCTGCGCCACGCGCTGCAGCCGCTCCACGAAGATCGGCGCGAGCGCGCGGCTGATCGAGCCGTGCACCAGCAGCAGGCCCTCGCCCGAGCCGTCGAAGCCGCCGGCGAAATAGTCGAGCAGGGCGTGGTCGCGAAAGTAGTTCATCACCGGGCCGTGCGGCCGCCAGCGGAAGGTCTTGGCGAGCTTGAGGCGGTAGCGGTTGAGCGGGCGCAGCTCGATGATGCCGATGCGGTCCAGCTGCGCCAGACAGGCCACGCACTCGGCCTCGCTGAGCCGGTAGGCCGCGGTGATCTGCTCCAGCGTCCACTGGCTGAGCACGCAGATCGCGACCAGCAGCAGCTTCTTGTCGGCCACCACGGCGCGCTCCTGCTCGGCCGTCATCTCGCGCAGCAGCGGCTGGGCGTCGGCCACGCGGCGCGCGAGGTCGGCGAAGTCCAGCCGCAGCGCGCGGCAGATCTCGTCCACGCGCGAGAGCGACATGTCGCCCTTGGCCAGCATGCGCTTCACGCTCGATTCCGCCATGCCCATGGCCCGCGCCAGGTCGGCGTAGGTCATCTGCGCGGTCTTGAGTTCCTTCTTGAGGGCGGTGACCAAGTCCTGGGTGGTGCTCATGGGAATGCCTTCGTGTTGTGCATGGCGGCGCGAACCGGCTTGGGGCGGCGCGGCGCTCGTGCGGATCGGGTATCGAATACCGATACCTTGGGTTGGAAGTGGGTGCACTGTATCGGAAGTTGACCCGTTTGCGCGCCCGCCGCTCAGACACTGCGCCCCGGTCTCACCCCTTGTTCCTTTGGTTTACCCGGCCCCTGCGCCACCGGAGTGCCTCTATGTCCTTGTCCGCCAGGTCTGTCACCCCCCGCCCCGCCACCCTGTGTGTGCCGCGATCCATGCCCTTGTCACCCGTCGGGCAGCGGCTGGTGACCGTGGGCACCGCGCTGCTCGTGCTCTGGCTGCTGGCCGTGATCGCCGGGCCGACCTGGCTGGCGCACAGCGGCCTGGCGCTCAACGCCCACGGCCACGCCGCGCTGCATGCCCACGGCCATCCGTTCGTGGACGCCAGAAGCCTCTGGGGCGTGCCCAATTTCATGGACGTCTGGACCAACCTGTCGCTGGCGGTCGCGGGTCTGCTGGGCGGATGGGCGCTGCTGCGTGGTGGTCCCTGGGCGCCGGGTACGCGGCTGGCCCTGGCCGTGTTCTTCGGTGGCCTGTTGGCCACGGGTTTCGGCTCGGCCTGGTACCACTGGGCGCCCGATGCCCAGGGTCTGGTGCTCGACCGCATGGGCATGGCGGTCACCTTTGCCGGCGCGCTGGCGCTGGCGGTGGCCGAGCGCGTGGGGCAGAAACCCGCCGCCTGTGTGATGCGCCTGACGCTGGTGGTGGCGCTGCTGTCGGCGGCGATGCCGCTCACCCACGGCAACGTGCTGCCCTGGGCCGTGGTGCAGTTCGGCGGCATGGCGCTCATGGTCTGGCTCGCGCTGCACCAGCCCCGGGCCGGCGCCCTGGGGGTGCGCCTGGGCGTGCTGATCGGCCTGTATGCGCTGGCCAAGCTGCTGGAGCTGGGCGACGAAGCCGTGTTCCACGCCACCGGCGAGGTGGTGTCGGGCCACAGCCTCAAGCACCTGGTGGCCGGTCTGGCCGCCTGGCCGGTGCTGCGGGCCATGCGGCAGAATGCGCGGGCAACGGGCCGCGGCGCGGCGCCCTCGGAACCCTGATCACAACATCTCTGGAGGAGATCCGCATGAGCAGCCCAGCCACCACGTCCACCGCGCTTCCCACGGCGACCACCGGCCACGCCAGCCCCGGCGCCCATGAGGGCGGCCAGTTCGCCCTGCTCACCCAGCGCCGCTTCGGCCCCTTCTTCTGGGTGCAGTTCTTCGGCGCCGGCAACGACAACATCTTCAAGTTCGCCTTCACCGTGCTGGTCACCTACCAGTTGCAGGTGAGCTGGCTGCCGCCGGCCATGGCGGGCCTGGTGATCGGCGCGCTGTTCATCTTCCCGTACCTGATCTTCTCGGCCACCAGCGGCCAGCTCGCCGACAAGTACCCCAAGGAGGTGTTGATCCGCTTCGTGAAAAACCTGGAGATCGCCATCATGCTGCTGGCCGGCTGGGGCTTCATGCAGCAGAACGTGCCGGTGCTGCTGGGCTGCGTGTTCCTCATGGGCCTGCACAGCACGCTGTTTGGCCCGGTGAAGTTCGCCTACCTGCCGCAGCACCTGAGCGAACGCGAGCTGACCGGCGGCAACGGCATGGTCGAGATGGGCACCTTTGTGGCCATCCTGCTCGGCAACGTGGCCGGCGGCCTGCTGATCGCCATGCCGCTGGTGGGCCCGACCTACGTGGCCGCAGCCTGCCTGCTGCTCGCCATCGTCGGCCGCGCGCTGGCCCAGGCCGTGCCCGTCTCACCCGCCACCGACCCGGCGCTGCGGATCAACTGGAACCCCTTCACCGAAACCTGGCGCAACCTCAAGCTGGCACACGGGAACGTCGTTGTGTTCCGCTCGCTGCTGGGCATCAGCTGGATGTGGTTCTTCGGCGCCGTGTTCCTGAGCCAGTTCCCCAGCTTCGCGCGCGACGTGTTGCACGGCAACGAGCAGGTGGCCTCGCTGCTGCTGGTGGTGTTTTCCATCGGCATCGGCATCGGCGCGCTGCTGTGCGAAATCCTGAGCCGCCGCCATGTCGAGATCGGCCTCGTGCCGCTGGGCGCCATCGGCATGAGCGTGTTCTCCATCGACCTGTATTTCGCCTCCCACAGCCTGCCGCCGTCCACCGCGGCCCTCGCGCTCGGCCCGTTCATGGCCGAGGCCGCGCACTGGCGCGTGCTGGCCGATCTGGCGCTGCTTTCGCTGTTCGCCGGCATCTACAGCGTGCCCATGTACGCGCTGATCCAGATGCGCAGCCAGCCCACGCACCGCGCCCGCATCATCGCGGCCAACAACATCCTCAACGCGCTGTTCATGATCGGCAGCTCGGTGCTGGCGGGTGCGCTGCTCAGCGCCGGGGTCAGCATCCCGCAGCTCTTCTTGCTAGTGGGTCTGGCCAACGCCGTGGTCGCGTTCTACATCTTCATGCTGGTGCCCGAATACCTGCTGCGCTTCGTGGCCTGGATCGCGTCGCGCTTCGTCTACCGCTTCAAGGTGGCGGGCGACGAACACATCCCCACCCAGGGCGCGGCCGTCATCGTCTGCAACCACGTGAGCTTTGTGGACGCGGTGCTGCTCATGGCCGCCAGCCCGCGGCCCATGCGTTTCCTCATGGACCACCGCATCTTCAAGGTGCCGGTGCTGGGCTGGCTGTTCAAGCTGGCCAAGGCGATTCCGATCGCGCCGCAGAAGGAAGACCCGGCCGCCTACGAGGCCGCGTTCGAAGCCGCCGCCGCCGTGTTGCGCGAGGGCGATCTGCTGGCCATCTTCCCCGAAGGCGGCATCACCCGCGACGGCACGCTGCAACCCTTCAAGGCCGGCGTCATGAAGATCCTGGAGCGCGCCCAGGCCGACGGGCTGGCGGTGAACGTCATTCCCATGGCGCTCACCAACCTCTGGGGCTCGTTCTTCAGCCGCGTCGAAGAGCGCCAGGGCGAACGCGTTGCCATGGTCCGGCCGTTCCGGCGCGGGGTGTTCAACCGGGTGGGGCTGAACGTGGGTGAACCGGTGCGGGCCGAGGTGGTGACGCCGGAGGGGTTGAGGGAGCGGGTTGCTGGGTTGATCGCATGATGGTCAGCGTTTGCGAGGGGAGGTCCGTGTGTCGATCTATCAATTGAAACCCGCGTTTCAGAACCTGCTGCGCCCGGGCGTGGTGCGTCTGCACGCCTGGGGTGTGACGGCCAACCAGGTCACGGTGCTGGCCTGTGTGATCTCGGTCGCGCTCGGGCTGGGTTTGTTCTTCCTGGCGCCATCGCCGCGGGCCTTTGCGCTCGTTCCGCTGTGGATGTTTGTGCGCATGGCGTTCAACGCGGTGGACGGCATGCTGGCGCGCGAGCACGGGCAGCAGACGCCGCTGGGAGCGTTCCTCAACGAGCTCACCGACGTGGTGTCCGACGCCGCGCTGTACCTGCCGTTTGCGCTGGTGCTGCCGGGCCACCCCTTCTGGGTCGGGCTGGTGATCGTGCTGGCCGGGCTGTCCGAGTTCGCGGGCGCGCTGGGCCCCACCGTGGGGGCCAGCCGCCGCTACGACGGACCCATGGGCAAGAGCGACCGGGCCTTCGTGTTTGGCGCGCTGGGCCTGGTGCTGGCGCTGGGCTTGCCCATACCGGGCTGGACGGCGCTGCTGATGCCGTCGCTGGCTTTTCTCATTGCTGTCACCACCGCGCGCCGCGTTCGTTCGGCTTTGGCCGAGCGCGCCGCTGCATCTTTGCCATCCACAACAAAAGGGAGTTCATGAACACCACGCGACCGGCGCAAGAGCGCCACTTCTCCACCCACGACGGGGTCTCGCTGTTCTACCGGCACTGGCCGGCCACGGCGGCACAGCGGCGTGGCGCGGTGGTCCTGTTCCACCGGGGGCACGAGCACGGGGCGCGCATGGCGCACCTGGTCGACGAGCTGAACCTGCCCGAATTCGATTTCTTCGCCTGGGACGCACGCGGCCACGGCCGCTCGCCGGGCCAGCGCGGCCACAGCCCGAGCTTCGCCACCTCGGTGCGCGACGTGCAGACCTTCGTCGATCACATCGCTGCCGAGCACGGCGTGGCCGTGACCGATCAATACGTCATCGCGCAAAGCGTGGGCGCGGTGCTGGTGTCCACCTGGGCGCACGATTACGCCCCCGCCATCCGTGGCATGACGCTGGCCTCGCCCGCCTTCAAGGTGAAGTTGTACGTGCCGTTCGCGCGCGCCGGCCTGGCGCTGATGCACAAGCTGCGCGGGCTGTTCTTCGTCAACAGCTACGTGAAGGCGAAGTTCCTCACCCACGATCCCGAACGCATCGCCAGCTACGAGGCCGACCCGCTGATCTCGCGCCCGATCGCGGTCAACATCCTGCTCGATCTGTACACCGCGGCCGAGCGCGTGGTGGCCGACGCCCAGGCCATCGTGGTGCCCACTCAGCTGCTCATCTCGGGCGCCGACTGGGTGGTGCACCACCCGCCGCAACACCGGTTCTTCGAGCGCCTGGGCAGCGCGGTGAAAGAGAAACTGGAGCTGCCGGGCTTCTTTCACGACACCCTGGGTGAGCGCGACCGCGCCAGCGCCCTGCAGGCCCTTCGGGGCTTTCTGCTCAGGCAGTTCGACACCCCGGCCGCCCCGGTCAACCTGCTGCAAGCCGACCAGCGCGGCGCCACGGCCGACGAGGCGCGCGCGCTTGCCGAACCGCTCTCGCCCCTGTCGCCGCGCGGCCTGTACTGGGCCGGCACGCGGGCCGGGCTCCAGCTCGGGGGCCTGCTGTCCGACGGCGTGCGCCTGGGTCACGAAACCGGCTTCGACTCCGGCAGCACGCTGGACTACGTGTACCGCAACCAGGCCAAGGGCGCGCCGCTGGTGGGCAGCCTGATCGACCGCGCGTACCTGGACTCCATCGGCTGGCGCGGCATCCGCCAGCGCAAGCTGCACGTCGAAGAGCTGCTGCGCGAGGCCATGCAACGCCTGGCCGACGCCGGGCGCGAGGTGCGGCTGATGGACATCGCCGCCGGCCACGGGCGCTACGTGCTCGATGCCGTGGCCAGCAGCCCGGTGCCGGTGGCCTCGGTGCTGCTGCGCGACTACAGCGACATCAACGTGCGCGACGGCCAGGCGCTGATCGCTCAACGTGGCCTGCAGTCCACCGCCCGTTTTGAAAAGGCCGACGCCTTCGATCGCGCCCAGGTGGCCAGCGCCACGCCGCGCCCCACGCTGGCCACGGTCTCGGGCTTGTACGAGCTGTTCCCCGACAACGCCATGGTCGCCCGTTCGCTGGCCGGTGTGGCCGACGCGGTGGAGCCGGGCGGCTATTTGGTCTACACCGGTCAGCCCTGGCACCCACAGCTGGAGATGATCGCGCGCGCGCTCACCAGCCACCGTCAGGGCCAGGCCTGGGTGATGCGCCGCCGCACGCAGGCGGAGATGGACCAGCTCGTGGCCGCGGCGGGCTTCCGGAAAATCACGCAGCGCATCGACGGGTGGGGCATCTTCACGGTGTCCCTGGCGGTGCGCGAGGCGGCATGAGCGCCGCCCGGCCGCTCCGAAGGCGCTCAGCCCCGCAGTGCGCAGCCCGGAGGGTAGTCCAGTGACTGCGCCGGACCGTCCTGTGACCAACGGCCTGCCCGCAGCCTGGCCATGGCGGCGCTCCGCCGCCTGGCTGGCCCTGCTGGCGCCGCTGTTCTACCTGACCTATGGTCTGGCCAACTGGTGGGCGGTGCAGCGTTGGGCCGCCGGGCAGGTACCCACGGTGGTGTTCGACTGGGAGCGGCACATCCCGTTCTGGGACTGGACGGTCTTCCCCTACTGGTCGATCAACGCCTTCTACGGCCTGTCGCTGTTCCTGAGCCGCAGCAAGCACCGCATCGACCGCCACGCGGCCCGCCTGCTCACGGCGCAGTTCGTCGCCGTGGCCTGCTTTGTGGTGTGGCCGCTGCATTTCAGCTTCGGGCAGCCCGAGGCCCACGGCGCCGCCGGCTTCCTGTTTGCCGCCCTGCGCGGCTTTGACCAGCCCTTCAACCAGGCCCCCTCGCTGCACATCGCGCTGGCCGTGATCCTGTGGGACTGGTACCGCCCGCTGATGCGCAGCGCCTGGCAGCGCGCGCTGCTGCACGTCTGGACCTTCGCCATCTGCGCCTCGGTGCTCACCACCTACCAGCACCACTTCATCGACATCCCCACCGGCGCCTTGCTCGGCTTGTTGTGCGTGTGGCTGTGGCCGCTGGAGCGCGAAGTGGCGTTGCCTGCGGCATGGCGGCTGAGCCGCGAACCGCAGCGGCTGAAGCTGGCTGCGCTGTACTTCGCGGGCGGTGTCGGTCTGTTGGCATTGGCGCTCTGGTGGGGCGGTTTAGGGCTCTGGCTGGCCTGGCCGGCCGCATCGCTGGCCGTGGTCGCTTTGAACTACCTGGGCTTTGGCGCGCGCGGGTTCCGCATGGACTGCTCGGGCCGCATGCACTGGTCGGCGCGCTGGCTGCTGGCGCCGTACAGGTGGGGCGCTGCCCTCAACGCCTGGGCCTGGACGCGCAATCTGCCGCCCCGGGTGGAGGTGGTGCCCGGCGTCTGGCTGGGGCGGCGCCCGCGCCACGCCGAATGGCTGGCCGCCGGGCAGCCGGCGCTGGTGAGCCTGTGCGCGGAACTGCCGCTGCACGCCGCTGCCCGGCCAGTGAGCCGCTGCCTGCCCCTGCTGGACCTGGTGGTGCCGAGCCCGGCCCGCCTGCGGCGCGCGGCGCACCTGGTGCAGGCGCAGCGCGGCGCCCGCCAGGGCGGGCCGGTGTGGGTGTGTTGCGCGCTCGGGTTCTCGCGCAGCGCCGCGGCGGTGGTGGCTTGGCAGTTGCTGCACAAGGAGGCGCCCGATCTGGCACAGGCCGAAGCCCGCACGCGCCAGGCGCGGCCCCAACTGGTGCTGGGGCCGGGTTGGCTGGGGGCCTTGAAGCAACTGGCTTCGCCGGCCGCTGGTGGAGACAGCTGGTGAGCCCGCAACAGAGCCCGCAGGCGATGGGCGAACAGGAACGCGCCGACGCGCTGGCGCTCTCGGCCCTGTTGCGCGCCAGCCTGCGCACCCTGGGCACGTGGTCGCTGGGCTTGAGCCTGCTGGCCGTGGTGGTGGGCGTGGCCTGGCCACCCGCTTCTTGGGCGGCGGCCGGGCTGTGGGGCGTGGTGCTGCTGTGTGGTCTGATGGAGCGGTACTTCGCTTTTCGCCTGGTGCTGGACGAGCGCCTGTTTCACCAGCTGGGCCGTGGGGACATGCCCAGCCCGCACGCGCTGGACGCCTCATTGGCCCACCTCGGGTTGCGCCAAAGCGCCTTGCCCGAGCGCCCGTGGAGCGACCGCTTGCGCGGTACCCGCAACCTTCTCCAGCGGCATCTGGCTCTCGTGCTGCTGCAAACCGCCGCAGCGCTGGCGTCCCTGTTTTTTTAGGTTTGTTGTGAACCCAGACCCTTCTCCCTCCACGCGCCCGCAGCCCCTCCCACCCATGGAGCCTGAGGGTTCGTCGCTACGCCGGTTGCTGGCCGCGCTGGCCCGGCGGGCCATCGTCACCGGGGCGAGCCTGATCACCGGCCTGCGCTCGCTGTGGAGCCGCACGGGCCCCACGGCCAACCAGACCGTGTACTTCGCCAACCACACCAGCCACGGCGACTTCGTGCTGCTGTGGGCCGCGCTGCCGCCCGATCTGCGCACGCTCACCCGCCCCGTGGCCGGTGAGGACTACTGGGACAAGTCGGCACTGCGCCGCTTCATCGGCCGCGACGTGTTCAACGCCCTCATGATCCGGCGCGACGCCACGGGCGGCCCCGGCAGCGGCGACCCGCTGGCGCAGATGGGCGCGGCGCTCACCGCCGGCGACTCGCTCATCATCTTTCCCGAAGGCACGCGCAACACCGGCGAAACGGTGCTGCTGCCGCTCAAGAGCGGCATCTACCACCTCGCTCGGTCGTTCGGCCATGTGCGCTTCGTGCCGGTGTGGATCGAAAACCTGAAACGCGTGCTGCCCAAGGGCGCCCTGCTGCCCGTGCCGCTGGCCTGCAGCGTGCGCTTCGGAGAGCCGCTGGCCCTGATTCCCCAGGAAGACAAACAGCAGTTCCTGCAGCGCGCGCGCCAGGCCCTGCTGGATCTGCGACCCGAATACGACCGCGAGGCCGACCCCGCGCCCCCGGCGCCACCCTCAGAGCCCGCGAGCCGCGAAACCCAGACACCCGGGAGCGGTGCATGAACGCAGACACCTTCTTGGCGCTCTTCACCCCCACGGGCTGGTTGTTCGTCGGTGTCACGGGCGTGCTCGTGCTGGCCTCCAGCATCGCCGCCGTGCTCAAGTGGCGCGTGGCCCACGGCGCACCGCACGCCGTCATCGACAACCTGACTTCGCGCATCAACGCCTGGTGGGTCATGGTGGGCGCCATTGGCGTCGCCTTCCTGTTTGGCAAGAACGGGGTGGTCGCGCTGTTCTTCCTGATCTCGTTCCACGCTCTGCGCGAATTCCTGAGCCTGGCCTACACCCGGCGCGGCGACCACACCGCCATGGCCGCAGCCTTCTATGTGGCCCTGCCCATGCAGTACTTCCTGGTGTGGACCGAGTGGTATGGCATGTATTCCATCTTCATCCCGGTCTACGCCTTCCTGCTGCTGCCCATCCTGGCGGCCACGGGCGGCGACACCCAGCGCTTCCTGGAGCGAGCCTCCAAAGTGCAATGGGGGCTGATGGTCAGCGTCTTCTGCATTAGCCATGTGCCGGCCCTGCTCACGCTGCCCGTGACCGGTTTCGAAGGCAAGAACATGCTGCTCATCGCCTTCCTGGTGATCGTGGTGCAGGGCAGCGACGTGCTGCAGTACATCTGGGGCAAGCTGCTGGGCAAACACAAGGTGGCGCCTGTGCTGTCGCCCTCCAAGACCTGGGAAGGCCTCATCGGCGGCGTCGCCAGCGCCACCCTGCTGGGTGCGGCCCTGCACGGCATCACGCCCTTTTCACCGCTGCAGGCCGCCGGCATGGCGCTGCTGATCTGCCTCATGGGGTTCTTCGGTGGCCTGGTCATGTCCGCCATCAAGCGCGACCGTGGCGTGAAAGACTGGGGCAGCATGATCGAAGGCCACGGCGGCATGCTCGACCGCACCGACTCCGTGATCTTCGCCGCCCCGGTGTTTTTTCATGCGGTGCGGTACTGGTGGGTGCCTTGATTGGCGCGGTGCGGCATCAGCGCGAAGACGACTACCACTGACCCGAAGGCGCGAGATGAACCATTGCGTGTCTGCGCCCAGGGGAACGCGAACGCTGCAGGTGAAATCCAGTCCGATGCAAGACCAGTGCGCAAATTTCAGCCCTCTTCCCTGCCCTGATCAAAAGAACCCACCTCCCGCACCACGCGCGCCACACCCAGCTTGAGCCCCAGCATGCCGAAGATGCGGTTCATGGTCTGCACGCTGCCTTCGCTGCGCTCTTGCTCGATGTCTTGCATGGTCCGGTAGGCGACGCCGGAGAGCTTGGCCATTTCGGCGGTGGTCAGGCGCATCGTTTTCTTCAGGTGCCGCACGGCTTGCGGCAATGACCATTCCGGGTGCGCGAGCACGTCTTCCACGGCCTGTTGGCGCAGGTCCAGTTGCTGCGCGATGCTGAGGGTGTTGTAGCGCTTGTCCATGGTGTTCAGGCCAGTGCGGCGAGTTCTTGCGCGCGGGCTGCGATGCCGGGGCGCAGGAGCTGGAGCAGCTCGGGTTCCAGGCCCATGGTGTCGCCCTCGGTGGCGATGCGCGCCAGCGCGGGCGCCATGGCTTTCAGGCCCTCAACCAGGGGTGCGCGTTGCACCGGGTCGGGGCCTTTTTTGCGGCGCTCTTTCTGCACCTGCGCGCTCAGCTCGCCGATGCGGTCGAGCACGCGGCCCCAGTCGGGCTGGCCGCCGTCGTTGTCTTTCCAGCGGATGCGCCGCGCGATGCCGTCCGGGTGCAAGACCATGGGGGCAAAGTCGTACAGCGGGGTGAGGGCGATGCGGCCGTTGAAGTCGCGCTGCACGGCGGTGTTGCGGGCGTGGTTGTCTTTGTTGCCCAGGGCGAGGTTGGCGACATCGCGTTTCAGGTATTCCAGCACCTCGCTTTGTGGGTCGGTGCAATGCCGCATCAGCTCCAGGCAGACCTGGTCGTGGCTGGGCACGGCCTCGAAGCCGGGCATGCCCGTGAGGGTGGCGATGCTTTCTTGCGCCAGGCGGGTCACGGTGCCGGTGTGGTTCCGTCGATCTGTCTGGCGGTCAAACCGGGGGATGAACAGCGCGCGCTCGCGCAGCACCAGGGGCGCGTGCACGCGCAGGCCCAGTTGTTGGGCGATGCCCATGTAGGGCGCTTCGTGCAGCAGGATGCTGGCCAGCTGCGGGTCGGTACCGCGCCCGAACTTGACGATGAAATGCTGCACCGCACGCTCGTCGGGCAGCGTGTGGTCCAGGTACAGCAGCCCGTCGTCGGCCCTTGTGAGCAACACCTTGGGCCACTCGCCCTGCACGCCAGACGAACCCGCCACAAACAGGCCGTGTGAGGCCAGGTACTCGGAAAACTCATCACCGCGCTGCGCCACTTCGTCGTCGGTGAAGCCGCGCACGGCGCCGGCGTTGGCGCCCAGCCACTCGGCCGCTTCCTTGGCGCGCAGATGGCCGATGGGGTTGCCGGCCCCGGCCAGCAGCAGTTTCCAGTCGGCCACGGTGCCAGCGGTGGCCGACTGGCCGATGCGTCGCAGCAGTTCTTGTCGGCCAAAGCCCTGCGGCAGCATGTCGATCAGGAACACCGGCCAGTGCGCCACCTGCATGGGTTCCAGGCCCACCGGCCATTGGGCGCACAGGGCGTGCGCGTCGATCGCGCCCGAGTGCTCAAACGCCCACTCGACCGCATAGCCCGAGTAGGTCTTGGCCTTCCAGCCTTCGTTCTCCGGGCCGTGCAGGCGCACGCTGGCCACGTCGTGCCAGGCGCCGTTGGCATGAAGTTGGAGGGTGCAGGTTTCGTCCATTTGCATGAAATTCTATCTATAGTATGTTGGTTTGTCGCTATTTATCATATGTTTTTTCGTGTAATTGAAAAAAATGGAGGCTTGGTGGATACGGTGTGGCTTCCGTTTTTTTAGCGTTTCCCATTGACCAGCCGGTTCAGGAAGGGCGATGGGGAAAAGTACCGAATATCGAGTCTCAAAGAGCGATTTTTTGATTCCGGTAGACAAAGATGGCTTTGGCAGTACCCGTCCGCCACACCATCCGCGCCATGTTCAACAACCTCCCCGAGGTTTCACATGGCAAGCACCCGTTCCCCCCTCATCGTGATGCGTGACACGCGCGCCTGGCAGCTCCAGGTGTGGGTGTCGTTCGGTCTCGCGGTGTTTCTCTGCGCCACTGGGTTGGCCTACCTGCCGGGGCAGGCGCTGGACCGCGCGTTCATGGTGATGGGTTATGTGTTCTGTCTGTCCACGGTGTTCGTGTTGTCCAAGGCGGTGCGTGACACGCAGAAGGCCCGTCTCACGGGTGAGGTCGAGACGCCGATGTGGCGCTTCGTGGTCTGGGGCGGTTTCGGGGTGGCGATGGCGCTCACGCTCTGGGGCCTGCTGCGCATGCAGATCGACGAGACCTACAAGGCCTACCTGGGCGTGAGCTGGCTGTACCTCGTGACCTCGGCCTTCACGCTGGCCAAGACGCTGCGCGACCGCCACGAGGCGGACCTGGCCGAGGCGCATGTGATGGGTCGCCAGCAGGCGTTGGCCGAACGCTCGGCTGCTCCTGCGGCCTGACGCGACCTCTCTTCTGTTTCAACCGATCTCGCCAACCCGCGTCTTTCGAGCCCTTCGACTGGCTCAGGGCGAACGGAGATGGCCGTTCTCTGGCGACGCAATGCTTTCCCCCTTTTTCAGGAGCGATGACATGACACGTATTTTTTTGAAAAACACCCTGCTGGCCGCAGGCCTCGCGCTGGCTCTGGCCGCCGGCCCGGCGCGGGCGCAGAGCGAGGCTTCGCTGGTGCTTTCTGCCCTGCCGGTGGCGTCGGTGGTCGGTGTGGCGGGCAGTGCCGCCGTGGGCGCGGTGGCGGTGAGCGCGCTGCCGGTGGCGCTCACGGTGAGTGGCGCGGTGCTGGTGGTGAAGGCGGTCGAGGTGTCGGCCCGCGGCACGGTGATCGTGCTGGAGCGGGCGTCCGACGGCGCGCAGGCCAGTGTGGAGCTGAGCGGACGCGCCGCTTCGGGCGTGGCGGCCAGCGTGGGCACAGCGGTGGCGGTGAGCGTGATCGGCGCCGGCGTGCTGCTCTCGGCGGCGGGTGAGGTGTTGTGTTTCATTCCGAACGAGCTGGGGCGCGCTCTTCTCCACAACGAACGCATCACATATTAAGAAAGGGGGCACCATGAACAAGACGTTTCAAGCGATCCCCACAGCGCTGACCCTGGCCACCGCGCTGCTGATGGCGCCCGCCGCGCACGCCGGCCGCTCGTGTGAGCAGCGGCCGCTGACGCCGCAGACGCTGACGCAGGGCCTGGCGCTCGCTCAGCAGACGGCGCAGGCGCTGGACGCGGAGTTCGCCCGCAGCGGCGCGCGCGTGGTGGTGCTGGGCCGCGCGGGGCAGGACCTGGGCAAGTACCAGTTGCGCTACTCGCACCTGGGCTGGGCCTACAAGACGGCCGAGGGGCCGTGGCGCGTGTTGCACAAACTCAACCAGTGCGGCACCGGCACCGGATCGATCTACCGCCAGGGTCTGGGCGAGTTTTTTCTGGACGACCTCTGGCGGCACGAGGCGGTGTGGTCCGTGCCCGCGCCGGCGCTGCAGGCGCCGCTGCTCGCGCTGCTGACCGACCCGGCGCGCAGCATCCGCCTGCATCAGCGCGACTACAACATGGTGGCCTACGCCTGGGGCACGCGCTACCAGCAGTCCAACCAGTGGGCGCTGGAAACATTGGCCATGGCCGCCGAGCCGGGCCTCACGACCCGCGCGCAGGCGCAGGCCTGGCTGGGCTTCAAGGGCTACCAGCCGAGCACGCTGCGCCTGGGCGCGCTCACGCGGCTGGGCGCGAGCGCCAGCTCGGCGCACATCCGCTTCGACGACCACCCGAACAGCAAGCGCTTCTCCGACCGCATCGAGACGGTGACGGTGGACTCGGTGCTCGACTGGCTGGCGCGCACCGGCCTGGGCTCGGCGCCGCAGCGGATTGCGCTGTGAGCGGGTTCACAATGGCCCCCAACCAACAGCTTCTGAGGGAAACAACATGAGCAAGACCCTGCGTCTGTCCGAAAAGTGGTTCCACCGCGGCCTGTGGCTGGTGGCGTTTCTGTTTGCGTGGTTCCTCACCGGGTTGGGCAGCACCATCGTGGGCGACCTGCCGCGGGTGGAGCAGCGCCAGTCGCTGGAAGACTTCATGGACCCGCAGCGCACGCCGGCGCTCAAGGAATCCATCAAGACGGCCGAGCGCGCGGCCGAAGAAGCGCAGGCCGAGCTGGAGCAGGCGCAGCTCAAGCTGCAGACGGCACGTGCCAACAACCGAGCCGCCCGCGAAACCTTTGACAACTGGCTGGCCACGCGCCAAGTGACGCAACGCGCGGAGCAGGACGAGGAATTGCTGCAGCGCACCCGCGAGCTCGACGGCCTGCGGCAGGCCGAGCGCACGGCGTTCTCGGCGGTGGAGCGGCAGCAACAGGCCGCGCTGGACGCGCACCAGACGCAGGAGCGCGCCCAGGCCGAGTTGCGAGACCTGCAAGACCAGGCCCGCGACGCGTATGTGGACGCGCAGCGCGCGCAGGAGCTGCGGGTGTTCGGCTACCGGCTGGCGCTCACGCTGCCGCTGCTGGTGCTCGCGGGTTATCTGTTCAAGAAGCACCGCAAGGGCTCGTCGTGGCCCTTCGTCTGGGGCTTCATCTTCTTCGCGCTCTTCGCGTTCTTCGTGGAGCTGGTGCCCTACCTGCCGAGCTACGGCGGCTATGTGCGCTACATCGTCGGCATCGTGCTCACGGTGATCGGTGGGCGCTACGCGATCCAGGCGCTGCAGCGCTACCTGGAGCGGCAGAAGCAGGCCGAGGCGCAACCGGCCCAGACCCGCCAGCGCGAGATGGACTACGACCAGGCGCAGGCGCGCATGACCAAGAACGTCTGCCCCGGCTGCGAGCGCACGGTGGACATGAAGGATGGCAAGACCGACTTCTGCCCGCACTGCGGCCTGTGCCTGTTCGACCACTGCGGGCACTGCAGCACGCGCAAGAACGCGTTTGCGCGCTACTGCTTCTCGTGTGGGGCGTCGGCGAAGGAGCCGGTGGCTGAGCCGGCGAAAACCGCGGCAGGCTTGCCGCCGCAGGAACCCGAGGGCGCCGCTGCCGCCTGAGGGCAGCGCGGCGGCGAGGTCGATTTACTCGGCCGCGGCGTTGTCGAACTCGGGATGGGCGCGGTTGAACTGGGCCACGTCGCGGATGTTCTTCTGTACCGCGACCGCGCCAAACAGCGACAGCAGGAAGGACATGGCGTAGAAGCCTTTTTCGCTGGCCGAGAGCGTGGCGTTCCACAGACCGATGGTGAGCAGCAACACCGCCAGCAACAGCGACACCCAGCACAGGCCGTAGTAGATGCCGGTGACAGGGATGCCTTCGATGCGGTCACGCACCGACTTCTGCAGCGACACGGCGGAGAACAGGCCGTACATCAGCAGCGTGAAGTAGTAGCCCTTTTCGTTCAGCTGCATCTCGGCGTTCCACAGACCCATGAGGTAGACCAGGGCGCCGACCATCAGGGCGGCCCATGAGGCACCGATGAAGGCGCCGGTGGGGCGTTGAGCGGCGTAGGCGGGAGCGGGCATGGGAATCCTCCAGGGTGGTTGTTGGTGGCCGGACTTTACCGGAAGGCTGTTACTTCTTGTCGCTCCTCGCGCACCAGCCGCCACATGGCCCACAGGCCCAGCGCCGGGCCGAGCGCCAGCCAGGGCAGCAGCGCGCCCAGGCTCACCGTCTGCGACAGCGAGACGAACAGAAGGATGCTCACGATAGAGATGCCGAAACCGATGCTGTTGGTGAGCGTGAGCACGCTGCCCACGGCCTGCGGCGGCGCGTTGCGTGCGGTCAGCGTGGAGAACTGCGGCGAGTCGCCTGAGACCGTGGTGCCCCAGAGCAGCAGCCAGCCATAGAACACCGGCGCGCCCGCGTCGATCACGAAGGGCGTGGCCAGGCAACAGAGCCCGCTGGTGGCGAGTTGAGCCGACGCCACGCGCGCGCTGCCCCAGCGCTGCGCCACCCAGCCGCCGCCGGCGCAGCCGATGGCGCCCGCGCCCAGCACCCAGAACGCGGCCCACGACAGATCGGCACCCTGCAGCCGGGTGGCCAGCACCAGCGGCACCATGACCCACATGGTGTAGAGCTCCCACATGTGGCCGAAGTAACCGAGTACCGAGGCGCGCACGCGGCCGTCCGTCCAGAGCGCGCCGAGCGCGCGCCACTGCAACGTGGTCACGCGGGCATGCGCGTGCGGCGGGTCGCCGGTGCCGAAGAACAGCAGTAAGCCGCCCGCCGCCGCGAGCGCGGCCACGCCGAGCATGAGCGTGGGCCAGGGCAGGGAGCCGCTCAGGGCGCGCAGCGCGTGGGCGCTGGCCGAGCCGAGCACCAGCGCGCCGATCAGCAGGCCGAGCGCCCCACCCAGGCCCTTCGTGTACCACTGCGCCGCGATCTTCATGCCCACCGGGTAGATGCCGGCGAGAAACACACCGGTGAGGAATCGCCAGACCAGCAAGGCTTCGTAGCGCGTGACCATGGCCCACGCGCCCACGGTGCAGGCCGCGCCCGCGAGCGCGCAGAACAGGAACACCCGCCGCGGCGCGAAGCGGTCGGCGATGGCGAGCAGTGCAAAGACCAGGGTGCCGACGATGAAGCCGAACTGCAGCGACGACGTGAGCGGCCCCACCGCACGGGCCGGCCAGCCCAGCTCGCGCTGCAGGTCGGGCATGACTGCGTTGACCGCGAACCAGAGGGACGTGCCGGCGAACTGCGCGGTCACCAGCACGGGCAGGATGTGGCGGGGCACGGCGGGCTGAGTCATGGCCGAACTCTAGGCGGAAAACGCGACGGCGCATGGTCTCGAGGCCGACTGCCACCCCCGTTTCCAGGCTCAAAGTACCGTTCGGATCGACTCAAGGTTTAACGTATTGATCCTTTGTCCGGAAATCGATACTTCTTTGTCGACGCTGGCGAGGATCGCGACACAAGCATGTGCTTGGGCCTTGAGGATCCCTATGGATGTCTTTTCTGCTGCTCGTCTCACCCGTCGCGGGGTGGCTGTGTTGGGCTTGGCCGCCACGGTCGCCACATTGGCGGGTTGTTATGTCGTGCCGATCGACCCACGCACCGGGCAGGCGGTGCCGCCGCCCCATGCCGCAGTGGTCGCTGCGCCCGCGCTGCCCCTGACCTTTCCGGCCCGCCTCTACCCGGCCAACGATCTGGCCAGCGCTTACGGCGTCGTCAACGCCACGGTGACGAACGATCTGCACGGACGCGGTAGTTTCAACACCTCCATCAACGGTGAAACGTTCACGGGCGAGGCCACGCGCAAGGCCGGTTCGTCACGCGATGGCGTGGCCAACGGCGCTGGCAACCGAGGGAGCTACCTGAGCTGCCAGTACACGATGAACTCGGCCACGTTGGGCTCGGGGACTTGTCGTTTGAACACCGGTGCGGTGTTCACGATGCACGTCGGGAATTGACCTCCCACGCTCCGCCGCTGCGCAGGTCGCTGCCTCCCAAGGGGGTGTGAATCCGGCTTGGGGTGGCCCGGCGCCGGGTTCAGTCCGGTTGCTGGGATGCGACCTCGGCCTCCGCCGCTACCGGCCCGGACTTGAGGTGTCCGACATACAACAGTGCCTGCTCGGTGCGCACCGAGGGCACATCGCCTTCGCGCATGTGCAGCAGGTCGGCCGGGCTGATGAGCCTGGGGTCGGCGGTGGTGAGTGGCAGCTGGGCGTGGCGGTAGGCTTCGAGCACGAACTGCGAGCAGAAGAAGCGGTCGTTCTTGAGGGCGCCGAGCTGCACGGCGGCCAGTCCGCGGATGCAGAAATCCCGCACCAGGCCGGGGATCAACGGCAACTCGCAGTACTGCCGCCCGATGCTGAACGGCGCCTGCAGCACGATGCCGGCGGTGTTGTATTTCTTGCCCACGTGCAGGCGGGAGAACGCGTTGAGCGCGTCCACCTGGGGCTCGGCAATGCCCGGGTGGCGGAAGGCCACGATGGTGGATTCGCCGTCCATGTATTCCTGCGTGCTGCGTGTGCGCACGCCCGCACCGACCGCCTCGACGAAGGTGCCATCGCCCAGGTAGAGCGCGGCGTGGCTCACGGGCGCCAGCGTGATCAGGCGCACACCCATGGACACCACGCTGTGGGTCGAACTGAGCACGATGTCGCCCGGGCGCAGGTCTTCGGGGGTGATGCGCAAGCCACCGTTGCTCGGTGTGAGCAGCAGGCGCTGCTGTACACGCAAGGCGGGTTGGCCGGGTTCGGGCGCGAAGTCCACCTGGGTGGCGCAGCCGGCCACGATCAACCCGCTGGACGCAGCGGCCAGCAGGCGCGCAATGGCGGCGAGCATCCTCGTCACCGCAGGTCTCAGACGCCGCGCGCCCGATCGGCCTTGAACTGTGCGCGCAAGGCCTCGAAGCGCCCGGCGTCCAGCGCTTCGCGCACCTCGCGCATGAGGTTCAGGTAGTAGTGCAGGTTGTGCACGGTGGCGAGCATGGGGCTCAACATTTCGCCGCAGCGGTCCAGGTGGTGCAGGTAGGCGCGGCTGAAACCGTCGCGCCCGCCGGCGTCCCAGCTCACGCCGCTCTTGCCGGCACAGGCGTAGCAGGTGCAGGTGCTGTCCAGCGGCTGGTGGTCGGTCTTGTGGCGCGCGTTGCGGATCTTCAGGTCGCCGAAGCGGGTGAACAGCGTGCCGTTGCGCGCGTTGCGCGTGGGCATGACGCAGTCGAACATGTCCACGCCGTCGGCCACGCCCTGCACCAGGTCCTCGGGCGTGCCCACGCCCATGAGGTAGCGCGGCTTGTGTGCCGGCAGGCGGTGTGGCGTGTGCGCCATGATCTGCAGCATCTGTTCCTTGGGCTCGCCCACGCTCACGCCGCCGATGGCGTAGCCGGGGAAGTCCATCTCGACCAGCGCTTCCAGCGACTCCTGGCGCAGGTGCTCGAACATGCCGCCCTGCACGATGCCGAACAGCGCGTTGGGATTTTCCAGCCGTGCGAATTCGTCCTTGGAGCGCACGGCCCAGCGCCGGCTCATCTCCATGCTCTTGCGGGCTTCGGCTTCGGTGGTGAGGTGGCCGTTGGTCTCGTACGGCGTGCACTCGTCGAGTTGCATCACGATGTCGCTGTTGAGCCCGGTCTGGATCTGCATGCTGACCTCGGGCGACATGAACAGCTTGTCGCCGTTCACGGGCGAGGCGAAGTGCACGCCTTCTTCGGTGATCTTGCGCATGGCGCCGAGCGACCAGACCTGGAAGCCGCCCGAGTCGGTGAGGATGGGCTTGTGCCACTGCTCGAACGCGTGCAGGCCGCCGAAGCTGGCCATGACATCGCGGCCCGGCCGCATCCAGAGGTGGAAGGTGTTGCCCAGGATGATCTGGGCGCCCATGTCTTCCAGGCTGGAGGGCATGACGCCCTTGACCGTGCCGTAGGTGCCCACGGGCATGAAGATGGGGGTTTCCACCACGCCGTGGTTGAGCGTGAGGCGGCCACGGCGCGCGTGGCCTTCGGTCTTGAGCAGGTCGAACTGGAGCATGGGGGCGATTGTCGCCGAGTGCTCAGGCGGGAAAGCCGGTGTCTGTTTCAGCACACGCCGCGGAACCGCCCTTCGACAAGCTCAGGACGGGCCGCCAGCGTGGTCCCCCCTCCCAGGGGGGAGGCCGCGTCAGCGGCGCAGGGGGGTCACTCCAGACTCAGGATCCAGGCCACCAGCTTGGCGGCATCGACCTCGGACACCACCACCTTGTTGGGCGGCATGGCCAGGCCGCTGACCTTGCCCTTCCAGTGGCTCTCGTAGGGGCTGGAGCCGGCCATCACGGTGGCGGTCAGCTGCTGCTGCGCACCTTTCTGGCTCTTGTATTTGGCGGCGACCTCGCGCCAGGCCGGGCCGATCGGGGGCAGGCCGTTCGGGCCCTTGCCGCCGGGTTCGATGTGGTGGCAGGTCATGCAGCCCGCGTTGGTGGCGAGTTTCAGGATTTGGTCGTCACCGGGAGCGGCCCAGGCCTGGGCAGCGAGCAGCGCGGTGGTCAGTGCGATCAAGAGGCGGTTCATGGGGCATTTCTCCGTGGGTTTGCTGGGAATGTTTTCAGGCTAGCAGCCGGACCCGGCGCGGGATTGATCTTTGTCAAGGCGCGCGGTGTCCGTCTCAATCCGAAACAGTCGCGCCGCGCCGGCGCGACGGGTGCCGTCAGCGCGCGGCCGGGACCGGGGCCACCACCAGCACGGTGTGGTTGCGGTCTTCCACCACCCACAGGCGGCCCTGCGCGTCCACCGTGGCGCCGGCCGGGTTGCCCAGCGGGCGCAGGCCCGGCGCGGCCGACCAGCCCGAGACGAGGTCTTCGCGCGGGCCCTGCGGCCGGCCGTCGGCGCCCAGCCGCCAGGCCACGATGCGCTGGCCCTGGGCGCGGTAGCCGTGCCAGACCGCCAGCAGCCGCCCGCTCCAGGGCGTCGCCGCCTGCCCGGCGCCCGCCGGTGGCACCAGCAGCAACTGCAGCGGCGCCACGTGCGCGGGCCAGGCCTGGTGCGGCGGGCGGTGCGTGGGGCCGCTGCAGCGCGCCCGGCCTTCGTAGCCGCGGGCGACCACGCTGCGAGCCCGCGCGTCGCTCACGCAGTACGGCCAGCCGAAATGCGCACCGTCCACCAGTTCGTTGAGCTCTTCGGCCGGGGCCTGGGCGTCGCTGTAGTCCACCGAGTTCTCGGCCTGCCAGAGCCGCGCCGGCTGGCGCCCTCGGGCCGGCACCACGGCCAGCCCGAGCGAATTGCGCAACCCCGTGGCGTAGGGCCGCAGCGACCGCAGCGTGAAGCCGGGGCCGCCCAGCACCGCTTCGTACACCGCCGCGCGGGGCTGCGCGCCCGTGGTTTCGGGGCAGGGGTGGGGTTGGCGCTGCTGCTCGTCGCGGCAGGCGTCGGTGATGGAGCCCATATTGATATAGAGCCGGCCGTCGGCGCCGAACGCGAGCTCCTTGAGCGGGTGGGCGCCGTCGGCGGGCAGGCCGGTGATCAGGTCTTCGCGCTGCACGGTCTCGCCCACGGGCGTGCGCCAGACGGTGCCGGCCTCGCCAATGTAGATCTTGCCGTCGGGCCCGCGCACCAGGGCGTGCGGCCGGTCCAGCCCGCTGGCCAGGGTGCGCAGCCGCCCGGGTTCGCCGGGCTGGCCGGCGCTGCGCAGTTCGAGCAGCCGGCCCCGGCGCGGCTCCCAACTGCCCATGTCCACGATCCAGAACCGGCCCGGCGCCACCTCCAGCAGGCGGCGCGGCATGCGCAGGCCGTCGCGGGCGTCGGCCACCAGGCCCACGCACCAGCCCGCCGGCACGGTGAGCGCCACGCCGGGGTGGCCGGCGCACTGGCCTTGCGGGGTGTAGAGCGGTGTGGGGGCGGCCTGGGCCGGGGGTGTCAGGCCCAGGCCGGCCAGGGCGACCCCGGCCAGGGTGCGCCACAGGCCGACCCGCCACCATGCGTTGCCTGCGCCCGGGGCTGGCGTGGGGCCGGGGGCGTGCGGGTGGAGGGGAAGCGGATGGGCCGGGAGCCCTGGGGAGTGCATCGGCCGATTCTATGGAGCCCGGCGCGCGGGCGGCCGGCTCAGCGCTGCGGCGCGAGGGGAGTGTCGGCGCTGAGCTGGATCGTTTCGTCGCCCGCCGCGCTGCGCTCCGAGCTGTCCCAACCCCAGGCCAGCAGCACGGCCAGTCCAAGCGAAACGATCAGGGCCAGGCCCAGGCGGAGAAAGATTTCGATCACGTGGCCACTCGGTGCGGGTTGGGGATGTTGGGGGGCGATTGTGCCGGGTGGGCTCGTTACGGCCTGAGAAAAATGCCAGCAAATGTTACAGGGTGGACTGGCCAGGCACCGGTGTCTTGTGGAGCAGCATCGCGTCGCCATAGCTGAAGAAGCGGTAACCCTGCGCCACCGCGTGGCGGTAGAGCGCCATCACGTGTTCGTGGCCGGCGAAGGCGCTCACCAGCATCATCAGCGTGCTCTTGGGCAGGTGGAAGTTGGTCACCAGCACGTCCACCACCCGAAACCGAAAACCCGGGGTGATGAAGATGTTGGTGTCGCCCATGGTCTCGCCCGAGCGCGCCCAGCTCTCCAGCGTGCGCACGGTCGTGGTGCCCACCGCCACCACGCGCCCGCCGCGCGCGCGGCAGTCGGCGATGGCCCGCAGGGTCTCGGGCGGGATCGCGTAGCGCTCGTGGTGCATCACGTGTTCTTCGATGCGCTCGGTCTTCATGGGGGCGAAGGTGCCCGCGCCCACGTGCAGCGTCACGTTGGCGCGCCGCACGCCGCGCGCTTCGAGCGCGGCCAATACACCTTCGTCAAAGTGCAGCGCGGCCGTGGGCGCGGCCACGGCGCCGGGCACGCGGGCAAACACGGTCTGGTAGCGACGCTCGTCGTCGGCGTCGTCCGCGTGGGTGATGTAGGGCGGCAGCGGAACGTGGCCGTGGCGCGCCATCAGCTCGTAGGGCGTTTCGCCGGCCGGGCCTTGCAGACGCAGGCGGAAGAGCTGTCCCTGTTCGTCGGGCCAACGGCCCAGGAACACCGCGTCAAAACCGCCGCCCTTGAGTCCACCGGCCAGGTGCAGCAGGCCACCGGGTTGTGGCTTCTTGCTCACGCGGATGTGGGCCACCACCTCCTGCCCCGAGCCGTCCAGTGCCTCGTGCGGCAGCAGCACGCGCTCGATCAGGATCTCGAACTTGCCCCCCGAGGTCTTCTCGCCGAACAGCCGGGCCTTCACGACCTGTGTGTCGTTGAACACCAGCAAGTCGCCGGGCTGCAGCAGCCCCGGCAGTTCGCGAAAGATGCGGTCCACCGGTTGCGCTCCCGTGCCGTCGAGCAGGCGCGAAGCGCTGCGTTCGGCGGCGGGGTGCTGGGCGATGAGTTCGTCGGGAAGCTGGAAATCGAAGTCGGCGACGGTGAATGCGCGGGCCGATGGAGACGTGGAAGGATTCATGCTGCTTGAGGGCCGGACAAGGCCCGTTCCAAGTGGAAGTCGGGAAAGGGGTGGATAAAAAGACAGGCAGAATTGTCCCATGCCCGACGCCAAGCCCGCCCCCGCCAAGGCGCTTTCTGCCCCGCAGAAAGCCCTGCACAAGCTGGGGCTCACGCGCGACATCGATCTGGCGCTGCACCTGCCGCTGCGCTACGAAGACGAAACCCGCGTGGTGCGGCTGGCCGATGCGCGCGACGGCCAGACGGTGCAGGTGGAGGGCACGGTCACGCACAGCGAGGTTAGTCTGCGCCCGCGCCGCCAACTGCTGGTGACGCTGGACGACGGCTCGGACACCTGCACCCTGCGCTTCTTCAGCTTCTACCCCTCGCACCAGAAGGCGCTGGCCGTGGGCGCGCGGGTGCGGGTGCGCGGCGAAGTGCGTGGCGGCTTCATGGGCCGCACCATGGTGCACCCGGCGTTTCACGCGGCCGGCGGTGAACTGCCCGATGCGCTCACGCCGGTGTATCCGACCAGCGCTCAACTGCCCCAGGCCTACCTGCGCAAGGTGGTGGCCAGTGGCCTGGCGCGCGCCGACCTGAGCGAAACCCTGCCCCCCGAGTTGCTGGACGGCCTGAAGGCGGTGGTGCACGGCACCTGGACGCTGCGCGAGGCCCTGCGCTACCTGCACCACCCGGGGCCGGACGTGTCGCTCGACGCGCTCGAAGACCGCAGCCACCCGGCCTGGCAGCGCCTGAAGGCCGAAGAGTTGCTGGCCCAGCAGCTGTCGCAGCTGACGGCCAAACGCGAGCGCGATGCCCTGCGCGCGCCCACGCTGCGCGCGGTGCCGGGTGGTTTGCACGAACAGCTGCTCGCGGTGCTGCCGTTCGCCTTGACCGGCGCGCAGCGCCGCGTGGGCGAGGAGATCGCGCGCGATCTGGCGCGCCCCGTGCCCATGCATCGGTTGCTGCAGGGCGACGTGGGCTCGGGCAAGACGGTGGTGGCCGCGCTGGCCGCCGCCATCGCCATCGACTCGGGCTGGCAGTGCGCGTTGATGGCGCCCACCGAGATCCTGGCCGAGCAGCATTTCGCCAAACTCGTCGGCTGGCTGGAGCCGCTGCTTGCGCCCTTGGGCCAACGCGTGGCCTGGCTCACCGGCAGCCAGAAGAAAAAGCAGCGCAGCGAGATGCTGGCGCTGATCGCCAGCGGCGAGGCCGCGCTGGTGGTGGGCACCCACGCCGTGATCCAGGACCAGGTGGTGTTCCAGAACCTGGCGCTGGCCATCATCGACGAGCAGCACCGGTTTGGGGTGGCGCAGCGGCTGGCATTGAGATCCAAGATGGGGCCAGGCTCGGCGAGCCCTTCGACAGGCTCAGGGCGAACGGAGGTTGGGTTGGCTGAGACGCTGCCCGGTACTTCGCCTGCCGGTGATCCCGTTCGGGCTGAGCTTGTCGAAGCCTGTCCTGAGCCTGTTCGAGGGCCCCTCGAACAGGAGCCCCACCTGCTGATGATGACGGCGACCCCGATCCCTCGGACCTTGGCCATGAGCTACTACGCCGACCTGGACGTCTCCACCATCGACGAACTGCCCCCTGGGCGCACGCCCATCGTCACCAAGGTCGTGTCCGACCAGCGCCGCCACGAGGTGATCGAACGCATCCGTGCCCAGGTGGCGCAGGGCCGGCAGGTGTACTGGGTCTGCCCGCTGATCGAAGAGAGCGAGGCGCTCGATCTGTCGAACGCGACGGCCACGCACGCCGAGCTCAGTGACGCGTTGTCTGGCACCGTGGTCGGCCTGCTGCACTCGCGCATGCCGGTGGCCGAGAAGAAGGCGGTGATGTCGCTGTTCACCAGTGGCCACATGGGCGTGCTGGTGTCCACCACGGTGATCGAGGTCGGCGTGGACGTGCCCAACGCCTCGCTGATGGTGATCGAACACGCCGAGCGCTTCGGCCTGAGCCAGCTGCACCAGCTGCGTGGCCGGGTGGGGCGCGGCGCGGCGGCGTCGGCCTGCGTGCTGCTCTACACCCCGCCCGAAGGCGGGCGCCTGGGCGAAACCGCGCGCGAGCGCCTCAGGGCCATGGCCGAAACCAGCGACGGTTTCGAGATCGCGCGGCGCGACCTGGAGATCCGCGGCCCGGGCGAATTCCTCGGTGCCCGTCAGTCGGGGGCGGCGATGCTGCGTTTCGCCGACCTGGCCACCGACGGCCACTTGCTCGACTGGGCCCGGGGCGCCGCCGCGCGCATGCTGGCGCAGCACCCGGCGGCGGCCGAAAAGCACATCGCCCGCTGGTTGGGCAGCAAAGCCGAATACCTGAAGGCATGAGCCTTCGAGATTGGATTTACCGAGCGGTCCAGGGTTCGTCGAAGGCAAATGCGTCCGGGAACCCCTCTGCATCGAGCTTGCTTTTGTCTCCGAAATAGAGCTTGCCGCCTTTGATCAGCAGCAGGGTCTTGAAAGGAGCACCCACACCCTCGACGATGGCTGCTCTCTCACCCTCGTCATCACCGATGGTCTTCGGGCCCTGTAGGACATAGGTGTAGCTGACGTACGGTCTGATCGAAAGACCCAGGTCCTTGCAGTCGGGGCTGGAGCCGGAGTAGCTCACGGGGGTCATCTTCAACGTCGAGTTGTCGATCTTCTCGACCATCAAGAGCGTCGCTAACGCCAAGCCGGAACCGTTGCTGGGTGGGCTGCACTTCAGCCAGGTGCCAACATAGGGTTCGGTTGTTGAGGTCTCGTCAGAGCCGCCGCAGGCGCTCAGCAGCAGGGGCGTGGCGAGGGCGAGCGCCCAAAAGTGTTTTTTCATATTCATCCGCTCCATGAGGGGTCTGGTGCAGTGGAGCCGTAGCCACGGCCCGGCTCTGGGCGTGTGCGGCACGGCAATATAACAATTTGTCACCAATCGCCTGTTGATCGAGCACAAGTTCGATCGTGGGGGCGCGTTGTGGAGTCGGCGCAAAATACCGGCCATGACGCTCACCGAACTCAAATACATCGTGGCCGTGGCGCGCGAGAGGCACTTTGGCCGGGCGGCCGAGGCCTGCTATGTGTCGCAACCCACGCTCTCGGTGGCCATCAAGAAGCTGGAAGAAGAGCTGGAGCTCAAGATCTTCGAGCGCAACGCCAGCGAAATCAGCGTGACGCCGCTGGGCGAAGAAATCGTGCGCCAGGCGCAGACCGTGCTGGAACAGGCCGCGTCGATCAAGGAGATCGCCAAACGCGGCAAAGACCCGCTGGCCGGCCCGCTGCGCCTGGGGGTGATCTACACCATTGGCCCGTACCTGCTGCCCAACCTCGTGCGCCAGGTGATCGAGCGCACGCCGCAGATGCCGCTGATGCTGCAGGAGAACTTCACCGTCAAGCTGCTGGAGCAGCTGCGCCTGGGCGAGATCGACTGCGCCATCCTGGCCGAGCCCTTCCCGGACACGAATCTGGCGATCGCACCGCTGTACGACGAGCCCTTCCTGGCCGCGGTGCCGGTGAACCACCCGCTGGCGCGCCAGAGCTGCGTCACCTCCGAACAGCTCAAGCGCGAGACCATGCTGTTGCTGGGCACGGGCCACTGCTTTCGCGACCACGTGCTGGAGGTGTGCCCGGAGTTCGCCCGTTTCTCCAACGACACCGAAGGCATCCGCAAGAGCTTTGAAGGCTCCTCGCTGGAGACCATCAAGCACATGGTGGCCGCCGGCATGGGCGTGACCCTGGTGCCCCGCCTGTCCGTGCCCAGCTCGGCGCTGGACGGCGCGCCCAACGCGGGCCAGGACTTCGGCGACTCGTCCTACGTGCGCTACCTGCCGTTTGAAGGCGAGCCGCCCACACGCCGCGTGGTGCTGGCTTGGCGGCGCAGCTTCACGCGCTACGAGGCGATCGCCGAACTGCGCAATGCGATCTATGCCTGCGAACTGCCGGGCGTGAAGCGATTGTCTTGATCCCCTGTGCCGCTTCGCGTTTTCCCCCAGGGGGACCACACCAGCAGCCCGTCCTGAGCTTGTTGAAGGGCGGTTCTGCCGTGTGCTGGAATCCCGGGCGCGCCCACCTGACCGCTGAGTCCTGCAGTGTTTGATCGACTGAACCTTTACCTCGACCTGATCCGCTGGAACCGCCCCGCAGGGTGGCTGTTGCTGCTCTGGCCTTCGCTCTCCGCCCTGTGGGTGGCGGCGGGTGGTTTTCCGGGGCCGCACCTGTTGCTGGTGTTCGTGGCCGGCACCATCCTCATGCGCAGCGCCGGCTGCTGCGTCAACGACGTGGCCGACCGCGAGTTCGACAAACACGTCAAGCGCACCGCACAGCGGCCGGTGACCAGCGGGCGCGTGGGCGTGGGCGAGGCGCTGGGCGTGGGCGCCGTGCTCGCTTTCGTGGCCTTCCTGCTGGTGCTCACGACCAACGTGGCGACCATCACCTGGTCGGTGCTGGGTCTCGTGCTGTCGCTGGTCTATCCCTACGCCAAACGGGTTGTGTCCATGCCGCAGGCGGTGCTGGGCGTGGCCTTCAGCTTCGGCATTCCGATGGCGTTCGCGGCGGTGAACGGCGGCCCGGTGCTGGAACTGTTCTCCGGCGTGGCGCCCTGGAGCGCGCCGGGCTTCTGGGCCGGGGTGTGGCACAGCGTGCCGCCGCTGGCCTGGCTGCTGATGGCGGGCAACCTGTTCTGGGTGCTGGCCTACGACACGGAATACGCCATGGTGGACCGCGACGACGACCTGCGCATCGGCATGAAGACCTCGGCCATCACGCTGGGCGACGCCGACGTGCCGGCGGTGACGGCGTTCTACCTGGTCTTCCTGGGCATCTGGACCGCCGCGCTGTGGTCCGTGGTGAACCCCTGGGTCTGGGGTGCCATGCTGCTGGTGGCGCTGGCCCAGGTGGCCTGGCACTACCGCCTCATCAAGGACCGCACGCGCGAAGGCTGCTTCAAGGCCTTCCGCCTCAACCACTGGCTGGGGTTCACCGTGTTCGTGGGTGTGGTGCTCGGGGTGTGAGCGCGCGGCGTGGGGGGTGAGCCTCTACTTGCCGAATTCTTTGCCCAGTTCAGCGGCCCGGGCCTGCGCCGCCCGCAAGGCGTCCTCGAATTTCGCTTTCACACCACTCGCATCCATCGACGTGATCGCCGCGTAGGTGGTGCCGCCCTTGGACGTGACACGTTCGCGCAGTGTCTGCAGCGGTTCGCTGGAGCGTTGTGCCAGAGTGGCCGCGCCGATGAAGGTGCCGATGGCGAGCTGCTGCGCCACCTCGGGCGTGAGGCCCATGCGGGCACCCGCGTCGCGCATGGCTTCGAGGAAATAGAAGACGTAGGCAGGGCCGGAGCCCGAGATCGCGGTCACCGCGTCCAGGTCCGCTTCCACGTTCACCCACACCAGCTCGCCGGTGGTGCGGACCACACGCTCGACCAGCGCGCGGTCGTCCGCCGACACGGAGGCGCGCGCCATCAGACCGGTCATGCCCAGGCCCACGAGCGCGGGCGTGTTGGGCATGGCACGCACGATGCGCTGCGTCCGCAGCCAGCCGGCCATGCTCTCGCTGGTGATGCCGGCGGCCACGCTCAGGTGCAGGGCGTCGCCCAGGAACGGCTGGCTGGCGAGCGCCGCCTCCTTGAAGGTCTGCGGCTTCACGGCCCAGACCACCAGACCCGAGGGTTTGAGGTCGGCGCTGGCGGCGGGCAACACGGTCATGCCCGGGAACTGCTGCGCCAGCCGCGCGCGCTGCTCGTCCCAGGGCTCGACCACCTGCAGAGCGCTGGTGGGGTGGCCCTGGCGGACCAGCCCGCCGATGATGGCGCTGGCCATGTTGCCGCCGCCGATGAAGGTGATGATGGGGTGGGTGGAGGTGTTCATGCCAGCATTTTCGCCGGAGCGAGATCCGTCACGCACGAGGCCATCCCGGCGATGGGCACCGAGGAACCGGCTTTGCCGGGCC
Organism: Hydrogenophaga sp. GW101-3F08; assembly: GCF_059424585.1. Taxonomy (NCBI): domain Bacteria; kingdom Pseudomonadati; phylum Pseudomonadota; class Betaproteobacteria; order Burkholderiales; family Comamonadaceae; genus Hydrogenophaga; species Hydrogenophaga sp. GW101-3F08. The sequence continues at coordinate 98,400 of NZ_JBWKZP010000012.1, forward strand.
TCTGGTGCCGCCCCCTGGAGGGGGTCGCGCGCAGCGCGGCGGGGGTGGCTCATGTCCTTCGCGGGGGGAGGCGGCTATGCCGCCGTGGTTTGGCGCACCGCGTGCTCCCACTTCGCCATTTTTTCTGCGGCGTGCTCTCGCGAGAGCGTCGGGTGGAACACCCGCTCGGCACGCCACTGTTTCGAGAGTTCGTCCAGCCCGGCGTACAGCCCGCACTGCAGGCCTGCGAGGTAGGCCGCGCCCAGAGCGGTGGTCTCGATCACGGCCGGCCGCACCACCGGAATGCCCAGCAGATCGGCCTGGATCTGCATCAGCAGGTCGTTGACGCAGGCGCCGCCGTCCACCCGCAGCTCGTTCACCGGCACGCCGCCGCTGGCCACGGCGTCGCGGCTCATGGCGTCGAGCAGCGCGGCGCTCTGGAAGGCGATGCTTTCCAGCGCGGCGCGCGCGATGTGGGCAATCGTGCTGCCGCGCGTGAGGCCGGTGATGCTGCCGCGGCTGTCGGGCTGCCAGTAGGGCGCGCCCAGGCCGGTGAAGGCGGGCACCAGCACCACGCCGCCCGCGTCGGGCACGCTCTCGGCGAGCGCCTGCACCTCGCTGCTGGACTGGATGGCGCGCAGGCCGTCGCGCAGCCACTGCACCACGGCGCCGCCGATGAACACGCTGCCCTCGAAGGCGTACTGCGGCTTGCCGGGCGGCTGCGCGGCGGCGGTGGTGATCAGGCCGTTCTGGCTGGTCTGGAAACGTTCGCCGTTGTGCATCAGCATGAAGCAGCCGGTGCCGTAGGTGTTCTTGGCCATGCCGGCCTGGAAGCAGGCCTGGCCGAACAGCGCGCTCTGCTGGTCGCCGGCCACGCCGCCGATCACCAGCGGCGCGCCCAGCCACTCGGGGCGTACCTCGCCGAAATGGGCGCTGGAGGGCAGGGCGGTCGGCATCATGGCCGCCGGGATGGTCATGGCCGCGAGCAGCTCTTCGTCCCAGCGTTGCGTGTGCACGTTGAACAGCATGGTGCGCGCGGCGTTGCTGTGGTCGGTCACGTGGGCCGCGCCGCCGGTGAGCTGCCAGATCAGCCAGCTGTCCACCGTGCCGAAGGCCAGCTCGCCGGCCTCGGCCTGCGCGCGCGCGCCGGGCACGTGGTCGAGGATCCACTGCAGCTTGGTGCCCGAGAAATAGGCGTCGATGCGCAGACCGGTTTTCTGCAAGACGGTGTCGGAGAGGCCGCGCTCGCGCAGCGCCACGCAGGTGCTTTCGGCGCGGCGGTCCTGCCAGACGATGGCGTTGTAAACGGGCTCGCCGGTCTGGCGGTTCCACACCACCGTGGTCTCGCGCTGGTTGGTGATGCCCACGGCGCGGATGTCGCTGGCCTTCAGGCCGGCCTTGGCCAGCGCCTCGCGCGCGGTCTCCAGCTGCGTGGTCCAGAGGTCGCGCGGGTCGTGTTCCACCCAGCCCGGCTGGGGGTAGATCTGGCGGAACTCGCGCTGCGCCATGGCCACCACATGGCCGTCGCGGTCGAACACGATGCTGCGCGAACTCGAAGTGCCCTGGTCCAGGGCGAGCAGGTAGGTCATGGTTTGTCTCGCTGAGGTGGTGGGGATCAGGCGGGGTCGTCCGAGCGGTCGGCCACCACGCATTCGACGTGGCCCTGCGCCATCAGTTCGCCAAAGGGGGGCGGTGGCGACGCGTCGGTGAACATCACGTCGATCTCGTCGAGCCGCGCCAGTTCCACCATGGCGGGCCGGTTGAATTTGCTGTGGTCGGCGGCGAGCCAGACCTCGCGCGACTGCTCGACGATGGTGCGCGCCACCTTCACCTCGCGGTAGTCGAAGTCGCGCAGCGTGCCGTCGGACTCGATGCCGCTGATGCCGATCAGGCCGATGTCCACCTTGAACTGGCGCATGAAGTCCACCGTGGCCTCGCCCACGATGCCCTGGTCGGCGCCGCGCACCAGGCCGCCGGCCACGATCACCTCGCAGTCGGGGTTGGTGCTCATCAGCGCGGCGATGTGCAGGTTGTTGGTGATCACGCGCAGGCCGCGGTGGCGCAGCAGTTCGTGGCCCACCGCCTCGATCGTGGTGCCGATGTTGAGGATCAGCGAACAGCCGTTGGGCACCCGCTGCGCGATGGCGCGCGCGATGGCGCGCTTGGCCTCGGACTGCATGGCCTGGCGCTGCCGGTAGGCGATGTTTTCGGTGGTCGAGCCCGGCAGGCGCACACCGCCGTGAAAGCGCGAGAGCAGGCCAGCCTCGGCCAGGCGCTGCACATCGCGGCGCACGGTCTGCAGGGTCACGCCAAAGCGTTCAGCCAGGGCTTCGATGGTCTGCGGGCCGCGGGCGCGCACGTCTTCGAGCAACTGGGTGTGTCGGGGCGCGAGGTTCATGGGAAGCGGATTCTGAAACAGGACAACCCGAACATAACGGAAAAGTTATTTTTGCCCTTAAGGGTAAATACCGAATAAAAAAGAACATAAACGAACAATAGAATCGCCGAAACGAAAACACCCGACCCGGGTGACTGGCCTTCTTCTGGACCTGAAATGCAGCTCTCTCTGGAATACGTGGGGAAAACGGTCGGACCATCGGTCCACCTCTATCCCCAGAGCCTGACCCCGGTGCCCGGCGCGGTCACGGTGTTGCTGGGCGCGACCCAGGCCGGCAAGACCAGCCTGATGCGCCTCATGGCCGGGCTGGACGTGCCCAGCACCGGCCGGGTGCTGGTGGACGGCGTCGACGTGACCGGCGTTCCGGTGCGCGAACGCAACGTGGCCATGGTCTACCAGCAGTTCATCAACTACCCCTCGATGACGGTGGCCGACAACATCGCCTCGCCGCTGAAACTGCGTGGCCTGCCGCGCGCCGCGATCGACGCCCAGGTGCGGCAGCTCGCCGAGCGCCTGCACATCGACATCTTTCTGGACCGCCTGCCGGCCGAGCTCTCCGGTGGCCAGCAGCAGCGCGTGGCGCTGGCCCGCGCGCTGGCCAAGAACGCGCCCCTGATGCTGCTCGACGAGCCGCTGGTGAACCTGGACTACAAGCTGCGCGAGGAACTGCGCGAAGAGCTGACCCAGCTGTTCGCCGCCGGCGACTCCACCGTGGTCTACGCCACCACCGAGCCCGGTGAAGCCCTGCTGCTGGGCGGCTACACAGCGGTGATGGACGCGGGCGAGCTGCTGCAATACGGGCCGACCGCCGAGGTCTTTCACGTGCCCAAGTCGATCCGCGTGGCGCGCGCCTTCAGCGACCCGCCGATGAACCTGCTGGCGGCCGAGGTGGTGGACAGCGGCGTGCAGCTGGGCGGCGGGCCGCGCCTGGCCGTGAACCTGCCGGAGCGCGCCACCCGCGCGCTGACGGTGGGCGTGCGCGCCAGCGCCCTGCGGGTGCATCCGCGCGAGGGCGATGTGACCCTGCCCGGCACCGTGGAGCTGGCGGAGATCTCGGGCTCGGACACCTTTGTGCACGTGCACACCGGCGTGGGCGAGGTGGTGGCCCAGCTCACCGGCGTGCACGACTTTGAGCTCGGCAGCCCCATCACCCTGCACCTGAATCCGGCGCAGGTCTATGTGTTCGACCAGGCGGGGGATCTGCTGATCGCGCCCGAGCGCAAAGGAGCACAGCGATGAGCGCCGCGCCGGACCGCTCCAAGCCAGCTCGCACCGCAGTGCGAAGCACGGAGGTTTCCCAATGAGCCGCATTGATCTGGATCTCGCGCACTCGTACAAGCCGAACCCGAAAGAGGACGCCGACTACGCGCTGCTGCCGCTGAAGATGAGCTTCGCAGACGGTGGCGCCTACGCCTTGCTCGGCCCCTCGGGCTGCGGCAAGACGACCATGCTCAACATCATGTCGGGTCTGCTGGTGCCTTCGCACGGCAGCGTGACCTTCGACGGCCAGGACATGACCCGCGCCACGCCGCAGCAGCGCAACATCGCCCAGGTGTTCCAGTTCCCGGTCATCTACGACACCATGACGGTGGCGGAAAACCTGGCGTTCCCGCTGAAGAACCGCAAGGTGCCGGCGCACCAGATCCAGGCCCGCGTGGGCCAGATCGCCGAGATGCTGGAGATGAGCCACCAGCTCGACATGCGCGCCGCGGGTTTGAGCGCCGACCAGAAGCAGAAGATCTCGCTGGGCCGGGGTCTGGTGCGGCCCGATGTGTCGGCCGTGCTGTTCGACGAGCCGCTGACCGTGATCGACCCGCACCTGAAATGGCAGCTGCGCCGCAAGCTCAAGCAGATCCACCACGAGCTCAAGCTGACCCTGATCTACGTGACGCACGACCAGGTCGAGGCGCTGACCTTTGCCGACCAGGTGGTGGTGATGACGCGTGGCAAGGTGGTGCAGATGGGCACGCCCGAGGCCTTGTTCGAGCAGCCGGCCCACACCTTCGTGGGTCACTTCATCGGCTCGCCGGGCATGAACTTCCTGCCGGCGAACGTGGCCGACGGCGCGCTCAGCGTGGGCGGCCTCGGTCTGAGCGCGGACCGCGAGCTGCCCGCGGGTGATCTCAAGCTGGGCATCCGCCCCGAATACCTGCGGCTGGTGCCGGTCGGTGCCATCGGCGCCTTGCCCGCCACCGTGCGCCAGGTGCAGGACATCGGCACCTACCTGCTGGTGACCTGCGACCTCGCCGGCCAGACCCTCAAGGCGCGGCTCGCGCCCGACGCCACGCCGCCCGCGGTGGGCGACCGGGTGGGGCTGCAGGTGCTGGGCGAACACACCTGCTACTACAAGAACGAGGAGCTCATGGCATGAGCGCGACCACCAAACCCGTGAACCAGAAGGCCTGGTTCCTGATCCTGCCGGTCTTCATCTGCGTGGCCTTCTCGGCCATCCTGCCGCTGATGACGGTGGTGAACTACTCGGTGCAGGACATCATTTCGCCCGAGCGCCGCGTCTTCGTCGGCACCGAATGGTTCGCCGCCGTGATGCGCGACCAAGACCTGCACGCCGCGCTCTGGAACCAGCTGAAGTTCTCGCTGGCCGTGCTGCTGTTGGAGATACCGCTGGGCATCGCGCTGGCGCTGTCCATGCCGGCCGCCGGCTGGAAGGCCTCGGCCACGCTGGTGATCGTGGCGCTGTCGCTGCTGATCCCCTGGAACGTGGTCGGCACCATCTGGCAGATTTTCGGCCGCGCCGACATCGGCCTGATGGGCGCCACCCTGCAGCGTCTGGGCATCGAATACAGCTACACCGGCGACGCCCTGCACGCCTGGCTCACCGTGCTGCTGATGGACATCTGGCATTGGACCCCGCTGGTGGCCCTGCTGGCCTACGCCGGCCTGCGCAGCATCCCCGACGCCTACTACCAGGCCGCGCGCATCGACGGCGCGAGCAAATTCGCGGTGTTCCGCTACATCCAGCTGCCCAAGATGCGCGGCGTGCTGATGATCGCCGTGCTGCTGCGTTTCATGGACTCTTTCATGATCTACACCGAGCCCTTCGTGCTCACCGGCGGCGGCCCCGGCAACGCCACCACCTTCCTCAGCCAGTACCTGACGCAGAAGGCCGTGGGCCAGTTCGACCTGGGGCCGGCGGCGGCGTTCTCGCTGATCTATTTCCTCATCATCCTGCTGTTCTGCTTCGTGCTCTACAACTGGATGCAACGCCTGGGACAAACCGAGAAGGAGGGCGGCCATGAATGATCGCCGGTTCAAGAAGCGCACGGTCTTCCTGATCGCCTATTTGATCTTTGCCCTGTTGCCCATCTACTGGATGGTCAACATGAGCTTCAAGACCAACCAGGAAATCCTCTCCAGCTTCAGCCTGCTGCCCCAGGCCTTCACCTGGGACAACTACAAGACCATCTTCACCGACGAGTCCTGGTACTCGGGCTACATCAACAGCCTGATCTACGTGGCGATCAACACCACGATCTCCCTCACGGTGGCGCTGCCCGCGGCCTATGCCTTCAGTCGCTACAGCTTCCTGGGCGACAAGCACGTGTTCTTCTGGCTGCTGACCAACCGCATGACCCCGCCCGCGGTGTTCCTGCTGCCGTTCTTCCAGCTCTACACCACGGTCGGCCTGATGGACACCCACCTGGCGGTGGCGCTGGCCCACCTGCTGTTCAACGTGCCGCTGGCGGTGTGGATTCTGGAAGGCTTCATGTCGGGCATCCCGCGCGAGATCGACGAGACCGCCTACATCGACGGCTACAGCTTCCCGCGTTTCTTCCTCACCATCTTCCTGCCGCTGATCAAGGCCGGCGTGGGTGTGGCGGCCTTCTTCTGCTTCATGTTCAGCTGGGTCGAGCTGCTGCTGGCGCGCACGCTCACCAGCGTCAACGCCAAACCCATCGTGGCCACCATGACCCGGACCGTGAGCGCGAGTGGCATGGACTGGGCCACGCTGGCGGCCGCTGGTGTGCTGACCATCGTGCCCGGCGCGATCGTGATCTGGTTCGTCCGTCACTACATCGCCAAAGGTTTCGCCATGGGACGGGTATGACAAAGAGCACCTCTGAAAGGAATTGCAATGTTGGAGCGAAGTGACTTTGTCCAGTGGACGCCGCGGAACGGGCTTCGCCCGGCCGCCAGCGTCGTCCCCCCTGCGGGGGGAAGCGCCGCAGGCGCGCAGGGGGGCCACCATGTTTGAGTGGATGGCATGGACCACGCCGGTGGCCATATTTTTTACCTGCATCGTGCTGATGCTCGCCGGCATGACGGTGTGGGAGCTCAAGTCGCCCACGACGATGCGCAAGGGCTTTCTGCCCATGGCCACCACGCGCGGTGACCGCCTGTTCATCGGCCTGCTCGGGGCGGCCTACATCAACCTCGCCTTCGTCGGCATCGCCGGCTGGATCACCGAGTGGATGTCGCTGGAGCAGGAGCCCAGCATCTGGATCTCGTTCGTGCTGTCCATGGTCTGGCTGGTCTGGACCTTGCGCAAAGGCTGAACGCGACTCGGGACCGTTTTTCTCTTTCCGTTGAATTCGGCCCATTGCTTCCCCGGGGCCGAGCCGTTCAGCGTCAACACCGGGGAAGCACATTGCTAGAGGAGACAACATGAAATTTCGTCATACCGCACTGGCCGTCGCGGCCATCGCGGCCCTGGGATGCAATCTGGCCTGGGCCGATGCGGCCGCGGCCAAAAAATGGATCGACAGCGAGTTCCAGCCCTCCACCCTGAGCAAGGACCAGCAGGCCGCCGAGATGAAGTGGTTCATCGATGCCGCCGCCAAGCTCAAGGCCAAGGGCGTGAACGAAATCTCGGTGGTGTCCGAAACCATCACCACCCACGAGTACGAGAGCAAGACGCTGGCCAAGGCCTTCAGCGAGATCACCGGCATCAACGTCAAGCACGACCTGATTCAGGAAGGCGACGTGGTCGAGAAGCTGCAGACCTCGATGCAGTCGGGCAAGTCGATCTACGACGGCTGGATCTCCGACTCCGACCTGATCGGCACGCACTACCGCTACGGCAAGATCATGAACCTGACCGACTACATGTCGGGCAAGGGCAAGGAATACACCAACCCTGGTCTGGACCTCAAGGACTTCATCGGCACCAGCTTCACCACCGGCCCCGACAAGAAGCTCTACCAGTTGCCCGACCAGCAGTTCGCCAACCTGTACTGGTTCCGTGCCGACCTGTTCGCGCGCCAGGACCTGAAAGACAAATTCAAGGCCAAGTACGGCTACGACCTGGGCGTGCCGCTCAACTGGTCGGCCTACGAAGACATCGCCGCCTTCTTCAGCGAAGACGTGAAGACCATCGACGGCAAGCCCATCTATGGCCACATGGACTACGGCAAGAAGGACCCGTCGCTGGGCTGGCGCTTCACCGACGCCTGGCTGTCGATGGCCGGCACCGCCGACATCGGCATCCCCAACGGCAAACCGGTCGACGAATGGGGCATCCGCGCCTCGGCCGACGGCTGCACGCCGCTGGGTGCGAGCGTCTCGCGCGGTGGCGCCACCAACTCGCCGGCCGCCGTCTACGCACTCACCAAGTACGTCGACTGGATGAAGAAGTACGCGCCGAAAGAAGCCAGCGGCATGACCTTCGGCGAAGCCGGCCCGGTGCCGGCCCAGGGCCAGATCGCGCAGCAGATCTTCTGGTACACCGCCTTCACCGCCGACATGACCAAAAAGGGCCTGCCGGTGGTGAACGAGGACGGCACGCCGAAGTGGCGCATGGCGCCTGGCCCGAACGGTCCGTACTGGAAGCAGGGGATGCAGAACGGCTACCAGGACGTGGGCAGCTGGACCTTCTTCGACAAGCACGACGAGAACAGGACCGCCGCCGCTTGGCTGTACGCGCAGTTCGTGACCGCCAAGACCACCTCGCTCAAGAAGACCATCGTCGGTCTGACCCCGATTCGCGAGAGCGACATCCAGAGCAAGGCCATGACCGACATGGCGCCCAAGCTCGGTGGCCTGGTCGAGTTCTACCGCAGCCCGGCGCGGGTGGCGTGGACGCCCACCGGCACCAACGTGCCCGACTACCCCAAGCTGGCCCAGCTCTGGTGGCAGAACGTGGCCCAGGCTGTGACCGCCGAGAAAACGCCCCAGCAAGCCATGGACAACCTGGCCGAACAGATGGACCAGGTGATGGCCCGTCTGGAACGCGCCGGCATGGACCGCTGCGCGCCCAAACTCAACAAGAAGGAAGACCCCAAGAAGTGGCTGAGCGACAAGGGTGCCCCGTGGGCCAAGCTGGCCAACGAGAAGCCCAAGGGTGAAACCATCGCCTACGACCAGCTGCTCAACGCCTGGAAGAACGGCAAGGTCCGCTGAGGACGCCTGACCGATCGAGTCGCAACCGCCCCTTGCGCCCACCGGCGCAAGGGGCCACCCCAAACACCATGAAACGCGCAGAACTGCTCCAATCGCTGGCCCAAAAAACCCTGTTTGATCTGGCGGTGGTGGGCGGCGGCGCCACCGGCCTCGGGGTGGCGCTGGATGCCGCGCTGCGCGGCTTCTCCGTGGTGCTGCTGGAGTCGCACGACTTCGCTGGCGGCACCTCTTCCCGTTCCACCAAGCTGCTGCACGGCGGCGTGCGTTACCTGGCGCAGGGCAATGTGGCCCTGGTGCGCGAGGCGCTGGCCGAGCGCGCCACGGTGCTGCGCATCGCGCCCCACCTGGCGCAGCCGCTGCCCTTCGTCATGCCGTCCTACGGCTGGTGGCAGACCCCGTTCTACGGCGTGGGGCTCAAGCTGTACGACCTGATGGCCGGGCGCGCCGGGCTGGGTCGCACCGCCTTCCTGAACCGCCGGCAGACCCTGGAGGCCTTGCCCGGGGTGAATCCCCAGGGGCTGCACGGCGGCGTGCAGTACTGGGACGGCCAGTTCGACGACGCCCGGCTGGCCCTGGCCCTGGCCCGCACCGCCGAAGCCGCGGGCGCGCTGGTGCTGAACTACGCCCGGGTCACGGCGGTGCGCCGTATGGACGACGCCGGCCACCCGGTCTCCGAGCTCGATGTGAGCGATCGCTTTTCTGAAGAGCAATACACAGTGCGGGCCCGGTGTGTCGTCAATGCCACCGGCGTCTGGGTCGACGAGCTGCGCGCCCATTCCAGCGGCGCCAGTGCCCAGGACGCGCCCAAACGCATGGTCAGCCCGAGCCAGGGCGTGCACGTGGTGGTGGACCGCGACTTTCTGCCGGGCGACCACGCGCTGCTGGTGCCCAAGACGCGCGATGGCCGGGTGCTGTTTGCCGTGCCCTGGTTGGGAAAACTGGTGCTCGGCACCACCGACACGCCGCGCCAGGACCTGCCCCGCGAACCCGATGCCTTTGCCGAGGAACTGGATTTCATCCTGAGCGAGGCCGGCCACGTGCTGAGCCGCCCGGTCACGAAAGCGGACATCCGCAGCATCTGGGTGGGGCTGCGCCCCCTGGTGGCGCCACCGGAAACCACCGAGGGCGGCACCAAGGTCCTGTCGCGCGAACACACCATCGTGGTGGACGCCAATGGCCTCGTCACCGTCACGGGGGGCAAATGGACCACCTACCGGGCGATGGCCGAAGATGTGCTGGACCGTTGCTTTACCAGTGCACTGCTGCCCCGGCGCCCCGGTGGCTTGAGCGAACGCCACACGCTGCTGGGCGCGCCCACCGCCGGCGCGCCGGCCACACCGATCTATGCCCCACCGGGCCTGCATCTGTATGGAACGGAGCGTCAAAGGGTGCTGGACTGCCCGGGGCACGACCGCTCATTGGGCATGGGGCTGACCGAGGCCATGGTGCGCTACGCCGCGCGCCATGAGCACGCCCACACGGTGGAGGATGTGCTGGCCCGGCGTTGGCGGGCCCTGTTCCTGGACGCCCGCGCGGCGGCGGGCATGGCGCCCGACGTCGCGGCCATCCTGGCCCAGGAACAGGTCGCGAACCCGGAGCTTGACCGGTTCCTGTCGTTGTGCGACCACTATTTGCCGAGCCGTACCGCCGGTTGAGCGCAAAAGCCGGTTGACAATCCAAAGGTGTAGTGCAATAATCTGCGGCTTCGCTGTAAAAAGGCGAAGTTATCCGCCCACCGACGCGGGTCGTGTTCAGTCTGCAGCAGGCCTGCAGGGTTGATGCGGCTGGCAACGACGGGCCCAAGACTGATCACTCCCGGCCGTGGTGGCTGGGGGGATTCAAGTTGGGACTTAAATCAAATGATCCAAACGCAATCTCGACTCGATGTTGCTGACAACACGGGCGCCAAGTCCGTGATGTGCATCAAGGTGCTCGGTGGCTCCAAGCGCCGCTACGCCAGCGTGGGTGACGTCATCAAAGTCACCATCAAGGAAGCAGCGCCCCGTGGCCGCGTCAAAAAAGGCGAGGTTTACAACGCTGTGGTGGTTCGCACCGCCAAAGGCATCCGTCGTCAAGACGGCGCCCTGATCAAATTCGACGGCAACGCGGCAGTGTTGCTCAATGCCAAGCTGGAGCCCATCGGCACCCGCATCTTCGGACCGGTCACGCGCGAGCTGCGCACCGAGAAGTTCATGAAGATCGTGTCGCTGGCGCCCGAGGTTCTCTGAGGAATCATCATGAACAAGATTCGTAGTGGCGATGAAGTCATCGTGATTGCCGGCCGCGACAAGGGCAAGCGCGGCAAGGTTGTGCTGCGCGCCGACGACAGCAAGCTGGTGGTTGAGGGTGTGAACATCGTCAAGAAGCACGCCAAGCCGAACCCCATGAAGGGTGTGACCGGCGGCATCGTTGAAAAAACCATGCCGATTCACCAGTCCAATGTGGCCATCTTCAATGGCGCCACGGGCAAGGCGGATCGCGTGGGCATCAAGCTCCTGGCCGACGGCAAGAAAGTGCGCGTCTTCAAGTCCAGCGGCGAAGAAATCAAGGTGGCATGAACATGGCACGTTTCCAAGAAATCTACCGCGACAAGATCGCCCCCAGCCTGGTCGAGAAGTTCGGCTACAAGTCGATCATGGAGGTGCCCCGCATCACCAAGATCACGCTGAACATGGGTGTGAGCGAGGCTGTTGCCGACAAGAAGGTCATGGACAACGCTGTTGGCGACCTGACCAAGATCGCTGGCCAGAAGCCGGTGGTGACCAAGGCCCGCAAGGCCATTGCGGGCTTCAAGATCCGCGAACAGCAGCCCATCGGTTGCATGGTGACCTTGCGTGGCGCCCGCATGTACGAATTCCTCGATCGTTTCGTGACCGTGGCGCTGCCCCGGGTGCGTGACTTCCGCGGTATTTCCGGCAAGGCGTTTGACGGCCGCGGTAACTACAACATCGGCGTCAAAGAGCAGATCATTTTCCCTGAGATCGAGTACGACAAGGTTGATGCCTTGCGCGGTCTCAACATCAGCATCACGACGACCGCCAAGAACGACGAAGAGTGCAAGGCTCTTCTGGCTGGTTTCCGTTTCCCGTTCAAGAACTGAGGTGGCGCGTGGCTAAACAAGCACTACTCCAACGTGAACTCAAGCGCGAGAAACTCGCCGCCAAGTTCGCCAAGAAATACACCGAGCTCAAGGCCGTCGCCAACGACGCCAAGCGCACCGACGAAGAGCGTGACGCGGCCCGTCTGGGTCTGCAGAAGCTGCCCCGCAATTCGAACCCGACCCGTCAGCGCAACCGCTGCGAGATCACCGGTCGTCCGCGTGGGACCTTCGCCTATTTCGGCCTGGCCCGTGCCAAGGTCCGCGAAATGGCGTTCGCCGGTGAGATTCCCGGTGTCACCAAAGCCAGCTGGTAAGCCCTAGGAGAACCACAAATGAGCATGAGTGATCCTATCGCCGACATGTTGACCCGCATCCGCAACGCGCAGATGGTCGAGAAGGCCGTCGTGACGATGCCGGCTTCGAAGGTCAAAACCGCGATCGCCCAGGTCCTGAAGGACGAGGGCTACATCGACGGGTTCCAGGTCAAGAGCAACGACGGCAAGAACGAACTTGAGATTGCTCTCAAGTACTACGCCGGCCGTCCCGTGATCGAACGCATCGAGCGCGTGAGCCGTCCCGGCCTGCGTGTTTACCGCGGTCGCAACGCCATTCCCCAGGTTCAGAACGGTCTGGGTGTGGCCATCGTCACCACGCCCCAGGGCGTGATGACCGACCGCAAGGCCCGCGCCACCGGTGTCGGTGGTGAAGTCCTGTGTTACGTCGCCTGATGCGGGCATTGAGGAGCAACTGAATGTCACGTATTGGAAAACTGCCGGTCGCCATCCCTGCTGGGGTGGAGGTGGCCGTCAAAGACAACCTGATCAACGTCAAGGGTGCCCTGGGCGCCCTGGCGCTGGCGGAAAACGCCCTGGTCAAGGTCGAAAACAACGCTGGCTCGCTCTCGTTCACACCGGTGAATGAGTCGCGCGAAGCCAATGCCATGTCCGGCACCATGCGTCAGCTGGTGAACAACATGGTCAACGGTGTGAGCAAGGGCTTCGAGAAGAAGTTGACGCTCCTCGGTGTGGGCTACAAGGCCCAGGCTCAGGGCTCCAAGCTCAACCTGACGGTGGGCTACTCTCACCCCGTGGTGATGGACATGCCCGCCGGCATCAAGGTGGAAACCCCGACGCCGACCGAAATCCTGATCAAGGGTTCCGACCGCCAACGTGTGGGGCAGATCGCTTCCGAGGTGCGCGCTGTGCGCCCCCCCGAGCCCTACAAGGGCAAGGGCATCCGCTATGCGGATGAGAAGGTCGTGATCAAGGAAACCAAGAAGAAATAAGGATCAGGATCATGTTGACCAAAAAAGAGCAACGTCTCCGTCGGGCCCGCCAGACGCGCATCCGTATTGCGCAGCAAGGCGCCGTCCGCCTGACCGTGAACCGCACCAACCTGCACATCTACGCCAACGTCATCTCCGACGATGGCACCCGTGTGCTGGCCTCCGCCTCCACGGCCGAAGCCGAGGTGCGCGCCCAGATCGGTGGCGCCGGCAAGGGTGGCAACACCGCTGCCGCACAACTGGTGGGCAAGCGCATCGCTGAAAAGGCCAAGGCCGCCGGCATCGAGAAGGTGGCGTTCGACCGTTCCGGTTTTGCCTACCACGGCCGGGTGAAAGCCCTGGCAGACGCGGCCCGCGAGGCCGGTCTGCAGTTCTGATCAAACGGAATACACAAAATGGCTAAATTTACGGCAAACATCAAGAACGAAGCGAACGACGACGGTTTGCGCGAGAAGATGATCGCGATCAACCGCGTGACCAAGGTGGTCAAGGGCGGTCGTATTCTCGGTTTCGCAGCACTGACCGTGGTCGGTGACGGCGACGGCCGCGTTGGCATGGGCAAGGGCAAGGCGCGTGAAGTGCCGGTGGCCGTGCAGAAGGCCATGGAACAGGCCCGCCGCAACATGATCAAGGTGTCGCTCAAGAACGGTTCGCTGCACCACAGCGTGCACGGTGAGCATGGTGCCTCCAACGTCATGATGCTGCCTGCTTCCAAGGGTACCGGCATCATCGCGGGCGGCCCGATGCGCGCCGTGTTCGAAGTGCTGGGCATCACCGACGTGGTGGCCAAGAGCCATGGCTCGAGCAATCCCTACAACCTGGTGCGCGCCACGCTGGACGCACTGAAAAATTCGACCACGCCCTCCGATGTGGCTGCCAAGCGCGGCAAGTCGGTTGAAGACATTCTGGGCTGATTGGAGCGATCATGACCACACAAAACACCGTCAAGGTCCAACTGGTGCGTAGCCCCATTGGTACCAAGCAGTCGCACCGCGACACCGTGCGCGGCCTGGGTCTGCGCAAGCTCAACAGCATCAGCGAGCTGCAGGACACGCCCGCCGTGCGCGGCATGATCAACAAGATCAGCTACCTGGTCAAGGTACTCTGAACCGGAGTCGCAAGACATGGAACTCAATAGCATCAAGCCCCAAGAAGGCGCCAAGCACGCCAAGCGTCGCGTCGGCCGTGGCATCGGCTCCGGCCTGGGCAAAACGGCCGGTCGTGGCCACAAGGGCCAGAAATCGCGCTCGGGTGGCTACCACAAGGTGGGCTTCGAAGGCGGTCAAATGCCTCTGCAGCGTCGTCTGCCCAAGCGTGGCTTCAAATCCGCTCAGCTGCAGTTCAACGCTGAAGTGACCCTGGCCGACATCAACGCGCTGGAAGCCGCCGAGATCGACCTGCTTGTGCTCAAGCAGGCCGGCCTCGTGGCCCACATCGCGCGTCGTGTGAAGGTCATCAAGACCGGTGAGATCACGCGTGCCGTGACGCTCAAGAGCATCGGTGCCACCGCAGCGGCCAAGTCGGCAATCGAAGCCGCTGGCGGTTCGTTGGCCTGATTCGACACCAGCGGAAGCAATCTGTGGCAACTGGATCCACGACTCTGGCCAAAACAGGAAAGTTCGGCGACCTGCGTCGCCGGCTGGTGTTCCTGTTGTTGGCGCTGGTGGTTTACCGCATCGGGGCGCACATTCCTGTGCCCGGCATCGACCCCGCCCAGCTGGAACAGCTGTTCAAGGGCCAGGCCGGCGGTATTCTCAGCCTCTTCAACATGTTCTCGGGCGGAGCGTTGTCGCGCTTCACCGTGTTCGCGTTGGGCATCATGCCGTACATCTCGGCGTCGATCATCATGCAGTTGATGACCTATGTGGTGCCTACGTTCGAGCAACTGAAGAAGGAAGGCGAAGCCGGTCGTCGCAAGATCACGTCCTACACCCGTTACGGCACGCTGGCCCTGGCCATCTTCCAGTCCATGGGCATCGCCCTGGCGCTGGAAGGTCAGCAGGGGCTCGTGATCGATCCCGGTATGGGCTTTCGCCTGACCGCCGTGGTCAGCTTGGTGGCGGGAACGATGTTCCTGATGTGGCTGGGCGAGCAGATCACCGAGCGCGGTCTGGGCAACGGGATTTCGATCCTGATCTTCGCGGGTATCGCGGCGGGTCTGCCGAGCGCCATTGGTGGCTTGCTTGAACTGGTGCGTACCGGCGCCATGAACATCCTGGTGTCGATTTTCATCATCGCGCTGGTGATCCTGGTCACCTACTTCGTGGTGTTTGTCGAACGCGGTCAGCGCAAGATTCTGGTGAACTACGCTCGGCGTCAGGTGGGCAACAAGGTGTATGGCGGTCAGTCATCGCACCTGCCGCTCAAGCTGAACATGGCCGGCGTGATTCCGCCGATCTTTGCCTCCAGCATCATCCTGCTGCCCACCACGGTGGTGAGCTGGGTGAGCACCGGCGACTCGACCCGTTGGCTGCGCGACATCGCTTCGGCCTTGTCGCCGGGTCAACCGATCTATGTGGCGTTGTACGCTGCGGCCATTGTTTTCTTCTGCTTCTTCTACACGGCGCTGGTGTTCAACAGCCGCGAAACCGCCGACAACCTGAAGAAGAGTGGCGCGTTCATCCCGGGCATTCGCCCCGGTGACCAGACGGCCCGCTACATCGACAAGATATTGTTGCGACTGACGCTGGCCGGCGCGATCTATATCACCGCCGTCTGCCTGCTGCCCGAGTTTCTGATCCTGAAGTACAACGTGCCTTTCTATTTTGGTGGCACGTCACTGTTGATCATCGTGGTGGTCACCATGGACTTCATGGCCCAGGTGCAGAACTACATGATGTCGCAGCAATACGAATCGCTGCTTAAAAAGGCCAATTTCAAAACCTCCCTTTGAGCTTTGCGTATGGCCAAGGACGATGTGATCGAAATGCAGGGCGAGGTGCTTGAAAACCTGCCCAATGCGACTTTCAGGGTCAAGCTCGAAAATGGTCATGTGGTTTTGGGACACATCTCCGGCAAGATGAGGATGCATTACATCCGCATCCTGCCGGGTGACAAGGTCAAGGTAGAACTCACGCCCTACGACCTCACCCGGGCGCGGATTGTGTTTCGCTCGAAGTGAGCGGTGGCTGGTTGAATATTTTTGGAATATCTAGGAGAAGACTATGAGAGTTTCGGCTTCGGTCAAAAAAATGTGCCGCAACTGTAAGATCATCAAGCGGCATGGCATCGTGCGAGTGATTTGCACCGATCCCCGCCACAAGCAGCGTCAAGGCTGATTCGGAAGTTCAGAGGACCAACATGGCTCGTATTGCAGGCATCAACATTCCGCCGCACAAGCACGCCGAAATCGGCTTGACGGCAATTTTTGGCATTGGCCGTACCCGTGCTCGCAAGATTTGCGAAGCCTGCGGCATCGACTACGCCAAGAAAATCAAGGACTTGAGCGACGCGGAACTTGAAAAAGTCCGTGACCAGGTCGGTGTGTTCACGATCGAGGGTGACCTGCGCCGTGAAACCACCATGAACATCAAGCGTTTGATGGACATTGGTTGCTACCGTGGCTTCCGCCACCGTCGTGGTTTGCCAGTCCGTGGTCAGCGCACCAAGACCAACGCCCGCACGCGCAAGGGTCCCCGCAAGGCGGCCCAGTCGCTGAAGAAGTAATCGGTTTGAAGGATCCTCATGGCTAAGTCTCCCTCCAGCAGCGCATCTGCCCGCGTTCGCAAAAAAGTCCGCAAGAACATTGCCGACGGCATTGCCCACGTGCACGCGTCGTTCAACAACACCATCATCACCATCACCGACCGTCAGGGCAACGCCTTGTCCTGGGCGTCTTCGGGTGGTCAGGGCTTCAAGGGTTCGCGCAAGTCGACGCCTTTTGCGGCCCAGGTGGCTTCGGAAGTCGCGGGTCGAGCCGCGATCGAGCAGGGCATCAAGAACCTGGATGTCGAGATCAAGGGCCCGGGCCCGGGTCGTGAGTCCTCGGTGCGTGCACTGGGTGCGTTGGGCATCCGGATCAACTCGATTGCCGACGTGACGCCGGTGCCGCACAACGGTTGCCGTCCGCAGAAGCGTCGTCGCATCTAAATCGCCTCATTTGAGGCGGTGCCGCCAGCGCGGTACAATCAAAAGCTTTTTTCTCGAGCGCCACCGCAGTCGCCTGCGGTGGCATTTTTGCTAAGCCCACCGCCCCCGTCCAACGGGAGGCTCCCGCAACATCGGGTTGCGGCAGTGTGATTCAAGGAAACCAACGTGGCACGTTACCTCGGCCCCAAGGCCAAACTCTCCCGCCGTGAAGGCTCGGACCTGTTGCTCAAAAGCGCACGCCGTTCGATCAGCGACAAGGCCAAATTCGACTCCAAGCCGGGCCAACACGGCCGCACCTCTGGCCAACGCACGTCGGACTTCGGCCTGCAACTGCGTGAAAAGCAGAAGGTCAAGCGCACATACGGCGTGCTGGAACGTCAGTTCCGCCGCTATTTCGCCGAGGCGGACCGTCGCCGCGGCAACACCGGCGCCAACCTGTTGTTCTTGCTGGAAGCCCGTCTGGACAACGTCGTCTTCCGCATGGGTTTTGCTTCTACCCGTGCCGAAGCCCGCCAGATCGTGTCGCACAAGGCGATCACCGTCAACGGCAAGTCGGTCAACATCCCCTCCTACTCGGTCAAGGCCGGCGACGTGGTCGCGGTGCGTGAGAAGTCCAAGAAGCAGGCCCGTGTGATCGAAGCGCTGGAACTCGCCAAGCAGATCGGTTTCCCCGCCTGGGTTGACGTGGCCGTGGACAAGGCCGAAGGCGTGTTCAAGAAGTCGCCCGACCGCGATGAGTTCGGTGCCGACATCAACGAATCGCTGATCGTCGAACTGTATTCCCGTTAATTTCGTTCCCGGTCTGCGCCTGCACGGTGTGACCGGGCCATGCTCCGTCTGCCTTATCGGTGTAACGAGCCGAGGGTACTGAAGGAAGTTTGAATGCTGAACAATCTGCTGAAGCCCAAAACCATCAACGTCGAGCAACTGTCGACCCATCGCGCCAAAGTGACGCTCGAGCCTTTTGAACGTGGCTACGGTCACACGCTGGGCAATGCCCTGCGCCGGGTCTTGCTGTCCTCGATGACCGGGCATGCACCGACCGAGGTCACCATTGCCGGCGTGGTTCACGAATACTCCTCCATTGATGGTGTGCAGGAAGATGTCGTGAACATGTTGCTGAACCTCAAAGGTGTGGTCTTCAAGTTGCACAACCGCGACGAAGTGACCTTGAGCCTGCGCAAGGACGGTGAAGGTCTGGTCACGGCGGCCGACATTCAGACGCCGCACGATGTCGAGATCGTCAACCCCGGCCATGTGATCGCCACGCTGTCTGCCGGCGCCAAGCTGGACATGCAGATCAAGGTCGAAAAGGGCCGCGGTTACGTGCCCGGCAGCCTGCGCCGCAACGACGACCAGTCGCGTTCGATTGGCCGCATCGTGCTCGACGCTTCGTTCTCGCCCGTCAAGCGCGTGAGCTACACCGTTGAAAGCGCTCGCGTGGAGCAGCGTACCGACCTGGACAAGCTGGTGCTTGAAATCGAGACCAATGGTTCGATCGGCCCGGAAGAAGCGGTGCGCGCGTCGGCCAAGATCCTGGTGGAACAGCTGGCGGTGTTCGCGCAACTCGAAGGCGTGGAACTCTCCGCCTTTGACGCGCCGGCCCAGCGCAGCTCGCAGCAGTTCGATCCGATCCTGCTGCGTCCGGTGGACGAGCTGGAACTCACGGTCCGTTCGGCCAACTGCCTCAAGGCGGAGAACATCTATTACATCGGTGATCTGATCCAGCGCACCGAGAATGAGTTGCTGAAGACCCCCAACCTGGGTCGCAAGTCGCTCAACGAGATCAAGGAAGTGCTCGCTTCGCGCGGCCTGACCTTGGGCATGAAGCTCGAAAACTGGCCGCCGGCTGGTCTCGACAAACACTGAACTCGTCGATCAAAGTCTGACGAACCTCCAGTACCTGATACGGCTGGAGGCAAAACACTGAAAGGAAATCACCATGCGTCACGGACACGGACTACGTAAACTCAACCGCACCAGCGAGCACCGCCTCGCCATGCTGCGCAACATGATGAACTCGCTGCTCACGCACGAAGTCATCAAGACCACGGTGCCCAAGGCCAAAGAGCTGCGCCGCGTCGTGGAACCCATGATCACCCTGGCCAAGGTCGCGACCGTGGCAAACCGCCGTCTGGCTTTTGACCGCCTGCGCGACCGTGATGTGGTCGTCAAGCTCTTCAACGAACTGGGCCCGCGCTTCGCAGCCCGCCCGGGTGGCTATACCCGCATCCTGAAGATGGGCTACCGCGTGGGCGACAATGCACCCATGGCGCTGGTCGAACTGGTGGATCGTGCAGAAGATGCCGCTCCGGCGGCCGACGACGCGAAAGCGTGATAGAATACAAGGCTTGACGCGGAGTGGAGCAGCCTGGTAGCTCGTTGGGCTCATAACCCAAAGGTCGCAAGTTCAAATCTTGCCTCCGCAACCAATCCAATCAAGCCCCTGGCTTGTCATTGAAGCCCACGGTAACGTGGGCTTTTTTGTTTGTGGGCTGCAGAAGTCGTGGGCTCCAACGGGGCGCCTTGTTGGTGGTTAGAGGGGCCAATCCCACAGGCCCTCTGCCGGGCGCATCGGTAGCGACCTGATCGAGCGCTCGTCAGACCTTCGTCAGTCGCCTCGACATCCGCTCTGGCAGTCGGCGTTCGACAAACAGCTCCCCCACTTCTTTGAGGCTGAGGTACCGGCCAGTCTTGCCTTGTTTGCCCATCACCTTCAGCAGGATGGGCCATTCGCCGTCCATCAGCTTTCTGTCGATGCTGCGCCGGTTGCCGGCCGCGCGCGCAAAGTTGGCGTCCATCATGCGCTGCAGTTCCTCCAGATCGAGCCCGGGTTCGGTGCGACCATCGACATCGGTTTTCTCGCTCGCAAATTCCGCAAGCCGTGCGAGCTCTTTCGCGCTGACCTTGGCCGTCGCATCCAGAATGCGTGAACCGGCGCCCTTCTTGTCCAAGGGACCATTCCTCAGTTCGTTCAAGCGCAGGCCACCAAAACCGTTGCGCGCCATTTGCAGTGGCGTGAGTCCGTTCGCCAGCAGCGCGATCGCCCGGATCGCCGCGGCAGGGAGCGCTGGTTGTCCATCGCCTGCGTTCGCCACCTCGGCAATGGTGCTGGTGACCGTCCCGAGGCTGGCCACGTCGTCGGCCAGCAGGCCCTGGGCGACCAGCGCCCTCAGGAAGGGACAGGGGTTGTTGGGGGACACCTGTGGCGAGCGGGGGCTGGACGGCATGTCTTTTCCTTGGTGTGGGAAACGGGTGGGGATGTCGTTGCTCAGACCATGCGCTGCGTCGGAGGCCGATGTGGCGTGCGGGTCAGGTCAGGCCGAACCGGTCGGCCCGCGCCTGTTCCCAGTAGGTGGTGAACACCGCGTGCTGCCCTTCGGAACCCTGCAGCAGGGCTCCGGGCTGGGTGATGGGCAACAGGTTGGCGAGCAGGCGCACTTCGTTTTCGTTGACGCGGCGCACGATGTGTTGCGCCGTGATGTCGCCCGGGTGCTGCAAGCCGGCCGCCTGCACCAGTTCCTGCAGCGCCTTCAGGGTCTGCTGATGGAAGTTGAACACCCGTGTGGCCTTGGCGGGCACCACCAGCGCCTGCTGGCGCACCGGGTCCTGCGTGGAGACACCGGTGGGGCACTGGCCGGTGTGGCAGGATTGGGCCTGGATGCAGCCCAGGGCGAACATGAAGCCGCGTGCGCTGTTGCACCAGTCGGCACCGATGGCCAGGCAGCGTGCGATGTCGAAGGCGCTCACCACCTTGCCTGAGGCGCCGATTTTGATGCGGTCGCGCAGGTTCACGCCCACCAGCGTGTTGTGCACCAGGCGCAGGCCTTCCTGCAGCGGCGCCCCCACGTGGTCGGTGAACTCCAGTGGTGCGGCCCCGGTGCCGCCCTCGGCGCCGTCGACCACGATGAAGTCGGGCGTGATGCCGGTCTCCAGCATGGCCTTGACGATGGCAAACCATTCCCAGGGGTGGCCGATGCAGAGCTTGAAACCGGTCGGTTTTCCGCCCGAGAGCTCGCGCAACCGCGCGACGAATTGCATCAGCTCCATGGGGGTCGAGAACGCGCTGTGCGCGGCGGGCGAAACACAGTCCACGCCGATCGGCACGCCGCGCGCGGCGGCGATCTCGGGCGTCACCTTGGCGCCCGGCAGCACGCCACCATGGCCCGGTTTGGCGCCCTGGCTGAGCTTGATCTCGATCATCCGGACCTGGGCATCGAGTGCGTTGGCCTTGAACTTGTCCTCGCTGAACAACCCGTCGTCGCCTCGGCAGCCGAAGTAGCCCGAGCCGATCTCCCAGATCAGGTCGCCGCCGTTGAGCCGGTGCCAGGCCGAGATGGAGCCTTCGCCCGTGTCGTGCGCGAAGCCGCCCCGCTTGGCGCCCGCGTTGAGCGCCTGGATGGCGTTGGCCGACAGCGCGCCGAAGCTCATGGCCGAGATGTTGAACACGCTGGCCGCGTAGGGCTGGGTGCAGGCAGGGCCGCCAATGGTGACGCGAAAATCGTGCGAGTCCAGCGCGGTGGGCGCGAGCGAGTGGTTGAGCCACTCGTGCCCGACGGCCCGCATGTCGCGCTGGGTGCCGAACGGGCGTTTGTCGGTCTCGCCCTTGGCGCGCGCGTAGGCCAGGCTGCGCTGGCTGCGCGAAAACGGCGTGGCCTCGGTGTCGCTCTCCAGAAAATACTGGCGGATCTCGGGCCGGATCTTTTCCAGCATGAAGCGGAAGTGGCCGATGACCGGGTAGTTGCGCAGCACCGAGCTTTTGGTCTGGCGCAGGTCCCAGAACCCCAGCACCGAGAGCCCCGTGGACAACACGAAAACCAGTGCCCCGACCCCAAAGCCCACCAGCGTGAACAGACTGAGCAGCGCGCACAGAACGCACAGGGCGAACGCGGTGTAGCGCACCGGATAAATGGCGTTGAGGCGTTCGAGCATGGGTTCCTTGGGGGCTTACACTGCCCAGCATCATAAAACCCGCTGCCGTTTTCCCCCATGAACACCGATACCACGCCCGTCCCCATGGACAACGACGATTTTGATGCGCTCGACGCCATCCTGGACGACCTGCGCACGCGCGGCGAGGACGTGCCGCAGTGGGAGTTCTGCGAAGGTGCCATGGCCGCGCTGCTGTGCACGCGCCGCCTGATCCTGCCCAGCGAGTACTTTCCCGTGCTGCTCGGCACTGGCGACAGCGCGCCGGGCGTGCCCGGCAGCGATCCCGAAGACACCCATTTCGCGGACGACGCGCAGTTCGCGCGTTTCATGGAGCTGTGGACACGGCGCTGGAACGAGGTCGCCACGGCGCTGGGCGCCCCGGTCGAGACACTCGAAGACGAACGCAGCTACCACCCCGAGGTGATGGACGTGCGCGGCGCGGTGGCCAGCCTGTCCGAGGAAGCACGCGCCGAAATGGGCGATCAGGCCTTGCCCGCGTTCGGCCAGGTCTGGGCCCTGGGCTTCATGTTCGTGGTGGAAAGCTGGCCCGAAGAATGGGCCGCCCCGCGCGACAAGGAAGCGGCCGGCTGGCTCAACGACGCGCTCGACGCCATCGTGGCGCTGACCGAGGACGACACCGATCCGCCCACGGTCTGCATGCACAGCGAAGACGGTGCGCCCAGCGTGAGCGACGAGCGCCTGAACGCGTTTGGCGCGGCCATCTGGGCGGTGTACGACCTGCGCCAGC
Organism: Hydrogenophaga sp. GW101-3F08; assembly: GCF_059424585.1. Taxonomy (NCBI): domain Bacteria; kingdom Pseudomonadati; phylum Pseudomonadota; class Betaproteobacteria; order Burkholderiales; family Comamonadaceae; genus Hydrogenophaga; species Hydrogenophaga sp. GW101-3F08. Next base: position 121,288 of record NZ_JBWKZP010000012.1, read on the forward strand.
TCTGGCAGAGCCTGGGGCCGCGCATCGCGTCCGCGCGCAAGGCCGATACCCCGGGGCGCAACGACCCCTGCTGGTGTGGCAGCGGCAAAAAATACAAGAAGTGCCACGGCATGGGTGAATAGTCCCCCGAGCGGCGGCGCTGCACGCATGGCCGCCGTCTCCCGCTCGGGCCGACTCCTTCCTTCGACGAGTCCAGAACAAGCCCTCCAGGGGCGCCGATCAGGCCATCAGCTCGAACGGGCCGCCCTGCTCGATGGCGCGCTGGTAGGCGGGTCGAGCGTGGATGCGGCGCAGCCAGTCCATCAGCTTGGGACGGCTCTCGTCCAGCCCCGCGCGTGCGGCCGCGGCCTCCACCGGAAAGCTCATCTGCACGTCGGCCGCGCTGAACGAGCGCCCGGCGAACCAGGGTGAACTGGCCAGCTCGGCCTCCAGGAAATCCAGGTGCTGCGTGAGGTTGGGGGTGATGAAGCGGCGCTTGACCGTGGCCGAGATCGCCTTGGCCACCGGGCGCACCAGCAGAGGCGCCTTTTCCACCTGGTCGAACACCAGCTTGAGCAGCAGGGGCGGCATGAGCGAGCCCTCCGCGTAGTGCAGCCAGTAGCGGTAGCGCCGAAACGCGGGTGTGCCCGCCGTGGGCGCGAGACGGCCCTCGCCATAGGTCTCCACCAGGTACTCGATGATGGCGCCCGACTCGGCCAGCGTGGCCTCGCCGTCGGTGACCACCGGCGACTTGCCCAGCGGGTGCACCTGGCGCAGCGAGGGTGGCGCCAGCATGGTCTCGGGGTCGCGCTCGTAGCGCTGGATCTCGTAGGGCACGCCCAGTTCTTCAAGCAGCCAGAGCACGCGCTGCGAGCGCGAGTTGTTCAGGTGGTGGACGGTGAGCATCGGATTTCCTTGGGTGAGAGGGGCAACGGCGCTCAGCTTAGCGCCTGCGGCAACGCCCGCGCGAGGAAGTCCCACACCGCGCGGATGCGCGGGTTGCTGCGGATCTCGCGGTGCACCGCCAGCCACACCGGCAGCGGCGGTATGGGCAGCATGGGCAGCAGCGGCACCAGGTCCGGGCTCTGGCGGGCCACGTAGCGGGCCAGAAAACCCACGCCCAGCCCCGCGTCCACCGCTGCCTGGTAGGCGTTGAGGTCGTCGGTGCGCACCGCGAAGCGCTCGCGCTCGATCGGGTAGCCCATGCGGGCGAAGCCCTGCACGATGTCGGTGTTGCGGTCGTAGCCGATCAGGTCGTGGGTCAGCAGGTCCTCGGGCACCCGTGGCGTGCCGCGCCGGCGCAGGTAGTCCCGGTGCGCAAAGGTGCCGATGGCGACCTGCCCGACACGCCTGGTCACCAGCGAGCCCTGGTCGGGTCGCACCATGCGCAGCGCGATGTCGGCCTCGCGTTGCAGCAGGTTGCTCACCGCGTTGCTCGACACCAGCTCGATCTGGATGTCGGGCAGCGCCTGGCGCATCTGCAGCAGCACCGGCGGCAACAGCACGCAGGTGACGGGCTGGCTCGCGCTGATGCGCACCGAGCCGCGCGGGTCGGCCTGCGCGCCCGAGGCCTGGCGCGCGAGCTGGTCGGCCGCGACCGACATGGCGCGCGCCGCGTCGGCCAGCCGCAGCGCGTGGGCGGTGGGCAGCAGGCCGCGGCCGGTGCGCTCGAACAGCACCACACCCAGCTGCGTTTCGAGCTCCCCGATGTGGCGACCCACCGTGGGCTGGCTGGTGGCCAGGCCGCGCGCGGCCGCCATCAGGCTGCCGTGGTCGAGCGCGGCCAGAAACGAGCGGATCAGGGTCCAGTTGAAGTCTCCGGTATGCATATGTGTATGTCTGGTGTTCGGTTTCAGGCCATTGTGTATGGGGGTGGATGTTTCCACAATCGATCCCATGGTGCCGGTGGTCGGCGCCCCATGGAGTCCTCTCATGCACGATCTGCCTTCTTCACACACCGCCGAGACGGTGCTGATCCTCGGTGGCCGTGGCCGCTTCGGCCTGGCCGCGGCCCAGGCTTTTGCGCGCGGCGGCTGGCGCGTGCTGGCCCAGATGCGGCACGGCGCCATGGCCCCCGAGGTGCCCGGCGTCACGTGGCTGGCGCAGGCGCTGGACACCCCGGAGGCGGTCGAGGCGCTGGTCGCGCAGGTGCGTCGCGGCGGCGGCGCCTCGGTGGTGGTGCATGCGCTCAACCCCAACCACTACACGCGCCAGGCCTGGGCGCGCGAAGCCTGGCCGCTGCTGCGGTCCGGCATGGCGGTGGCGCAGGCGCTGGGGGCCACGATCATGCTGCCCGGCAATGTGTACAACCATGGCGAGGCCATGCCGGCCGTGCTGCTTGAAGACTCCCCGCAGCGTCCCAGCATGGCCATGGGCCGCATCCGCACCGACATGGAAGCGCGGCTGGAGCAGGCCACCCGCCAGGGCCAGTTGCGCGCGGTGATCGTGCGCGCCGGCAACTTCTATGGCCAGGGGCGCGGCACCTGGCTCGACCTGGCCATGCTCACCGGCCTGCGGCGCGGCAAGCTGGTGTTCCCCGGCCCGCTGGACGTGCGCACCCCTTGGGCCTACCTGCCCGACCTGGCCCGAACGTTCGTGGCGGTGGCCGGCGTGCGCGCGGCAATGGCACCGTTCGAATCGCTGCATTTCAGTGGCCACGACCTCTCGGGTCAGGACTGGGTCGATGCCCTGCAGCCGCTGGCCCGGCAGCAGGGCTGGTTGCGCGAGGGCGCGCCGCTGCGCGTGGGTGGCATGCCGTGGCCCTTGCTCTCCCTGCTGGGGCCCCTGGTGCCGAGCTGGGGCACGCTGGTGGCGCTGCGTTACCTCTGGAACCGGCCGTACCGGCTGGACAACCGCCGCCTGCTGGCGCTGATCGGCAGCGAACCCCACACGCCTTGGCCGCAGGCGTTGGCGCACACCCTGCAGGATTTGCGCATGCTGCCCGCGGTCGCCGAGCCCCGGGTGCACACTGTGTCCACGCCGGCCTGATGCCTCGCGACCGCCCACCCACAGGAGCCCGCCATGCAACGCCGACTTTTCTTGCGCATCGCCGGTGGCGGCGTGGTGGTGGCCGCCACCGCGGGCGGCCTGGCGGCCTGCAGCAGCGCATTGCCGCCCGAGGCCATCGCCGCCTGGCAGGGGCCGGGCAACGAGCCCGACCCGCGCCGCTGGGTGCTGGCCCACGCCATCCTGGCGCCGCATTCGCACAACCTGCAGTCCTGGCTGGTGGACCTTCGCGAGCCGGACGCGATCACCTTGTTCATCGACCGCAGCCGCCTGCTGCCCGAGACCGATCCGTTCTCGCGCCAGATGATGATGAGCCAGGGCACTTTCCTGGAACTGCTGGATCTGGCCGCGCGCCAGCGCGGTCTGCGTGCCGAGATCACGCTGTTCCCGCAGGGCGCCTTCGGCCCGCAGGCGCTGGACGCTCGACCCACGGCCCACATCCGATTGCGGCCCGACGCCTCGTTGCGGCCCGACCCGCTGTTTGCGGCGGTGTTCCAGCGCCACACCAACCGCGAAGCCTACGAGGCGCGCGAGCCCGACCCGGCGGCGCTGCAGGCCATCGCCGCCAGCCTCGCGCCCCATGCGGTGCGCGCCGGGTTCGTGGGGGCGGCGCAGGCCGAGGCGCTGGCGCAGCACCGCCGCATTGCCATGGAGGCCTGGCGCATCGAGCTGGAAACGCCGCGCACCATGCTCGAATCGCTGCGGGTGCTGCGCATCGGGCCGAAGGAGATCGCCGAGCACCGCGATGGCCTCTCGCTCAACGATCCGCTGGTGCGCGCGCTGAGCGCCGTGGGCCTGTTCGACCGCAGCCGGGCACCGGCGCCGGGGGACGCCGCCATCACACGCCAGATCGAGGACTTCAACGCGAAGATCGCCGCGACCCCGGCGTTTTTCTGGGTGCTGACCCAGGGCAATGACCGCGCGACGCAGGTGAACGCGGGCCGTGCCTACGTGCGTGCGCAGCTCGCCGCCACGGCCGCGGGCCTGTCCATGCACCCTTTGCAGCAGGCCCTGCAGGAATACCCCGAGCAGGCCGGGCCCTATGCGGCGATCCACCACTTGCTGGATGCCTCTTCACCGGGCCAGACGGTGCAGATGTGGACACGCCTGGGTTACGCGCCAGCGGTCGGGCCGGCGCCGCGGCGCGGGCTGGACGCGCACATCCTCCCGGGCTGACGGCGGTTGACCCGCGCGTTCAGGGCCGCATGAACCCGGCCAGAGCCGCCGCGGTTTCGGCGGGCAGCTCTTCGGGAATGAAGTGGCCGGCCGGCAGGGCCTGCCCGCTGACGCTCGCCGCGCAGCGCGCCTGCCAGAGCGCCAGCGGATCGAAAAAACGCTGCACCACGCCCTTGGCGCCCCAGAGCACCAGGGTGTCGCAGGCGATGGCTTCACCGCGCTCGCGGCCCAGCCGGTCGTGCTCCAGGTCGATGTCGGCGCTGGCCCGGTAGTCCTCGCAGGCGCTGTGGATGGCGTCGGGCCGGCAGAAGCAGCGCTCGTATTCGGCCTGTGCCTCGGGTTCGATGTGGCCCAGGCCGCCCGCGCCCCAGCCGCCGAGCTTGGCATGCAGATAGGCCAGCGCTGCGCCGCCGATCATGGCCTCGGGCAGGGGCGCGGGCTGGATCAGGTGGAACCAGTGGTCGTAGGCGCGGGCGAAGTCCATGTCGGTGCGCGCGTACATGTCCAGCGTGGGCGCGATGTCGATCACGCCGAGCTTGAGCACGCGCTGCGGGAAGTCCAGCGCCAGCCGGTGCGCCACGCGGCCGCCGCGGTCGTGGCCGCAGAGGAAGAACCGGTCCACGCCCAGCGCGTCAAGTGCCGCCACCACGTCGCTGGCCATGGCGCGCTTGCTGGCCTGTTCGTGGCGCGGCGCGTCCGCCGGCGCGGGCGAGTCGCCGTAGCCGCGCAGGTCCGGCATGACGATCCGGTACGCGCCGCGCAGCCGCTGGGCCACGCGCTGCCACATCACGTGCGTCTGCGGAAAACCGTGCAGCAGCACCAACACCGGGCCCTGCGCCAAGCCACCCACGCGCAGCGTGACGTGACGTGACGCGCCGGCGGTGCCCAGCGGTATCTCGCGCCGCTCGAATCCGTCAAACCAGGGTGTGTCGGTCATGGGGTCTCCGTGGGGTATCAGGGCAACAGCTCGAAACGGGCGCTGGCGCAGGTCTGGCCGTTGACCAGCAGATCGATGCGGTGGCTGCCCGGGTAGAGCGTGCGTGTGGTCACCGGGCGCAGGCTGTGGCGTTTTTCCAGGAGGCGCAGCTCGCCCGGACCCAGCGCCAGCTTCCAGCCCTTGAACACCTTGGGGCTGGTGCCGCCGTTGGCGCGCACGTGGTGCACCGCGTAGTCCACCACCAGCGGCTGGGTCGTGCGCGCCGTGGAGCGCAGCGTGACGTGCAGCCCGATGTCTTCCCCCACCGCCGCGTGGTCGGTGGACAGGCTCAGGCCGGCCTCGCCCTGCAGACCCAGCCCGAGGCCCCAGGCGGCCAGCGTGGGCGGGTGGCCCTGCTTGATCAGGCCGCGGCTGGCGTGGCGCAGCAGGGCCGTGCGGTCCGGCGTGGCGCCGCGCAGGTGCTCGCCGACCCAGCGGGCCACCAGCTCGGGGTGGTCCTTGGCGATGTCGTTCAGGTGGTTGGCCACGCTGCGGCGCACATAGGCGCTGGCATCGTCCTGCAGCACACGCAGCAGCGGCAGGGTGGGCGCGGGGTCGGCCACCAGGGCTTGCAGCCGCAGGCCCCAGGGCAGGCGCGGGCGCGAACCCTCGCTCACCAGCCGGCGCACATGCGCACTCGGGTCGTGCGCCCACTGCGCCAGGGTGGGCAGCACCACGCCGGGGTGTTGCTGGATCAGTGGGCGGATCGCGAACTCGGCCGAGAAACGCTGGGTGAGCGCGTGCAGGCAGGCCAGCGCGCGCGGCACCTCGCCGTTCACGCCGCGCCGCGCCACGAACTCGCCCATGGACCAGACCACCCAGCCGGCCAGACCCTCATCCCGTCGGTCGGCCGCCAAGGCGATGGGCTCGCCCTGCGCGTCCAGCGGCAGCGGCGGCGCCAGGCTGGCTTCCATCACCTCGCAGGCGGCGGCAAAGTCGCCCGGCAGGGTGGCCTCCAGCGCGTCGGCCAGCTGCATGGCGCGCGCCTTGAACTCCAGCGCTTCCAGCCCGTCGCCGGCCTGCTGTTCGAAGCGCTGGCGCTGAAACCCGGGCCACACCCGCTGCAGGTGGGCGCCCGCGTGCGCCACGGTGCGGGGGTTGATGAGGTTCTTGAACGGTTCGGCCATGTCTGAGGGCGCTCCCGTCAGCGCAGGCGGAGCAGCAGCCCGGCCAGCGCGTGCCGCACCGTGGCCTGGCGCACGGCGGCGCGGTCGCCGTCGAAGCGCTGGTGTTCGGTGAACACGCCCTCGGGCGTGGCCCAGCCGAACCACACCGTGCCCACCGGTTTGTCGGCGCTGCCACCGGTGGGGCCGGCAATGCCGGTGACCGCCACCGACCAGTGCGCGTGGGCGTTGACCACCGCCCCGGTGGCCATGGCGCGCGCCACCGCCTCGCTCACCGCGCCGTGTTCTTCGATCAGCGCGGCGGACACGCCCAGCAGCTCGGACTTGGCGGCGTTGGAATAGGTGACGAAGCCGCGCTCGAACCAGTCGCTCGATCCACTGAGCTCGGTGCAGGCGCTGGCGATCAGGCCGCCGGTGCAGCTCTCGGCCGTGGCCAGGAACTGGCCGCGCGCCTTGAGTTCGGTGGCCAGTTGTTCAACCAGTGTGGCGGTGGGCGGCAGGTTCATGGCGGTCATGGTTGTGAGTGAGGGGGATCGGTCAAGAACACCGCGAAACGGGCTTTGCCAGGCCGCAGGTGTTGCCCCTTGAGGGGCGGAGCGGCTACGCGCAGCGAGCACGCGACGGGGGTGGGCTCAATACCTCCAGGCGGCGATCACGAACAGGGTGCAGCCGGCCGCGGCGAAGTCGTCGAGCAGGATGCCGAAACCACCGCGCGGGCCAAAGCCCTTGAAACGCCGGTCGGCCCAGGCCATGGGCCCGATCTTCACCGCGTCGAACAGACGGAACAGCACGAAGGCGTAGAGCTGGCCCCAGATGCTGGTGGGCGAGACCAGCCACAGCACCAGCCAGAAGGCCAGGATCTCATCGACCACGATGTGACCCGAGTCGGCCATGCGCATGTGCCGCGCCGTGACCGTGCAGGCCCACCAGCCCACCAGCGTGCCCACGCCGATCAGCAGCGCCCAGCCCAGGTCGGGCAGCCGGGGCTGCAGCAGCAGGAAGACCACCCAGGCCCAGAGCGTGCCCGCCGTGCCCGGGGCGAAACGGGGCAGGCCCGAACCCGCGCCGAGCGCAATGAAATGGGCCGGGTGGGCGACCAGAAAGGCCCAGGTCGGGCGAAGCATGGGCGCTGCGCTGGCGGCAAAACGGTCGGACGGATCGGGGGTGTCAACCATGGTGGATCGATTATGAGGCGGTGTGAAACGGTGCAGCCCGTGCCCGCCCAGAACGCTTTGGCCCTGGCTTTGCCAGGCCGCATCGCGTTGCCCCCTGAAGGGGGTCGCGCGCAGCGCGGCGGGGGTGCTTCATCTCACTTGAAGTGGTCAAAGCCGCGCGCACGCAGCGCCACCGGCTGGCCGGCGGCGTCCAGCCAGCGCAGGCCCGGTTCGGCGCTGATGCGGCCCACGCGGTGCACGGGGGTCTGGCTGGTGCGGGCGGCGGCCTCGATGGCGGCGCGTGCGCCGGGCGGGGCGCTGAACAACAGCTCGTAGTCGTCGCCGCCGTTGAGCAGGCAGTCCAGCCGCTGGGCTTCGGGCAGGGCCCGCAGATCGGGCGCCAGCGGCAGTTCGGCCAGTGCCAGCTCGGCGCCCACGCCGCTGGCCTGCAGCACATGGCCCAGGTCGCCGGCCAGGCCGTCGCTCAGGTCGATCGCCGCGTGCGCCAGGCCCGCGAGTGCCTGGCCCAGCGCGAGGCGGGGCACCGGCCGCTCCAGCCGTGTGCGCAACCGGGGCAGGGCGTCTGGCGGGGTGTGCGCGCTGGCCCAGCCGGTGCCCAGCAGCAGTTCCAGCGCCAGTCGCGCTTCGCCGGTGCGCCCGCTCAGGTAGAGGTCGTCGCCGGCCCGGGCGGCGTCGCGCCGCAGCGCCTGGTCGGGGCGCACCTCACCGAGCACCGTGATGCAGATGTTGAGTGGGCCGCGCGTGGTGTCGCCGCCCACCAGGGGGCAGGCGTGCGCGTCGGCCAGCGCGAACAGGCCCCGGGCGAAGGCGTTGAGCCAGGCGTCGTCGGCCGCGGGCAGGGCCAGCGCCAGCGTGAAGCCCAGCGGCCGCGCGCCCATGGCGGCGAGATCGCTCAGGTTGACCGCAAGTGCTTTGTGGCCCAGCGCTTCGGGCGCCACGTCGGGAAAAAAGTGCCGGCCCTCGACCAGCATGTCGGTGGACACGGCGAGCTGGTGGCCGGGCGCCGGCTGCAGCAGGGCGCAGTCGTCGCCGATGCCCCGTGCCACGTTGCCGGGCAGCGCCACGCCGGGGCGCTGGAAATGCCGGCGGATGAGTTCGAATTCACCCATGGCTGCGTTGGGCGTCGGCATCGATGGCCGAGGCCGGGCCATCGGGGTCGAGGGGCGCGTCCTCGGCTTCGTCCTCGGGCAGATGCCGTGGGGGCCACAGGAAGCTCAGGGGCGCGCGCCGGATGCGGTGGCGGATCGACGCGCGGATGCGCACGCGGTTCACCTCGCTGATGTTCTGCGCACGCAGCGCCAGCTGGAAGGCGAGGTAGAAGCTCACGGCCAGGTTGATCGGCCCGACCACCAGCACGCCGGCCACCGCCCACCAGAAGCCCGGTTCCCGCAGCACACCCAGGCCCAGCGAGGCCGCCGCCGCGGCCACCTGGCCGGCCGAAAGCGTGACGTGGCGCACGTCCAGACCCAGGCCGAAAAACGCCGCGAACGCGGGCACCAGGCCGAGCATGAAACCGAGCGAGATGTTGGCCGCCAGGCCCGAGATGTTCTGCCGCAGAAAGCTGGCCCAGCGTGCCGCGCGCGCCGGGCCGAGCAGCCGCGTGAAGCGCGGGTTGTGCCGCACGGCCGAGTCCAGCTTGTGGAACACGAACCAGTTTTCCACCCAGCCGGCCACGATGCTGGAGGCGAACAGCAGCACCCCCGTGAGCGCGGCAAACAACAGGGTGGGGCCGAGCAGGTGCAGATCGTGCAGCACGTGCCGGGCCTGGTCGGCGTCGATCATGGGCGCGCCGGTGACGAACCGCAGCGCCAGGCTGAGCAGCAGCACCACTGGGATCACCAGGCCGACGTTGCCCGCGATGGCGGCGATCTGGGAGCGGAACAGGTTGGCCACCTCGTCCACGAAGCGGCGCACGGCGCCGGGCTGGCGGATGTCCCGGAGCTTGGCCACCATGGCCGGCGCGGTCACGGCGGGCTGTTTGGTGGCCACCGTGAGGTGCAGCAACTGGATCAGCACAAAAAAGAACGCGTAGTTGAGCCCGGCGGCAAAGCCGGCCCAGAACGCCGACAGCCCCAGCGCGTAGAGCGAGAACTTGACCCAGGTCGTCAGGCCCAGCACCGCGCCGCCGCCCGCGGCCTTGCCCAGCATCTGGCGGTATTCGGCCGCGTCGCGCGTGATGTAGTACTCGCCGCTCTCGGCGCTGCGCTCGGCCACCTTCGCCGCCGTCAGGTGCGAGCTGCTGGCGATCAGCGCGCGGATGCTGCGGTTGTCCTGGCTCATCTGCGCCAGATCGGCCAGCAGCGCCACCGTGGCACGTTCGGGCTGGCTGGACTGCAGGCAGTCCAGCAGCTGTTTGACGCGCACGATGCGCTCGCGCAACTGGCGCAGCCGGAACACGATGCCCACCGACACGCCGTGGGTTTCGAGGTGCGAATACACCGTGTAGGCGGCGTGGCGGCAGGCGTCGAGCTGGGCGCGCAGCAGCGCGGCCGCCTCCAGTGCCTGGGCGCTGTGGGGCCCATGCCGCTGCACCGCCTGGCGCATCACCTCGAAGGACGACGGCAGTTCGTGGAACGGGCGCGAGACCTGGGCCTCGGCGGACATGCGGACCCGGATTTCCGAGGCAAACCCGGTGGCGCTGACCTGGCTCACGCAGAACACCAGCGCGTCCATGAGGGCGGTCTGCCAGAAGCCGGCGGGCGAGCTCGCGGCGCTCTCGGCCGCTGCCAGCGCCGGTGCGGCGGTGGGGAGGGCGTCCGGTGGTGCGATCAGCAGGGCGTGCAGCCGCTGCAGCGTGGCGCTGTCCAGCGCCTTGAGCCAGCGCACGTCGAAACGGCTGGGCAGCAGCAGGCCGAACAGCTCGGCCAGATCGGTGGTCTCGGGCGTGCCGGGCAGGATCTTGCGGCGCAGCCGGTGGCCGAACTCGCTGAGGAAGGCGGTGCGGGGCGCGAAACCGTAGTCGGCCAGCAGCGGCGTGGCGTCCACGCTGCCGGTGAAAACCCGCCACCAGTCGTGCCAGCGCGCCAGCCATTCGGGGCGCGTCTGCACGGTGTCCAGCAGCAGGCGCACGCGCGCCACGCTGGCCTGGGGGTCTTCGGCCTCGCCGCGCACCCAGCGCAGCAGTTCGATCAGCCACAGGTGGCGTTGCGCCATCGGGGCCTGTGCATCCAGCGCGTCCAGCAGGGCGGGCAGGTCCATGCCTCGGCTCGGGAGGGGGAGCACGCCGCGCGCGCGGGCCAGCCGGCTCAATGCAGGACGCGCGCGGGGCCGTCGCCCGCGCCGGAGGCGTCGGCCTGGAGCGCGAACTCGGGCACCGGGGCCTCGAACCGTTCGCCGTCTTCCGCCACGCAGAAATAGCTGCCGCGCATGCTGCCCGAGGGCGTGCTCAGCCGCGTGCCGCTGGTGTACTGGAAGGACTCGCCGGGGCGCAGCAGCGGCTGGTTGCCCACCACGCCCAGGCCCTTGACCTCTTCGGTGTGGCCCTGCGCGTCGTCGATGATCCAGTGGCGCGCGATCAGCTGCGCCGTCACATCGCCGGTGTTGGTGATGGTGATGGTGTAGGCGAAGGCGTACAGGTCCTCCTCGGGCGCGGATTGCTCGCTGAGGTACTGGGGCTCGACCTCGCAGGTGAACTGGTATTTCGACATGAGCGGCATGTTACCGCGCCAGGGCGGCGCCTGCCGGGCCTGCGAAAATGCGGTGAATTGCCTTTCTTCACCCTTCCGCCGCCCTCCCCATGCCCACCCCCTACCGCATCGCCCCGTCCATCCTGGCCGCCGACTTCGCCCGTCTGGGCGAGGAAGTGAAAAACGTCATCGCCGCCGGCGCCGACTGGATCCATTTCGACGTCATGGACAACCACTACGTGCCCAACCTGACCTTCGGGCCCATGATCTGCCAGGCGCTGAAACCGCACGCCAAGACGCCCGACGGCACGCCGGTGCCGATCGACGTGCACCTGATGATCCAGCCGGTGGACGCACTCGCGGGCGCCTTCATCGACGCCGGGGCCGACCTGGTGAGCTTCCACCCCGACGCGAGCGCCCACGTGCACCGCAGCGTGCAGGCCATCAAGGCCCGGGGCTGCAAGGCCGGCCTCACCTTCAACCCGGCCGAGCCGCTGGACGTGCTGGACTGGACCATCGACGACATCGACCTGATCCTGATCATGAGCGTCAACCCCGGCTTCGGCGGCCAGAGCTTCATCGACTCCGCCCTGCGCAAGATCGAAGCCGCGCGCAAGCGCATCGAAGCCAGCGGGCGGGACATCCGGCTGGAGGTGGACGGCGGCATCAAGGCCGACAACATCCGCCGCGTGGCCGACGCGGGCGCCGACACCTTCGTGGCCGGCAGCGCGATCTTCGGCAAGCCCGACTACAAGGCCGTGATCGACCAGATGCGTGTGGCGCTGAAATAAGCCCCCGCGCCGCTTCGCGTCACCCCCTCGGGGCGATGCCTGTGGTCCGGCGAAGCCGGTTCCACGGCATCCTGGGTTTGGACACTTTCTCCGGAGCAGTCTCTTGAAACTTTCCGACATCCGGTCGGTCATCGTTGACCTGGACGGCACGATGGTGGACACGCTGGGCGACTTCGTGGTCGCGCTCAACCACACACTGGACGACCTGCGCCTGCCGCCGGTGGCGCGCGACCTGGTCGAGCGCACGGTGGGCAAGGGCTCGGAGCACCTGGTGCGCACGGTGCTGGCGCACCAGCTGGCCCTGCCCGAGGTCATCGCGTCCGACGCGGTGGCCCTGAGCTGGCCGCGCGACCAGGTGGACGAGCTGGCGCTGCAGCGCTACCAGCACCACTACCTGTTCGTCAACGGGCAACACGCGGGCGTGTACCCCGGTGTCGAAGAGGGCCTGCAGCGCCTGCGGGCGTCCGGGCGGACGCTGGCCTGCCTGACCAACAAACCGCTGGCGTTTGCGCAGGCGCTGCTGGAGATCAAAGGCCTGGCGGGCTACTTCTCCCAGGTGTTTGGCGGCGACAGCTTCGAGCGCAAGAAACCCGACCCGCTGCCGTTGCTGAAGACCTGCGAGGCCCTGGGAAGCACCCCGGCGCAGACCCTGATGGTGGGCGATTCGCAGAACGACGGCATCGCCGCACGCGCCGCGGGCTGCCCGGTGGCCCTGGTGACCTACGGCTACAACCATGGCGACCCCATCGCCGAGGCGCCGCACGATCTGCTGGTGGATTCGCTGACCGAGCTGCTGGACTGAGCGCGACCCGCGCGGCGGCGGAGCGTGGGGGCAAGGGCCGCAGCGCAGGGCCGCCCCAAGCAAGGCCGTATCCCCTCGGGGGGCAGCGACCCGCGCAGCGGCGGAGCGTGGGGGCGGCGGTGCCGTCCTCTATTTCTTCTTGCCCAGCAGTGCGTCCTTGAGCTGCCAGTCCGCCGGCTTGGGGCCGAGCCAGATGCGCATCAGCGCGTTGAAGAACTCGGGCTCCTTGAACGGCTCACCCTCGACCTTGCCCTTGACCGTGAGCACCGTGCCGGTGCCCGGAATCCAGTCCAGCACGAAAGTCTCGCCTTCCTTGAGCTTCTTGTGGTCGCTGAACACCTGGCTCATGCGCATCACGCCGGGAATCAGCTTGGAAAAGGCGCTGCGCTCCATGTTGTCTTCCATGCCGCGAGAGAACAGCTTGCCGAGCTCGGTCGAATCGATTTCGCGCAGCATGGTGATGGTCATGCGCTTGGGGCCGGGCGCTGCCAGCACTTCATCGGGTGTGCTCGCTTTCTGGCTCAGGTACAGCCCGGCGGTGTAGACCTTGAACACCGCCTTGTAGCGCACGCCAGCGCCGTTGAGCTGCAGCGAGCTGCCCGCCAGACTCACCCGGTCTTCCAGCGTGACGCCGCTGAGTTCGACCGTGGCCGCCTCGGCCTGCAGCGTCCCCAGACAGAGACACAGCCCCAACAACGGGCCGGCCACGGAACGCACGATGCGGCGAGGGGGGTATTTCATGGCGAGGGCTTCCACACGGAGGGTGTTGAAAAAAGAACGACCGTTCTAAAAAAGCATTTTCATCACCCCCATGGCCGAACGCAACAGGGTTTCACCGGAGAACCCGGGGACGGGCCGCATTTGCCCGGCCGGGAGCTGAACAGCTTTGCTACACTTTGGCCCCATGTTCAACACACGCACATCCCTCACGGGCAATCTGCCGAGCCGCAAGGGCCGGGGAGCCTGGCCCTGGCGCAAGCCAGCGTAAACGTGCACCTCCCCCCGGGGTGCGCGGGTCCCGGTCCGGCCTTTCGGCCCCCCGCCTGCGCCACCCCACTCCTCGAACCCGGCAGGCCTGCTGACCGGGCGCCTCAAAAACACGGTTCCATTCGCTGCGACGCAGCAGGGGGCCGATGGAGTGTCTGAACATGATCACCGAACTCGAATTCAAGAGCCTCGCGCAACAGGGCTACAACCGCATCCCGCTCATGGTCGAGGCCTTCGCGGACCTCGAAACCCCGCTCTCGCTGTACCTCAAGCTGGCGCACGGCCGGGGCGATGGCCAACACAGCTTCCTGCTCGAATCCGTCGTCGGCGGCGAGCGCTTCGGCCGCTACAGCTTCATCGGCCTGCCCGCGCGCACGCTGTTGCGTGCCAGCGGTTTCGGCGCTGAGGCCAAAACCGAGGTGGTGCGCGACGGCACCGTGGTCGAGACGAACCATGGCAATCCGCTCGATTTCATCGCGGCCTACCAGCAGCGCTTCAAGGTGGCGCTGCGCCCGGGCCTGCCGCGTTTCTGTGGCGGCCTGGCCGGCTACTTCGGCTACGACGCGGTGCGCTACATCGAAAAGAAGCTGGAAAACACCTGCCCGCCCGACACCCTGGGCTGCCCAGACATCCTGCTGTTGCAGTGCGAGGAACTGGCCGTCATCGACAACCTCTCGGGCAAGCTCTATCTGATCGTCTACGCCGACCCGGCCGCCCCCGAGGCCTACGCCAACGCCAAGAAGCGTGTGCGCGAACTGAAAGAGGCGCTGAAATATTCGGTGAGCGCACCCGTCGTCAAACCCAGCCAGGGCCATCCGGCCGAGCGCGATTTCGCCAAGGCCGACTACATCGCCGCGGTGGAGCGCGCCAAGGAACTGATCGCCGGCGGCGACTTCATGCAGGTGCAGGTGGGCCAGCGCATCAGGAAGCGCTACACCGAGTCGCCGCTCTCGCTCTACCGCGCGCTGCGTTCGCTCAACCCGTCGCCGTACATGTACTACTACCACTTTGGCGACTTCCACGTGGTGGGGGCCTCGCCGGAGATCCTGGTGCGGCAGGAGCAGGTGGACGAGGGCCAGAAGGTCATCATCCGGCCGCTCGCCGGCACCCGACCACGCGGCGCCACGCCCGAGAAAGACAAGGCCACTGAGATCGAGCTGGTGAACGACCCGAAGGAGCGCGCCGAGCACGTGATGCTGATCGATCTCGCGCGCAACGACATCGGCCGCATCGCCAAGATCGGCTCGGTGAAAGTGACCGAAGCCTTTGCGGTGGAGCGCTACAGCCACGTGATGCACATCGTGAGCAACGTCGAAGGCACGCTGGTGGACGGTATGACCAACATGGACGTGCTCAAGGCCACCTTCCCGGCCGGCACGCTGACCGGCGCGCCCAAGGTGCACGCCATGGAGCTGATCGACCAGCTGGAGCCCACCAAGCGCGGCCTCTACGGCGGCGCCTGTGGTTACCTCAGCTACGCCGGTGACATGGACGTGGCCATCGCCATCCGCACCGGCATCATCAAGGACCAGACCTTGTACGTTCAGGCCGCGGCCGGCGTGGTGGCGGATTCCATTCCCGAGATGGAATGGAGGGAAACCGAACACAAGGCCCGTGCGCTGCTGCGTGCGGCGGAACTGGTGGAAGAAGGCCTGGAGTGAACACCATGAGCAAACCTATTCAACTCCTGATGGTCGACAACTACGACTCCTTCACCTACAACATCGTGCAGTACTTCGGTGAACTCGGCGCCGACGTGACCGTGGTGCGCAACGATGAGATCACGGTCGACGAGATCCAGCGCCGTGTGGACGCGGGGCAGGTCAACCGCCTCGTGATCTCGCCCGGCCCCTGCTCGCCGGCCGAAGCCGGCATCTCGGTGGCAGCGATCCAGCACTTCGCCGGCAAGCTGCCCATCCTCGGCGTGTGCCTGGGCCACCAGAGCATCGGCGCGGCCTTTGGCGGCAAGATCATCCGGGCACAGGAGCTGATGCACGGCAAGACCAGCGTCATCACCACCACGCAGGAAGGTGTGTTCGCGAACCTGCCGGAGCGGTTCATCGTCAACCGCTACCACTCGCTGGCGATTGAGCGCGAGAGCTGCCCCGACTGCCTGAAGGTCACGGCTTGGACGCCCGACGGCGAGATCATGGGCGTGAAGCACAAGACCCTGGCCATCGAAGGCGTGCAGTTCCACCCGGAGAGCATCCTCACCGAGCATGGACACGCCATGCTCAAGAACTTTTTAGAGCAAGCATGAAAATCGTTGATCTCAGAAGCGACACCGTCACGCAACCGACCGCCGCCATGCGCGCGGCCATGATGGCCGCCCCGTTGGGCGACGACGTGTTCGGTGACGACCCCACGGTCAACGCGCTGCAGGAGCGCATCGCGGCCCTCACCGGCAAGGAAGCCGCGCTCTTCATGCCCTCGGGCACGCAGAGCAACCTCTGCGGCATCCTGGCGCACTGTGGCCGGGGTGACGAATACATCGTGGGCCAACTGGCCCACACCTACCGCTACGAGGGCGGCGGTGCCGCGGTCTTCGGCAGCGTGCAGCCGCAGCCGCTGACGCAGGATCCGCAGGGCCGCATGGCGTTGGCCGACATCGCTGCCGCCATCAAGCCGGACGACCCGCATTTCGCGCGCACCCGCCTGCTGTGTCTGGAAAATACCTGGAACGGCCATGTGATGCCCGACGACTACCTGCAGGGGGCGACGCAACTGGCGCGCGCGCACGGGCTGGCCACGCATCTGGACGGCGCGCGGGTGTTCAACGCCTCCGTCGCCTCGGCCGCGACGGGGCAGGGCGCCTTCGATCGCCTGCGCGAGATCGCCGATCAGTTCGACAGCCTCTCGGTCTGCTTCAGCAAGGGCCTGGGTGCACCGGTGGGCTCCGCGCTGTGTGGTTCGCAGGCGCTGATCCAGAGCGCCCGCCGCATCCGCAAGATGGCCGGCGGCGGCCTGCGTCAGGCCGGGCTGCTGGCCGCCTGCGCCTTGCACGCGCTGGACCACCATGTGGACCGGCTCGCCGACGACCACGCCAACGCCCGCAGACTGGCCGATGGCCTGCGCGGGATCGACGGCCTGACGGTGAAGTCGGCCCAGACCAACATCGTCTTTGTCGACGTGGCCGATGGCCGTGGCCCGGCGCTGCTGGATTTTCTGAAAGCGAACGGCGTGCTCGCCACCGGTCTGATCGGCCTGCGTTTCGTGACCCACCTGGACGTGGACGCGGCTGGCATCGATCACACCATCGCCACGGTGCGTCGCTTCTTTGCCGAGGCGCCTGCAGGTGAGGCGAGCGCCTCTCGCTCCGGCCCTTACTGACCTCCCTCCGCAGGAGAGCACCATGCCCGACACCTCGCAACTCCTGCTGTTCATCGCCGCGGGTTGGCTGCTCAACCTCACGCCCGGCCCCGATGTGCTGTACGTCGTCACGCACTCGCTGCGCAGCGGGGCGCGTGCGGGCATCGTGGCCGGACTCGGTATCACGGCGGGCTGTTTCGTTCACATCGTTGCGGCGGCCTTGGGCGTGGGCGCCTTGTTGGCGGCATCGGCCACGGCCTTCAACCTGCTCAAGTGGGCCGGTGCGGCGTATCTGCTGTATGTGGGCGTGAAGCTGCTGCGCTCGCGGGCGAGCGGCGGCCCGCTGGACGCCGATACCCTGACGGGTGCGCCGCTGGTGTCCGTCGATCTGCGACGCGTGTTCAGCGGGGGCTTCTGGACCAACGTGCTCAACCCCAAAGTGGCCATCTTTTTCCTGGCCTTCGTGCCGCAGTTCATCGCCCCCAACGTCGAGCACACGACCTGGGTGTTTCTGGCGCTGGGCACGCTGTTCAATGTCAACGCCATTCCCGTCAACATCGGCTGGGCGCTGGCCGCCGCCTGGATGGCCCGTCGCGCCCGCGCCGTGCAGCGCACCATGCACTGGCTGGACCGCGCCGCGGGTGTCATGTTCGTCGGCTTTGGCCTCAAACTGGCCATGTCGGACAATCCTTCACGCTAAGTTCTGGAGACACCCATGCCCCACAGCCACAAGATCACCCCGCAGGAAGCCCTGCAGCGCACCATCGAGCACCGCGAAATCTTCCACGACGAGATGCTGCACCTGATGCGCCTGATCATGAGCGGTGAGATGTCGCCGGTCATGATGGCCGCGCTCATCACCGGCCTGCGCGTGAAGAAGGAGACCATCGGCGAGATCACCGCGGCCGCGCAGGTGATGCGCGAGTTCTCCACCAAGGTGAACGTGGCCGACAAGACGCACCTGGTGGACATCGTGGGCACCGGCGGCGACGGCTCGCATACCTTCAACATCTCCACCTGCTCCATGTTCGTGGCCGCGGCCGCGGGCGCCAAGGTCAGCAAGCACGGTGGGCGCAGCGTGTCCAGCAAGAGCGGCAGCGCCGATGTGCTGGAGAGCCTGGGCGTCAACATCAACCTGCCGCCCGATGCCATCGCGCGCTGTATTGAGGAGGTGGGCGTGGGTTTCATGTTCGCGCCCAACCACCATCCGGCCATGAAGAACGTGGCGCCGGTGCGCCGCGAGCTGGGCATCAAGACCATCTTCAACATCCTCGGGCCGCTCACCAACCCCGCCTCGGCGCCGAACATTCTCATGGGCGTGTTCCACCCCGATCTGGTGGGCATCCAGGTGCGTGCGTTGCAGCGCCTGGGCGCCGACCATGCCGTGGTGGTCTATGGCCGCGATGGCATGGACGAGGTCTCGCTGGGCGCCGCCACCATGGTGGGGGAGCTGAAGAACGGCGAGATCACCGAATACGAAATCCACCCCGAGGACTTTGGCCTCACCATGGCGAGCAGCCGCGCGCTGCGCGTGGAGACGCCCGAAGACTCCAAGGCCATGCTGCTGGGCGTGCTGGACCGCCGCGATGAGCCTGCGCTCAAGGCGGCGCGCGACATCGTGGCGCTCAACGCCGGCGCGGCGCTGTACGCTGCCAACGTCTGCGACGACATGGGGCAGGGCATTGCCCTGGCACGGCGCACCATCGAATCGGGCGCCGCGGCCGCCAAGCTGGCCGAGTTGCAGGCCTTTACCCAGACCGCGACCGCCGGCACCGGCCCCTGAAGGAGCGGCATATGCCCGTCTGGTTGCAGAATGAAGGCGCCTGGATCGCCATTGGCGTCTCGCTGCTGTTCATCGTGGCCGGTGTGGTGATGCACCGGGTCATCAAGAAGGTGCTGCAGGCGCCCCCACCCCAGGAAAACGAAACCCATGAGTGACATCCTCAACAAGATCGTGGCCGTCAAGCACGAGGAAATCGCCGCCGCGCGCCAGAAGAAGCCGCTGGACGTGGTGCGCTTCGACGCCGAAAGCCGGGTGCTGACGCGCGACTTCGAGGGCGCGCTGCGCGCCAAGATCGCCGCAAGCCAGGCCGCGGTGATCGCCGAAATCAAGAAGGCCAGCCCGAGCAAGGGCGTGTTGCGCGAAGAGTTCATCCCGGCCGACATTGCCCAGAGCTACGCCGAAGGCAACGGCAAGGTCAGCGCCGCCTGCCTGTCGGTGTTGACCGACCGCCAGTTTTTCCAGGGCAGCGCCGACTACCTGAAGCAGGCCCGCGCCAGCTGCGACCTGCCGGTGCTGCGCAAGGACTTCATGGTGGACCCGTACCAGATCTACGAAGCCCGCGCCATGGGGGCCGATGCCATCCTGCTGATCGCGGCCTGCCTGGACGACGCGCAGATGGCCGATCTGGAAGCGCTGGCGCAGGGGCTGAACATGGCGGTGCTGGTCGAGGTGCACGACCGCGACGAACTGCAGCGTGCGCTCAAGCTCAGAACCCCGCTGGTGGGCATCAACAACCGCAACCTGCGCAACTTTGAAGTCACGCTGCAGACCACGCTGGACATGCTGCCCGATGTGCCGGCTGACCGCCTGCTGGTCACCGAGTCGGGCATCCTGGGGCGTGAGGATGTGATGAAAATGCGCGCCGCCGGCGTGCACGCCTTCCTGGTTGGCGAGGCCTTCATGCGGGCGCCCGAACCGGGTCTGGCGCTGGCCGAGCTGTTTGCCTGAGCTACGCGATGCAAGGCGCGCTGGATTGGGGTGACTCCGGGGTTGTCGTGGGCGATTCGGCTCGGCAATTGCTGTTGGCCGATCCGGTGCGCTGGCCGGTTTCGGCCGACTGGTCGCCCCTGGTCGACGACTTCTGGATGTCATCCACAGGACAGGGCTTGCTGGGCTTTTTGCGCCAGCGCCTGGCCTTGGGGGCTCTCATCTACCCGCCGCGACCGCTGAGGGCGCTGGAGCTGACGCCGCTTGCGCAGGTCCGGGTCGTGATTCTGGGCCAGGACCCCTACCACGGCCCTGACCAGGCCGAGGGGTTGGCGTTTTCCGTGCCTCCGGGTGTGAAGATTCCGCCCAGCCTGCGCAATATGTTCAAGGAACTGCAGCGCGATCTGGGGCTGCCGGCGCCCACCCATGGTTCGCTGGTGCGCTGGGCACAACAAGGGGTGCTGCTGCTCAACACCTGCCTGACGGTGGAAGACGGTCAACCCGCCAGCCATGCCGGGCAGGGCTGGGAGGTTCTTACCGACGCGGTCATCCGTCGTTGCAGCGAGTCCGGGCTGCCCAAGGTGTTTCTGCTCTGGGGCGCACACGCCCAGAAGAGGCGGGGTCTGATCGATGGGGACCGCCACTTGATGCTGTCTGCCAACCACCCTTCGCCTTTGTCCGCCAGCCGGGGCCCCGTACCGTTCATCGGATCCGGCCATTTTGGTGCCGTGAACCGCTGGCTGACCGCCCAAGGCGGACCGGCGATTGATTGGTGAACAGCGAACAATGTTGCTGACATAGGCCAAAAAACCGTGGCATAATGCTGGGCTGCGCTATGGAGGGGTGGCCGAGTGGTTAAAGGCAGCAGACTGTAAATCTGCCCGCTTACGCGTACGCTGGTTCGAATCCAGCCCCCTCCACCAGCAACGGATGTGATGCAAGAGCGATTGGGATGTCGCGTTCAAAGTGTTTCAGGCCAAGAGGTCTGGTTCCTTTGGGCGGGAGTAGTTCAATGGTAGAACCCCAGCCTTCCAAGCTGATGACGCGGGTTCGATTCCCGTCTCCCGCTCCAGATTGCTTCGGTTGTTGATGGTGCGAACAGTTTTCTGAGATGTCCGGGTTGTCTGGGTGTCTTGGCCCTTGTGGCTCAGTGGTAGAGCACTCCCTTGGTAAGGGAGAGGTCGCGGGTCCGATTCCCGCCAAGGGCACCATATTTGTTCTGGTGTTTCGGCAATTTTGATTTTGGAGCTGAAAAATGGCAAAAGAGAAATTTGAGCGGACCAAGCCGCACGTGAACGTGGGCACCATTGGTCACGTTGACCACGG
>NZ_JBWKZP010000013.1:0-111373 GCF_059424585.1 Hydrogenophaga sp. GW101-3F08
GAAGGTCTGCGCTTCGCCATCCGTGAAGGCGGTCGCACCGTCGGCGCCGGCGTCGTCGCCAAGATCATCGAGTAATCCGATTTGTTTGCGGGACCGGGCCCAGGGCCTGGTCCACAAGCGATTGACCAAACAAAGGAATTACCATGTCTTCCAAGCAAAAAATCCGCATCCGCCTCAAGGCCTTCGATTACAAGCTGATCGACACGTCGGCCGCCGAGATCGTTGACACCGCCAAGCGCACCGGCGCCATCGTCAAGGGTCCCGTGCCCCTGCCGACGCGCATGAAGCGTTTCGACATCCTGCGTTCGCCGCACGTCAACAAGACCAGCCGCGACCAGCTCGAAATCCGCACCCACCAGCGTCTGATGGACATCGTGGACCCGACCGACAAGACGGTTGATGCCCTGATGAAGCTCGACCTGCCGGCCGGCGTGGACGTCGAAATCAAGCTGCAATAAGCACACTGTGCAGTTCTGCCGGCAGATGTTGCCGGTGGACTTGCAAAAAAAAAGCCTGCTGGTTATACTGGCAGGCTTTTCAAGCTTTGGCTTGAGAGGTTCGGCTTTGCGCCGATGCGGCCTGTCAATTTTGCAGCTGCCGTATTCCTAAAACGTGTCGGTGCCCTCTGGGTGTGCCGATGCACCATCAGCCCCGGCCAATTGAAGTCGGGAACGGAGAAAACAATGAGTCTTAGCAACTCCCTCGGGTTGTTGGGTCGCAAGGTGGGCATGATGCGTCTGTTCACCGATGACGGGGATGCAGTTCCTGTCACGGTGGTCGATGTGTCCAACAACCGTGTGACACAAGTCAAAACTCAAGCCAACGATGGCTACGATGCACTGCAGGTCACCTTTGGTGTTCGCCGTGCTTCCCGCGTCACCAAGCCCGAAGCGGGCCACCTGGCGAAAGCCGGTGTTGAGGCGGGTGAGATCATCCAGGAATTCCGCGTCGCCTCCGACGTCGCTGCCCAGTACCAGCCCGGTGCCGTGGTGGCCGCCAATGCGATCTTCGCAGCGGGCCAGAAGGTGGACGTGCAAGGCACTTCGATCGGTAAAGGCTTTGCCGGCACCATCAAGCGCCACAACTTCAAATCCCAGCGCGCTTCGCACGGCAACAGCCGTTCGCACAACGTGCCGGGTTCGATCTCCATGGCCCAGGATCCGGGCCGTGTGTTTCCGGGCAAGAAAATGACCGGCCACATGGGCGATCAGACCAAAACCATCCAGAACCTGGACATCTTCCGTGTTGACGAAGCCCGTCAACTGCTGATGATCCGTGGCGCTGTGCCGGGCTCCAACGGCGGTTTCCTGACCGTTCGCCCCGCTGTCAAAGCCAAAGTCAACAAGGGAGCTAACTGATGCAAGTTGAACTCCTGAATGACCAGGGTCAAGCCTCCACCAACGTGGACGTGCCTGAAACCGTGTTTGGTCGCGACTACAACGAAGCGCTGATTCACCAGTTGGTGGTGGCTTATCAGGCCAATGCCCGCCAGGGTACGCGTGCTCAAAAAGACCGTGAAATGGTCAAGCACTCGACGAAGAAGCCGTTCAAGCAAAAAGGCACGGGCCGCGCCCGCGCCGGTATGACGTCTTCCCCGCTGTGGCGCGGAGGCGGTCGCATTTTCCCGAACAGCCCCGACGAAAACTTCACCCAGAAGCTCAACAAGAAGATGTACCGCGCCGGTATGGCGTCCATCTTCTCGCAACTGGTGCGTGAAGGCCGTCTGGCCGTGGTCGATTCCATCAAGGTCGACTCGCCCAAGACCAAGCAGCTCGCCGACAAGTTCAAGGCCATGAACCTGAACCACGTGCTGGTGATCGCCGAAGAGATCGACGAAAACCTGTACCTGGCTTCGCGCAACCTGCCCAACGTGCTCGTCGTTGAGCCGCGTTACGCCGATCCGGTGTCGCTGGTGCACTACAAGAAGGTGATCGTCACCAAGGGTGCCATCGACCAGCTCAAGGAGATGTTCGCATGAGCGTCACGAAATACGACGAAGGCCGTCTGATGCAGGTCCTCGTGGCACCCATCGTGTCCGAGAAAGCCACGCAAGTCGCCGAGCAGACCAACGCCGTGATGTTCAAGGTGTTGCGCGATGCTTCCAAGCCCGAGATCAAGGCCGCTGTTGAACTGATGTTCAAGGTGCAGGTCAAGGGTGTTTCCGTGCTCAACCAGAAGGGCAAGTCCAAGCGTTTCGGCAAGACCATCGGTCGCCGCGACCACGTGCGCAAGGCCTATGTGACCTTGATGCCGGGCCAAGAGCTCAACTTTGGCGGGGAGGCTGTTTAATCATGGCAGTTATCAAGATGAAACCGACTTCACCAGGCCGTCGCGGCATGGTGAAGGTCACGCGTGACCACCTCCACAAGGGTGAAGGTTTTGCGCCGCTGCTGGAGCCTCAGTTCCAGAAGGCCGGCCGCAACAACAACGGTCACATCACCACCCGCCACAAAGGCGGTGGTCACAAGCACCACTACCGTGTGGTGGATTTCCGTCGCAACAAGGACGGTATTCCGGCCAAGGTCGAACGCATCGAATACGACCCGAACCGCACCGCCCACATCGCGCTGCTGTGCTACGCCGACGGCGAGCGCCGCTACATCATCGCCCCGCGCGGTGTTGAAGTTGGTGCCACGCTGTTGTCGGGTTCGGAGTCGCCGATTCGTGTCGGCAACACCCTGCCGATCCGCAACATCCCGGTCGGTTCGACCATCCACTGCATCGAGCTGCAGGTTGGCAAGGGCGCGCAAATCGCCCGTTCCGCCGGCGCCTCGGCCGTGCTGCTGGCACGCGAAGGCATCTACGCCCAGGTGCGCATGCGCTCGGGTGAAGTGCGCAAGGTCCACGTGGACTGCCGCGCCACCATCGGTGAAGTGTCCAACCAGGAACACAGCCTGCGTCAGCTGGGCAAGGCCGGTGTGAAGCGTCACATGGGCATTCGCCCGACCGTTCGCGGTACTGCGATGAACCCGATCGACCACCCGCACGGTGGTGGTGAAGGCAAGACCGGCGAAGGCCGCGCTCCGGTGGATCCGTGGGGCAACCTGACCAAGGGCTATCGCACCCGCAACAACCGCCGCACGCAGTCGATGATCGTGTCGCGTCGCAAGAAGTAAAGGGTTGACAACATGACACGCTCACTCAAAAAAGGCCCCTTCGTTGACCATCACCTGATGGCCAAAGTGGAAAAGGCCGTGTCCACCAAGGACAAAAAACCCGTCAAGACCTGGTCGCGTCGCTCCATGATCCTGCCCGATTTCATCGGGTTGACCATCGCCGTTCACAACGGCAAGCAGCACGTGCCCGTGTACATCACCGATCAGATGGTTGGACACAAGCTCGGCGAGTTCTCGCTGACGCGCACGTTCAAAGGCCATCCGGCCGATAAAAAAGCGAAGAAGTAAGGACCAACCATGAGTACAGAAACCCGCTCTGTCGTTCGCGGCGTGCGCCTGTCGGTGGACAAAGGCCGACTGGTTGCCGACCTGATTCGCGGCAAAAAGGTCGACCAGGCCCTGAACATCCTGGCGTTCACGCAGAAGAAGGCCGCTGGCATCGTCAAGAAGGCCCTGGAGTCCGCCATCGCCAACGCTGAACACAACGACGGCGCCGACATCGACGAACTGAAGGTCACCACGATCTACGTCGAACAAGGTGCAACGCTCAAGCGCTTCTCGGCCCGCGCCAAAGGCCGCGGCAACCGCATCAGCAAACCCACGTGTCACATCTACGTGACGGTTGGCAACTGAAGAGGTCACAGGAATATGGGACAGAAAATCAACCCGACCGGGTTCCGCCTCGCAGTTTCCCGCAACTGGGCCAGCCGTTGGTACGCCAGCAACCGCGATTTCGCGGGCATGTTGGCCGAAGACATCAAGGTGCGTGAGTACCTCAAGGCCAAGCTGAAGAATGCCGCCGTCTCGCGCGTCGTGATCGAGCGTCCTGCCAAGAACGCACGCATCACCATCTACTCGGCACGTCCGGGTGTGGTGATCGGCAAGAAGGGCGAAGACATCGAGAAGCTGAAGAAAGAACTGGCCGCCAAGCTGGGCGTGCCGGTCGCGGTCAACATCGAGGAAGTGCGCAAGCCCGAAATCGATGCCAAGCTGATTGCCGACAGCATCACGCAGCAGCTCGAAAAGCGCATCATGTTCCGCCGCGCCATGAAGCGCGCGATGCAGAACGCCATGCGTCTGGGTGCCCTGGGCATCAAGATCATGTCGTCCGGTCGTCTCAACGGTATCGAAATCGCTCGCTGCGAGTGGTACCGCGAAGGCCGCGTGCCGCTTCACACCCTGCGCGCCGACATCGACTACGGCACGTCCGAAGCCAAGACCACCTATGGCGTCATCGGCGTCAAGGTCTGGGTCTACAAGGGCGACACCCTGGGTCGCAACGATGCGCCCGTGGTCGCGGAAGCGCCGCGTTCCGAAGAAGAGCGCCGTCCGCGCGGTCCGCGCCGCGAGCGTCCGGCAGGTCCTCCTGCCCGCGCAGCGGTTCGCCGCCCTGGCGCCAATGCCGCCCCGGCCGATGGCAGCGACAAGCCTGCCGAAGCCACGGGTGGTGACACCAAACCCGCCGTTAAGCGCGTTCGTAAAGACGCACCCGCATCTGCAGCTGCGGACGGCAAAGGAGAATAAACATGTTGCAACCCGCTCGTCGCAAGTACCGTAAAGAGCAAAAAGGACGCAACACGGGCGTCGCCACCAGTGGCGCCACCGTGGCGTTCGGCGACTTCGGTCTGAAGTCCACCGACCGCGGCCGTCTGACGGCCCGCCAGATCGAAGCCGCACGCCGTGCCATTTCCCGTCACGTCAAGCGTGGCGGCCGCATCTGGATCCGCGTGTTCCCGGACAAGCCGATCTCCCAGAAGCCCGCCGAGGTCCGTATGGGCAACGGCAAGGGTTCGGTGGAGTACTACGTGGCTGAGATCCAGCCCGGCAAGGTGCTCTACGAGATCGTGGGTGTGCCCGAGCAGCTGGCGCGCGAAGCGTTCACGCTGGCCGCCGCCAAGCTTCCACTGCGCACCACGTT
This sequence comes from Hydrogenophaga sp. GW101-3F08, assembly GCF_059424585.1. Lineage (NCBI taxonomy): Bacteria > Pseudomonadati > Pseudomonadota > Betaproteobacteria > Burkholderiales > Comamonadaceae > Hydrogenophaga > Hydrogenophaga sp. GW101-3F08. The sequence continues at coordinate 5,035 of NZ_JBWKZP010000013.1, forward strand.
CGTGACGCGCCTGTTGGGTCAGTGATTCAGGAGAACACAAGATGAAAACTGCTGAACTGCGCCAAAAGGATGTGGCCGGCCTCGAAGCCGAAGTGAAATCGCTGCAAAAGGCCCACTTCGGTCTGCGCATGCAAAAAGCCACGCAACAACTCAACAACAACGCCACGCTGGGCGACACCCGTCGCGCGATTGCCCGAGCCAAGACCATCCTGGCCGAGAAGCAGCGTGCTGCGGCCGCGGCCAAATAAGGAGTGACCATGACGGAAGCTAAAACATCCCTCAAGCGCACCTTGGTTGGCAAGGTGGTCAGCGACAAGCGTGCCAAGACCGTGACGGTTCTGGTCGAGCGCCGTGTGAAGCACGAGCTCTACGACAAGATCGTTGCCAAGTCGAGCAAGTACCACGCACACGACGAAAACGGCGAATACAAGACGGGCGACGTGATCGAGATCACCGAAAGCCGTCCGCTGTCCAAGACGAAGAACTGGGTGGCCACGCGTCTGGTGCAGAAAGCCGCACTGGTGTAAGCCTCTTTGTGCTGCGTGCAGCACGGATCTGAAAAGCGACCGACAATCCGGTCGCTTTTTCTTTTTCCGGCCCCCCAGTTTTGCGGGGCCACCACTGGCCTGAGGGCCTTATCTGTACGAGGAGCGACACATGATCCAGGTGGGAGACAAGATTCCGGCGGCCACGCTGATGGAGTACGTCGAGGTGGAAGGCAATGGCTGCAGCATCGGTCCGAATCCGGTCGATACGCAGAAGGCCAGTGCGGGCAAGACCATCGCCGTGTTTGGTTTGCCCGGTGCGTTCACGCCCACCTGCTCGGCCAAGCATGTGCCCGGTTATGTGGAGCAGTTCGACGCGTTCAAAGCGGCGGGCGTGGACGAAATCTGGTGCCTGAGCGTGAACGATGCGTTCGTCATGGGGGCCTGGGCCCGCGACCAGAAGACCGGCGACAAGGTTCGCATGCTCGGTGACGGCGATGCCGCTTTCGCCAAGGCCACCGGCCTGACGCTGGACCTGACGGGCAAAGGCCTGGGTCTGCGCAGCAACCGCTATTCCATGCTGGTCAAGGATGGCGTGGTGCAGACGCTGAACATCGAGGGGCCTGGCAAGTTCGAAGTGAGCGACGCAGCTACCTTGCTGGCACAGGCACGCGCGGCCGGCTGAGTTTTCTGAAGAACCCGAAAGAGGGGGCAGATCGCCATCGGCGGTCTGCCCCCTCTTTTTCATGATCGTGCCCGTGGGTCACAAAGCGACTTTGAGGTAGTGCGCACCGGGCAAGGGGTTGTGGTAGTAGGGCGGAACCTCGATGAAGCCGGCTTCCTGGTAAAGCGCGCGTGCGGCTTCCATGTCGCTCAGGGTGTCGAGCAGCATGGTGGTGTAGCCGGCCAACTGCGCGCGCGACATGATCTGCTCGACCAGTTGCCGGCCCAGTCCGAAACCGCGAAACGCGCGACGCACGAACAGGCGTTTCATTTCACAGGCGTTGAGGTGGTCGCTGTTGGCCAGCGGGCGAAACGCGCAGCAACCCGCGGGCGCGCCGTCCACCCGTGCCAGCATCAAGCCACCCGCCGGTTCAGCGTATTCGCCGGGCAAATGGTCGAGTTCGGTCGCGAAACCCTGGAAACACAGATCAATGCCCAAATCGGCCTGGTAGTCGAGGAAAAGCGCTCGCGCGGCTTCGATATCTTCCGGGGTTTGGGCCAGGTGCAGGGTGATCTCGGCGGAAGCGGGCTCGGTCATGGACACGACAGGATGCGACGGGGCATCGGTGGAAGTCAGTCGGCCTGAGACTATACGACAAGGCGTGCGGGGCCGGTGCAGGTCAAAAGGCCGTGGCCACCCCAAGCCCGACCAGCCTGTTCACCGCCACCGCACACAGCGTCAACACGGCCAACGCGAGCAGGCGGGTGCGCGTCGTGTCCCGCGCGCTGGGCACGGGAGTCCGCACCTGCTTGTCGCCGTCGATCATGGGCCGGACCAGCCGCTCCTTCTTGACCAGCTTGTAGTAGCCGATGGCCAGCAGATGCAAGGCAACGAGCACCAACACAAACAGCTTGCCGACGCTCTTGTGGTAACTGGTGGCCAGGCTCACGGTGTCGCCCGAGACCCAGGCCACCAGCGGGCCTGTGAAGGCGATCTCGTCGTCGCTGAACAGGCCGGTACCGACCTGGGCCAGCAGGATGGCCAGCAAGGCGAACACCGACAGGGCGCCCAGCGGGTTGTGGCCGACCCGGTGCTCGGGGCTGCGGGACCGACCCCGGAGATATGACCACACCACGCGCGGCGCATAGGCAAAACTGGAAAAACGCGACCAGTGTCCGCCCACAAACCCCCACACCAGGCGAAACAGCAGCAGGGTCAGGACGGCATAGCCCACGCGCAGATGCCAGTTCATCCAGTTGCCGCCGACATTGGCGGTGATGAGTTGAGCGACGACACAGACCGCCAGCGCCCAATGAAACAGGCGGGTGGGCAGGTCCCAGACGCGAACGGTGTGCATGGCAACGCTCCCGGAAATCGGCGGACACCGATTATGGAGAAGTTCGGGCGAACCGGGCCCGCTCGGAACCAAAGCGCCTGACTTGCACTCAGGGCGTTGTGGCGCCCCACGCCCACATCCTGGTCACATCTGCCGCAAAGGAGTTCACATGAAGGCTCTCGCATCGCTTGCATTGGTCATTCCCCTGGTCGGACTGTCTGCGCCCGCCATGGCGCAGTTCCAGAAAGCCGAGGACGCCGTCAAATACCGGAAATCGGTCATGACGGTCTTGGGCCATCACTTTGGTCGAATCGGCGCCATGGCCAACGGACGGGCGCCGTTCGATGCCAAGGTGGCGGCCGACAACGCCGCACTCGTGGAGACGCTGAGCAAGTTGCCATTCGTGGCCTTCGCTGAAGGCACCGACAAGGGGGAGACCCGAGCCAAACCCGAGATCTGGACCGACCAGGCCAAGTTCAAACAGGCGGCCGAGAAGATGCAGACCGAGGTGGCCAGACTGTCGGCCGCGGCGAAGACCGGCAACCTGGACAGCGTGAAGGCGGCCTTTGGTGCTGCGGGAGAAAGCTGCAAGGCTTGCCACGACGCGTTCCGCAAGGAATGAGATACCGGGCGCCGGGCCCGATGGATGCCGGAAAATCAAAGAGGGGCTGACGTCGTACAACGTCAGCCCCTCTTTTTTGGGTGGTATGTCTTTAGAGTCAGCTCTGGGCCAGCAGTTCTTCGATCAGGCTGTGCAGGGCGGTGAAATCGGGTTCGCCCACGAAGCGCTTCACGATGCGGCCCTGTTTGTCCACCAGGTAGGTGGTGGGCGTGAGCCGGACGTCGCCCCAGCTCTTGGCCAGCTCACCCGTGTTGTCAAACGCCACCTTGAAAGGCAACTGCCGGGTCTGGGCGAAATTGAGCACCCAGGCCGGCGGGTCGTAGCTCATGGCCACCGCGACGGTTTCGAAACCCTGGTTTTTGTACTTGTTGTGGGTGTTGACCAGCGAGGGCATTTCCTTCACACAGGTCACGCAGGTGGTGGCCCAGAAGTTCACCAGGGTCACCTTGCCCTTGAGGTCGGCGGTGGTGACGGTCGCGCCATCGAGCAGCACGAAGGTGGATGCCGGAGCCTCTTCCCGCGCCGCGCAACCGGTCAGGACCAGCACCACGGAGGCGCTCAGCGCCAGCAGCATGGACAAAAACGGGCGCCGTGAAGCCTGGGGGCGGAATGCGTGGGTCATGGTCGGGGTTCGGCGGGAAGGACGGTGTTTGGCGATGCCCGGCAGATCGATCGGGGGCGCGAAACGTATCGCTTTGAGATCGTCTTGCTCGCAGGGAGTTCAATCCCCATCCACGCCTGGGTTGGCAGTTTAACGAATCGGGCATCGCCCGTGTCTGCGTCAGGTCAAGCACCCGGCACGGGAGTGGCGCCGGAAACGGGGTGTGTGTCCGGTGCCAATCGATGGATCATCGCAGTGTATGCTCACTTCAACGCTTTGCGGGCCGTGGCCAGGCGCGCGTCCAGGTACTCGCCGTAGAAGTCGGGCACGGCCACGCCGACCAGCCGTTCGGCCAGTTCGCGCCCATCCAGCCCCAGGAACAAGACCGTGGGTGCAAAACGCGCCTTCCACCGCCGTGCCTGCTCAGCCGGGGTGGTGTTTTCGCCGTCGAAGCCCTGCAGGTTGCTGGTGCGGTCCCGGATGTCGATCTGCACCGCGTGCACCAGACCCTCGCGTCGCAGGGGCAGCAGGTGGTGATTGCGCACCAGGTCGCAGTAAGGGCAGCCCGCCAGCGTGGTCATGACCACCAGCGGTTCGCCGCGTGCGGCCGCGGCCTGGCCGGCCGCGCGCAGGGACGCCGGGCTGGGCAGCGCGGTCGAGACGACCGGCGCCGGGCCGGAGGTGGGCATCGTGGAGGATATGGCGGACGGGTTCATGGGCAGGGCGGTCAGGTTGTGGGGCGGTCGCGGGGCTTCTGCGTCAGACAACGCCCCGCCGTTGAAGTTCAGACCAGCGTTGTGGCGAATCGCCCAGCCAGTCGTTCAGCACCTCGGCCGTGTGCTGGCCCAGCAGCGGTGGCGGCAGGTCGTTGCGCACCGGGGTGGCGCTGAGTTTGAGCGGGCTCGCCACCAGGTCCAGCGTGTCGGCCAGCGGGTGGGTCCAGCCGTGGACCATGCCGCGCGAGCGCACGTGTTCGTCGGCAAACACCTCGGCCAGGTTGTTGATCGGGCCGCAGGGGACCTTGGCCGCTTCGAGCGCGCCGAGCCAGTCGGCCTTGCCGCGGGTCTTCATCAGCGCCGCCAGCTCGGGCACCAGGGTGTCGCGGTGGCGCACGCGGTCCTGGTTGCGGGCGAAACGCGCGTCCACGGCCAGTTCGGGCCGGCCGGCCACCTCGCAGAACTTGGCGAACTGACCGTCGTTGCCCACCGCAAGAATGATGTGTTGTGGCACGCCCTGCGCGTCGGGTGCCACCTCGAACACCTGGTAGGGCACGATGTTGGCGTGCGCGTTGCCGGCGCGCCCCGGTACCTTGCCGTCTTCGCGGCCCCGCACCAGGTAGTTGGCGCCCAGGTTGGCCAGCATCGCCACCTGGGTGTCGAGCAGCGCCATGTCGATGTGCTGGCCAACGCCGGTGCGCTCGGCGTGGCGCAGCGCGGCCTGGATCGCCACGGTGGCGTACAGGCCGGTGAACAGGTCGGCGACGGCCACGCCCACCTTTTGCGGCCCACCGCCGGGCAGGTCGTCGCGCTCGCCGGTCACGCTCATCAGGCCGCCCATGGCCTGGATCGCGAAGTCGTAGCCAGCGCGGTCCTTGTAGGGCCCGGTCTGGCCAAAACCGGTGATCGAGCAGTAGACCAGCCTGGGGTTGATCGCCCGCAGCCGCTCGTAGTCCAGCCCGTAGCGCGCCATGTCGCCGACCTTGTAGTTCTCGACGAACACGTCGGCCTGGGCCGCGAGTTCGCGGATCAGGGCCTGGCCCTCGGGCTGGGCGATGTCGCAGGTGATGGAGCGCTTGTTGCGGTTGGCGCCGAGGTAATAGGCGGCCTCGGCGGTGTCGGCGCCGTCGCGACCCCTGAGGAAAGGAGGACCCCAGCCGCGCGTGTCGTCGCCGCCGGGGTGGTTGGGGCCGGGCGGGCGTTCCACCTTCACCACGTCGGCGCCCAGATCGGCCAGCGTCTGGGTGCACCAGGGGCCGGCGAGCACGCGCGACAAATCGAGTATGCGGATACCATCCAGAGCGTTCATTTCGCCATTGTGCGCGACCCGGTATGCGCCGACTGTCGCTGATGCAAGGCCGACTTCTGCTGGAATCCCATGCTGCTCCCTGTCCTGGCCGGTGTGCGACGCGCGTGCCGTTCGCTGCCCCGTGTCGCCGGTCCGGCCGTGCTGGCCTTGTGTGCCTGCAGCCCCACCTTCAACTGGCGCGAGCTGCGCCCCGAGGGCACGCCCTTGCTGGCCCTCATGCCCTGCAAGCCCGAAAGCGCGGTGCGCCCCGTGCCGCTGGGCGGCGCGCCGACCGAGCTGCACATGCACAGCTGCGACACCGGCGGCCTGACCTTTGCCGTGGCCTGGGCCGACGTGGGGGAGCAGGCCCGGGTGCCCGAAGCGCTGGCGCGGTGGCGCGTGGCCACGCTGGCTTCGATGCGGGTGGACCCGGCGCTCGCGGGCGCGCCGCAGACGCAGTGGAGCGCCTCGGTGCCGGGGGCCGAGCGGGCGCAGGGGCTGGTGGCGGGTGGCACTGGCCACGACGGCCGGGCGGTGCAGGCCAGGGCGCTGTATTTCGCGCGCGGCGCGCAGGTGTACCAGGCGGCGGTGTACGGGCCGGCCCTGCCGGACGCTGTGGTCAGCACCTTTTTCGACGGGCTGCGCCTGCCGTGAAGCCTCCCATCGAATCGGGTGCCCAAACCCCGTCGCACCGCGAGCCGGGCCCGGTGCGCCACGTGCCCACGGCGCCCGGTGCACGGCCGCTGGCCGCGCCGGACCTGCTGGGGGCGCGGGCGGCGGTGCTCGTGTTTCTCGCGTTCGCATTGGCCTACTTTCTGTCCGCACTGGTGCGTGCGGTCACGGCCACGCTGTCGCCCGCGCTGAGCGTCGAGCTTGCCCTGCAGGCCAGCGACCTGGGTTTGCTGGCGGGCGGCTACTTCTTCGGCTTCGCGCTGACCCAGCTGCCGCTGGGCAACTGGCTGGACCGCCACGGGCCGCGGCGGGTGATTCTGGGCTTTCTGGGGGTGGCGGTGCTGGGCTGCGTGGCGTTCGCGCTGGCCACCGGCTTTTCGGGCCTGCTGGCCGCGCGCGTGCTCACGGGCATGGGCGTGAGCGCCTGCCTGATGGCGCCGCTCACCGGCTATCGCCGCTGGCTCACGCCCGCCACGCAGATGCGCGCCAACTCCTGGATGCTCATGACCGGCTCGCTGGGCATGGTGGCGGCCACGCTGCCGGTGCAGTGGCTGCTGCCGCTGACCGGCTGGCGAGGTCTGTTCTGGGCGCTGGCGGCGCTGTTCGTGCTGGCCATGGTCGGCATTGCGATCACGGTGCCGCCCTGGCGCAAGACCGTCGCACCGCCGACCTCGGCCGGGCCGAGTGAGCTCGGTGCGCCGACGGGCTATGGCCTGATCTGGCGCCATCCCTATTTCCGGCAGATGGTGCCCATCGGCTTCGTCAACTATGGCGGCATGGTGGCGGTGCAGACGCTCTGGGCCGGCCCCTGGATGGTGAAGGTCGCGGGGTATTCGCCCCAGCAATCGGCGGCCGGTCTGTTTGGCATCAACCTGTCCATGCTCTGCACGTTCTGGCTCTGGGGTGTGATCAACCCCGGCCTGGCGCGGCGCGGCCTGCCCGCCGAACGGTTGATCGCCTGGGGGCTGCCGCTGAGCCTGTGCGTGTTGCTGAGCATCGTCTGGCTGGGGGCCGACGCGGGCTGGCCGCTGTGGGCGCTGTTTTGTGTCAGCAGCACCTTCGTGGCGCTGTCGCAGCCGGCGGTGGCGCTGGCGCTGCCGGCCGAAGCGGCCGGGCGGGCCCTCTCGGCCTACAACCTGGTCATCTTCGCCGGGGTGTTCACCGTGCAATGGAGCGTTGGCCTGGTGATCGATGCGCTGGCCGTGTTCGGCTGGAGCGAACCCGACCGCTACCGGGGCGCGGTGGGCGCGTTCCTGGGCTGTTGCGTGCTGGCCTACCTGGCCTTTCTGCGCATGCAGCTTCGTGCCCGGGCGCGTGGCACGCCGCCCCAACACCGCTAAACTGCTCTGCTATGAACGGCATCCTCATCATTGCGCACGCCCCGCTGGCTTCGGCCTTGCGCCAATGCGTGCTGCACGTGTTTCCCGACAGCGCGAACGCGGTGTCGGCCCTGGATGTCCAACCCAATGTACCGCCCGAAGAGTCGTTGGCCCAGTCGCGCGCGCTGATGCGCCAGCTCGGCCTGCCCAACACCCTGGTCGTGACCGACGTGTTCGGCGCGACGCCCTGCAACGTGGCGCAGAAGCTGGTCGACGGCGTGAGCTCCAAGCTCATCACCGGCGTCAACCTGCCCATGCTGCTGCGCACCGTGTCCTACCGCCACGAGTCGCTTGACGCGCTCGTTTCGCGCGCCATGATCGGCGCCACGCAGGGGGTCATTCAAGTGGCGGTGACCGCTCCCCAGAACCAGGCCCGAAGAGCCACCCATGATCAAGACCACCGTGACCATCAGCAATAAGCTCGGGCTGCACGCACGCGCCTCGGCCAAACTCACCAAACTCGCGGCCAGCTTTGCCAGCGAGGTGTGGATGTCGCGCGGCGAGCGCCGTGTCAACGCCAAGAGCATCATGGGGGTCATGATGCTGGCCGCCGGCCTGGGCAGCACGGTCGAGATCGAGACCATCGGCAGCGACGAGCAGGTGGCGATGGACGCGCTGGTGGCGCTGGTGAACGACAGGTTCGGCGAAGGAGAGTGAGCGCATGAGCTTCACGGTCCACGGACAGGCGGTTTCCCGGGGCATTGCCATCGGGCGGGCCGTCATCGTCGCTTCCAGCCGCGTGGACGTGGCGCACTACTTCGTCACGGCCGATCAGGCCACGGCCGAGATCGAGCGGCTGCGCCATGCGCGCAACGCGGTGATGGAGGAGATCGTGCGCGTGCAGCAGGGCCTGGGCGAGCTTGGCTCCAACGACGCCCATCCCGAGCTCAGTGCCTTGCTCGACGTGCACCTGATGCTGCTGCAGGACGAGCAGCTCATCAATGGCGTCAAACACTGGATCGTGGACCGGCACTACAACGCCGAGTGGGCGCTGACGACCCAGCTGGAGGTGATCGCGCGCCAGTTCGACGAGATGGAAGATCCCTATTTGCGGGAGCGCAAGGCCGACCTGGAGCAGGTGGTCGAGCGCATGCTGCGTTTCATGCGCGGCGTGGCCTCGCCCATCATGGCGCCGGTCCCGACCGAGACCCGGCGCGATGCCGCGCACGACAGCCTGGTCGACGCGCCGCTGGTGCTGATCGCGCACGACCTCTCGCCCGCCGACATGCTGCAGTTCAAGCAAAGTGTGTTCGCCGGTTTCGTGACCGACGTCGGCGGCAAGACCAGCCACACCGCCATCGTCGCGCGCAGCATGGACATCCCGGCGGTGGTCGGCGCGCGCTCGGCCAGCCACCTTGTCGAGCAGGACGACTGGGTCATCATCGACGGCGATGCCGGCGTGGTGCTGGTCGATCCTTCGCCCGTTCTGCTGGCCGAGTACGGTTTCAAGCAGCGCCAGGGCGAGGTCGAGCGTGAGCGCCTCTCGCGGCTGAAGAACACCCCGGCCGTCACGCTCGACGGCCAGCGGATCGAGCTGCAGGCCAACATCGAACAGCCCGACGACGCGGTGGCCGCCCTCAAGGCCGGTGCCGTGGGCGTGGGCCTGTTCCGCACCGAATTCCTGTTCATGGGCCGCAACGGCAAACTGCCCGACGAGGAAGAGCAGTACCGGGCCTACCGCCGCGCGGTCGAAGGCATGCAGGGCCTGCCCGTGACCATCCGCACGGTGGACGTGGGGGCCGACAAGCCGCTGGACCGCACGCCGGTGCGCGGGGGCGAAGACCACCTCAACCCCGCGCTGGGTCTGCGCGCCATCCGCTGGAGCCTGGCCGACCCGGCCATGTTCCTCGCGCAGCTGCGCGCCATCCTGCGCGCGGCCGCGCACGGCTCGGTCAACCTGCTCATTCCCATGCTGGCCCACGCCAGCGAAATCCGCCAGACCCTGGCGCTGGTGGACCGGGCGCGCGAGCAGCTCAACACGCGCGGCCAGGTCCACGGCCCGGTGCGGCTGGGCGCGATGATCGAAATTCCCGCCGCGGCGCTGACCATTCCGCTGTTCCTGAGGCACTTCGACTTCCTGTCGATCGGCACCAACGACCTGATCCAGTACACCCTGGCGATCGACCGGGCCGACGAGGCCGTCGCTCACCTCTACGACCCGGTCCACCCGGCCGTGCTGCAACTGCTCGCGAGCACGATTGCGCAGTGTCGGGCGCAGGGCAAGGGGGTGAGCGTGTGTGGCGAGATGGCCGGCGACGTGACCATGACGCGCCTGCTGCTCGGGCTGGGCCTGCGCACGTTTTCCATGCACCCGTCCCAGATCCTGGCGGTCAAGCAGCAGATCCTGCGCAGCGACACCGCGCGCCTGCAGACCTGGGCGCAAAGCGTGCTGGTCGCCGAGGATCCGGCGGCGCTGATGGCCGACTGAGCGGCCGAGAAGCTGAAGGTATCTGCGCCATGCTGCTGCGCATCCACCACGCGGCGATCATCTGCGCCGACTACGAACGGTCCCGGCGCTTCTACACCGAGGTGCTGGGTCTGCGCGTGCTCGCCGAGCACCACCGCGAGTCGCGCCAGAGCTGGAAGCTCGACCTGGCCTTGCCCGACGGCTCGCAGATCGAGCTGTTTTCGTTCCCGAACCCGCCGCCAAGACCGTCATTCCCCGAGGCTCAGGGCCTGCGGCATCTGGCGTTTGAGGTGGACGATGTGGCGCAGTGCAAGCGCGGGCTGGAAGCGATGGGCGTGGCGGTGGAGCCGGTGCGGGTGGACGAATACACCGGCCGGCGCTTCGTGTTCTTCAGCGATCCCGACGGCCTGCCCCTGGAGCTGTACGAGGCCGCCCAGGACGAAGAGGCGGCGGGTAGGCCCGCGACGGGTTAAAGCGCCGTGGAACCCGATGGTCGAGGCATCTGGCACCACCGGTGCGCGATGCCTTCGGCCGGATCAGTTGTGGTGCTGCAATTCATACCCCAGCTCGACAAGCAGGCCACCCGCCACGCGTTCGAAGCGCCGGACTTCGTCCTCGCTCAGTTCTTCGCGCCAGGAACCGATGCGCCCGGTGCCCGGTCGTTCCATGGTTCTGCGCTGTTGGCGCAGGCGCTGCGCGTGGCTCGCGATGACGGTGCCATCCAGCGAGAGACGCGTCCGGTGTTCTTCCAGCCTTCGGGGGGCACGCTCCTGGTGGTTCAGCAACTGGTCCGACCAGTGCAGATCCAGGAAATCGCACAGGTGCCGCAACACGGGCTCTGGCCGCGCCACCAGGTCTTCGTAGAAGACCTCGACGTAGTGGGTGCGGCCCAGGCCCGCGCCGCGGGCGGCGCGCACCCGGTCGGTCCAGGCACGCGCCAGGACTTCGGGCTCATGGCCCGGCGAGAACCATTGCTGGCGCCAAGACGCCGCCACATCGCGGCCGTCGCGAATGAGATGGACGAACCGGGCCTCTGGCAACAGCGCGGCAATCGCGCCGATGTGAAGCGAATAGTCCGGCGTCTTTTCGCCCCAACGTGGCTTGCCCAAGCGCTGCGCGTAGAGCCGATAGAAGGCCCGCAGTCCGTCCGCCACGGTGAAAGGTTCAAGGGCCTGCACGGCCTCGGTCAGCGCCTCGCGCGCGAGACCGAAGTCCTCCCAGTTGGGGGCCTGGGGCGGAAAGGCGGTGACTGTGTCGAGAAAACGAGCGCGCAGATCGCTCGTCGACGTGTCCAACGCCGAGGCGGCAACGACGAAGCCCGTCTCGGGCGGGATCGCGAGGTCGGGATGGGCGTCGAGCATCAGCCGCAGCAGTGTCGTGCCCGAGCGAGGCGCGCCCACGATGACCGGCATCGGGAGCGGAGGATGGCTCATGGCGTTGCTTCCCCGATCAGCGCGAGCAGTTCATTCACAGCGGGCTGCAGCCCCGTCCGCATGGGGTTGATCGCCAGCCGGGGCGCCTCCGGCGCTTCATAGGGAGCGCTGACACCGGTGAACAGGGCGAGTTCGCCTCGCCGGGCTTGGCGATAGAGGCCCTTGACGTCGGCGGCTTCGCACACTTCCAGCGGCGTGCTGACGTGGATTTCCAGGAAGCGATGCGCCCCGATGATGGAGCTGGCGTGTGCCCGGTCGGTCCGCAAGGGCGAGATCAACGCCGCAACGACGATCAGGCCGGCGTCGTTCATCAACCGGGCGACCTCGGCGGCACGGCGGATGTTCTCGCTGCGCTCGTGCGCGCGGAAACCCAGGTCCCGGTTCAGCCCGCGGCGCAAGGTGTCGCCGTCGAGCACCACACATCGGCGGCCGCGCTCATTCAATGCCCGGGACAGTGTCTGGGCCAAGGTGGTTTTGCCCGCTCCGCTCAAGCCGGTGAGCCACAGGGTGAGAGGCGCATCGGGGGACGTGTCAGGCGCTGGTGCGGACATGGGATCGGGCGCCCGGCTGCCCATCGTTTGTCGATCCATCGAACTTCATGAGCAAGGTCGTCTGATGCATGGGTTCGATTCCTGAAGTGGGCGCCCATTATTGTCGAAGCGAATGCGGCCGCATAGACCGCCTCCGCCGCGCCGACCATCAACCAGGCTGTTTCCCCAAAGCCCATACCGGCCGCGGGCCCGGGCCATCGAGGCCGTGCGGGTGTTTGACAGACGCAACCTGAACGGTTTGGTGCTTTGAAAGGGATCCATGGGGGCGCCCTCAACGGCTCCGGGTGGCCATCACCGCCGCGCCGATGATCATCAACGCCGCCAGTGCCACGGAAGCGCTCGGCGTCTCGCCGCGCACCCACAGCAAGGTGAGGGTCGACAGCAGCGGTGTCAGGAAACTCAGCACCCCGATCTGGCGCGCGTCGCCCCGCTTGAGCGCGGCATCCCAGAGGAAAAACGCGCCGCCCAGCGGGCCCAGACCCAGCACCACGATCAGACCCCAGTCACGGGCCGACAACGTGGTGCTGGGCTCCAGCCAGAAATGGCACAACACCGAGAGCAGGCTCGAGGCCAGCGCAAAGCTGCCGATGGCCGCGGTGGGGAAGGCCCGCACACGTTGGGTCAGCAGCGAGTAGCTGGCCCAGATGAAGGCCGAGCCCAGCGCGGGCACGTAACCCCAGGCCCAGACCGCTTCGACGCCGGCGCCGCGCCCACCCAGGATGGCCAGCGCCGCGCCGGCAAAACCGATCAGTGCGGCCAGCACATGGCGCGTGGTGAGCGACACCCCGGGCAGGAACAGCGGCGCCAAGACCACGATGCCCAGCGGCCAGAGGTAGTTCACCAGATTGGCCTGCACCGGCGGGGCGTGGCGCAGCGCGATGAACAGCAGGAAGTGGAACCCGAACAGGCCGTAGACACCGAGCGCGAGCGTGGCGCCGGGCACCCGCCATCGGCGGACATCAAAACGCGACAGTGGCAGGGCGATCACGCTGCCCACCAGCAGGGCCAGCCCGGTGAGCAGGAACGGGGGCACGTGGGACAGCGACACGCCGAGCGCGGCCAGGGAGGCCCACAACGCCATGGCGCCCAGCGCCAGCAGGTTGGCCGTCATGCGCTTCCCCCGGCCGGCGCGGCCGGACTTTGATCAATGACAAGGTGGGGTGAGCAATTCATGCTTGATACTCCACTGGGTATTAAATTCTGCAAAGGACACTTCTTGAGCACCTTCAACCACAACGAGCTGATGCGCGACATCAACGAGAGCCTGGCGCCGTTCCGCAAGGCCCAGCCCACCGCCATGGCGGGTTTCGGCCAACTGGCCAGGGCCGCCATCACCGATGGCGAGCTCAGCGCCAAACACAAGGAGCTGATCGCTCTGTCGATCGCGGTCACGCAGCGCTGCTCGGGCTGCATCGGCTTTCACGTCAAGGCCCTGGTCCAGCTGGGCTGCACGCGCGCCGAACTCGAAGAGATGCTGGCTGTGTGCGTGTACATGGGCGGGGGGCCGGCGCTGATGTACGCCGCCGAGGTGATCGCGGCCTGGGAAAAAATGAGCGCCACGGGCTGAGGGCCCGCAGGCCTGGGGTGCCACAGAGGTGGAGACTGATCGCTGTGAGCCAGGACACATGCGGCCAGCATAGGGGGCCGCACTGTTGGCGGACGCGGGTGGATCGTCGCGATCCGCGGGTCTTGCGCTTCAGTGGCCCGCTTGCTTGCGCAGGGCAGCGGTGAGCGCCGACGGCGAGCGGTAGCCCGTGCGCCGCGCCACCTCGGCCACGGGCAGGCCCTGGCTTCTGAACCGGCGTGCCTCGGCCAGCCGCAGCTCGCGCAGCCACGCCATGGGGCTTTGTCCCAGGTCCTCGCGGCAACGGGCGGTGAACTGCGCGGCGCTCAGGTGCACGCGCGACGCCAGGTCGCCCACCTGCAGGGCCGCATGACCGTGGGCCTGTGCCCAGGCGGTCAGCGCGGCCCAGTCGATGGCGCGCCGTGCCCGCCGCACCGCGGCGGGCGGTGTCCAGGCTTCCAGGAGCAGGGCCGGGCCCAGCAGCCGGGCGCGGGGCAGGGCGCCGTCGCAGGCCGCGGCAAGGTAGCTGGCCAGGGGTGCCAGTGCCCGAGGCTCGGGGTTGTGGTGGGCGTGTTGCCAGCGGGCATCGCGGGAGTCCAGCACCAGGCAGCGTGCCGACCCGCTGGCTTCGAAGTCGTGGCGGTCCCCGGGGACGATCACGACGCCGTCACCGGCGGCGATGCGCCGGCCGCGGCCATCCACTTCCAGCTCCAGCACGCCGTCCAGTCCGAGCAGGATCTGGAAGTGGTCGTGCGCGTGGCTGCCGTGCGAGGCGCCATAGCACCGGACCGACAGGGTATCGGCCGGGCGGTTCATGCTCAGGCCTTGGGGGCGCCCGCGTGGAGCGCATTGTGCGCCTGCTGGTCGGCGTGGTAGCTGCTGCGCACCATCGCGCCCACGGCGGCGTGGGTGAAGCCCATCTCGTAGGCCTTGGCCTCGAACATCTTGAAGGTGTCGGGGTGCACGTAGCGGCGCACCGGCAGGTGGTGGCCGCTTGGGGCCAGGTACTGGCCGATGGTCAGCATCTCGATGTTGTGCGCGCGCATGTCGCGCATGACGTCGAGGATTTCCTCGTCGGTCTCACCCAGGCCGACCATCAGGCCGCTCTTGGTGGGCACATGCGGGAACAGGGCCTTGAACTTCTTGAGCAGGTTCAAGCTGAACTGGTAGTCAGAACCCGGGCGCGCTTCCTTGTACAGGCGCGGCGCGGTTTCCAGGTTGTGGTTCATCACGTCGGGCGGCGCGGCCTTCAGGATCTCCAGCGCGCGGTCGTCGCGGCCGCGGAAGTCGGGCACCAGCACCTCGATCTGCGTGCCCGGCGACAGCTCGCGGGTTTTCTCGATGCAGGCCACGAAATGGCCGGCGCCGCCATCGCGCAGGTCGTCGCGGTCCACGCTGGTGATCACCACGTATTTCAGCTTGAGCGCTGCAATGGTCTTGGCCAGGTTCTCGGGCTCGTTCACGTCCAGCGGGTCGGGGCGGCCGTGGCCCACGTCGCAGAACGGGCAGCGGCGCGTGCACTTGTCGCCCATGATCATGAAGGTGGCCGTGCCCTTGCCGAAGCATTCACCGATGTTGGGGCAGCTGGCTTCCTCGCACACCGTGACCAGCTTGTTGGCGCGCAACACGTCCTTGATTTCGTAGAAGCGCGTGGTCGGCGAGCCGGCCTTGACCCGGATCCACTCGGGCTTCTTCAGCACCTCGGCCGGCACGATCTTGATCGGGATGCGCGAGGTCTTGGCCTGGCTCTTCTGCTTGGCGCTAGCGTCGTAGCCGGCGGCGGGCTGGGCTTCGCGGACCGTGTGGGTGTCGGCGGCCGTGGGGGTGTCGGGGCGGGTCATGGCGTGGGCGCGGGTGGCGCGATGAGAGAACGGGAGGTTCAGGGGCTGAGGGTGGCGCCGAGCTTCTGGCTCAGGACCTGGGCCGCTTCATCCCATGAAACGGCGACCCCGATTGTAGAAAGGTCCACCGTCTGCAGCCCCGCATACCCACACGGATTGATGCGCCAGTAGGGCTGCAGGTCCATGGCCACGTTGAGCGCCACGCCGTGGTAGGTGCAATGGCGGCTGACCTTGATGCCCAGCGCGGCGATCTTGCCCAGGCCGGTGAAGTCGGGGTCGGCCGCAGGTGGGCCGTCCACTTTCTTTTGCGGTCGCTGAGGTAGCAGGGCGTGGCTGGTCGGGTCGTCCAGCCGCACGTAGATGCCGGGTGCACCGGCCACGCGGTGGCCGGTCACGCCGAAGTGGTCCAGCGTGCGGATCACCGCTTCTTCGATGCGGTAGACGTACTCCTTGACGAAGTAGCCGGCGCGTTGCAGATCGATCAGCGGGTAGGCCACCACCTGGCCCGGGCCGTGGTAGGTCACCTGGCCACCGCGGTTGGTTTTCACCACCGGGATGTCGCCCGGCGCGAGCAGGTGGTCGTCGCGGCCCGCGATGCCCTGGGTGAACACGGGCGGGTGCTCGCAGACCCAGAGCTCGTCGGGCGTATCGGCGGTGCGCGCCTCGGTGAACGCCACCATGGTGTCGCAGGTGGGTGCGTAGTCCACCCGGCCGAGGTGGCGAATCTGCATGCTCACAGAACGATCTTGACCATCGGGTGCGTGGTCAGCGTGCGGTACAGCTCGTCGAGCTGCTCGCGGCTGGTCACGTACACCGACAGCGTGAGACCCAGGTAGTTGCCGGCCTTGCTCGGGCGCATCTCGATGGTCGAGGCGTCGAAGCTGGCATCGAAGGCCTTGGCCACATGGGTCATGGCCGTGACGTAGCCGTCCACGTTGGCGCCCATCACCTTGACGGGGAAGTGGCAGGGGTATTCGATGAGCGATTGTTCGGGCGGGATCTCGCGGGGCTGGTCCATGGCGATATTCCTCAAATCGATTGCGCGGCCTTGGCGCGCTGGTATCCGGCATAGAGCCGCTCGTACACCGGGCCGGGGCGACCACGCTGCGCGCCATGCCCCACCGGCTGGCCGTCCAGCGTGGTGATGGGCAACACCTCTTTGGTGGCCGAGGACAACATCAGTTCGTCGGCGTCCAGCACCTCGGTGCGGCCGATGCGACGCAACTCGAAGGGGATGCCTTGCTCCCTGCAGATCTCTTCGATCAGATCGAAGCGGATGCCTTCGAGCACCAGATGGTCCTTGGGCGGCCCCATGACCACACCATTCTTCACCACCCAGACGTTGCTGGCGGCGGCCTCGCTGAGAAAACCATCACGGAACATCACGGTCTCGATGGCATCGGCGTCGGCACTGATCTGGCGTGCCAACACGGCGCCCAGCAGGCTGGTGCTCTTGATGTGGGCCTTCTGCCAGCGGAAGTCGTCGGCGCTGACGCAGGACACGCCGACTTGTCGTTGCTCCGGCGTCGCCGGCTTCATGTCACCCACCATGACAAACACCGTGGGCCGCAGGCCAGGCGGCATCACGTGGTCGCGCACCGCGACGCCACGCGTGACCTGGATGTAGACCAGCTGGTTGGCCGCGCCGGTGGACGCCATCTGCGCCTGGATCAGGCGACGCGCGATCGCCAGCCAATCCGCGGCCCTCAGCGGGTTGGCGATGCGCAGTTCACCCAGCGAGCGCTCCAGTCGGGCCATGTGCTGCTCGAATCGGAAAATCTTGCCGCCGTAGGCCGGCAACACCTCGTAGACACCATCACCAAAGATGAAGCCCCGGTCGAGCACACTCACCTTGGCATCACACAAAGGGCCGTACTCGCCGTTCAGATAGCAGAGTGAGTCGGGCAGCACGGACGCACTCGTTTCGAGGGGGGTGTTCATTTTTGAGATTATCGGACGCAGCGCAAGCGCCTGCCCCAGTTCGGCCGGCAGGCTTGACGAGCCCATGGGGTTTCTACGTATAATCAACGGCTGTGCTCAATCGCATCCATCTGTAACCCGTCTGTAATTTGCCATGTCGACAATGCCTCCGGTCGGGTCGACGAAGCAAGCCGCAGATGCTTGGGAAGATGGGGCGAACGAAGCCGATTTCAAGCCACTCACGCACGAAGAGGCGTTGCGGTGGCGGTCCGGTCAGCCGGTGCTGTCGGTCTGGCGCCTGGTTGGTGTGCAGTTGCTGGTCGGTCTGGCGGTCGCTGCACTGACGTGGTTGTTCACGCAGTCGGTGTCGCTGGCGTCGTCGGTCCTGTATGGCGCTGCTTCGGTGGTGCTCCCAACGGCCTTGATGGCCTGGGGCATGACGTCGAGTGCCTTGTCCCGCCGGGCGGCGGGGCATGTGATCTCGATGTTCATGGGTTTTGTTTTGTGGGAGGGGGTCAAGATTCTGCTGTCGGTGGCCATGTTGTGGTCCGCGCCCAGAATCGTCCCTGACCTGAATTGGCTCGCCCTGTTGGCGGGCTTGGTGGTGGTGCTCAAGGTGTACTGGTTTGGATTCTGGATCCAGACCCGGCGTTGAACTCAAACGGTAGACGGAAACATACAAACATGGCTGCTGAAGGACACACATTGACCCCGGGTGAATACATCCGGCACCATCTGGTTCATCTCAACAACGCCGGCCACAAGCAGGAGTCGATTGTCGACTTCTCCATCATCAACCTGGACTCGGTGTTCTTCAGCGTCGCGCTGGGCGCGCTGGTCAGTTTCTTCCTGTGGCGCGCCGCGCGCAAGGCCTCGGCCGGTGCTCCCGGCCGTTTCCAGGCCGCGGTCGAAATCCTGTTCGAGATGGTCGACAACCAGGCCAAGTCGGTGATACACAACGCCCACAGCCGCAAGCTGGTGGCGCCGCTGGCGTTGGCGGTGTTCTGCTGGATCTTCATGATGAACTTCATGGACATGCTGCCGCTGGACTTGCTGCCCATGCTCTGGGGCAAGTACAACGCCGCCATCGGTCACGATCCGGCCCACGCCTACCTGCGCGTGGTGCCCACCGCCGACCTCTCGACCACGCTGGGTCTGTCGATGTCCGTGCTGCTGCTGGTGCTGTTCTACAACCTGAAGATCAAGGGTCTGGGTGGCTGGTCGCACGAGCTGGTCACCGCCCCGTTTGGCACCAGCAAGAACCCGGTGTTCGCGCTGCTGCTGGGCGTCGTCAACTTTGCCATGCAGATGATCGAATTCGTCGCCAAGACCGTCTCCCACGGCATGCGACTGTTCGGCAACATGTTTGCCGGCGAACTGGTGTTCATGCTGATCGCGCTGCTGGGGGGCTTTGCGGCCTTCTCGCTGAGTGGCGGCCTGTTCTTCGTCGGGCACATCATCGCCGGCACGGTGTGGACCATCTTCCACATCCTGGTGATCACGCTGCAGGCGTTCATCTTCATGATGCTGGCCCTGATTTATCTGGGCCAGGCGCATGACGCTCACTGAGTGGCACGGATCTTCCGCGCACTGAGTTTCTTTTCCTCTCTTTTCAACTTTCTTCCATTTCAATAGGAGTCATCATGGAAAACGTTCTGGGTCTCGTCGCACTGGCTTGCGGTCTCATCGTCGGTCTGGGCGCTCTGGGCGCTTCGGTTGGCATCGGCATGATGGGTGGCAAGTTCCTCGAATCCGGTGCCCGTCAGCCTGAGCTGATGAACGACCTGCAGACCAAGATGTTCCTGCTGGCCGGTCTGATCGACGCCGCGTTCCTGATCGGTGTGGCCATCGCCCTGCTGTTCGCGTTCGCCAACCCCTTCACGCTGTAATCGGGTTTGCTGCCCTGCGTGGCGCTTCCGATGTGGTGATGGAGGCCTTGGGCCGAGTCACCGTTCGCGGCGCTTCGCGGCAGCAAGTGCGTCACCACCTTTGTTAACACACAGAAAGGCGTTGCGATGAATATCAATGCAACCCTCTTTGCGCAGGCCATCGTCTTTGCGATCCTGGTGTGGTTCACGATGAAATTCGTGTGGCCTCCCATCGCCAAGGCACTGGATGAGCGTGCGTTGAAGATCTCCGAAGGACTGGCTTCCGCCGAGAAAGCCAAGTCCGAACTGGCCGTGGCCAACAAACGTGTGGAAGAAGAGTTGAGCAAGTCGCGCAACGAATCCGCCACCCGCCTGGCCGATGCCGAACGCCGCGCCCAGATCGTGATTGAAGAGGCCAAGGCGCGAGCCACCGAAGAGGCTTCCAAGATCGTGGCCACCGCCCGTCAGGAAGCCGATCAGCAGGTCATCAAGGCGCGCGAACTGCTGCGGGAAGAAGTCGCAGCGCTGGCCGTCAAGGGTGCAGAGCAGATCCTCAAGCGCGAAGTCAACGCCGGCATCCATGCCGAGTTGCTGGGCCGTTTGAAGAGCGAACTCTGATCCGCCCCACGCTGACGCACCCTACGTTAACCGCAGGCATCCCAAGGTAGACCATGGCCGAAATCGCAACAATAGCCCGCCCTTACGCGGAAGCGCTGTTCAAAGTGGCGGGCGCGGACGCAGCCGGTGCAGCCGCATGGCTGGACGAACTGGCGGCCGTTGCTTCCAACGAGCAACTGCGTCAGTTCGCTGACAGTCCCAAGTCCTCACCCGAACAGGTGTTCGGTGTCATCTCTGGTGTGCTCAAGAGCAGCCTGCCCGCCATGGCGCA
Source organism: Hydrogenophaga sp. GW101-3F08 (assembly GCF_059424585.1). Taxonomy (NCBI): domain Bacteria; kingdom Pseudomonadati; phylum Pseudomonadota; class Betaproteobacteria; order Burkholderiales; family Comamonadaceae; genus Hydrogenophaga; species Hydrogenophaga sp. GW101-3F08. The sequence goes on from NZ_JBWKZP010000013.1 coordinate 25,271, forward strand.
GAACTTCCTGCGCACGGTGATCGACAACGGACGCCTTGCCGCCTTGCCCGAAATTGCCAGTCAGTTTCGCGCATTGAAGAACGCGCAACTGGGCTCCTTCGACGCCATCGTGTACAGCGCTTTTGACATGGACAACGCCGCCTTGGCCGACCTCTCCGGCGTGCTGGAAAAGCGGTTTGGCCGCAAGCTCAACTTGCAGGTCACGCTGCAGCCGGAGCTGATCGGTGGTGTTCGCGTGGTGGTGGGTGACGAGGTGCTCGACACCTCGATCAAAGCCCGCCTGGAACAAATGAAAGTTGCCCTCACGGCCTGAAGGCCTTTTGGCTGACTGCACGGGCGCGCCCTCATCCCATTTAACGAAAGAAGGAAAGAGTCATGCAACTCAATCCCGCCGAAATCTCTGAACTGATCAAGTCCCGTATCGAGGGTCTGGGCGCATCGAGCGATGTGCGCAACCAGGGCACCGTGGTGTCGGTGACCGACGGTATCGTCCGCGTCCATGGCCTGTCCGATGTGATGCAGGGCGAAATGCTGGAATTCCCGGCCAACAAGGACGGCGTGCCTTCCTTTGGTCTGGCTCTGAACCTGGAGCGCGACTCCGTCGGCGCCGTGATTCTGGGTGAGTACGAGCACATCTCCGAAGGCGAGACCGTCAAATGCACGGGCCAGATTCTGTCGGTGCCGGTCGGCCCCGAACTGATCGGTCGTGTGGTCAACGCCCTGGGCGCTCCGATCGACGGCAAGGGCCCGGTCAACGCCAAGATGACCGACGTGATCGAAAAAGTCGCCCCGGGCGTGATCGCCCGCAAATCGGTGGACCAACCGGTGCAGACCGGCCTGAAGTCGATCGACTCGATGGTGCCCGTGGGCCGTGGCCAGCGCGAGCTGATCATCGGTGACCGCCAGACCGGCAAGACCGCCGTGGCGATCGACGCGATCATCAACCAGAAGGGTCAGAACATGACCTGCGTTTACGTCGCGATTGGCCAGAAGGCCTCGTCGATCAAGAACGTGGTGCGTGCCCTGGAGCAGGCTGGCGCGATGGAATACACCATCGTCGTGGCGGCTTCGGCCTCTGAATCCGCTGCCATGCAGTACCTGTCGGCCTATTCCGGCTGCACGATGGGCGAGTACTTCCGTGACCGCGGCCAGGATGCCCTGATCGTGTACGACGACCTGTCCAAGCAGGCCGTGGCCTACCGCCAGGTTTCGCTGCTGCTTCGCCGCCCGCCAGGCCGCGAAGCCTACCCCGGCGACGTGTTCTATCTGCACAGCCGTCTGCTCGAGCGCGCCGCGCGCGTGAACGCCGACTACGTCGAAGCCTTCACCAAGGGTGAAGTCAAGGGCAAGACCGGTTCGCTGACCGCACTGCCCATCATCGAAACGCAGGCCGGCGACGTGTCCGCTTTCGTGCCGACCAACGTGATCTCGATCACCGACGGCCAGATCTTCCTGGAAACCAGCCTGTTCAACGCCGGTATCCGCCCCGCCATCAACGCCGGTATCTCGGTGTCGCGCGTCGGTGGTGCGGCCCAGACCAAGCTGATCAAGTCGCTGTCCGGTGGTATCCGTACCGACCTGGCCCAGTACCGTGAACTGGCCGCGTTCGCGCAGTTCGCTTCCGACCTGGACGAAGCCACCCGCAAGCAGCTCGACCGCGGTGCCCGCGTGACCGAACTGCTCAAGCAGGCCCAGTACTCGCCCCAGTCGATCGGTCTGATGGCCTCCACGCTGTTTGCCGTGAACAAGGGCTACCTCGACGACGTCGAAGTGAAGAAGGTGCTGCCGTTTGAAGCGGGCATGCACGCTTACTTGAAAGACAAGTACGCGGCCCTGCTGGCCAAGATGGAATCCGACAAGGCCATGGACAAGGACGCTGAAGCCCAGCTCGCCGCCGCCATCGCCGAGTTCAAGAAGACCGGCACGTACTGATCCGTCCATTGACCCGATAAAGGAGCAGCAATGGCAGTAGGCAAGGAAATACGCGGCAAGATCAAATCGGTGGAGAACACCAAGAAGATCACCAAAGCCATGGAAATGGTCGCCGCCTCCAAAATGCGCAAGGCGCAGGACCGGATGCGTGCGGCCCGGCCCTACGCAGAAAAAGTGCGCCAGATCACCGGCAACCTGAGTCGGGCCAACCCGGAGTACACGCACCCGTTCATGCAGATCAACACCGCCAAGGCCGCCGGCTTTGTCGTGGTGACGACCGACAAGGGTCTGTGCGGGGGCCTGAACACCAACGTGTTGCGCGCGGTGACCAACCAGCTCAAGGACCTCCAGTCCAAGGGTGTGAGCGCCGAAGCCGTGGCCATTGGCAACAAGGGTCTGGGCTTCCTCAACCGCATCGGTGCCAAGGTGGTGTCCAGCGTGACGGGTCTGGGCGATACGCCCCACCTCGACAAGCTGATCGGCCCGGTCAAGGTGCTGCTCGATGCCTACACCGAAGGCCGGATCAACGCGGTCTACGTCTGCTACACCAAGTTCATCAACACGATGAAGCAGGAGTCGGTGATCGAACAGCTGCTGCCGCTCAACGCGAGCACCTTGCAGGACGGTGCCGGTGGCCGCGACTGGGATTACATCTATGAACCCGATGCCCCTGCCGTGATCGACGAGCTGCTGCTGCGCTATGTGGAAGCCCAGGTGTACCAGGCGGTGGCCGAGAACATGGCTTCCGAGCAGTCCGCCCGCATGGTGGCCATGAAGGCCGCCACCGACAACGCCGGCAGCGTCATTGGTGAACTCAAGCTGGTCTACAACAAGACCCGCCAGGCCGCGATCACGAAAGAGCTTTCGGAAATCGTGGCCGGTGCCGCAGCGGTCTGAAGCAGCCGCCCAACAGAATCCAGAGAAAACAGAAGGTATCCATCATGTCTCAAGTACAAGGCAAGATCGTCCAGTGCATCGGCGCCGTCGTGGACGTGGAATTTCCGCGCAACCAGATGCCGCGCGTTTACGACGCCCTGAAAATGGAGGGCTCGGCCCTGACGCTGGAAGTCCAGCAGCAGCTCGGCGACGGCGTGGTGCGCACCATTGCGCTGGGCTCGTCCGACGGCCTGCGCCGCGGCATGGTGGTGTCCAACACCTCCAATCCCATCATGGTGCCGGTGGGCAAGGCCACGCTGGGCCGCATCATGGACGTGCTGGGCACGCCCATTGACGAACGTGGCCCGGTGGATCAGACCCTGACCGCTTCCATCCACCGCAAGGCCCCGGCCTACGACGAACTGTCCCCCTCGCAGGAACTGCTGGAAACCGGCATCAAGGTGATCGACCTGATCTGCCCGTTCGCCAAGGGCGGCAAGGTGGGCCTGTTCGGTGGTGCCGGTGTGGGCAAGACCGTGAACATGATGGAACTCATCAACAACATCGCCAAGGCCCACTCCGGTCTGTCGGTGTTCGCTGGTGTGGGCGAGCGTACCCGTGAGGGCAACGACTTCTACCACGAGATGGCCGACTCCAAGGTCGTGGACCTCGAGAACCTGCCCAACTCCAAAGTGGCCATGGTCTACGGCCAGATGAACGAACCCCCGGGCAACCGTCTGCGCGTGGCCCTCACCGGCCTGACCATCGCCGAGTCGTTCCGCGACGAAGGCCGTGACGTGCTGTTCTTCGTGGACAACATCTACCGTTTCACGCTGGCCGGTACCGAAGTGTCCGCCCTGCTGGGCCGCATGCCTTCCGCCGTGGGTTACCAGCCGACGCTGGCCGAAGAAATGGGCCGCCTGCAAGAGCGCATCACCTCCACCAAGGTGGGCTCGATCACTTCCATCCAGGCTGTGTACGTGCCTGCCGATGACTTGACCGACCCGTCGCCCGCCACCACCTTCGCCCACCTGGACTCCACCGTGGTGCTGTCGCGTGACATCGCTTCGCTGGGTATCTACCCCGCTGTGGACCCGCTGGACTCCACCAGCCGCCAGCTCGACCCGCTGGTCGTGGGTCAGGACCACTACGAAACCGCTCGCGCCGTGCAGAACACGCTGCAGCGCTACAAGGAACTGCGCGACATCATCGCCATTCTGGGCATGGACGAACTGGCGCCGGAAGACAAGCTGGCCGTGGCCCGCGCCCGCAAGATCCAGCGTTTCCTGTCGCAGCCGTTCCACGTGGCCGAGGTGTTCACCGGTTCGCCCGGCAAATACGTGCCGCTGTCGGAAACCATCCGCGGCTTCAAGATGATCACCAACGGCGAGTGCGATCACCTGCCCGAGCAGGCGTTCTACATGGTCGGCACCATCGACGAAGCCTTCGAAAAGGCCAAAAAAGTCGCGTAAAGCGGCGTACTCGGGCGCCCGGCGTTGTTGGTGTGCGCTATATGCAGCAGCACATCTCCGCGCACCGCCTAGCCGGACACCCGATTACTTGCTTTCCGACGACTTTTTAAAGGAGAACATATGAGCACCATCCGCGTCGATGTGGTCAGCGCCGAAGAGTCCATCTTTTCGGGCGAGGCCAAGTTCGTGGCGCTGCCGGGTGAAGCCGGTGAGTTGGGCATTCTGCCCGGTCACATTCCGCTGATCACCCGCATCAAGCCCGGTGCCGTGCGCATCGAAAAAGCCGACGGCGGCGAAGAGTTCGTGTTTGTGGCCGGTGGCATTCTGGAAGTGCAGCCGAACCACATCACCGTGTTGTCCGATACCGCCATCCGTGGCAAGGATCTGGACGAGGCCAAGGCCACCGACGCGCGCAAGCAAGCCGAAGAAGCGGTCAAGAACGCCAAAAGCGACATCGATCTGGCCAAGGCCACCTCGGAACTCGCGGTCATGGCGGCCCAGATCGCGGCGCTGCGCAAGTACCGTCAGAAGAAGTGAAACGCCCGCAGCGTTTGACGAAAGCCGGCTCCGCGCCGGCTTTTTTTCGCCAGGGGTTTGCCTGGCGAACGCCGCATGGGAAGATAGCGGACCCCATAACCACAACGAGCGCGCGGGATGTCATCGATCTTTGAGAACCCCGATATGGCCCCCGAAGAGGTGGCGGCCCGGCTGCTGGTGACGGCGTCCGCCCTGGACGACCTGACCCTGGCCGACGCCATGAAGGTGGTGGGTTACATGCGGCCCAAGCGCATCAAGGCGGGTACGGTGTTCATCCACGAGGGTGAGGTGACGCACAACGACTACATGCTGCTGGTGCTCGAAGGCGACATCGCCGTGGCCAACGATCTGCCGGGGCTGCACGAAAGCATCGTGGTCAACATCCTGGGCCCGGGGCACCTGATCGGTGAAATGGGCGTGCTCGACGGCGCACCCCGCTCGGCCACCTGCACCGCGACCACCGACATCGCCGCGGCGGTGCTCTCGCGCACCGCCTTGATGCGGCTGCTGCGGGACGAGCCGCGCGTGGGCGCACGCTTGCTGCTCGCCATTTCCAAGCGCATGGCAGACCGCCTGCGCGACACCACGCGCAAGCTCCGGACGTTCGCGTTGATGAACAAGGCGCTGCAGGAGGAACTGCAGGTGATCATGAACAGCCGCACGCCCTTGCCCAAGAAGACCATCCGCTGAGCCGTTGGCGATGGGTGCCGCAACGCACCCGAGAAGGCCGGCCCTCTGCCCGAACGGCTGAGCCCGGGTCGCGGCGCGCCCCGTGGCGCGGCACTAGGCCCGCACCATGGCGTCGGGCAGTTCGTTGGCGGTTTGCGTGCCGGGTTCGGCCGGGAAGTGCTCCACCAGCAGGGCCGAGACTTCTTCCAGGGCCTGGGTGAGGCCGTCCTCGAATGCCCCCTCGTGCAGATGGGCGCCCAGGCGGTCGACGATGCCCTGCCACTGGGCCGCACTCACGCGCCGGCTCAGTGCCCGATCGGCCACGAATTCGATGGCATGTTCGGCCAGCAGCAGGTAGATCAGCACGCCGTTGTTGGACTCGGTGTCCCACACACGCAGGCGGCCAAACCAGCTCAGGGCGCGCTGGCGCACCACCGCTTTCAACGGCATGGTGGCTTGGACGCGCCACAGGTAACTGGTGGGCAGGGCGGCTTCCACGCACAGCCGCACCTCGCCGGTGTGGCGCAGCTCGCTGGCGGCGACGCGCCGGGCAAGGCGGGCGGCCATGTCGTCCGGGACGGCGCGCCGCGTGTCGGCGCGGTCGCGCCAGCGGTGTTTGAGGATGCGAAGCAGTTTGTTCATGCGCGTGTCCGAATCACCAGTTGCCGGAAGCACCGCCGCCGCCGAAGTTGCCACCGCCTCCGGACCCAAAACCCCCGCCACCGGAGCCGAAACCACCGCCACCCCCGAAGCCGCCGGTGGGGCCGCCCCAGCCGCCGCGCCCGCCCCGTCCCGAGGTGGGCGTGGTGGGCAGGAACTGCATGAAGAGCGCGGCCAGCATGCCCAGCAGGCCGGCACCGATGGCGATCCACAGCACCGCCGTGAACAGCCAGGCCAGGCCCCCGACACCCAGGCCGGTGAGCAGGCTGCCAAAGCGGTTGCCGAAGATGCCGCGCAACACGCTCGCGATGATGGGAACGGCGAAGACGATGAAGACCAGCAGATCCATCGGTTCGAAACCATCCTTGGCGGTGGAGGCTTCAGGCAGCGGCAGGTCTTCGCCCGAAATGCGGGCCAGGATCTGGTCCACGCCGGCCTGGATGCCGCCGGCGTAATCGCCGGACCGGAAGGCCGGGGTCACGGCCTGGTCCAGGATGCGCCGCGCCATCAGGTCTGGAATGGCGCCTTCGAGCGTCTTGGCCGTGGCGATGCGCATGCGCCGGTCGTCCTTGGCGATGACGAACAGCACGCCGTCGCCCACCTCCTTGCGCCCGATCTTCCAGGCATCCCCCAGGCGCTGGGTGTAGTCGGCGATGTCTTCGGGCGCGGTGGTGGCGACCATCAGCACCACCACCTGCGAGCCGCGCGACTGTTCGAAGGCCGCGAGCTTGGCTTCGATGGCGGCCAGGGCGGCGGCGTCCAGCGTGCCGGTCTGGTCCATCACCCGGGCCCGCAGCTCGGGCACCGGTTGCAGGCCTTGCGCGGCGGCCAGGCCGGCGCAGAGCCAGAGCGCCAGCGTGGCAAGCCAGCGGCCGAGCCCGGTGCGGGATCCGCGCAGTGTCATGGTTTGTTGAAGTCGACCGCCGGCGGCGCCGAAATGGCCGCCTCGTTCTGCACCTGGAAGTTCGCCTTGGGCGCATAGCCGAAGACCATGGCCGTGAGGTTGGTCGGGAAGCTGCGCGCGAGCACGTTGTATTCCTGGACCGTCTGGATGTAGCGGTTGCGCGCCACGGTGATGCGGTTCTCCGTGCCTTCGAGCTGCACGCGCAGATCGCTGAAGCCCTGGTTGGCCTTGAGGTTGGGGTACTGCTCCACCACCACCATCAGGCGGCTGAGCGCGCTGCCCACTTCGCCCTGGGCGGCCTGAAATTTCTGCATCGCGGCCGGATCGTTCACCATCTCTGGTGTCATCTGGATCGACGTCGCCTTGGCGCGCGCCTCGATCACCTTGGTGAGCGTCTCCTGCTCGAAGTTGGCCTCGCCCTTGACCGTGGCGACGATGTTGGGGATCAGGTCGGCGCGGCGCTGGTACTGGTTGAGCACCTCCGACCAGGCCGAGCGGCTCTGCTCGTCGAGCCGCTGGAAATCGTTGTAGCCACAGCCGGTGAGGCTGGCGCCGAGAAGCAGGGCCATGGCCCAGGAGAGCAGGCGTCGGACAGATGGGGACATAAGGAACCTCCACGGGGCCGCAGGGGCCGGATGAACAAGAGACACGGGCGTCGCGCAACGCCCAGGGCACTATACCCCGGTGTCCGGCCGCCACGGGCGCGGGGGGCGCGGCAAAATAGCCCGCATGCGAAAACCCAAACTGCCACCCAGTTCCGCGGACGATACCGAGGCGGCCTTCTACGACGCCCTGCAGCACGCCGACATCGAGCGGCTCATGGCCTGCTGGAGCGACGATGACGAGATCGTCTGTGTGCACCCGGGTGGCCCGAGACTGGTCGGGCACGCCGCGGTGCGCGCGGCTTTCGAGGCCCTGTTTGCCAACGGCAGGGTCATGGCACAGCCCGAAAAGGTGCGCCGACTCGACACCGGCGCCTGCTGCGTGCACAGTGTGGTCGAGCGGGTCTCGGTGATGAGCGACGATGGTCTGCAGCACGCCTGGGTGGTGGCCACCAATGTCTACGCCAAGACCGCGCAGGGCTGGCGTTTGGTGGCGCACCACGCCAGCCCGGGCTCGCGCTCCGAGCCTCAGGATGTGTTGACGGTGCAACCGGTGCTCCATTGAGAGAGGGGGTGTGCCATGAAACGCGACGACACGGCCTGGATGGGCCCCGGCATTCGCGCCGAGGGCTTCGACTACCGCCCCCCCTGGTGGGTGCCGGGGGGCAATGTGCAGACGCTGTGGGCCGCGCTGGCCGCGCGCCGCCACTTCGGCCCCGCGCCGCGCTGGCAGCGCAGCCGCTGGACCACGCCCGATGGCGACTTCATCGACGTGGACCGGGCCGACCACCCCAGCGCGCCCGGGGCACCCCTGCTGGTGCTGTTCCATGGCCTGGAAGGTTCGTCGAGCAGCCAGTACGCCGTGGCCTTCGCCGACTTCGCCGCAGCCCGGGGCTTGGCGCTGGCGGTGCCGCATTTCCGGGGCTGCTCGGGGGAACTCAACCTGGCCCCGCGCGCTTACCACTCGGGCGATTTCCTCGAGGTCGACTGGGTGCTCAAGCGCTTTGCCCATGAACATCCGGATCGGCCCCTGATCGCGGCTGGGGTGTCGCTGGGTGGCAACGCCCTGCTGCGCTGGGCCGGCGAAATGGGCGCCGAGGCCTGCGCCGTGGTGCGGGCGGTCGCGGCGGTCTGCTCCCCGCTGGACCTGGCCGCCGGGGGGCACGCCATCGGGCGCGGCTTCAACCGGCTGGTCTACACCCGCATGTTCCTCTCGACCATGGTGCCCAAGGCCCTGAAGAAGCTGGAACAGTACCCCGGCCTGTTCGACCGCGAGGCCCTGCTGGCCGCGCGCGATCTGTACGAGTTCGACAACCTGTTCACCGCGCCCTTGCACGGCTTTCGCAACACCGACGACTACTGGTCGCGGGCCTCGGCCAAACCCTTGCTGTCCGGCATCCGTGTGCCGGCGCTGGCGCTCAACGCGCGCAACGACCCGTTCGTGCCCCCTGCCTCGCTGCCCACGGCGCGGGAAGCCGGCCCCTGTGTCACGCTGTGGCAACCTGGCGCGGGTGGGCACGTCGGTTTTCCCGCGCCGTACGGCCACCTGGGCTTGCCCGGCCACGTGCGGGCCATGCCCGAGGCGGTCGGTGGCTGGCTGCTCCAGCACACCTGAACCCGGAGACCCCGCCATGGACGACATCGTCAAAGCCGCTCTGGCCAAATGGCCCAACGTGCCGCACTGCTACGGCTGGCTCGGGCTGGACGCGCGGGGCCAGTGGTTCATGCGCGACGACCGCATCCAGGCCGCCGGGCCGTTTGCGGCGGTGCCCGGCGAGAGCGCTGCCGCCAGCAAAGGCTCGCTGCTCAAACACGACAAGCTGATCGAATTCATCCACCGCAACTACGCTGCCGACGAAGCCGGGCAATGGTTCTTCCAGAACGGGCCGCAGCGTGTCTACGTGGAACTGGAGCTCACGCCCTACATCTGGCGCCTGCAGCCCGATGGGAGCGTGCTGGCCCACACCGGCCAGCCCGCGGGGGCGGTGCAGCGCTGTCTGCTGGACGAAGCGGGGCGCCTGTACCTGCAGACCGGGCTGGGCCTGGGGTTGGTGCACACCAGCGACATGGCGCTGGCCGCCGACGTGGTGGACGCGGGGGCCTGGCGCCCCGAGGCCGTGACCGCGGCCGAGCTGCCCGCACGGTTCGGCTTTGTTCGCAGTCCCCAGCGCCGCCTGGCATCGGCCAGCGCCGCCGGTGGGGGCTGAGCCGGGGCGGGGGACGAAAAAAAGCCGGTCAGTGACCGGCTTTTGTCTGGGCTCGGTGCGGCTTACTTCACCGCGGCGAGCATGTATTCCACGGTGGCCTTGATGTCGGCGTCCGACGCGGTGCTGCCGCCCTTGGGCGGCATGGCGTTCTTGCCCTTGATGGCGCTGGCGGTCAGGCCATCCACGCCCAGCGTCAGGCGCGGGGCCCAGGCGGCCTTGTCGCCGAATTTGGGCGCGCCGGCCACACCGGCCGCATGGCAGACCGCGCAGGTCTGCTTGTAGATGGCCTCGCCGGCACCGGCGGCCACCGTGGTGGATGCAGCAGCGGGGGCGGGTGCGTCCGCCGGAGCCGCGGTGGGAGCGGCCGCCACGGGGGCGGCTTCGGTCGCTGGCGCCGCGGCGGGCGCGGCAGCGGCGCCTGCGGGCGCCTGGGGCACCTCGAACTTGCCGCCAGCGGCGTTGGCCATGTGCACCACGGCACGGCCGATCTCCACATCGCTGAAGGCGCCGCCACCTTGGGCCGCCATCGCGTTCTTGCCCTTGAGCGCGGAGTTCAGCAGGGCCTCATAGCCGGTGCCGATGCGGGGGCCCCAGGCGGCGGCGTCGCCGAACTTGGGCGCGCCCACCACGCCGGTGGCGTGGCAGGCCGAGCACTGGGCCGTGTACACCGCTTCACCCGTCTGCAGCGGGCGGTTGGCGTCGCGCAGTTCCACCGAGCCCACGCGCTGGATGCGCTGGGCCGTCGCGAGTTCGGTGTCCACAGCGCCCGCGGCGGGCTTGTCACCGGCGGTGACGTAGTACACCAGGCCAATGATGATGAAGATGGGAGCCACAAAGGCGAAGAACGACGTCCACAGCAGCTGGGCGGGCGTCTTGATCGGGCCGGTGTGAGATTCGTGCGCGTGGTCGCTCATGTTGTCCTCAAGGGTGCGGAACGGGGCCAGGATTGGGGGGTTGGCGGGCCTGCACCGGGTGGGCAGACAGCCCGCGATTATAGCCAGCGGCCCCCCTGCGCCCGCCTGACAAGGGCCCCGCCTGCTAGAATCGCCCGGTTGCGGCTGTAGCTCAGTGGATAGAGTATTGGCCTCCGAAGCCAAGGGTCGTGGGTTCGATCCCCGCCAGCCGCACCACCATCCACGACCAGCATGGGTTTTTCATCGCCCGTCCATGGCTCGCCCCACTTCCCCGATTCCCTGCCTCTGACCTTGCCGGTCCTCGGTCGCTGGCCCTGCGTGGAAATCCGTTCGTTCAAGTGCTCGGGTAGGCTTCACGGATGCAACAGTTCAGTTTCGAGTTTGACCCTCCCCGTCCGGCGCAGCCGGCGGCCACCCCACCCGCTGCGCCCGTGGCCGAGCCGAGCCTGGAGGCGATGGCGCAACGGCTGGAGCAGCACCCCGACTTTCGGGTGTTGCGCCGCCTCGTGCCCATCCTGGACTTCGGCCCCGCCGCGTTGCCCAGCACCGCCCGCCAGCGTGTGCTGGTGCTCGACACGGAGACCACCGGGCTGTCGCACCCGACCGACCGGATCATCGAGCTGGCCATGCTGCTGGTGGAGGTGGACACGGCCTGCGGCTTGCCGGTGGGCCCGGTGGCCTGCTTCGAGGGCTTCGAAGACCCCGGCATGCCGATTCCGCCGGTGGCCCGGGAGGTGACGGGCATCACCGATGAGATGGTCAAGGGCCACCGCCTGGACGACCAGCAGGTGGAGGCGATGGTGTCCCAGGCCGACCTGATCGTGGCGCACAACGCGGGCTTCGACCGCCCCTTTGTGGAAGCCCGCTTTCCCTGCTTTGCCGGGAAGGCCTGGGCCTGTTCGTTCATGGACATCGACTGGAAGGCGGCCGGCGCGGGCTCGTCCAAGCTCAGTGCCCTGGCCAACGACCAGGGCTGGTTCTACGACGCGCACCGGGCCCTGGTGGACTGCCATGCCTTGTTGCACGTGCTGGCCAAACCCGTGGGCAGCAGCGCTACCACAGGCCTGAGCCAGCTGATCGCCGCGGCCGCCAGGCCCAGCTTCAAGCTGCGTGCCACGGGTTCGCCCTTCGAGTCCAAGGACAAGCTCAAGAGCCGGGGCTACCGATGGGATGCCGACGCCAAGGTCTGGGCCTGCACGCTGGCCAGTCAGGAACAGCTGGACGCCGAGCTGGTTTGGCTCAAGGCCGAGGTCTATGGGCGTCGCGCGGCGCGCCTTGAGATCGAGGTGCTGGACAGCCTGGTGCGCTATTCGGCAAGGCGGGGCGAGGCCGCCGACCGGAGCCTGTAGGGCCTCGTCGGGCGAGACCCCGACCACCGAGGCGCATCAAAGCCCTTGGAGAAGTGCGCGATAGCTTGATTCCGGTCGGCATCGGAATTAAGATTCATGCAAAATGAATCTTATAAACACCGAGGCGGAAGCCCGATACCGCTGAACCCCTCGCATTCCATGCCCACCCCGACGCTCCCCCCGACCTTGTCTCTCACCCCGGCCGGCTCCCCGGCGGCCCCCGGCACACCGGCGCTGGAAGGCTGGCCGCTGCTGCGCCTGGGGTTCCGGCCGTTTTACCTGGGTGCCGCGCTGTACGCGCTGCTGGCGATACCGCTATGGACGGCCCTTTTTCTGGGCCAGGTGACGCTGACTCTGGCGGTGCCGCCGTTGCTGTGGCACGCGCACGAAATGCTGTTCGGGTTTGCGGTCGCCGTCATCGTCGGCTTCCTGCTGACCGCCGCCAAGGTCTGGACCGGGCTGGCCATGCCGCGCGGCGCCCTGCTGGGGGCCCTGGTGGTGGTCTGGCTAGCGGCCCGCCTCGCGGCCGTGCTCGCGCCTTACCCGGTGTACGCCGTGCTCGACCTGGCGTTGCTGCCGCTGGTGGCGGCCGCGCTGATCGAGCGGCTGCTGCGTGCGCGCAACCGCCGCAACCTGCCCTTGGCCGCTCTCCTGGTGCTGCTCTCGCTGGCCAACCTGGCGTTTCACCTGAGCGTGTTCGGGGCCCTGGCGTTGCCGCCCCTGAAGGCCCTGTACGCCGGGCTGGCGCTGATCGTGATGATCGAGTGCGTGATCGCGGGGCGGGTGGTCCCGGCGTTCACCATGGGGGCCACACCGGGGCTGAAGCTGGTCGCGCGGCCGTGGCTGGAGCGCGCCACCCTGTCGTTCACCGCGCTGGCATTGGCGCTCTGGCTCTTCCTCCCAGCGGGGCCCACCACCGGCCTCGTCAGCGGCGGGGTGTTCGCGCTGGCCGCTGCGCTGCACCTGCGCCGCCAGTGGCACTGGAAACCGGGGACGACCCGGGGCCGGCCCATCCTGTGGATCCTGCATGCGGGCTACGCCTGGATACCGCTGGGCCTTGCGCTGCTGGCGCTGGCCCAGGCCGGCTGGATCGGCACCTCGGCGGGCGTGCACGCGCTGGCGGTCGGCGCCACCGGGGGCCTCATCATCGGCATGATCACGCGCACGGCCCGCGGCCACACCGGGCGGCCGCTGCAGGCATCGAAGGCTGAAGTGGCGGCCTACGCCCTGGTGATGGCGGCCGCCACGCTGCGCGTGCTGCTGCCGCTGGTGGCGCCGCAATGGCTGCCGCTGGCCCTGGTGGGCGCGGCGCTCACTTGGTGTGCCGCGTTCGCCATCTATCTCTTCATCTTTGCGCCGTGGCTGGCCCAGACCCGCCACGACGGCAAGGATGGCTGACCCACAGGAGCCCCCGCCATGACCTTTGTCGTCACCGAAGCCTGCATACGCTGCAAATACACCGACTGCGTGGACGTCTGCCCGGTCGATGCCTTCCGGGAAGGGCCGAACTTTCTCGCCATCGATCCCGACGAATGCATCGACTGCGCGGTGTGCGTGCCGGAGTGCCCGGTCGCGGCCATCTATGCCGAGGACGATGTGCCCGCGAATCAGCAGGGCTTCATCGCGCTGAACGCGGAACTCTCCCGCGAGTGGAAACCGATCACCCGCACCAAGCTGGCCCTGCCGGACGCCGACGAGTGGAGCAAGGTCGAGGCCAAGCTGAACGAGCTCAAGCGCTGAAGCCCCGGCGCGGCCGACGGGGCCGCCGCCGGCCATCGTGTGGAGCCCCGCCACCCGTTCCCTTGCGCCGTTACGTGACGCGTCGCCCCGACCGGGTAACGCCGCGGCCCCGGTGCGCGCCCGAGCGGCCCCGCCTGCGGGTGAGGTCGGAAAAAGTCGTTGTGAATCAAGGCCTGGATGCGGCCCGGCGCGTGGCCGTGGCCGCTGGCGCGAAACCTGCACCCGGCCCATGGCAGAAGCGGCAACCCCGCCTGCGGCACCCAGCCCAGGCGCGTTGCCTCGCCCAAAACCGGACGACCCATGACCATCATCCCCGTCATCTTGTGCGGGGGGGCCAGCACCCAGCTGTGGCCCCTGAGCCGGAGCAACCGGCCCGCGCAGTTCGTGCCGCTGATCGACGGCCGCAGCCTGCTGCAGCTGACCCTGTCGCGCCTGGCCTGGTGCGGAGCGTCGGTGATCTGCGTGGCGGACGAGGACCACCGGTTCCACGTGCAGGAAGCGTTGCGCAAGGAGCGCCTGCACGGGCAGATCGTGCTCGGGCCGGATGGGGCCATGCCCGCGGTGGCCATGGCGCTGGCGGCGCTGCAGGTGCGCACCCTCGAGGGTGGAGACCCTCTGCTGCTGTTTTCCCCGGCCAACCACCACGTGCCCGACAGCGTGGCGTTTCGCGAGGCGGTGCTGGAGGGCGTGGGGGCCGCGATGTCGGGCGCCATCGTCCATCTGCGTGCCCGGCCCGGGCTGCCCGGCCCCGTCTGGCAGCGCGGCGTGGTGCTGGCCCGGGCCAGCACCGTGCTGGCCGCGCTCTCGGCCCACGCGGAGAGCACCCTGCTCACCTGCGCCAACGCCATGGTGGGCGTGGCCTGCGAAACCCCGGCGGGCGACGCGCGCATCCGGTTCGTGCGGCCCCACCCGGTGGATCTGCGGTGTTGCCTCCAGGCAGCGGGGGAGCGGGACTTCATGGCGCGATACGCGCGGGTGGTGGAGCGGCCCTTTGCCGGGCCCTGGACCCAGGTCGACGGCTGGAACGATGTGGCCGCGCTGCTGCCGGCCGACACCGCGGGCAACCACATCACCGGCCCGGCACACACCGTGCACGCCCGCCGCAACCTGATCCACACCCACGGACGCACGGTGGTCGCCCTCGGCACCCAGGACCTGCTGATCGTCGATACCCGCGACGCCCTGCTGGTGGCGCGCCGCGACCAACTGCAGGCGATGGACGCCGTGCTGGCCCAGCTGCGCCGCCAGCAGGCCTCGCTCACCGCCCGGCCTTCGCAGGCGGTGGCGCAATGGGGGCAGCTCAGCAGCGTGGACCAGGGGGAGCGCTTCGAGATCAACCACCACCGGGTCAAGCCGGGGGGCTGCCTGGGCCTGCGGCTGCACCACCACCGCTCGGAACACTGGATCGTGCTCCGGGGCACCGCGGAAATCACCCACGGCGAGCAGAGCCAGCTGCTGTACGAAAACCAGTCCACGCAGATCGCCGTGGGCCAGGCCTACCAGGTGTGCAACCCCGGGAGCATCGAGCTGGAAATGATCGAAGTTCAGACCGGCAGCTTCATCGGCGACCAGGACGTGATCCACCTGGAAAGCGCCGCGGGGTAAGGCGCTGCGTTTCCTGTTCCCGGTGCCGTGGGCCGTGGCGTTACGTAACGGGGGCGCTCCCAGCCATTGAAAACCGGCCCCGGCCCGCTGCCTGCGGCCTTCGAACCGTGTGGGCCTGAAAACAAGGCGTTGAATTCAAACGGAATTTGCCCCGTTGGGGATGGCCGGCGATCGGTGGCACCCTATTTGCTTTGTTGTCACAAATTGTGTGCTTTGTGCAGGTCCGTGGCCGCCGACTGGCGTGAATGGAGAAACCGGAAATGAAAGAAAAAGACGTCGCGATGGGTTACGTGGTGATTTCCCGCGTATTGGCGCTGTTGACCGATCATCGCGCCCCTGAAGAAAACCGAGCCGAGGGCCTTCCGGGTGACATGCGTTGTCTGGAAGATGCCCAATTGGTCGAATTGTTTGGTTCTGTCATGGCGCGCGGATTCATCGGCATTCTGGATGTGTTCAGAAAAGCGCAGAGCTTGTCCAATGCGGGGGAATTCCCGGTGGCGGGATTGGTGCTGGATGCATCGTTGAGCGCCAATGCCATGGAGCAGATGGAAATATCGGGGGTGCTCAAGTCGCTGCTCTCTCGGAAATACGCGGTGGTGCTGCTGGGGGCTGGCGGTGCGCGAATCGATTTGCACGAATTGAGCGAATGTTGCACCAATTACGATTTCGTCCACATGTACATGAGCGACATCTTTTCCAGCGCCAAACCCGCCGAGCGGCGCCCCAGCGAGGCGCGCAGCAGCTGGGTCGAGCGGGCCTGGGCGCAGTCGGCCCAGCTCGCCTGAGCAGGCCCGGTTTGAACCATGCGGCAGGACTTGCCCGGGGCGATCGTCTTTTCGGATGAGCTGAAAAACACCTATCCCGCCGAAGACGTCAAGGGCCTCATCCGCTCGGGAAGCCTGCGCAAACTGGCCCGGGGCGCCTTCACCACAGAGCGCCAAAAACCGCTGGACGTGATCGTGCGGGAGAACTGGTGGCGGCTCGCGGAGCGATGGTTCCCGGGTGGCCTGGTCGTGCGGCGCTCGGCCGTGCCCGGGGTCATCGAACGCGAAAAGGTGGTGTACCTGACGTTTGGCCGCATGCATGGCACCACCCAGATCCACGGATTCCGATTCACCGTTTCACCGGGGCGGCCGGCGGTCAAAGGCGTGAAAAACATGGTTTGTGACCACCGGCTGGGCAAGCTGTTTGTGTCATCGCGCGTGCGGGCCATGTTGGAAAACCTGGAATTCGACATTGACCAACCCGAAAGCATTCTCGGGTATGGCTGGGTGGAAGACGAATTGCGCCGGCTGTACCGGCACCAGGGATATGCCGGGCTGGTGGCGCTGTGCATGGATGCGGGTGCATTGGCCAGCCATTTCGGCATGGAGAAACCACGGGATGAATTGGCCATCTGCGTGGAAAGGGTATTGGCGCTGTCGGGGAATGGGCGGGGTCCGTTGCCGAATGTTGCGGGGATGCGCGGGGCCGTTACGTAACGCGGAGTCCGCCGCTGACGTAACGCGGCCAGGGCCTGGGCCCATTGACCCGGGCAGTGGGGTGCCGGGACGTGAGATTTTCCCGGAAATGCCCTGGAAATGCGGCATTTTTGCCGATTTTCGGGAGCTGACGGGGCTTTGATGGGGCATTCAAGCCGCTGGCATGCAAGTTGCGATTTACACCCCGTTGAGCGATTGTTTCGGCGTGTTCGTTCAATGGATCGGGGAAATGCCCCGGCGCTTGAATGGCCCTGCAATGGCTTTCGCATGGCCTGGATTCGATGGAATTCATGACGTGCGATGGCCCTGGAACGGCAATCGATGGGTGGCGTACTTTTAACTGGAGAGGGTGTTATGGCGACTGAAACTGTATTGAACCAAGGGGTGGCCGGTGCTGCGGCGAACACGGCGTCTGCTTCGGCGGCGGAGCTGGGCGTCTTGTCCAACGCATCACCGGGGGTGGTGGTGGTCCGCGAGGGGCAGCGCATGGCCGTGCAGGACAGCGTGGCCCTGAAGGTGGGCGACCAGGTGCTGGTGCCCCAGGGGGGCCAGGCCGCCGTGACATTCCCGGGATCGGCAGCCAACCAGGCGCCCTTGCAGGGGACGCTCGTGGGCGGGACGGACGCCACCATTGGCGTCGCGTCGCTGCCCAACGGGACGCAGCAGGCGGTGATCGATCTCGCGGCGGGCGACTTCGTGCCCAGCGGGCAAGGTGCCGAGGAAGCGGCCGTGCTGATGGTCAAGAAAGCCGCCCCGTCCTTGTTGGGCGGCGGCCTGGCCCTGGGTGAGTTTGCACTGGGCGCTCTCGGCGTCGGGGCCGTCGCCGCGATGCTCAATGACGATGGCGATGACTCGGATGCCGATGCTGATGCTGATGCTGATGCTGATGCCGATGCCGATGCTGACGCTGACGCTGACGCTGACGCTGACGCTGACGCTGACGCTGATGCAGATGCAGATGCAGATGCAGATGCAGATGCAGATGCAGACGCTGACGCTGACGCTGATGCCGACGCTGACGCTGACGCTGACGCTGACGCTGACGCTGACGCTGACGCGGATGCAGATGCAGATGCAGACGCAGATGCAGACGCTGACGCTGACGCGGATGCCGACTCCGATTCGGACGCGGATGGCGGCGACAAGCTGTTCGATCCGGGCAGCGACCTGGCCGACGGGACGGTGGATTCGCTTGACAGGACCCTGGTGCTCGAAGGGGTGCTGGAACCGGTGGCGTCCACGGTGGGCGATCTGACCGACACCGTCAGCGATGCCCTGGCGCCGCTGGTGGGCGACGAATTCACCGAGGACGATCCGAATGGCCTGGACCCGGCCGACGATTTCGTGGATCAGGTGGCCGACACCGGTGAAAACCTGCTGGAGCCGGTCGTGGACGGCCTGCTGGGCGACGGGACGACCGACATGCTGCTGGGCTCGACGGTGGGGCAGGTGGACTACCTCACGGACGCGGTCGGCAACCTGGTGGACGATGGCACGCTGGTCGGCGATGCGCTGGACGGTCTCGGCCTGGGCGGCCTCACCGACGGTTTGCTGGACGAAGATGGTGTGGTCGATGGCCTGCTGGGCGCCACGGTGGGCGACGAGGGCCTGGTGGGTGGCCTGCTGGCCGACGAAGGTCTGGTGGGTGAGCTGCTGACCGACGACGGTCTGCTCGGGGGCTTGCTGGATGTGCAGGAGCCCACCACCGGCGACGCGCTGCTCGATCCGTCCGAAGGGCTGCTGGGTGGGGCGGTGGACGACACCGGCGCCCTGGGCCTGGGCGACACGCTGGAGCCGGTGGTGGACATCGTCGGCAACGTGACCGACACCACCAGCGGCCTGCTGGCCCCGGTGCTGGGCACCGACTTCCAGGCGGACGACCCCAACGCGCTGGACGGTGTGGACGGCCTGGTCGGCACCGTGACGGACCCGGCGGGCGATCTGCTGGCGCCCGTGGTCGATGGCCTGCTGGGCGACGGCGCGCTGGACGGCACGCTGGGCGCCGTGGAAACGCAGGTGGACTACGTGACCGACGGCGTCGTCAACGTGCTAGAGGGCGATCTGCTCGGCGGGGACCTGCTCGGTGGTCTGACCGAAGGCGATCTGCTGGGTGGCTTGACCGAAGGCGACCTGCTCGGTGGCGTGGTCGGTGAAGACGGCCTGCTCGGGGGGCTGACCGAAGGCGACCTGCTGGGTGGTTTGACCGAAGGCGACTTGCTCGGCGGTGTGGTCGGTGAGGACGGCCTGCTCGGTGGTCTGACCGAAGGTGATCTGCTGGGTGGCTTGACCGAAGGCGACCTGCTCGGTGGCGTGGTCGGTGAAGACGGCCTGCTCGGTGGTCTGACCGAAGGCGATCTGCTGGGTGGCGTGACCGAAGGTGACTTGCTCGGTGGCGTGGTCGGTGAGGACGGCCTGCTGGGTGGTCTGACCGAGGGCGATCTGCTGGGCAGCGTGACCGACGGCGATCTGCTCGGCAGCACCCTGGAGCCGGTGACCAGCATGGCGCCGCTCGACGGGGCGCTCACGCCGGTGGTGGACCTGACCCAGGGTCTGCCGGTTTGATCCGCTCCATCTCCACAACGGGCCTTCCTGGCGGCGACGCCGGGAAGGCGGGAGGAAACACATGAAGACGCAGCTTTTTCTCTGGACCTGTATGGCCGCTTTCGCCAGCGGCTGCGCGACCCAGCCCCAGGAGGGCGCCAAGCAGCAGGTGTATTACCAGGCCTACAAGCGGCAGGACGCCGCCGTGGTCCGGCGGGTGGAGCCCGCGCCGGTGGCGAGCGTGCTGGGGCCGATGGGCGTGTCCGGCACGGTCTATTTCGGCTTCGACCAGTCGACCCTGCAGCCGCAGTACCTGCGCATCGTGGAACAACACGGCGAGTACCTGCGCCAGAACGCCGGGCGCAAGGTGCAGCTCGACGGTCACACCGACGAGCGCGGGGGCACGGAATACAACATCGGGCTCGGCCAGCGCCGCGCCGAGACGGTCCGGCAGGCCCTGATGCGCATGGGCGTGGCCGACACCCAGCTGGAGGCGGTGAGCTTCGGCAAGGAAAAGCCGGCCTCCACGCTGCAGACCGAAGAAGGCCACCAGCTCAACCGGCGGGTGGAGTTCAGCTACCGATGAGCCGGGCCGGTGCGGGCCCGCCCGCACCGCTGCCTTCCCCCTCCAACCCTCACACCCGTACGGCCATGACCCTCCAGGACCAGTTGAGCATGTGCCGGCAGCTCCTGCCGGCCGGGAACACGTCGGTGGGCCCCTGGCCCGCGCAGACCCTGTTCTTCTCCGTCAGCGACCGGGCTTCGCGGGCCCGGGTGTTCCACGTCAGCGCCGCCAGCCTCGACGCGGCCTGGCAGCAGGGTGTGGACTGGGTGCAGGCCTGGAGCGCGGCGACCCAGCGCAGCGAGCCCCTGTGGATGCGGGTGGACGTGGTCACCTCGGTGCGGGCGATGGCCTGGAGCGGGTTCAAGGAACAGCTCCAGCAGGTCAAGCGCAACTACCTGCGCTACGGGCTCGCGCTCGACGAAGGCTTTCGCCACGCCTTCACCGAGCAGGAGATCAACGCCAACGCCATGATGTACGGCGGGGCCGGCATCGCGCACGCCGAGGTCAACATGGGCCACCTCAAGCGCTACGGCCGGGCCCGGTTTGGCGAAGACTTCACGCCGGTCCTGCTGCCCTCGTCGCCGGTCTACCTGCTGACCACCGCCGGGGTGTTCTGCGACGAACACGGCCGCGCGCATGCCATCAGTGGCCAGGGGCCGGACGCCGGCCGGCGCGACCTGGCCGAGCTCGACGCGGCCACCGTGCGTGGCCTGGTGCGCTCGGGCGCCGGGTACCTGGCGCGCCAGGTGCAGGAAGACGGGCGTTTCATCTACGGCCGCTTTCCCTGCTTCGACCGCCGCATCGACACCTACAACGCCCTGCGCCACGCCAGCTCCACCTACGCCATGATCGAGTCGTGGGAGCTGATCGAGGGCGACGAACTGAAGGCCGCAATCGAGCGCGCCCTGGTGTACCTGGTAGAGCGCCTGATCCGCACCTGCCAGCTGCCCGACGGCCGGCGCGCCGCCTTCCTCGTGGACGAGGTGGGCCAGGAGATCAAGCTCGGCGGCAACGCAATGGCGATTCTGGCGCTGGTCAAGTACAGCGAGGTCATGGGCACCAGCGCCTGCGCCGACCTGCTGGAGCGGCTCGGCACCGGCATCGAGCTGATGCAGGACCCCCGCAGCGGCGCCTTCACACACGTGCTCCATGCGCGCAGCCTGAAAGTCAAGGAGCCGTTCCGGATCATCTATTACGAAGGCGAGGCCGCGTTCGCCCTGTGCCGGCTCCACGGCTTCAGCGGCGACCCGCGCTGGCTGGCCATGGTCGAGAAGGCGTTCGATCATTTCATCGCGTCGCAGCACTGGCAGCACCACGACCACTGGCTGAGCTACGGCGTCAACGAGCTGACCCGCTACCGCCCCGAGGAAAAGTACTTCCGCTTCGGCCTGCAGAACATCGAAGGCCACATCGGCTTCGTGCGCCACCGCCGGACCACCTTCCCCACCCTGCTGGAGCTGATGATGGCCTCCAGCCAGATGCTGCGCCGCCTGCAGGACAGCCCCGAGCTGGGCCACCTGCTGGCCGACGTGGACCAGGAAAGCTTCCGCGAGGCGCTGGTGCACCGGGCCCGCCACATGCTCAACGGGCATTTCTGGCCCGAGATGGCGATGTACTTCAAGCAGCCCGACAGCATCGTGGGCTCGTTCTTCATCCGCCACCACTCGTTCCGCGTCCGCATCGACGACGTGGAGCACTACCTGTCGGGCTACGTCGCCTACCACGCCTGGCTGATGCAGCAGCAGACCCAGGCGACGCTGGAGGCCAGCGCCGGCATTCCCGAAAGTTGCCCATGATCAAACTCCTGCTTCCGCGCCAGCTGGTGGCCCGGGTGCCTACCGACGGCACCGAGAGCCCCTTCGCGCACGGCCTCACCCAGGCCTTCGACGACGCCTACCCCCTGCTCAAGCGGGCCGCGCTGTGGTCGCTGCCGATCAGCCTGTTTGGCCTGCTGCCCTCGGTGTTCGTGCTCCAGGTCTACGACCGGGTGATCTCGCGCAGCGGCACGGCCACGCTGGTGGCCCTGGTGGCCGGCATCTTCGTGTTCCTGGGCATCGAGTTCTGGCTGCGCACGCGGCGCTCGCGCGACCTGCGCAACGCCGGCGCCACCATCGACCACCACGTCTCCGAGTCGCTGATGGGCTCCATGCTCAAACGGCCCCTGATGGCGCTGGAGGCGCGGCCCGCGTCGGCCTGGTTCATGCTGTTTCGCGACGTGGGCGCCGTGCGCGGCACGGTCACCGGCGGGCTGCTGGGCGCCATCTTCGATCTGCCCATGGCGCTGTTTGCCCTGATCGTGATCGGTGTGGTGGCCCTGCCGGTGCTGCCGATCGTGGTGCTGTTCCTGGCGGTCATGGCCTTCCTGGCCTGGTGGTGGGCCGACGAGGTGCGCGCTGGCCGGGTGGAGGAAACGCAGCGCGCGCGCGACGTGGACCGCGTGGTCTCCGAAATCTGCCGCGCCCGCGAAACCATCAAGACCCTGGGGCACGACGCGCCGGTGGTCCAGATGTGGCTGCAGGCCTACCGCAACTGGCTGGCCGAGAGCTTTCGCAAGAACGGCGAGCTGGAGACCGCGCGCGACAGCAGCACCGTGCTGCTCACGGTGTTCTCCGTGCTGGTGGTCACGGCCGGGGCCGTGGCCGTCACCCAGCAGCTGATGACGGTGGGCGGGCTGATGGCCGTCAACCTGCTGGCGATCAAGGCGCTCTCGCCGGTGGCGGGCATGGCCTCGGGCTGGCGCGGGCTGGCGCGCGCGGCCGAAGCGGCGCAGCGGCTGGAGAAGGTGCTGGCCGAGCCGGTGGAGCGCGCCGCCAGCGGCGTGGAGCTCACCAAGCCGCCCGGCCTGCTGCGCCTCACGGAGGTGAGCTTCCGCTTCCCCGACGCGCCGCGCCCGGTGTTTGAAAAGCTCAACCTGGAGATGGGCCCGGTGGGCCTGCACGTGATCGTGGGCAAGAACGGCGCCGGCAAATCGACCCTGGTGAAACTGCTGGGCGGGCTC
The DNA here is from genome assembly GCF_059424585.1 of Hydrogenophaga sp. GW101-3F08. Lineage (NCBI taxonomy): Bacteria > Pseudomonadati > Pseudomonadota > Betaproteobacteria > Burkholderiales > Comamonadaceae > Hydrogenophaga > Hydrogenophaga sp. GW101-3F08. The sequence goes on from NZ_JBWKZP010000013.1 coordinate 48,323, forward strand.
TACAGCCCCAGCGAGGGCGCGATCCAGATCGGTGGCTACGACCTGGCCCAGTTCTCGCGCGAGGAGCTGGTGGGCTGGATCAGCTGCCTGTCGCAAGAGGTGTACTGGTTCGGTGGCGCGCTGATCGAGTCGCTGCGCCGGGCCGCGCCCGGCCAGACCGACGAGCAGATCGTCTCGGCCTGCCGGCTGTCGGGCGCGCACGAGTTCATCTCGCGCCTGCCCCAGGGCTACCGCACCGAGGTGGGCGAGGGCGGCATGGGCCTGTCGGTGGGCGAGCGGCGCAAGCTCGCGCTGGCCCAGCTGTTCCTGCGAAAACCCGCGGTGCTGATCCTGGACGAGCCCAGCAACGACCTGGACTACCAGAGCGAGACCCACCTGATGACCGCGCTGGGCGCCGTGGCCAAGCGCCGCAACGTGGTGGTCGTGACGCATTCGCTGCGCATGGTCTCCATCGCCACGCAGATCTATTACGTGGGCGGCGACGGCACGGTGCAGCAGGGCACCCCGGCCGAGATGGTGCCGCGGCTGTTCGGCGTGCAGCGCCCGGTGCCGGTGCCAGCGCCGGCCCGCGAGGCGGTGGCCGGCGGCGGTTCGGTGGTGCATCTCAAGGGCATGGGGGTGGGCACATGAAACACACCGACAACTCGCCGGACCTGCCCGATGTGCTGCGGCGCCGCCCGGGCGGCGGGGTGGCGGGGCAACCCGAGCGGCGCGGGGTCTACTGGGCGCTGTGGAGCGCGGTGGCCGTGCTGGCCGTGGTCGGCCTGGGCTACCCGGTCGAGACCGTGGTGGTCGCGCCCGGGCGGGTGATCCCGTCGGACCGCGTCAAGTCCGTGCAGCACCTCGAAGGTGGCATCGTCGCCGCCGTGCTGGTGAAGGACGGCGAGCGCGTGCGCGAGGGCCAGCCCCTGGTCGAGATCGATCTGGGCGGCAACGGCCTGAACCTGGAAGAGCTCTCGGCGCGCTTCGCTTCGAACCAGGCCGCGCGCATCCGCCTCAGGGCCGAAAGCCAGGACCAGCCCCTGCGGCGCGAGATGTTTCCCGCCGCGCTGGACGCGGCCGTGGTGCAGGGCGAGATGGGCGCCTTCGAGGCCCGCATGCAGGAGCAGCGCGGGCTGCTGGTGGGCGCGGGCTCGCAGCTGGAGCAGGCCCGCAGCAAGGAACTGGAACAGCAGGCCAAGGTGGTGGGCCTGCAGCAGCGGGTGCGGCTGTTCCAGAGCGAGGTCGAGATCTCGAACCAGCTGCTGCGGGAAAAGCTGGTGGGGCAGCTGGAGGTGCTGCAGAAACGCCGCGAGCACGAGGCCGCGCGCAGCGAGCTGCAGGTGGCCCAGCAGTCCCTGGTGTCGGCGCGCGCGGCCATCGCCGAGGCGCAGGCCAAGGTGGCCGAGGTCACGGGGCGGTTCCGCCGCCGCGCGTCGGAGGAACTGGCCGAGGTCGAGCGCGACATCGCCAGCCTCAACGAGAACCTGGCCCGGGCCCAGGCGCAGCGCCAGCGCACGGTGGTGCGCGCGCCCACCGAAGGCATCGTCAAGGGCTCGCGCAACCCGAGCCCGGGCTGGGTCATCAAGCCTGGTGAGCCCATCATGGAGATCGTGCCCGACGAGGACGTGATCATGATCGAGGCCAAGCTCAGCCCGAACGACCGCGGCTTCGTCTCGCCGGGCCAGACCGCCCAGGTGAAGGTCACGGCCTACGACTTCCTGCGCTACGGCACCATCGACGGCACGGTGACCCTGGTCGCGGCCGACGCCGACCGCGATGCCACCGCGCCCAACGCGCCGCCCTACTACCGCCTGCTGCTCAGCACCAGCCAGTCCTTCATCGGCTTTCCCCAGAACCGCGTGACCCCGGGCATGGAGGCCGAGATCGACCTCAAGGTCGGGCGCGATCCCTTCATCTGGTACCTGCTGCGCCCGGTGCTCAAGCTGCAGCGTGAAGCCTTCCGGGAGCCCTGACCATGACCCTCCACCGTGTCTGGCCCCTGGGCCTGCTGATGTGCTGCGGCCTGAGCGCCGCCGCCGAACCGGCGCCGCCGCTGACGCTGCGCTCCGCGCGCCAGGTCAACATGGAAGTGCTGGGCGTGAGCACCCAGCTCGGCCACCTGCGCAGCGGCCTGCTGCAGGCCATGCAGGCGCACCCCGAGGTGCTCTCGGCCAAGGCCGCGTCGGACAGCCGGTTGATCGAAGTGGAGGCGGCCCAGTACGCGCGCTACCCACGCTTCCAGCTCGGCACGGGCGCGGGTTCGTCGAGCGCGCAGGGGGACGGCGGGAGCGAGAGCTACCGCGTGGTGTCGGCCACGGCGCGCATGACCCTGCTCGACGGCGGCGTGATCAGCTCGCGGATCGACGCCACCCAGGCCAACAGCGTGGCCTTCGAGATGGCGATGAAGTCCACCTCGCAGAAGGTCGCGCTCGACGCCCTGACGGCCTACCTGCAGGTGCTGCGTTTCGAGAACAAGCGCACCGTGGCGCAAAGCGCCGTCGCCGCGCTCGACGAGCTCGCGCGCCTGGAGCAGCGCAAGGTGGACCTGGGCGCCGTGGGCGAGAACGACCTGCGCATGACACGCTCGCGGCGCGCGGCCTTCGCGGCCAAGCGGCAGGAGTTCGAGGTGCAGCTGGCCGACGCCACGGCGAAGTTCGAGAGCTATTTCGGCTTCGCGCCCCAGCCCTCGCGCCTGCCGGCGCTGGCGATACCGGCGCACTGGAAACCGGTGTCGCAGCAGGACCTGCTGGCGCGGGTGGAGGCGCAGAGCACCGAGCTGGCCGAGGCGCGCAGCCGCATCGAGCACGCCCAGGCGCTGGTGCGCCAGCAGGAGGCCGCGCGTTTCCCCGCGGTCGAGGTCGTGGTGGCCAAGACCCGCGACCCGCGCGGCGTGGTCTACAGCGATTCGACGCGCACCGGGCTGGAGTTCAACTGGAATTTCGGCAATGGCTTCGACCTGCAGCTCAAGGTGAAGACCGCGCTGGCCGAGCTGGCGAACCAGGAGGCCAAGCTGGAGGCGGTGAGGCTCAACCTGGTGCAGCTGAGCAACACCGCCTGGGGCCAGGCGCAGGCGGGTGAACAGAAGGTGTCGGAGCTGGCCGGGGCGGTGCGCGAGGCGGCCCTGCTGGTGCAGGGGCGCCGGCGCATGCTGGAGGTCGGCCGCGAGACCCTGCTCCAGGTGCTGGACGCGCAGGTCGAACACGATCTGCAGCTGCTCGACTTCGTGGACGCCGTGGCCGACCTACGCACCAACGAGCTGCGGCTGGCCCGGGTGAGTGGCCGCCTGGCGCTGGACGCGGCCAGCGACGCCGGCTGGGTCGGCCAGCTGTTCGCCCAGGGCGGCGCGTCGGGGCTGCTGTGGCTGGCGCAGGGCCTGTGCCCGGTGACGGCGGGCTGCCCGGTGCCCGAGGCACCGCAGGGCGGTGTGGCCGTGGCGGCGCTGCGGCTGCAGCTGGACCGCGAGCTCGCTGCGCGATGAAACACCCCCGCCGCGCTGCGCGCGACCCCCTCAAGGGGGCGACACTGGCCGTCCGGCAAAGCCGGCCCGGCGGTGTCCCCGGTTGGGCCGTTTCGTGTACCGCGGGCAGGGGCGCTACGCCATGTCGGGGATGTCGGGAATGCCGGGCTCGCCGTCGATGATCTGGTACTTGCGCATCTTTTCCCACAGCACCTTGCGGCTGATGCCCAGGTGCTGGGCCGTGTCCTGGCGCCGCCACTCGTGTTCCTGCAGCGCCTCGATGATGCGGTTGCGCTCGTCGCCGTTCCAGCGGCGCCGGTCGGGTCGGTCGGCGCCGTTGCCCAGCGCCACCAGGTCGCGCGAATGGCCCATGGCGCGCTGGATCAGAGCCTGGTCCCAGCGGTGCACCTGGCGCACCACCACGCCCACCCGCTCGGCGAGGTTGCGCAGCTGGCGCACGTTGCCCGGGTACTCCATGCTGGCCACGGTCTCCACCAGCCAGTAGGGAACCTCGGGGTCCACGTCGTCCACCCCGTCGATCACCGAGAGCAGGATGCTCTTGAAGATGGCGATCTTGTCGATCTCGCCGCGCTGCTCCAGGTTGGGCACGTGCAGCTCGATCACCGCCAGCCGGTAGAACAGGTCGGAGCGGAACTCGCCCAGGCGCACCAGCTCGCGCAGGTCGCGGTTGGTGGCCGCGACGAGGCGGAAGTCCAGCTGGATCGACGCGGTCGAGCCGATGCGCGTGACCGCGTTGTCTTCCAGCACCCGCAGCAGCTTGACCTGCTGGTAGCGCGGCAGATCGCCGATCTCGTCCAGAAACAGCGTGCCGCCGGTGGCCTGCTCGAAGTAGCCCTTGTGGGCCGCCACGGCGCCGGTGAACGAGCCCTTGGCGTGGCCGAAGAACAGCGACTCGAACAACCCGTCGGGGATGGCGCCGCAGTTCACCGCCACGAACGGGCCCTTGGAATAGTCCTGGTGGCCGATGTGCAGCTGCTGCGCGATGCGCTCCTTGCCCACGCCGGTCTCGCCGCGGATGAGCACGTTGTGGTCGCAGTTGGCGAAGGTCTGGGTTTCCTCCAGCAGCGCGCGCATGCACTCGGAGTTGGCGATCAGGGCCTCGGGCTTGTCGGGCGAAGAGCCGTGCGCCTGCAGCTGGCGGACCACCTTGGTGACCATGGTGCGCAGCTCGGCGCAGGTGAAGTCGTAGGGCAGCACGTGCAGGTATTCGGCGGGGTAGGTGTGGGTGTCGCGGTCGCGCGTGGCCGCGCCCACCCACACCACCGGGATGCCGCGCAACACGTCCGAGGCCATGGTCAGCAGGCCGCTTTCGATGGCCGTGACGCTGATCACGGCCACCGTCAAGCGGCGGCGCAGCCGCTCCTCGGGAATCGGCTGGCCGTCGGCGCGCACGATCTCCACGTCGAAGGTGGACATGCACTGGGCCACGCGGTCGTGGATGTCGACCTTGCCCTCCCAGACATAAATCTCAAGATCGTCAAGGCTCAAAAGCTCTTTCATGAGGCGGTTCCTCTCCCACCGGAAAGTCCCCGCCGCCGGGCTTGGGCGTGGGGGGCTGTGAAAACAGGGGCGCGACAGGCGATGTGTTGCATGGATGGGGGTTTCTTCAAGGGCTTCAACAGGGTCTTCAATAGACCAGTCTGGCTTTGCCGCAGCTCACCGAGAGCACTTCGACGTCGGTTTCACCCAGGTTCAGGCCCAGGACGTCGAGCAGGCTCTGCACGATGGCGTCCAGGATGGGGTCGAGCGTGGCGAGCACGTCGCCGAGGCCTTCGCCCAGCAGGGCGTCGGTGATGCTGGAGACGGTCTGGCTCACGCCCACGGAGGTTGCGCTCACCGTGGTCCGGTGGGTGCCATCGAGCGGGTCCGACGGTTCGTTGAGCGGTCCGGTGTTGACGGGCGCCTGCGAAGACAGCAGCGGCAGGCCCACGCGGGCCGGGGGGATGAGCGGGACGCCCAGAATGCTGAGCACCGACAGGATCTGGTGGTCCCGCACGCCGTCGGGGGCATCGGGAACCCCATTGCCGCCGTCGGCGACGCAGCGGTTGTTCGCGGAGAAAAAATGGTCGTTGTTGCTGTCGCTCACGCTGGTCATGTCCTGGAAGCGGCCGATGCACAGCGCCACCGGCGCCGAGCTCACGGCGATGGAGGCGTTCTGGCGCTCGGACTGGCAGTCGACGGCGGTCAGCGTGCCCGTGGACTGCACCAGCTCCAGGATCAGCGGCAGGTCCAGGCCGGTGCCGAGCAGGCCCAGCAGGCCGCCGACCAGCGGGATTTCGTCGGTCTGGGCGCGCAGGTAGAGGCGGATCTGGGCCGTGTGGGCCACCGTGCCGATCCCCCCGATGCCCACGGCCGGCGGCTCCACGACGCTGGCCCGGGCCGCCACCCCCAGCGTCGGGATGCTCAGGTCGGGCAGGTCCACCAGGTGTTCGCCGTTGGCCACGGTCAGCGCGGTGCCCACCAGGCTCAGCAGGTCCACCTCGGCGTCGAGCGCGGAAGTGCCGCTGTTGTCCAGCCCGAGCAGCACGCCCGGGGTGTCGCCGTTGCCGAAGAGCGGGATCTGCGTGTTGAGCGCGTCGGCGCTGAGGTGGGCGATCAGGTGCGTGAGCAGCGCCACCTGGGCGTCGGCCGCGCTGCCCTGGGCCTGCAGCGCGGTGACGCTGGCGTTGAGCAGCGTGCCCAGGCTGAGGTTCTGGATGTCGGCCAGCGCGTTGAGCGTGCCCACGTCCAGATCGGTGGTCACCGGGATGCCCAGGGCTTCGAGCAGGCCGGCCGGTGTGATCAGGGCGTTGGCCAGCCCCTGGTAGCTCAGGATGTCGGTGTCGTCCAGATCGACCCCGAGCACCCCCAGGATGGACGGCAGCAGGCTGCCCGCCTCCAGCCGCAGCAGCCGCGAGCCCACGGTGAACGCCGCCACCGGCGGATCGATCGTGGTCACCGCCTCCACATAGATGCTGCGGTCCATGTCCAGGGGCAGCAGCGCGGGTGGCGTGGCGTTGAAGCTCACGCGCACGGCGTTGAAGTCCCCTGCGCTGAACGCCCTCTCGGCGGTGTAGGTCGGGTCCCAGTGCCCGCAGACAACGGTGGGCGTGTAGCCCTCCAGGTTGTGCGTGACGTGTTCCAGCGCCACGGCCTGGGCGGGCGCACAGTTGCTGGCCTGCACATGGGGCGCCGCGGCCAGGGCCGCGAGGTCGGCGGTCTTCTGCAGCTCGCGCTTCATGAAAAACAGATAGCCCAGATCCAGCCCGACCAGCAGGATGGCGGCGATGCCCAGCGTCATGGCCGCCTGCACCAGCACGGAGCCGCCCTGGCGACGCGCGAGGTGCTCCACCCGGGAACCCGGTGGAACCGGCTTCGCCGGGCCACATCGGGCTGCCCCCTTGAGGGGGTGGCGCGAAGCGCTGCGGGGGTGTGTCATCGCAACTCCAGCGCCACGGAGGCGCGCCCTTCGAGGGTGTCGGACATCCAGCCGCTGGTGTCGAGCAGAGGCAGGGAGGGCAGCACCCGGTTTTCGCTGTAGGGGTAGCTCACCACCACGTCGGCCCGAGAGGCCGGCTGCCCCGGTTCGCCGATCAGTTGCAGCTGCACCTCCACCACATCGTCGAGCCAGGCCTGGCGCAGCGCGGGGGTGCTGCTCTGCGCCGGGGGCGCGATCAACGACTGCGCCAGCGACTCCAGCACCACGCTGCGGACCCGGGGCAGGCCCACCGGCTCCAGCGGCGAAGGCATGCCCGCGGCGCGCGCGCCGTCTTCGGCCGCGCGCGACACCGCCTGCTGCGTGTAGAGCACGGCGCCAAAAGTGGCCAGGCCGTACAGGAAGAGCAAGAGCAGCAGCGCGATCAGGGCGAATTCGATGGCCGCCACGCCGCGGCACCGCGAGCGCGTCGAATGCATGCGGTTACGCGGGCGCGCCGAATGCCGGCGGTTACGCGAGCGCATCGGGCGCGGGTGGGCGGGCTGCGCCATCACAAGGCCCTCCCGTCGAGCAGCATGCTGGCCTGCCCCACCAGCGTCTCGGGCATGAAGATGCCGAACCCGGGCAGGGCGGGCGCCACCGGGTGGGTGCCGTAGGGGTAGGTCACCGTCACGGTCATCTGGCAGCCGCTGGTGATGTGCACGCCGCAGTCCAGTGCCGTCAGCCCGTCTTCGGTGCAGGCGCCGCCTTCGAGCCGGCACACGCTGGCACTGACCTGCGGGGCTTCGGGCAGCCAGGTCACGAGGCTGGTGGCCAGGGCCTTCGCGGCGCTGATGCGGGCCGGCAACTGGCTGCCGCCCGAGGCCTGGTGGCGCAGGCCGGCGCGCGCGCCTTCTTCGGCCGCGTTCTGCAGGCCCAGGCGCAGGCTGAAGACGATGCCGTAGCTCAGCAGCGCGTAGAGCAGCGCGAAAAACACCGGGAAGACCACGGCGAACTCCACCGCGTACGCGCCGCCCTGGCGCGGGCGGGAGCCGCGGGGCCGGTGCGGTGGGGGGGCGCCAGCGGCCATGCGCCTTATTCCTTGGCCGAGCCGGTGGCGGCGTCGCCCAGGCGGGAGCCGAACCACGGCGGCACTTCGGTCTGGAAGCTCTTGAGGTAGCGCTGGTGGCTGAGCTCGGCCACGCTGCCCTCGATGGGGCGTGGCACGGTGGAGGCGTCGCTGCCCTCGCGCTGGCGCTGCAGCAGGCTGCGCGTGGCGTCGCCCACGGCCAACCGGCTGGGCGTCTCGCCCGGGGCGGGCGCGGTCGGGGTCGCGGCGGTCTGCGCCCACAGGGGCGTGCTGGCGAGCAGCAGGGTCAGGAGCAGGGGGCGGTGGGTGTTCATGCGGAGGGCCCTTCGTGGGGTGGTCATGGGACGGTCACTGGGGCTGGTTGGCCCGGGCTTCGGCCAGGCTGGCCTGGCTCAGGCGCTGCGCGCTTTTCAGCACCAGGCTGGACGGGGGCGCGGGCTGCGCGGCGCCGGGGCGCAGCACCAGCGCCAGCTGCTCGATGGCCTGGCGCGTGGCGGGGCTGAGCGCGCGCTGCGCCATCAGCCGCCGCGCGTGCTCCGGCTGGCCGGTGCTCAGGTGGTACAGGGCCAGGTTGCTCGCCACCCGGGGGTGGCTGGGCAGCAGCTCCGAGGCTTGCATGAGCGGCAGCCGGGCTTCTTCGAAGCGTTGCGCCAGCAGGTAGGCGTAACCGAGGTCGTTGAGCACCAGGCCGTCGGTGGGCAGCAGCTGGCGCGCTTTCTCCAGCATCTGGACGGCCCGGGGAAAGTCTTCCTGGGCGCCGGCGATCAGCCCCAGGCCCCGGTAGGCGGTGCCGCGCACCGGGGTGTCGAGCAACTGCTCGTACAGGCGGCGGCTCGCGCTCCACTGCGCGGTGTGGCGCAGCGCCTCGGCCTTGAGGACCTGCGAGTCGGGCGAGGTGCCCCACCTCTGCTCCAGCGCGTCGATGTGCGCCAGCGAGGCGAACCACAGGTCGTTGCCCTGCATCTGCCGCACCAGGCTCAGGTAGGTGGGCCGGTTGTCGAGCGTGGGCCCGGGGCCGGTGGGCGAGGCCGTGGTCGCGCCGTCGGCGTCCGGGGCTGTGGTGCGCGCGGCGCAGGCGCCCAGCAGCAGGGCCGCGCACAGGGCGAGGGTCAGAGACAGTCGTGGATTCATTTCACCATGCTCCCGAGAGACCGGATCACCGCGAGGAAGCCCGGCCCGGCCACGATGATCAACAGGGCGGGCAACAGCGTGGTCACCATGACCACGGTCATCTTCACCGTGATGACGCCCACCCGGGTCTTCATCTCGGCCTTGCGGTGCACCCGCAGCCGTTCGCTGAACTGGCGGATCGGCTCCTGGATGGCGCCGCCGTGTCGGTCCACCTGGATCAGCAGCGAGATCAGGTCGGTGAGGTGCTGGTTCTGGTGCAGATCGGCCATGCGCTGGAACGCGTGTTCGCGCGTGCGGCCCTGGTTGTACTGGCGGTTGGCCGCCGCCACGTCGTTGCCCAGGATGGGGATCACGGCCGTGAAGTCCTTGGCGATGATCTGCAGGCTCTGGTCCAGGCTCAGGCCCACGCTCTGGAGCAGGCCGAGCAGGTCCACGAACAGCGGCAGCTCGTGCGAGACCCGGATGCGGCGGCGCGCGGCCAGGCGCTGCAGCAGCCATTTGGGCAGCATGAAACCCACCACGAAGGCCGTGGCCAGCAGCAGGAAACCCTTGCGCGTGAGGTCGGGCCCGTGCACGAACAGCGCGTCCACCAGCAGGGGCAGGCCGACCGCCAGCGCGGCGCGCGTCAACAGCAGGGTGAGCTGGGCCCGCACCGAGGGGAAGCCGCACTGGCTGATCATCCGGCGGTCTTCGTCGGCCACCAGCAGGCGGCCCAGCCGGGTGTCGAGCCAGTGCGCCGGCAGCTGCTCGTCGCGGTTGGGCGCCGCCAGGCCCGGGGCGTCGCTCTCGCGGGGCAGGCCGGCACCGCTGCGGTCCAGCGCGTTCTGGATCACCTGGGCGCCGCGCCGCTGCAGCCGCTGGCGGCGCAGCAGCAGCGCGGCCATGAGCACCAGGGCCAGGCTCAGCGAGGCCAGGGACAGCAGCAGGAGGGTGTGGGCCGTCATGGGGGGTCACTCCAGCCGGGACAGGCGGTAGAGCAGGTAGACGCCCAGCGCCTGCAGGCCGGCCGCGCCCAGCACCAGCTGGCGCCCGGTGCCGTCGTCCCAGAGGCGGGCGAAATACGCGCCGTTGATGGTGATGATGGCCGCGCCCACCACCAGGGGCAGCAGGCCCAGCACCCAGGCCGACATGCGGGTCTCGGCCGACATGGCCACCAGCTCGTGCTCCATTTCCTCGCGGTCGCGCATGAAGTGCGCGACCCGCTCCAGCAGCACGTCCGAGCGGCCGCCGTAGCGCACCCCCAGGCCCATGATGGACGCGAGCAGCTGCATCTCTTCGAAGCGCACCTTGTTCGCGACCTGCTGCAGCGCCTGGTCGATGTCCAGCCCGGCGCGCACCAGGCTCAGGGCGTTGTCCATCTGCTGGCGCAGCGGGTTCTGCACGCCGGGGATCGCCATCTGGAAGGCGGCCTGGGTCGAGTTGCCGACCACGATCAGGCGGGCAATGATGTCCAGGAAGCCGGGCAGCTGGCGGATCAGTTCGGTGCGGATCTTCTGCACCCGGGTCCAGAGGTAGAACGCACCCAGCGCGAGCAGCAGCGCCAGCAGGCCGGCCGCGGCCATCCAGCCGGAGCGCGCGCCCACGACCACCACGGCCGCCACGATCAGCAGCCCGCCGGTCAGCAACTGTCGGGAGGAGAGCGCGCCCAGCAGCCACTCGGGCATGGGGAAGAGCTCGCGCTGGCGCGCCACCGGGGTGGGCTCTTCCAGAGGGGGCGGCGCGCCAAAGCGCAGCTCGGAGGCCAGGGCCGCGCCCTCCAGCGCCATCTTCTTCGCCAGGGTCTGGTTGGCCACCCGGCGCCGCCGCTGGCGCGCGGCCATGTCCCACAGGAGCAGCAGCGCGCCACCCAGGGCCAGGGTCAGGCTGAACAGCAACACCCAGGGGCCGGACATGTCAGCTCTCTTTGTGTTGCTGGCGCTGCAGCACCTGCCGCAGGCGGACGATCTTGGGCGAGTGCGGGCTGATGCCCAGCGAGATCCAGCGGTCGCGCTCGTCCCCATCGGGCAGGGGCTGCGGCTCGTAGCGGAACAGCTCCTGCATGGCGACCACGTTGTCGTTCAGGCCGGTGATCTCGCTGATCGAGATGATGCGGCGCCCGCCGTTGGGCAGGCGCCCGATCTGGATGATGAAGTCGATGGCGTTGGCGATCTGGCGCCGCAGGCTGACCTCGCTGCCCTGGTAGCCGGCGAAGCCCGCCAGCATCTCCAGCCGGTACAGGCACTCGCGCGGCGAGCTGGCGTGGATGGTGCCCATGGAGCCGTCGTGCCCGGTGTTCATGGCCTGCAGCATCTCGATCACCTCGCCGCCGCGCACCTCTCCGACGATGATGCGGTCCGGGCGCATGCGCAGGCTGTTGCGCAGCAGGTCGCGGATGGCCACGTGGCCGGCCCCGTCGTAGCTGCCGGGGCGGCTTTCCATGCGGACCACGTGCGGGTGGTTCAGGGCCAGCTCGGCCGTGTCTTCGATGGTGACCACGCGCTCGCTCTCGGGGACGAAGCTCGCCAGCGCGTTGAGCAGGGCGGTCTTGCCCGAGCTCGTGCCGCCGCTGATCAGGATGTTGCAGCGCGCGCGCACCGCCATCTCCAGCAGTTGCGCCATGGCCAGGTCGAAGGTGCCCAGCTTGAGCAGGTCTTCGGGCGTGAGCGGGTCCTTGCGGAACTTGCGGATCGACACCACCGGGCCGTTGATCACCAGCGGCTCGATCACCACGTTGATGCGCCCGCCGTCGCTCAGCCGCGCATCGACCATGGGGTTGGACTCGTCCAGGCGCCGGCCGATGGGCGCGAGGATGCGCCGCACGATGCGCATCAGGTGCGCGTTGTCGGCGAAGTTGAGCACCGCCTTCTGCAGCACCCCGTGTTTGGAGATGTAGATCTGCTTGCTGCCGTTGATCAGGATGTCTTCCACCGCGGGGTCGTTGAGCATGTCCTCCAGCGGGCCGAAGCCGGCGAACTCCTTGGTCAGGGCCTCGGCCAGGAGCTGGGTCTCCTGGCTGTTGATCGGCACCCGGTGCAGCCGCACCAGGCTCTCGCATTCCAGCGCGACGAACTGCTGGATCGAGCTGCGCGACCAGCGGCCGAACTCGGCGCCGAGCTCCTCGATCCGGTTGAGCAGGTGTTCGTGGATGAAGGCCTTGATGGTCTGGAACTCCTGGGAGTTCTGGAAGGTCTGCCTGTCGTCGGAAAACTCAACGTCCAAAGTCATGGTGGTGCTTCCTTAACTCTTCCACTTGCCGATCAGTTGAGTCATGTACCGCGTCCAGATGCCGGGGCTGGCCGTGGCGGAGGGGGTGTCGCCGGGCCAGGGACCGAGGCTGCGGATCATGCCGCCCAGGGCCGTGACGTAGGGGTCGTTGCGGGCCACCCGCGAGATCAGCTCGCCCTTGCTCGCGGCGATCAGCAGCGGGGCGCTGCGGTCGGGGATCACGTGCCCCAGCGGGATGCCCAGCCGCGCGGCGATGTCGCTGGCGGGCAGGCCGATGCTGGGGCTGTACTTGTTGAGCACGAGGGCGAAGTGCTGGGTGTCCAGGCCGCGCTCGCGCAGCTCGCGCAGCAGCGTGGAGGTGGAGACGATGCCGCCGATGCTCTGGTCGCAGACCACCCAGACCTTCTCGGCGTCGCGCACCGACTGCGCCACGAAATCCACCGTGCTGAAGCCGCCCAGATCGGCGATCAGGAAGTCGTAGAAGTCGGTGAGCCGCCGGATCAGCGAGACCGACTCCGCGTGCGACACCTCCTTGATCTGCGCCAGGCTGGCCGGCAGCGGCAGCAGCGCCATGCCGCTGGGGTGGTGGGCCAGGGCCGTCTGCAGCAGGGTCTGGTCCAGCCGCTTGAGGTTGCGCACGCCGTCGACAAAGCTGAAGCTGCTCTCCTGCCCCAGGTAGAGCAGGCCGTCGCGCGCGGGCAGCCCCAGGTCGAGCAGCACCACGCCCAGGCGCTGGGCCAGCCGGTTCGCCGCCTGTGGCTGCGCCTGCGCCGCGTTGCGCATCTCCTGCAGGCTCACCGCGAGGTTGCTCGCCAGCGTGCTGACCCCCAGGCCGGGGCGCGCGCCCAGCAGCGCGATGGTGCGGCCGCGGGCCTTCTCGCGGTCGCTCAGCCGGCGCACCATGAGCGCCTGCATGACCGACTGCACCGCCTCGTTCGAGGCGTTGACGAAGACGAAATCGTCGACCCCGCTGCGCAGCGCGAGCAGCGTGCACTGGGTGTCGGTCTCGCGGCCGGTGCCGATCAGCAGCACCTCGGGCCAGTCCCGGCGCAGCAGGTCCACGATGCGGCCGGCGCGCGCGGCGTCGGCGTCGCTGAAGTCCAGGAACACGCACTGGGGGTGCAGCATCGCGACCCGCTCGCCGACGGTGTTTTCGTCGACCGCGACCGTGGTCACCGAGCCCAGGTCGGCCAGCGCGTGGTTCAGCCAGCTGATGTGCGGGCCGTGCACCGAGACATACAGGTAGACGCTGTCGGCCACGCTGCTGAGGGGGGTGAAGGGAGCGTTTTTCATCGTGGGCTTGCCGCGGGCGGCCTCATTTGGAAAAACCGGGCAGGGCTTCGTCGGCGCTGGTGCCGATGAAGTGGCCGCGCCAGACCGCGGGGTCGCGGATCTCGCTGGCGCCGGGCAGCGCGCTCTGCAGGTCGGTGCCGCGCGCCAGCGGCCGCACCAGGGTCGGCGTCACCACGATGACCAGCTCGGTCTCGTTCTGCAGGTAGTTCTGCCGCTTGAAGAACGCGCCCAGCACCGGGATGTCGCCCAGGCCGGGCACCTTGTCCACGTTGGAACTGGTGGTGCGGCTGACCAGGCCGCCGATGACGAAGCTCTCGCCGTCGCCGAGCTCGATGGTGGTGTCGGCCCGCCGGGTGGAGATCGCGGGCACCGACATGCCGCTGAGGGTGACGGCGTTGGTGTAGTCCAGATCGCTCGCCTCGGGGGCCACCTTGAGCACGATGCGCTCGTTGGACAGCACCGTGGGCGAAACCGTCAGGCCGATGCCGAAGGGCTTGAACTCGATGCTGGTGCTGCCCAGGCCCTGCGCGACCGGCACCGGGATCTCGCCCCCGGCCAGGAAGTTGGCGCTCTGCCCGGACAGCGCCACCAGCGTGGGTTCGGCCAGCACGCGGGCCAGCCCGTTGCTTTCGAGCAGGCCGAGATTGAGGCCGAGGTTGGCCTTGCCGAAGTTCATGACCAGACCGAAGGCCTGCGCCAGCGGCGAGATGGACTCGGTGGCGAGTTCCCCGTTGGGCCCCCAGGTCGCCTGGGTCAGCGAGCTGGGGGAAAAGACGCCGAAGCTGAAACCGTGCCGGTTGGGCGCGGTGCTGAACAGGTTCAGGCCGGCCTGCTTGAGCACGCGCTTGTTGAACTCCACCACCTTGACGTCCACCTGCACCGTGTGGCTCTTCACGTCCACCGTGGCCTGGTTGTGCAGCAGGTCGTCCTTGCCGCGCGCGGCCTCGGCCGAGCGGGCGGCCTTCAGGTAGGCCGGGGTGCTGGGGTGGGCCTGGTCCAGCGTCTGTTCGCGGCGCCGCACCTGGATGGCGTAGCGCCGGGCGTCCTTCTCGCCCTTGACCCACAGCATCAGCGAGGTGCTGCCCGCGGCCTTGGCCGTGATCAGCACGCGCACCGCCTTGCCGTTCAGGCCGGCGCGCGACAGCGCCATGCTGGCGACCGCTTCGTCGGCGATGGCGATGCGCTCGATGCCCTGGTCGAACAGCAGCTCGTGCATCGTCCCCTGGGTCAGCGACAGCACTTCCTGCGACGCCGCCGGCTGGGCAGCGAAGGCCGTGCCGGTGGCGAGCAGCGTGGACAGGATGCAGGGCCCCAGGATCGGGTGGCTGTGCGAGGGCTTCATGGGGGCGCTCTTTCGGGTGGGGCGGTGCGGGCGGTTCATGGCAGGCGCACCGTGTCGACCTGGCCACTGCGGATCACCTCGACGCTCGGCCCCGAAGGGGGCGGGGCCGCGGCGCCGGCCCGGTGGGCGAGCGGCGCGGCGGGCAGGCGTCGCGCCCCGGCCGCCCCGCGCAGCGCCTGGGCGCCCTGGGCCAGGCTTTCCATGGCCAGGCCGCCGAGGGCCCGGTCCGCGCCCTGCGGTTCGGCGGCCGGGGTGGCGGCCGCGTCCTTGGGGCCACGGGCGAGCGCGGGTTGCAGCACCGTGGGCCACGAGGCGTACAGGTCGGCGGTGGGCACGGCCGCGTCCGACGGGTTGCGCAGCGTCAGCGACAGCCGGCCGTGGGCCTCGGCCAGCAGCACCGCGTTGACCTCTTCGACCCGGATCGCCAGCACCGCCGTGCGGGCCTGCTCGGTGCGCGGGGCCGCCGCGGGCGACGCTGCCTTGCCGTTTGGGGGGGCGGGGCCGTCCAGCGAGCCGGGGCCGTAGGCCAGGACCCGTTTGCGCGACAGCAGCATGCGGGCCTGGCTGCGGTCGATCTCGCCGTTGTCGCGCTTGAGCGCGAAGAACACGTCGACGTAGTCGCCCGGGCGCACCCGGTTGCCCACACTGCTGACTTCGTCCATCTTGACCGCCAGGGCCCGCTCACCCGGCTCGATCAGCGTGGCGAGCCCGGCCGCCAGGTGCTGGGCCAGCACCGGGGTGTCCACGCCCAGTGGCAGGGTCGGGGTCTGGCCGACGATGCCCTGCGTGTCCTTGAACGCGCCCACCGGGTTGATGCCCAGCTGGACCGTGCGCAGGTCTTCCGGCTGGATGGGCTGGCCGGCCGCGATCGGCCTGGCGGCCACCACCACCGTGTGCTGGGGCGGTTGGGGGGCCGAGCGGGTGGCCGCGGCCTGGGCGGCCGGGTCGGGCTTGCGGCTGAGCACCCAGGCGTATCCCCCCAGGACCAGCGCGGCCAGCACCAGCAGGGCCGCCAGGATTCTTGTCAGGTTGAACATAGGGCTCCGATGGAAGGAAAACGGAACGTTCCGACGGGGCGCCACGGCGCGGCGGGCTCACGGCGGCACCGGCAGGTGCCGCCAGAGCGTGAACGCCAGGGCGACGATCGACATGTAGGCCGCCAGCGGGATCTTTCGTCCCTGGGGTCTGGTGCCCGGTGGACCGGGTGGGGGCCTCGGGGCCCGGCGGCGCAGCGCGTGCAGCGAGAGCACCAGCAGCGCATGCAGCAGGGCCAGCAGGTTGGCCCCCAGCCAGGTGGCCAGCATCAGCTGGGGCCCCAGCCACAGGCCCAGCACCGTGCCCAGCTTGACGTCGCCCGCCGCCATCGACCCCATGAGGTAGAAGGGCAGCAGCAGCGCCAGCGCGAGCAGGCCTCCGAGCGCGGCACGCGCCGCCGTGAGCTCCACGGGGTTCAGGTTCAGCGCCAGGGCGGTGAGGGCGCCCAGAGCGCCGACCACCACCATCGCGTTGGGGGCTTTGCGTCGGGTGGCATCGAAAAAGACGGCCACCAGAAGAAACGCCACAAAGCCTGTGAGAACCAGGCCCGCGGTCACGCGGGTCTTTTAGGTGCTAGTGGTCGGCAGGACCAGCCCGTCTCTGATTCTTTCGAAGATGATGCCAAGGTTCTCCCCAATCCCAGGGAGGAACGCCAGGATGGCGATCGAAATCAGGCCCGCAATCAGACCGTATTCAATGGCGGTGGCTCCCTCTTCGTCCCGCCAAAAAGCCAGAAGTTTGTTTTTCATCATCAAGTCCCTGGAAAAAGTGAATGCACGTTGAAAAAAAGAACATTCCAAATTGCCTTGCGACAACTTGTAACAATCTAAAGCATTTTCAATGCCAGCCGAAATCAAGGTGGTTGGGGCAGGGTTTGATAGACCCCATGAACCCGATCTGAACGGGCCACGCTTGCAGAAAACGCAGCACGCCGCCCTTGCGGGGCGGCGTTTCTGGCGATGGCGCTGTGCCTGCGGCGGTGGATCATGGGAGGTGTTCCTGGCCAACGTTACGGGCATGTAACGAAAGATCGATTGGGCATGTTACGTAACGATCGGGCTTTTGTCTCACCAGAAAATTGGAATTCGTGAATTACTTTACATCCCGAAACAGGCGGATACGCCCGAAGGGTCTTCCGGAAATATTTCACGGTTTTTTGCGGAAATAGAAGCACTCTGTAAGTCAATTGACCACAGGATGGTGCCGGTCAATCGTTGGCATGACGGGTTGAAATGAGTTCTTTTCTATTAATCAATTCCAGGGCAATCGTTGGTGCTTTTGCGCAACGCCTGGGACGCCCTTGCCCGCCATTCATTGGGATTTTGCAAGCCGGTCCGGTTTGAACCGGCTCCAGAAAGATGAGGCCGTTGCGCGACAGGCGGCGCATCTGCGCCGCCGCGCAACGGCTCGCGAAGGGGGAGGGGGGCCGCCGCGCGGGCGGCTGGTGCCTTACCGGTTTGTCGCCACAACGAAAGCGGCGCTGCTCAGCCAGGCTGGGCTGCGGCAGTGTCTGCCGTTTCCCGCCAGGCCTCGCTGGCGCGCAGGGCCTCGGCTTCCGTGCGGTAGAGCTTGAGGCAGGGGCCTTCCTGCAGGTGGCCGGCGGTGCGCAGCAGGGTTTCCACCGGCAGCTTGATGCCCACCAGGTGCAGGGTCACGCCCTGCTCGTGCAACTGGGCGCTCAGGCGGCCGAAGGCTTCCACGCCGGTGGCGTCGATCCAGTTGATGGGGTGCGCGACCAGCATCACGTGGCGGGTGCCGGGGTGGGCGCTCAGGTGTTCCGTCACGGCGCGTTCAAAGGCGTTCGCGGTGGCGAAGTCGAGCGCCGCGTCCATGCGCAGCGCGTAGGTGGCCGGCGCCAGCGGCTCCAGGTGCCAGAGGTGGCGGTCGCGCAGGCTGCCGTCGGCGTGCAGCCCCACTTCGATGATGCGCGGGTGCAGCCGCAGGTACAGGAAGTGGCTGAGCGCGATCATCACGCCGGTGATCACGCCCCAGTACAGGCGCGGCGCGCTCAGCACCGTCACCGCGAAGGTGGTGCCCGCGGTCACCGCTTCGACCCGCGAGATCGCCCACAGCCGTGTGAACGCGCGCGGCTTGATGAGCCCCATCACCGCCACCAGCACGATCGCCGCCAGCACCGCCAGCGGCACGTGGTGCAGCAGCGGCGTGAGCAGGAGCAGCGCGAGCAGCACCACGCCCACCGAAAACACCGTGGCCCAGCCGGTCTGCGCGCCGGCGTAGAGGTTGAGCGCCGAACGCGAGAACGAAGAGCTGGTGGGGAAGGCGCCGCTCAGCCCTGAGGCCAGCTTGGCCAGCCCCTGGCCGATCAGGTCCTGGTCCTGGTCCCAGCGCTGTCCGCGTTTGCCGTTGTCCACCTTGGCGCTGGACGCGGTTTCCAGAAAGCTCACCAGGGTGATCACCAGGGTGGGCAGCAGCAGCTGGCCCAGTGTGGCCCAGCCGGGCCAGCCCGGCAGGTAGGGCACGGGCAGGCCCTGGGGCAGGGTGCCGATCACCGCGCCACCGCCGGCCTCGAAGCCGGTGGCCCGGCCGATGGCGGCGCTGCCCACCACCACCGCGAGCACGGTGGGAAAGCCCGGGCGCCAACGGCGCGCCAGCAACAGCAGCGCCAGGCTGCCCAGCCCGAAGGCCAGCGCCGGCCAGTGCGGGCGCGGCAGCTGGGCCAACAGGTCCTGCTGGGCCAGCCCCAGCAGCGCCGGCAGCTGCGAGGCGATGATGAGCACCGCCGCGGCCTGCGTGAAGGCCATCAGCACAGGCGAGTTCACCAGGTTGAGCAGCCAGCCAAACCGCACGAAGCCCAGCACGATCTGCAGCAGGCCCGAGAGCAGCGCGAGCCAGACGGCCAGTTCGATCCATTGCGCGCTGCCCGGCTCGGCCAGGCCAGCGAGCGAGGCGCTCACCAGCAGGCAGGTGAGCGCGGTCGGCCCCACCGAGAGCCGCACCGAGGCGCTGAACAGCACCGCGATCAGCGCCGGCAGCATGGACGCGTAGATGCCGGTGATCAGCGGCATGCCCGCCAGCGCGGCATAGGCCACGCCCTGCGGAATCACCATCAGCCCCACCGTCAACCCGGCCATGGCCTCGCTGCGCAACAGCGCAGCCGTCGGACGCGGCCAGTTCAGAAAGGGGAGGATGCGGTGCAGGCGGGTCATGCGAGATTATTGGCGACAGTACGAGCGGTGCCCGTCAAACGGGGCGCGCGAAGCGCGGCAGCAGCGCCGCCGGCGCGAAGTGCCCCACCCCAGAATGCGGTGGAACCGGCTCCGCCGGGCCACTCGCATGGCCCCCTGGGGGGTAGCGGCGCAGCCGCTGCGGGGGGGGCCTACCTCGTCGGCATGTCTTTCGGGCCATACCCCAGGCTCACCGTCGCGTCGGGCGGGATCGGCGGCATGTCCGCGTCCCAGGCCAGCCAGCGTTCGCGCATGTCCGCCAGCCGCTGCGGTTCGAGCGGCGCGCGGTTGGCGCGCTCGCGCGCGTCGGCGCTGATGTCAAACAGGTACTCGTGCCCGTCCACCATCAGGTATTTCCACGGCCCCTCGCGCAGCGCGCGCTGGCCGCGGTGGTTCATGCGCCAGAACATCGGCCGTTCGAAGCGGTGCCCGGGGTCGCGCAGCAGGGCCTGGAGCGACACGCCATCCAGCGGATGGTCCGGGTGCGGCCGGCCGCCGCCCACGTCGAGCATCGTGGCCGACCAGTCCATGGTCATGGCGTGCTGCCCGCTCTCCGCACCGGCCGGGATCACCGCGGGCCAGTGCGCGATCCAGGGCACGCGGATGCCGCCCTCGGTCAGGTCCATCTTGCCGCCCACCAGCGGCCAGTTGTCGGAAAAGCGCTCGCCGCCGTTGTCGCTGGTGAAAACGATCAGCGTGTCCTCCAGCAGGCCTTCTTCGCGCAGCGCGGCCACCAGCCAGCCGATGCCTTCGTCCATGTGGTGGATCATGCGGCGGTAGGCCTCGACGCTGCCGCCGTGCAGGTGGAACAGGTTCTTCGCCACCTCGGGCGCCACGTGCGCGTCGTCGCGCGTTTCCCAGGGCCAGTGCGGCGCGGTGTAGTGCAGGCTCAGAAAGAACGGCGTGCCCGCGCGTGCCTCGGCGGCGCGCGCCTTCACATGCTCCACCGCCTTGTTGGAAAACACGTCGGTCAGGTAGCCCACCTCCTTGTGGGGTACCAGTCGTCCGCCGGGCCGCCCCAAGGACGACTGCGCCCCCTCGGGGGGCCTGGCTTCGCCAGGGTCGGGGGCCAGGACATCACCGATGTAGAGGTCGTGGTCGCCGCTGGACGAACAGTGGGTGAAGTAATCCACGCCGCCGGCCAGGATGCCGAAGAATTCTTCGTAGCCCGAGCGCAGTGGGCCGAAGTGCGGCGGGTAGCCCAGGTGCCATTTGCCGATGAGGGCGGTGCGGTAGCCCGCGTCCTTCAGCAGCGAGGGCAGGGTGGGGATTTCGGGCGGCAGGCCCAGCGTGGCGCTGCCCTTGCTGCGGCTGTTGATCGGCTCTTCCAGCGCACCGCGCAGGCGGTACTGGTAGCGCATGGTGGCCATGGCAAAGCGCGTGGGCGAACACACGGGCGAGTTGCTGTAGCCCTCGGTGAGCTTCAAGCCACCCGCGGCCAGCGCGTCGATGTTGGGCGACACGGCGCCAAAACCGGCCTGCCGGCCACCGTAACAGCCCAGGTCGGCATAGCCCAGGTCGTCGCTGACGATGTAGATGATGTTGGGGCGTTTCATGATGTTGGATCGGGGTGTGGCGCCCAGGTGGGTGCGCATGGGTCTTGCCGGCACACACCGCGGAACCGGCTTTGCCGGGCCGCTGGTGGGGGTCAATTCGATTTCATGCCGGTGGCGCGCACGATCTCGCCGTAGCGAGCGTTCATTCGGGCCAGGCGCTGCGCGGCGGCGGCACCGGTCTGGCCTTCGTAGAACAGGTCCAGGTTCTTCAGCCGCGCCCGCGCGTCGGGGCGCTGCAGCGCGTCGGCAATGCCCTTGGCCAGGGTCTGCACCACCGGGTCGGGCGTGGCGGCCGGCACCATGACGAGGTACAGCACCTCCGACTCCAGCGCCTTGAGGCCCAGCTCGCCCACGGTGGGCAGTTCGGGCGCGAGCTGCGAGCGCTTGGGGCTGGTCACGGCCAGGGCCGTGATCTTGCCGCTCTTCACGTGCGGCAGCATGCCCGGCGTGGCCAGGATGCCGCCGTCCACCTCGCCGCTGAGCACGGCGGTGACGGCCGGCGTGTTGCCGCGGTAGGGAATGTGCGTGGTCTTGATGGGCGTGCTGTTGGAGAGGATGGCGACCGCCAGGTGGCCGGGGCTGCCGTTGCCGCCGGAGCTGAAATTCAGCGACTTCTGCCGGCCCTGGCTCAGCAGGTCGCCAAAGCGCCGGATGCCGGTGGCCGGGTTCACACCGATCAGCAGGCCGGACGAGGCCATGATGATCACCGGCTTGAGGTCGCCCGGCTGGAACGGCATGGCCGGGTAGATGTGCGGGTTCACGGTGAACGCGGTGTCGATGCCGAACAGCACGGTGTGCCCGTCCGGCGCCGCCTTGGCCACGGCGGCGGCGCCCACGTTGCCGCCCGCGCCGGCCTTGTTTTCCACCACGAAGGGCTGTTTGAGCGTTTCCTGCAGCACCGCGGCCACCGAGCGCGCCAGGATGTCGGAAGGCCCGCCGGGCGGGAAGTTGTTGACGAGCGTGACCGGTCGGGCCGGATAGGCCTGGGCCAGGGCGGCGGGGGCGCACAGGGCCGACAGGGCGGTGCAGGTGAGGGCGGTCAGGGCGTGGCGACGGAAGAGGTTCATGGGACGACTCGGGAACGAACAGGAAAAACCGGGGGGCGCAGGGGCCGCTCAATCCAGCTGGATGCCGGTGGCCTTGATCGGGCCGGCCCAGCGTTGCAGGTCGGTGGCCTGGGCGGCGGCCAGCTCGGCCGGGGTCGAGCCCACCGGCGCGTAACCCTGCTCGATCAGTTTGGCCTTCAGCGCGGGCGTGCGCACCGCCTTGGCCACGGCGGCGCTCAGCCGGTCGCGCACCTCGGGCTTCAGGCCGGCCGGGCCGTACATGGCGAACCAGGCGGTGGCCTCCATGTCCACACCCTGTTCTTTCAGTGTGGGCACCTCGGGCACCTGCGGGTCGCGCTGGGGGCCGGTCACGCCGATGATGCGCACCTTGCCCGCGCGGTGCAGCTCGGCGGTCTCGGTCACCACGTCGAACTTGTAGTGGATGTGGCCACCCAGGAGCGCCGTGTTGGCCGGGCCGCCGCCCTGGAAGGGCACGTGCGTGAGCTCGGCGCCGGCCCGCTGGCCGAACAGCACGCCCATGAAGTGCGGCAGCGTGCCCTGGCCCGGCGTTCCGTAGGTGGCCTGGCCTGGGGCGGCCTTGGCCTTGGCCAGCATCTCGGCCACGTTCTTGACGCCCGCCGCCGGCCCGGCCACCACGCTGAACTGGAAGTGCGCCAGCAGCGAGATCGGCGTGAAGTCCGCCACCGCGTCGTAGTCCAGCTTCTTGTACACGTGCGGGAACAGCACCATCGGCCCGCTGGGCAACAGCACCACGGTCTGGCCGTCGGCCGGCGCGCGCTTGACCAGGCCGAGCGCGATGCGCCCGCCCGCGCCGGGCTTGTTCTCCACGATCACCGAAGCGAAATCGTCCTTCAGGCCTTCGGCCAACAGCCGTGCCAGCAGGTCGGCCGAGCCGCCGGGGGGGAAGCCCACCACGATCTTCAGCGGCGGCGCCGGGGTCTGCGCGAGAGCGGGGAGGGCCAGAGCGGCCGTGGCGGCCAGGGCCAGTGTGCGGGCGGTGAACTTGCGTCGTAGCATGCATGTCTCCTGATTGATGTGCATCAAACGGGTGTTTCCCCGCTGCAAGGCGCGATGCTAGGGATTCACAATCAATTGCAGAAATCAATCATTCCGGGTGTTTTCCCTGAGACCGTTCCCATGACCCCTCCCGACCGGATCAGCGAGCCGCAACGCCAGGGCGACCTGCTGCTGTACCGGCTGCACCGCATCCAGACCACCGCCGGGCGGCTGGTGGTGCACCTGTGCGAAAGCGAGTTCGGCATCACGCGGCGCGAGTGGCGCGTGCTGTCGGTGCTGAACGAACACGAGGGTGTGCTCTCGTCCGTGCTGGCCGAGCACGCCATGCTCGACCGCGCCCGCACCTCGCGCGCGCTCACCTCGCTGGCGGCCAAGAAGCTGGTCACACGCCAGCCCCGCCCGTCGGACCGGCGCGAGGTGCATGTGTTCCTGACCGACGAAGGCCGGCACAGGTACGCGCAGATCCTGCCGCGCGTGATGGCGATCAACCGCGAACTGGTGTCCGGGCTCTCGGCCCCGCAGCGCCAGCAGCTCGACCAGATCGTGGACGCCTTGCAGGCGCAGGCCGGCCGCATGCTGGCGGCGTCGAAGGCCCGGCTGGCGCCGCTGGACGGCGGCGACTGAGGCGCCGCTGCGGGCCCGAGCGAAAGAGGCTCAGCCGCGCGCCGACTCGTACACCAGCACCGCGGCGGCCAGGTCTTCCAGCGCCGTGCCGACCGACTTGAACACCGTGCGCTCGTGCTCGCCCTTGCGGCCGGTGGCCACGCCCTTGGAGAGCGTGGTCAGCGTGCCGCGCACGTCGTCGGCGCGCAGCACGCCGTGTTGCATGGGCACCAGCAGGTCGCCGCTTTTCTGCAGCGCCTCGTCGGTGTCCACGAACACGCGCGCGTCCTGGAAACAGGCGTCGTCGGCCTCGCGCATGGCCGGGGTGAAGCTGCCGATCAGGTCCAGGTGCGAGCCCGGTGCGAGCCAGGCGCCGCGCACCAGCGGCTCGGTGGACAGCGTGGCGCAGCTCACGATGTCGGCCTCGCCGCAGGCGGCGGCCAGGTCGGTGCTGGCGAAGGCCGGCAGGCCGGCGGCGCGCACCTGGGCGGCCAGGGCCTGCGCCTCGCTGGCGCGGCGCGCCCACACCGTCACACGCTCCAGCGGGCGCACCGCACGGTAGGCGGCGGGCAGCAGCTGCGCCACGCGGCCCGCGCCCACCACCAGCAGGTGTTTGGCGTCGGCGCGCGCCAGGTACGAGGCCGCCAGCGCCGAGGCCGCTGCCGTGCGGCGCTCGGTGATCTGGTCGCCGTCGATCTGCGCCAGCGGCGCGCCGGTGCGCGCGTCGAACAGCAGGTAGCTGCTGTGCAGGCCGGGCAGGCCGCGTTTGGCGTTGCCGGGGGCGATGTTCACGATCTTCACGCCGTAGTACTTGCCCGGCAGCCAGGCCGGCATGATCAGCGAGGTCATGCGCCGGCTCGCGGCGTCGCCGCCTTCGCTGATGGGGCTGTTGATCTCGTGCACATGGCGCGGCGGGACTTCGCAGCCGCCGGCAAAACGCTCGCGCAGCGCGGCGATCAGGCGGTCAAAGGGCAGGGCGGCCCGGGTGGTGTTGGCGTCGAACAATTGCATGCCGCGATGGTAGCGCCCGGCCATGGTGCCCATCGGCGCCCGGTGCACGCTGGTCAGCTGCTGGCGCTGGCTTCCAGCGCGCGGCCTTCGCCCGCTTCCTCC
Organism: Hydrogenophaga sp. GW101-3F08; assembly: GCF_059424585.1. NCBI lineage: Bacteria > Pseudomonadati > Pseudomonadota > Betaproteobacteria > Burkholderiales > Comamonadaceae > Hydrogenophaga > Hydrogenophaga sp. GW101-3F08. Next base: position 72,813 of record NZ_JBWKZP010000013.1, read on the forward strand.
ACCGTCTGGCCATCGCGGATGTGGTAGATCCGCCGGAAGGTGGGGATGATCTTTTCGTCGTGCGTCACCACGATGATCGCGGTCTGCGCCTGGCGCGCCATCTGGTTCAGGATGCGCATCACCGCCAGCGCTCGCTCGCTGTCCAGCGGCGCGGTGGGTTCGTCGGCCAGGATCACCGGCGGTTTGTTGGCCAGCGCCCGCGCGATGGACACGCGCTGCTGCTCACCGCCCGAGAGCTGCGAAGGCTCGGCCCGGGCGCGGTGCTGCACGTCCAGCGCGGTCAGCAGTTCCAGCGCGCGTTCGCGGGCCTTCGCGTTGGGCTGGCCCGCCAGCATGGGCAGCAGCGCCACGTTGTCGGTCACGTCCAGGAACGGAATCAGGTAGGGCGCCTGGAACACGAAGCCGATGCGGTCGCGCCGCAGCGCGCGCAGGTCGCGCGCGATCCAGCCGTTGTCGTAGATCACTTCGTTGCCCAAGGTCATCTTGCCGCTGGTGGGCTCGATGATCGCGCCCAGGCATTTCAGCAGCGTGCTCTTGCCCGAGCCCGAGGGCCCGACCAGGCCCACCACCTCGCCGGGGGCCACCTGCATGTTCACGTGTTTCAGCGCTTCCACGGCCGTGTCGCCGTGGCCATAGACCTTGCGCAGGCCTTCGATGAGGATGCCGCCTTGCGGTGTGGTGTTCATGGGGTTCATCCGATCGCAGCGCCCGGGTCCACCTTCAGTGCCACGCGGATCGCCAGCGTGCTCGCCAGCGCGCACATCAGCAGCGTGGCCACCAGGCCGGCCACCGCGTCGCCCGGCAGCAGCAGCACGTATTTGGGAAACGCCGGCCCCCACACTGTGGCCGCCACCTTGCCCACCGCGAAGCCGATCAGGCCCAGGCCCAGCGCCTGCTGCAGGATCATGCCGGCGATGGTGCGGTCGCGCGTGCCGATGAGCTTGAGCACCGCAATCTCGCGCAGCTTGCCCATGGTCATGGTGTAGATGATGAAGGCCACGATGGCCGCGCTCACGACGGCCAGGATCACGAGGAACATGCCGATTTGCTTGGCTGAGTTGGCGATCAGCTTCACCACCAGGATGTCTTCCATGCCGTCGCGTGTGTAGACGCTCAGGTGTTTCCACCGGCGGATCGGCTCGGCCACCTGCTCGGGCGTGAAGCCCGGCGCGGCCTGCACCAGCACCGCGTTCACGCTGCGGCTGCTGGTCTGCAGCGCCTGCACCGCCTCCAGCAGGCCGGGGCTGCCCGGGCGGTTGAAGGCCGGGTTGGCCGCGGTGCGCGCGCGGTCGTTCACGATGGCGTCGTTGTCTTTCAGGAACTGCGTTTCCTGCGCGTCCTTCAGCGGCACGAACAGCATCGGGTCGCCGCCCGACGACACCATGCGCTGCGTCAGCCCCACCACGGTGTAGCCGTGGCGGCGGATGCGCACCGTCTCGCCGAGCTGAAAGCCGGTCTTCACGTCGGCCACCGCCTCGTAGTGGCTGCGCGTGAGGTGGCGCCCGGCCACCAGGTAGCCCGGCGCGCCGGGCAGGCCGGGCTCGATCCCGACCACCATCACGCGGTTGTCCACGCCGTGGCGCTCCACCTGCATGGTGAGGTAGGTCACGTTGGCCGCGGCCGCCACGCCCGGCATGCCGCGCACGCTCTTCACCACGTCGTCCTTGATGCTCGACGACTCGGCGTACGGCCCCTGCGTGTCCTTCTGCACCACCCACAGGTCGGCGCGGCTGTTGGCCAGCAGCGCGTGCGCGTCGTCCACCATGCCGCGGTACACGCCCGCCATGGTCAACGTCACGCCGATCAAGAGCCCCAGGCCCAGCCCGGTCAACACGTACTTGCTCCAGCCGTGCAGGATGTCGCGGCCCGCCAGGCTGATCACTTCACCGCTCCCGCCGGCGGCGCCAGCCGCTCCACCACGCTGATGCGTGCGTCGGGCTGGAGCGCCTTCTGGCTGTACAGCACCACCGTGTCGCCCTCGGCGAGGCCCGCGTCCTGCGCGGCTTTCACCTGCACCGTGCCGTCCAGCCCCTGCACGCCCGGCACCACCGGCACGAACCGCAGCCCGCCGTCGGCCAGCCGCCACACGCCGGTGGTGCCCTCGTGCTGCTGCAGCGCCGCGTTGGGCAGCAGCAGGCCCTCGGGCGTGGCCGGCAGGGCCAGCGTCACCTCGGCCATCTCGCCCACGGACACGCCCGCGGGCAGCGCGTCAAACGCCACCATCGCCAGCCGTTCCTCGGTCACGCTGTCGGCCAGCGGCTCCACGCGCACCACCCGGCCGGCCAGCGCCTCGCCCGGGCGCGAGCGCAGCACGATGCGCGCCGCCAGCCCCGGCGCCAGCCCGGCCGAGCGGCCCTGGTCCACCCGCAGCTTCACCCACAGGCTCGCCGGGTCCACCAGCCGCAGCACGGCCTGGCCCGCCACCACCGTGCTGCCACCCTCGGCGTCGCGGCTGGCCACCAACGCCGCGGCCGGAGCCACCAGCCGCAGGTTGCTGCGCTGCTGCGCCAGCGCCGCGCGCTCGGCCCGCAGCCGGGTGATGTCCTGCGCGCTGCCGCCCAGGTTGGCCTGCGCCGCCTGCAAGCCCGCGCTCGCCGAGGCCACCTCCTGCGTGCGCGCCTCCAGCGCGCCGGCGCTGATGAAGCTCTGCCGCGCCAGGTCTTCATTGCGCTTCAGGTTCGCCGCCGCCAGCGCGCGCCGCGCCTGCGCGTCGCCCACCTGCGCCGCGGCCGCCTGCCGCGCGCTCTGCGCCCGCGCGAGCGAGGCGGCCAGCGCGGCCAGCCGCTGGTCCAGGTCCACCGGGTCCATCTCGGCCAGCGCCTGGCCGGGTGCCACCGTGTCGCCCACGTCCACCTGCACCGTGCGCACCCGTCCGGCCACCGTGGGCCCCACCAGCCAGCTGCGCCGCGCCTCCACCTGGCCGATGCCGAAAATCTCCGGCGTCACGCGACCGGTCTTCACCACCGTCACCTGCACCTTCACCGGCGCCAGCGGCCCGGTGCGCAGCGCCACAAAGGCCAGCGCGGCCACCAGCGCCAGCGCCAGGCCGCCCAGCAGCAGACGGCGTGTGTTCGTGGGTTTCATCGTCATGGGGTGCCTTCCGGTGAGGGGGCGGTCGGTGCGGTCTGCGCGGCCACGCCGTTGTGAAAAATGCGGTACACCTGCGGTGCCTGAGCGGCCATGCCCGCCACCTGGCCGCTCAGCAGCGACTGCATCACCAGCCCCTGCACCGAGCCGATGAACAGCACCGCTGCCGCCGGCAGCTGGGTGCCCGGCGCCAGCTGGCCCGCGGCCTGCGCGCGCTGCAGCAGGCCGGTGAGCAACTCGCGGTAGGCCTGCATGAGCTGGCGCACCCGCGCCTTCAGCGGCGTGTCTTCGGGGTGCTGCAGCTCCTGAAAAATCACCCGCGGCACGCCGGGGTGCGCCACCACGAAGTCCACGTGTTCCAGAAACACCGCGCGCAACGCCGCCAGCGGCTGCGCCTGGGCATCGGCAGCGGCCCGCAGCCGACCCAGCAGCTCCTGGTGCGCGAAGTCGATCACCGCAACCCAGATCGCTTCCTTGCTCTCGAAATGGCGGAACACCGCGCCCTGCGTGATGCCCACCGCCTGCGCCAGGTCGGCGGTCGTCACAGCGGCGGGGCTGTGCTCGGCCGCCAGCGCCAGCGCCGCGGCCACCAGGGCGGCCCGGCGGGTTTGTGTGGGTTGTTTGTGGGGCATGTCGATAATGTAATTGAGCAATTACTTATATTCAAGCTGGAACAGAAAGTCGGACGGGAATCGGTTGGCGTTGCAGCCCTTCGTCGCCTGGCGCGGGGACCGGAGCCGCCGCCATGACCGGCTAGACTCGCTCACCCCCGTCCGCCTGGCCCCGATGAAGAACCACCTGCCCACCCACCCGGCCTCCGTGCTGGCCCTGGCGTTTCTGGCCACCATCGTGCTGGGCACGGCGCTGCTGATGCTGCCCTGGGCCAGTGCCAGCGGCGAGGGCGCACCCTGGCTGACGGCGCTGTTCACCGCCACCTCGGCGGTGTGTGTGACCGGGCTGGTGGTGGTGGACACGGGCACCTACTGGAGCCCGCTGGGCCAGGGGCTGGTGATGGCGCTGTTCCAGCTCGGTGGCTTCGGGATGATGACCTCGGCCACGTTGATGGGGCTGCTGATCGGCGGGCAGATGAAGCTGCGTACCCGGTTGCTGCTGCAGTCGGAAACGCATGCGCTGTCGCTGGGCGACGTGCGCTCGGTGGCGCGCATGGTGCTGGTGGTCACCGTGGTGTGCGAGGGCGGCGTGGCGCTGTGGCTGGCGGCGCGCCTGGCCATCAAGACGGACATGGGCTGGTCGCAGGCGCTGTGGCACGGGGCTTTCCACTCGGTGTCGGCGTTCAACAACGCGGGCTTTTCCACCTGGTCCGATGGTGTGATGGGCCACGTGACCGACGGCTGGATGCTGGGGCCGCTGATGCTGGCCATCGTGGTGGGCGGGCTGGGGTTTCCGGTCATCACCGAGCTGTGGGCCAACCGGCGCAAGCGGCATGCGCGCTGGTCGGTGCACACCACGCTCACGGTCTGGGGCTCGGCGGCGCTCGTGCTGCTGGGCACGCTGGCGCTGTGGCTGGTGGAGCACGACAACCCCAGGACGCTGGCCCCGCTGGGCTTTGCGGACCAGTGGCTGGCGGCCCTGTTCACCTCCGTTTCAGCGCGCACGGCGGGGTTCAATGCGGTGGACATCGGCGCGCTGGAACTCGAATCGCTGGTGCTGCACTGCGTGCTGATGTTCATCGGCGGCGGCAGCGCCGGCACGGCCGGTGGGGTGAAGGTGACCACGGTCTTCCTGCTGCTGCTGATCGTCTGGAGCGAGATCCGCGGCCGGGCCGACGTGGAGCTGCGCGGGCGCCGCATTGCCACGCCGGTGCAGCGCCAGGCGCTGTCGATCCTGCTGCTCAGCGGGGCGGCGGTGTCGCTGGGGTTGCTGGTGATCATTCCGATGACCGAGCTGCCGCTGGACAAGCTGATGTTCGAAGTCGTGTCGGCCTTTGCCACCGTGGGCCTGTCCACCGGCATCACGGCCGATCTGCCGCCCGGTGCGCAGGGCGTGATCATTGCGCTGATGTACACCGGGCGCGTGGGCGTGGTCACGCTGGCGCTGGCGCTGGCGATCAACCAGGTGCCCAGGGCCTACCGATATCCCGAGGAGAAACCGATTGTTGGCTAAATCAAACTCAACGCGAGGCGACAGCGTGGTCGTCATCGGCCTGGGGCGCTTTGGCTCCAGCGTGGCGCGGGCGCTGGTGGCCGCAGGCCACGAGGTGCTGGCCATCGACACGGACGGGGAGGTGGTGCAGGACCTGGCGCACGAGCTGCCGCACGTCGTCCAGGCGGACTCGACCGAGTTGCCGGCGCTCAAGCAGCTCTCGGTGACCGACTTCTCGCACGCGGTGGTGAGCATCGGCGCCAACCTGGAGGCGAGCGTGCTGACGGTGCTGAACCTGGCGCAGATGGGCGTGAAAGACATCTGGGCCAAGGCCAACAGCCCGCAGCACGGGCGCATTGCCGAGCGGGTGGGCGCGCACCACGTGATCTACCCGGAGGCGGACATGGGCGAGCGCGTGGCGCACCTGGTGACGGGCAAGATGATCGATTTCATCGAGTTCGACGACGGCTTCGCCATTGCCAAGACCCGAGCGCCCATGGAAACGCACAACAAGACGCTGGCGGTGTCGAACGTGCGCAAGAAGCACGGCATCACGGTGGTGGGCATCAAGCGCCGCCACCAGGACTTCATCTACGCCAAGCCCGACACCGAGATCAAGCCGGGCGACCACCTGATTCTGGCCGGGCCGACGCCGCTGATCGAGAAGTTCGCGGCGCTGTACTGAACGGAGGGCGGCGGCGATCAGGCCAAGCCCGAGCCAGGGCGACAGCAGGGTCATGGTGTGTGGGGTGGGCAGGGTGCGCCGCCCAGGGCACAGCCGGGTTGCTCTTCGACAGGCCCAGGACGAACGGCCAGTGCCGTCCCCTGGAGGGAGTCGCGCGAAGCGCGGCGGGGGTGTTTCATGCTAGCCGGTGTAGGCCGGCGGCAGCTCGAAGGTGGAGCGCTGGCCCAGGTGCTGGCCGTTCGTGCGCAGCCAGGCGTCGGTCGCGGCGCGGCCGATGTCGTGCAGCTGGGACAGAAAGGCCCAGCCGGTCTGCGTCTTGCTGGCGGCGCCGAACTGCGCGAGCTCGACTTCGGCGTCGAGCCGGTGCAGGCGCAGGTCGTCCACGCGCTGGAACAGCGGGCGCCGGTAGGCGCTGTCGGGGCGGCCGGCCTCCTGCAGCAGTTCCTTGAGCAGACCGATGGTGCGCAGCTCCTTGAGCAGGCTGGCGTTGAAGGTGACTTCGCTGGCGCGGTCGAGGATCTCGCTGGCCTGGGTGGGCACGGCCTCGCGCCGGCTGGGGTTGATCTGCACCAGCAGCAGGTCATCGGCCGAGGTCTCGCTGATCAGCGGCAGCAGCGAGGGGTTGCCGGCGTAGCCACCGTCCCAGTAGGCCTCGCCGTCGATCTTCACCGCCTGGAACAGCAGCGGCAGGCAGGCCGAGGCCAGCACCATGTCGGCGGTGAGCTCGTGCTGGCGAAAGATGCGCAGGTCGCCGGTGGCCACGTGCGTGGCGGCCACGAAGAGCTGGGTGCGGTCGCAGGCGCGCACGCGCTCGAAGTCCACCGTGTCGGTCAGGATGTCGCGCAGCGGGTTCAGGTTCAGCGGGTTGAACTGGTAGGGCGAGAACTGGCTGCCGACGAACTGCGCGAAGTGCTGCCAGGGCGCGGCCACCGCCTGCAGCCACGGATGGCCCAGGCCGAACAGCTGGGCCATCGACCCCGCGCCCAAAGCGTGGAACGGCGAGGCGTCGGCGACCCGCTTCCAGAAGCGGCGCAGGCCGGCGCGTGCGCCTTCGCGGCCACCCTCCATCAGCCCGGCGGCCAGCGCCACCGCGTTCATGGCGCCCGCGCTGGTGCCGCTGACGGCCGCGATCTCCAGCCACTCTTCTTCCAGCAGGCGGTCCAGCACGCCCCAGGTGAAGGCGCCGTGTGAGCCACCACCCTGCAGGGCCAGGTCGATGCGCAGTTTCTGGCTGGTGGCGCGCGGCGCGGGTGGGGGGCGGTGGCGGGTGGTCATGGGCGGTCCTCGTCGACGGACCATTGTGCATGGCCGATCCCGCTCAGGCCCGCATGCGCGCGGTCGCCAGCGCCTCCTGCCCAAGGCCGGGCACCTGGGGCTGTTCGCCCACCTGGGCCTGCGCCTGGGACTGCGCCAGCGCATGGGCGCGCTCCAGGTGCTGCTCCGGGCTCTGGCGCAGGGCGCTGTCCACCCGGAACTCGCTCAGCGGGGCCTGCTCCTGCACCACCGCCACCAGCTGCGCGTCCCGGCTCAGGTGAAACGCCTGCACCGCACCCCGGTGCGCATATTGCTGGGCGTGGGCCACGGCGGCCGCGCTCACGCGCTCGATCTGCTCCGGGCCGTGCCCATGCGCGGCCAGCGGCGGGCCCAGCTGGGCGCGGGCCAGCCCGGCGTGGTGCGCCTGATGGGGCGACAACGAGGGGCTTGCCGCGCCTGGGTGCTGACGCCCGCCGGGTTCTGCCACCACCGGTTGAGCTCGGTCGTGCTGTTTCAGTTGACGCGGTGCGCCATGCGCAGGGGTGCCCGGGCCGCCCTGCGCGGGGCTTTTCCGCAAAGCCGCAGGCAGCTCGGGCGCCGGAATGCCGCGCTCCTGGAGCACAGCCCGGATCGCCGAGACGTGGCCGGTGTCTTTCCAGAGGCGGTTCAGGCCGTCCTGCACCCGCTGGGCCTGGCGCTGCTCGGCCAGCGCCGGGGGCCAGCCTTTGTCGAGGTGGTTGCGCGAATCCTTCTGGCCCGCGAGTTCCAGCACACGGCGTTTGTCTTCCACCATCTGGCCGGTGTGGTGCTGGTGCTTCTCCAGCAGCTGTTCGCTGCCCATGGCGCGGTAGTTCTCCAGCGGCTGGTGCGGGCGAACGCGCGGGTACTTCTCGTGCAGCGCGTCGCTGTAGGCGGCGCTGGCCGCTTCGCCCGGGCGCTTTCCGGCGTCGATGTGCCGGGCCAGCGCCTCGTTCACGTCGTCCTTGTCGAGCCGGGGGTACTGCGCATGGGTTTTCTCCCAGGTGCTTTCCACGCCGGCCTTGCCTTCGAAGAAGCGGCCATTGCGTTCGGCCTCGGTGGCGAACCGCCCGCTCGCCTGGCTCAGGCGGTCTTCCAGTTGCGCGCGTTTGGACGGGTCGGTTTCAGCGGCCAGGTCTTCCCGCAAGCCGTTGACCTGGCGCAGCAGACGGCCTTCGCGCGACACATGGTCGTAGCCCAGCTCGCCCACCTCGCGGCCCAGGTACTTGCTGAACTGCTGCAGGCGGGAGTCTTCGTAGGCCCGGTCCGCCAATACCCCTGCCGCTCCGCCCACCACGATGCCGCCGGCGATGGGGCCGACGGGGCCGGTGACGGGGCTGGTGAGCACGCCACCGGCCGCGCCCAGGGCTCCGCCCCCCGCTCCGGCCAAGCCCGTCACCGTGCCGCGAGCCGCCACGTCGGCGCCTGCCTCTGCGCCGCGCACCCACTGCTCGCGGTTGCTGCGCGCCTGATCGATGGCGTCGCGGGTGTCGTTGACGCCCTGGTAGACGCCGTAGGCGGTGCCGGCGATGCCCAGCCCTTTGCCCATAGTGCGCGTGGCGCCCGCCAGGTTGGAGCCGCGTGCCTCGGTGGCGAGATCGCCCAAACCCTTTTCGACGGCTTGCGCCTGCCGTTCCTGCAAGAGCGTGGCGGTTGTCTGCGCGTTCACCTGGGTGTTGGGCAAACGCTCGGGCAGCTCATGGTGCAGACGGCGTTGGTCGTGGATGGACCGCTCCAGCTCGGCCGCGCGAATGAAGCCCATACGGCCTTCTCGCGCCGCTTCCAAGGCCTGGCTGGGCAAGACCGTGGGCCGGGTGCGCGAGTCGTGGTGCAGCTGTCCCTCCCGGTCATAGATGCGGATCGGTGAGCCGGTCTCGCGGGCGACCGCGTCGAGTTGATGTGGCAGTTGCTGGTAGACGTTGTCCCGGACGCCTGAGGGGACGTATCGGCCGTGGCCCTTGCGCATCAATTGATCGGTAAACCGCGCATCCACGCCGAGTTCGCTCTCGATCCGGTGCGTGGCGATGGCGCGCACCTCCACGTCGTAGCCTCTGGCCTGCAGGTCTTTGATGACATCCACCCTGGGCGTGGTGGTGTCCAGAATGATGTTCTTGCGGTCGCCGATGGCGGCGTCCCGCAACTCGGTGGCCCATTGGCTGGCGTCGCCATGGGTCTGGCCCGACCAGGTGTAGGGGTGTTGCTGGCGCAAGCCATGGGCTTGCGGATGAAAGCTACGCAGCTTGTCGGGATCGACTGTGACAACGTTGCCTCCCAGCTCGGCCCTGGCGGCATCAACCAGGTTTCCTTTGCCCGCTCCAGGTTGCCCCGCCATGATGACGGCGCGTGGGCGCTCCTGGCTGGTGGCGTTCTGGAATTGAGATTGCCGCAAGACTTTGTTGTTCAGAATCTGCTGATGCAGATCCGGGTCGATTTTTGGGTAGTCATGTGCCATGGCTCAAACGCTCCAAAATCAATCAAAAAATGCTTTTAATTCCCCCACGCCTCGGCCCAGCGAGTCCGTGCGGCAATTGATCATCAGCATCTCTTTTTCTTTCGCCTTGGCGATCAGCGCGGTATCCCCCGTGGCCTCTGCTGCTTTGACCTCTTCTGTGGCATCGGACCAATAGCTTTCAAGGCAAACCTCCAGCAGCGCGATCGCCCGCTCGAACTGGTCGTACCGCAACGTCTTGCTCATGAAGAGCGTCACGCCGGTACCGGTCAGCGCCTCTTCCAGGTCCGCGATCAGCGCAGGGTATTCCTTCAGCGCCTCTTGCAGGACTTTGGGCACGGGTGGGTGGTTCTTGTAGGTCTTCATGGTGTTCGCTTCCCTGGCTGGCGTGGCGGGTCCGTATGCATACTTTCGATGGATGCGGCGCGCATCTTGGCACAGCGATTCCAGGCCCCCGCCTGGGACCCTGCCGGATCGCCGCACGACCGCCGCACAGCAACCCAGGACACCGGCCCTTCACACCGCCCAGACACCCGCGGTCTGTGACAATCCCCGTTTGCCTGTTCTTCCGCATGACCCAGAGCGCCGAATCCCCCGAAGCCTCACCCGCCGAGCCCGATGTGTTGCCCGGCGGTCCGCTGGCGCGCGAGGCGCTGGCCCTGGCCGCGTTCGACCACATGGTCTCGCACGCCCCGGGCTTTCGCGCGCGCCCCGGCCAGCGCGAAATGGCCGCGCTGATCGCGCACACGCTCAGCGGCGTGTCGCTCGGCGACGGCTCGGTCAGCGCTGAGGCGGGCTTGCCCGAGCGTGGCATCGCGGTGGTGCAGGCCGGTACCGGCGTGGGCAAATCGGCGGCCTATGCCTCCACCGTGATCCCGCTGGCCCTGGCGCAACAAAAGCGCGTGATCATCTCCACCGCCACCGTGGCGCTGCAGGAACAGCTGATCGCCAAGGACCTGCCCGCGCTGGCCGCCGCGCTGCCCGAGCCGTTCACGTTCGCGCTCGCCAAAGGGCGCGGACGCTACGTGTGCCGCCTCAAGCTCGACCAGCTCAGCGGCGGCGACGCCGCCAGCGCCGACCTGTTCGAGAGCGACGACGCGCTCGGTGCCGCCGATGCCTCGCCCGCGGCGGTGGCCGCCAGCACCGTGGCCAACGCCGCCGCCAGCGCCCGCGCGGCCGAGCGCTGGAGCGAGCGCGCCCAACAGTACGCGCAGTGGACGGCCTCGCTCGACGCCGGCAGCTGGGACGGCGACCGCGACCGGCTCGACGAACCGCCCGAAGGCGAGCTGTGGGGCCCGGTGGCCGCCGAGCGCCACACCTGCACAGCACGCCACTGCCCGAGCTACAACAGCTGCAGCTACTACCAGGCGCGCGCCCGGCTCGCGCAATCGCAGGTGATCGTGGTCAACCACGACCTGCTGCTCTCCACCCTGGGCCTGCACGCGTTGCCCGCGCCCGAAGACTGTTACCTCGTGTTCGACGAAGCGCACCACCTGGGCGCCGTCGCGCAGGGGCAGTTCACCGAAAGCATGGACCTGATGCGCAGCCAGTGGCTGGACCGCCTGCCGCGCGCGGTGGACGAAGTGGCCGGCGCGCTGCAGCACACGCCGGGCGTGGACGTGGCCACGCTGGCGCGCGAACTGAAGACCGCGCAGGGCGAACTGGCCCGCCTGGCCATGGCGCGCATCGGCGCGCTGCCCGAGTGGCTGGCGCTCACCGGGCGCGGGCGCACGCCCGAGCCCGCCGAAGGGGGCAGAGGCTCGGCGCGCGGCGGGTTTCGCCAGGCGGCCCCGCCCGAACGGGGGTACCAGGCGCCACCGGTGGTCGATCGTTTTGAAGGCGGCGCGCTGCCACCCGAGTGGCTGGAAACGGTGGCGCAACTGCACAGCCGCGCCAGCGCGCTGCTCAAAGTGATGGAGGCGCTGGCCACCCAGCTCAAGGCCAACGCGCGCGACAACCCCGGCGACGCCGCGCGCTGCGCCAAGCTTTATAGCCGCCTGGGCGTGCTCGCGCCGCGCCTGCAGCACGCGCAGGCCACGGCCGAACTCTGGCTGCAGGACCCGGCCGCCGGCCAGGCGCCGCTGGCCAAATGGCTCGAAGCCGGCATCCAGCACGGCCTGGTCACGCTCACCGCCCACGCCTGCCCGCTGCAGCCCGGTAGCCTGCTGCGCAACCAGCTCTGGAACAAGGTGCGCGCGGCCGTCGTCACCTCGGCCTCGCTCGTCACCTGCGGCGGCTTCGAGCACTTCCTGCACGAGTCCGGCCTGGCGTACGACGCCGCCGTGGTGGCCCGCGAAGTGCAAAGCCCGTTCGACCACGCGCGCCAGGGCCGGCTGGTCGTGGTGCAGACCCGGGCCGACCCGAAAGACGTGGAGGCCTACACCCGCGAAATGCTGGACGCGCTCATGAGCGATCTGGCCGCCGTGCAGCGCGGCGCGCTGGTGCTGTTCACCTCCAAGGCGCAGATGCGGCGTGCGCAGGAACTGCTGGAGCGCGGCCTGCACAGCGATCTGCGCGGGGCGGTGTTGGCGCAGGGCGAGGCCTCGCGCACCCAACTGCTGCGCCGCCACGCCGAGCGCGTGCAGGCCGGTGAGCCGTCCATCCTGTTCGGACTGCAGTCGTTCGGCGAAGGGCTGGACCTGCCCGGCGAGCTCTGCGAGTGGGTGTTCATCACCAAGTTGCCGTTCGCCTCACCCGGCGACCCGGTGGGCCAGGCGCGCGCCGACTGGCTCAAGGCCCAGGGCCGCGACCCGTTCAGCGAACTCGTGGTGCCCGCCACCGGCGCGCGCCTGCTGCAATGGACCGGCCGGGCCCTGCGCAGCGAGACCGACGAAGCGGTGGTGGTTTGTTACGACGCGCGCTTGCTGCGCCAGAACTATGGCCGGCGCATGCTCAAGGGCTTGCCGCCTTACAAGCTGCAGCGTCGCGATGCCTACGGCGTGACAACCGACTTGTGAGTCGCGTGCCCGCAGTGCGCTGGTTGGTACACGCGTTGCGCGTTGAGGATGCCCGCTGAATCCAGCAGCACGGACAGGAGCTCTTGGCGCAACAAGGTGGATGGTTTCAGGGGAGCTTTCTGGCCAGCAGGGCGCCATTGTCGATCAGCGTGCCGACCACTTCCACCAGGGCGCTGCGCACGGCTTCCCCGGCCGGGGTCAGGGGATGGTCCACCAGCCACACCAGGCTCTGGGTGCGTTCGATGGCCGGTTCGGTGATTTCGCGGGCCACCACCCCCGCTGAAGCGGATGCGGCCAATGCGTTGCGCGGCATCACCGCGCAGGCCAGGCCTTCGCTGACCATGTCGCGGTACAGCTCGGGGTTGTTGAGTTCGTAGCGCACGTTCAGCGGGCACCCCAGCGAGAGGGCGGTGCGCTCTATGAGTTTGCGCAGATCGTGCTCGCGGTCGGGCGCCACCAGCGGGCGGTCACCGATGTCGGCAAAGCGGATGGGGCCCGATTCGACGCCCCAGGTGCGGGCGGCGCCGAAGAGGAAAAAGCGCTCTTCGAAGAGCGGAATCGCTTCCAGGCGCGAGATCTCCGAGGCGATGGGCAGCAGCGCCAGATCGACCCGACGTGCCTCCACCAGAGCGCGCGCCTCGCGCGACATGCCCGTACTCAGCTGCAGCTGTACCGCAGGAGCACGTTCCCTCAGGGCGCGGAACAGCGGGACGGCCAGCACCGGCGCCACCGAGCCCACCAGACAGAGGCTGACGTTGCCGCGTGCTTCGCTGGCCGAACCGCGCACGTCGTCCTTGATGCTGTCGATCTGACGCAGGATGGAAGTTGCACGGTCCAGCAGGCGCCGTCCCTCCGCTGTCAGCTCGACGCCGCGGGCATGGCGCGTCAAAAGCGGCGCCCCCAGTTCTTCTTCCATCGCCGCCACGTGGTGGCTGAGGGCCGGCTGGGCGATGTGCAGGGTATTGGCGGCGGTGGTGATGCTGCCGGCGCGTGCGATTTCAACGAAGTACTTCAGTTGCCTGAGCGTCATGGAGTCACTCTACCGCGACACACTGGGCGCGGTGCTCAGACCGAAACGGCTGGCACCAGGGCCGCTGTCGGTACCGGCGTGGCACCGCCCGAACCCAGTGTGGCCGCCACCGCCTGGCCGCCCAGGCGCTCGATCATGGCCGCCTGATCGGCCTTGGCCAGCGCATCCACCGCTTCGGGGTCGCAGATGCGGCGCAGTTCGGCTTCCATGGCCTGCACGACCCCGCTGTGTGCGGGGTCGCCGGCGAGATCGTGCAATTCCTCAGGATCGTCGTCCAGATCGAACAGTTCAGGCCGGTGGCGCACGTAGTAGTGGAACTTCCAGCGCCCCTTGCGCACCATGAAACCGGCGGTGTTGCTGCCAGCGGCGTGGTATTCGCTGAACACCACACGCTCTGGCTGGGGCGCGCCAGCGGCCAGCGCGAACAGCGACCGCCCGGGGCGTTCGCCCATTTCTGGGGCCGGGTCAATGCCCGTGCCTTCCAGGATGGTCGGAAACAGGTCCAGCAGGTCCACGGGCGTGTCGCACACCGCAGGCGCCACACCCGGCCCGGCCAGGATCATGGGCACACGCACGCTCTCCTGGTACAGGGTGGACTTTCCCCACAGGCCACGCGTGCCCAGGTTGTCGCCATGGTCGGAGGTGTAGACGACGGTGGTGCTGTCTTCCAGCCCGGCTTCGCGCAGCGCGTCGAGGATCTGGCCCACGTTGTGGTCCAGGAAGCTGCACAGGCCGTAGTAGGCGGCGAAGGCGCGCAGGCGTTCTTCGGGCGACTCGAACTGATCCTCGTTGTCCATGAAGGCGGCGTAGTCCTGCACCCAGGGGTGCCGCTGGTACCCGTCAGCCGGGTGCAGTTTGGGCGTGGGCAGGTGGTCCAGCGGGTACAGGTCGAAGAACGCCTGGGGTGCGATCAGGGGGAAGTGGGGTGCCACCAGGCCGACATAGAGCACGAAGGGCTGCTGCGCCGCTGCCTGCAGCCATTGCACCGAGCGTTCGGTGACGGACCGGTCGTACGAGGTGTAGTGCGACTCGCCGCCGCCGATGCGATCACCCAGCATGCGTTTGCCGTTGGGGCTGCTGACGTAGGGGTCCCGGATCGATGCCCAGACCATGCCGTGGCCACCGACGACGTGCATGGGAATGTGCTCGAGGTCGAATCCGGCGGGGTCTTCGTCACTGCGGTAGTGCAGCTTGCCAATGCTCTCGACGCGAACCCGGTGCCGCTGCAGCACATGACCCCAGCCGCGTGGCGCGCCGGTGTAGGGCATGGCGTTGTCCCAGTGGCGCGTCTGGTGCACGCGCAGGCCAGTGGCAAAAGCGGCGCGTGCGGGCACACAGATCGGGCTTGGGGTGTAGGCCTGGGTGAAGCGGGTGCCGCGGGCGGCCAGCGCGTCCAGGTGGGGCGTTTGGGCCACTGGGTGGCCGGCACAGCCCATGACTCTCGGATCATGTTCATCGGACATGATCACCACCAGGTTTTGACGGGGCACGGTATCTCCTGAGGGGGTGAGCCAGCGGCTCAGTTTTCCGGCGTGTAGCCCACCGACTGGACGACGCGCGCCCAACGGGCGTGTTCAGCCCGCAGTTGCTTGTCCATGGCTTCGGAGCTCATGGTCAGCGGGGTGAATTCGGCTTTCTCCAGCACTTGTGACACCTTGGGCGACCTCACCGCGGCGCCGATGGCCTGGTTGAGTTGGGAAACCAGCGCCGGTGTGGTGCCACGGCGTGCAAAGAAGGCAAACGACTCGCTGATGCTCAAGTCCGGGAAACCTGCCGCTTTGAAGGTCGGCACCCCCGGGAGCGCCGCATTGGGTACGTCGTCCGATATCGCGAGGATGCGCAGTTGCCCGCTGCGGTGCATGGGCAGCAGGTTGGGTGTCGTGGTGATCACGGCCGGCAAATGGCCGCCCACGGTGTCGGTCACGGCGGCCGACCCGCCCTTGTAGGCCACGTGGGTGAAAGAGACGTTGGCGTGCTTGCCCAGCAAGGTGCCGATGAATTGCATGGCGGTGCCTGCGCCAGGTGTGCCAAAGGAGGCCATGGCCGGCGTCCTGGCCGCCTGTGCCAGGAAATCCTGCAGGCTGGTGGCTGGGCTGCTTGCGCCCACGGCCAGCGCAAAGCTCATGCGGCAGGCCGGGGCGATGGGCGTGAGTTCCTTGAGCGGATCGAACTTCGCCTTGACCACGTGTGGATACAAGGTCAGGTTGCCTTGAGGCGCCAGAATCAATGTGGTGCCGTCGGCGGGCGCGGCCAGCAGGGCTTCGGTGGCGAGGCGACCTGAGGCCCCCGCCTTGTTTTCAACGATCACGGTGTAGCCCGTGTCGCGCAGGCCTTCGGCCACGGCGCGGGCTACCACGTCGACGGCGCCACCGGCTGCGTAGCCGACCAGGATGCGTAGGTTCATGGCTTGCGCCAGGGAAGGGAAGGCGAGGCTGGATGCGCCCAGCAAGCCCACGAAGGCTCGGCGATTGATGAACATGTTGTCTCCGGTCGTTGGTTGTGTGGGGGCAAGGCCCGATCGCAGTATGGAGTCGATGCCGGCTGGCGAGAAATACAGATCTCACGCATCAGGCATGCAAAAAACCGAATGGGTCGGTGCACGTTCGCGCACCCTTTGCTACGATGCCGCTGCATTCGTCGTTGCACGCGGGTGTTGCGGTTCCAGACCATCCATTCGACCCACACCTCTACAACCATGATCTACGCGACGCTCAAACTGCTCCACGTTCTCGCCATCATCGTGTGGGTGGGCGGCATGGTGTTCGCCCACTTCTTTCTGCGCCCGGCCGCGCTGCAGCTGGAGCCACCGCTGCGTGTGCGCCTGATGTACGCGACCCTGCAACGCTTCTTCGCCGCGGTGCTGGTCGCCGTGCTGCTGGTGCTGGTCACGGGGCTGTGGATGATCGCCCGCCTGGCCAGAGAGTCGGCGCAGGCCGGGCTGGCCTTCAACATGCCCCTGGACTGGACCATCATGGCCACGCTCGGCATCGTGATGATGGCCATCTTCGGCCACATCCGGTTCGCCCTGTTCAAGCGCCTGAGCCGCGCCGTGCTGGCCAGCGACTGGCCCGCGGGCGGCGCGGCGCTCGCGTCCATCCGCACCTGGGTGGGTATCAACCTGGGGCTCGGGCTGGTGATCATCGTGTTCACCTTGCTGATGGCTTGAAAGGGGAAATGCCTTCCCGGACCGGCGCGTCACGCTTTGACGCTTCGAGGGCGCTGTCGCAGCGGCCGCACATCGGGCATCATGTGGCGCTATCGCTCCGCCAGGTTCAATACGTCAGAAGGGCATGCTCATGATCGGTCTTGAATTCCTCATCACCTCGCTCATCGTGGTGCTCATTCCCGGCACCGGGGTGATCTTCACCGTGTCCACCGCGCTGCTGCAGGGGCGGCGGGCGGGCGTGCTGGCTTCGCTGGGCTGCACGCTGGGTATCGTGCCGCATCTGCTGGCCACCATCCTGGGCCTGGCGGCGGTCATGCACACCAGCGCGCTGGCGTTCGAGGTGCTGCGTTACGCGGGTGTGGCCTATCTGTTCTACGTGGCCTGGGCCACCTGGAAGGACCGCGGCGCGTTCGCCGTGGACGGGCAGGCCGCGCAGCGCTCGGGCCGGAGCATCGTGTTCAAGGCCTTCCTGCTCAACATCCTCAACCCCAAGCTGACCATCTTCTTCCTGGCCTTTCTGCCGCAGTTCGTGGACCCGGCGGCCGCCTCGCCGCTGGCGGCCCTGCTGCTGCTGAGCGCTGTGTTCATGGCCATGACGTTTGCGGTGTTCGTGGCCTATGGCCTGCTGGCCCACGCGTTTCGCAAGGCCGTCATCGAGTCGGCGCGCGTGCAGGCCTGGCTGCGCCGGGGTTTTGCCGCGGCCTTCGCCGGGCTGGGCGCCCAGCTCGCGCTGCAGGAGCGCTGAGCGGCCTTCAACCGCTGAGCGCTCAGGGTTTGGCGACCACCACTTCGCTGATCTGGATCACCGGCGCGATGTCGGTGTAGTTCGGAATGTCGCCCATGATCTCTTTCGTGTGCGGCCCAAACCCGGCCTGGAACGCTTCCACCGAGGGGCAGAACAGGTGGCCGCAGGCGGCGTAGAGCGGCTCGGTGCCGGGCGCACCGCCGGCCAGTCCTTTGTCCACCGTGTAGTACAGCAGATGCTTGCCCAGGCGGGACTTCACCAGCGGCATGTGTTTGTCGCGGTAGTAGTCGTGGTTGAAGTGCGTGCCGGGGGTATTGGGGTACATCACGCTGACCTTGATCATGGTTTGTCTCCGGTTGGGGGTGAATGGCTCAAGCCGGCTGCATCGTGCCGCGCCCAGCGGTTTCGGGCAAGCCACCGCGGCTGCCCACGGGACGCGGGGCGCGCCTACCCGGCGCGGCCGCCCTGCGTCACTTGCCAGGGTGGCGGGGTGTCGTTCCCCAGCAGACGCTGCCACAACCAGGGCAGGGCGGTGCCCAGGTCGGGGCGCATGCCTTCGAGCGTGGGCCGATGGCCGCCGTTGGCCCGCGCCGTGGCGCTGCCCAGGTTGAAGCGGAAGGTGTAGGCGGGTTCCTGGCCCATGCGCAGGTCGGTCACGAACAGGTGGCCGTCGGTTTCCGAGAGGCTGTAGAAGCCATGGGTGAACGCCGCCATGCGCGCCACCGCCGGTTCGCTGCCGTGCGCGGCGATCAGCGCGGCGCCCCGTTCGTGCGCGGTCCAGCGCAGGGTGGGCTGGGCGTCCAGCAGCGAGTAGTGGCCTTCGAAATACCGCGTGGGCGTGACGGCCACCAGCCGCCAGAGCACCGTGTTGAAGGGCGCGGGGGTGACGAGCAGGCCCTGCGGGTGAATGCCGTTTTGCCGCAGCGAGTCGCGTGCGATGCGCTCCACATGCTGCTGCGCGACCACGCCCCAGACCAGGTAGAGCGTGCTGAGCACCAGGCCCGCGGCGTTCCAGCGCAGGCCGCGCGTGTTTTTCAGGCGCATGGCCGCGACCACGCCCACGATCAGCGGCACGGTGTAGGCCGGGTCGATGATGAAGACGCTGCCCACGCCGTAGGGGTGGTCGGTGAAGGGCTGCAGCAGCTGCGTGCCGTAGACCGTCATGGCGTCGAGCAGCGGGTGGGTGATGAGCGCCAGCCAGAGCGCGAGTGTCCAACGCCCCCACGCTCCGCCGCTGCGCGGGTCGCTGCCCCCCGAGGGGGTGCGGTTCAAGCTGGGGGCGGCCCGGCGCTGGAAATCTTGCCCCCACGCTCCGCCGCTATGCGGGTCGCTGCCCCCCAAGGGGGTGCGGTTCTCGCTTGGGGCGGCCCGGCGCTTGAACCCGGCCGCTTCGCCATGCAGGCGCGCCACGGCCCAGGCCAGCAGCGGCGCGGCCAGCGTCAGGAAGAACAGCGCGTGGCTTTCGGCGCGGTGGCGCGTCATGTTGAGCATGGCGTCGCCGTGGTCGATGAAGGCATCAAGGTCGGGCAGGGTGCCGGCCACGGCGCCCCAGAGCGCCGCTTTCCACACGGCGGTGCGGCGTCCCATGACGGCCACGCTCACGGCCGAACCAAGCGCGATCTGGGTCAGTGAATCCATGTGGGGAGCTTAGCGGGTGGACGCAAGCCGCCCGTGCCGCAGGGGTGTTCACGCTACAAACCAAACCCCGGCGCCAGCGCCTCCCGCAGATAGGCCACCAGGGCCGTCACCGCGCGCGGCACGTGGGCCGAATAGGGGCGGATCGCGTAGAGCTGTTCGGCGAAGGCGCCCACCGGTTTCCAGCCGGGGAGCACCTGCACCAGCTTGCCCGCGAGCAGGCTGGCCTGGGCGCTGAAGTCGGGCAGCAGCGCAATGCCCAGCCCGCTCAGCGCGGCGTCGCGCAGCGCCTCGCTGTTGTTGGCCGCCAGCGAACCCGACACCTGCACGGTCACCCGCTCGGTACCGGCCTGGGGCGTGAGCGGCTCCAGCGTCCAGGCCGGCGTGTCCTGCGAGCGCGGGTAGTGCAGGCAGTTGTGCTGCGTCAGGTCGGCGGGCCGCTGCGGCGTGCCCTGGCGGCGCAGGTAGGCGCGGCTGGCCACCAGCACCGAGCGCGTGGCGCACAGCGTCCAGGCCACGTGCGTGTCGGGTGGGTTGGCGGTGTGGCGGATCGCCAGATCGAAGCCCTCGGTGGCCAGCGAACTCAGGTGGTCCGACAGGTTCAGCTCCAGCCGCACCTCGGGGTACTGGCGCAGGAAACCGGCCAGGCGCGGCACCAGTTGCTGGCGGGCGAAGGCCACTGGCGCCGTCACGCGCAGCAGGCCGCGTGGCTCACCCGCCGCGTCGCGCACCTGGGCGAAACACTGCGCGATGTGCTCGAACGAGGCCCGGGTGTCGTCCACCAGCCGCTGGCCGGCCTCCGTCAGCCGCACGCTGCGCGTGGTGCGCTGCACCAGCGCCACGCCCGCCATGCGCTCCAGCTCGGCGATGCGCTGGCTCACCGCCGCCTTGCTCACGCCCAGCCGCGCGGCCGCCGCCGTGTAGCTGCCCTGCTGGGCCAACACGCCCAGCCAGTGGAAGTGGCCCCAGAGCTCTTGATGCCGTTCGTGGATCTTCGGTGGGTTCATGGGCCGTATTGTTCACCATACTGAACAATCAATTCAGCTTTCCGGCCTTGTATCGAGAGAGGTCGGTTCCTACACTGGCGAGACAGCTCAGAAACCGATGTCCATCCTTCAGCGAGACACACCATGACCACCGCCATCACCCACTACATCGCTGGCGCCCGCGCAGCCGGCACTTCCCCCCGCGCGCAGGACGTGTTCAACCCCGCCACCGGCGCCGTCACCGGCCGCGTGGCGCTGGCCAGCGCCGCCGATGTGGACACGGCCGTGGCAGCCGCGCAGGCCGCATTCCCCGCCTGGTCCGACACGCCGCCGATCCGCCGCGCGCGCGTGATGTTCAAGTTCCTGGAACTGGTGAACCAGCACAAGGACACGCTGGCCCACCTGATCACCGCCGAACACGGCAAGGTGTTCACCGACGCGCAGGGCGAGGTGGCGCGCGGCATCGACATCATCGAATTCGCCTGCGGCATCCCGCAGCTGCTCAAGGGCGATTTCACCGACCAGGTCTCCACCGGCATGGACAACTGGACCATCCGCCAGGCGCTGGGCGTGGTGGCCGGCATCACGCCGTTCAACTTCCCCGTGATGGTGCCCATGTGGATGTTCCCGGTGGCGATTGCCGCGGGCAACACCTTTGTGTTGAAGCCCAGCCCGATCGACCCCAGCGCCAGCCTGTTCATGGCCGAGCTGTTGAAGCAGGCCGGCCTGCCCGACGGCGTGTTCAACGTGGTCCAGGGCGACAAGGAAGCCGTGGACGCGCTGCTGGTGCACCCGGACGTGAAGGCCATCAGCTTCGTCGGCTCCACCCCCATTGCGAACTACATCTACGAGACCGGCGCCCACCACGGCAAGCGCGTGCAGGCCCTGGGCGGCGCGAAGAACCACATGGTGGTCATGCCCGACGCCGACCTCGACCAGGCGGTGGACGCGCTGATCGGCGCGGCCTACGGCTCGGCCGGCGAGCGCTGCATGGCCATCAGCGTGGCGGTGCTGGTGGGCGACGTGGCCGACAAGATCATGCCCAAGCTGATCGAGCGCACGAAAGCGCTGAAGGTGCTCAACGGCACCAACCTCGCCGCCGAGATGGGCCCCATCGTGACCGCCGCCGCGCACCAGCGCATCACGGGCTACATCGAGGTGGGCGCGGCCGAAGGCGCCGAGCTGCTGGTGGACGGTCGCCAGTTCGATGCGAAGCAGCCCGGCGAGGGTTGCGAAGGCGGTTTCTGGATGGGCGGTACGCTGTTCGACAACGTGACCCCCGAGATGCGCATCTACAAGGAAGAGATCTTCGGCCCGGTGCTCAGCTGCGTGCGCGTGCACGATTTCGCCGAGGCGGTGAACCTGATCAACGCCCACGAGTTCGGCAACGGCACCAGTTGCTTCACGCGCGACGGCAACGTGGCGCGTGAGTTCGCCCGCCGCATCCAGGTGGGCATGGTCGGCATCAATGTGCCGATCCCCGTGCCCATGGCCTGGCAGGGCTTCGGTGGCTGGAAGAAGAGCCTGTTCGGCGACATGCACGCCTACGGCGAAGAGGGCGTGCGCTTCTACACCAAGCAGAAATCCATCATGCAGCGCTGGCCCGAGAGCATCGGCAAAGGGGCCGAGTTCGTGATGCCCACAGCTAAATAGAAATAGGACCCCCTGCGCCGCCTGCGGCGTCACCCCCCAGGGGGCGCCACTGGCGGCCCGGCGGAGCCGGTTCCGCGGTGGCCTCGGATTGGGACACTTCGGCCTCGTTGCTTTTTTGGGCGGCGGGGCTTCTTGTTTTCTGCATCTCTCGGGTTGATGGCGTGGCGGGTGCAGCCCCCGATTCTTGATACCGAATCGTGGTCTTTTTCGTGGCTTGGACAGGGCCGCGAATGGGGCGTACAAACCACCCAACAGGCACCCAGAGGGGTGTCGCTGATCAGGAAGGTTTGAGAGCTTGCATTGCATGCCACACCGCTGAGCGGAAGGAGGCCCCTATGAGCAAGCGTATCTACTGGCTGCTGCCCGATGTGGCCAGCGCCCGCAGGACGACGGATGACATGCTGTTGGCTCGCATCGACGAGCGACACATGCACTTTGTCGGCCGCGAAGACATCAACCTCTCCGGCCTGCACGTGGCCAACGTCCTGCAGACCTCCGACGTGGTGCGCGCCGCCCAGTGGGGTGCGCTCATCGGCGCGGTCCTGGGTTCCGCGGCGGGTCTGGTGGTGGCGTGGTATCTGCAGGTTCCCGGCGAGCCACCGCGATGGGGCTTGGTCGTCGTGCTCGCGATGGTGGGTGCGATCTTCGGCACCTGGGCCTCGAGCATGATCGGTGTGTCCATCCCCAGCCAGCGGCTCAGGCGGTTCGAGCGGGCGATCCAGCAGGGGCAGATCCTGCTGATGCTGGACGTGCCGCCAGGGCGTGTCGAGGCCATCGAGTCGCGGCTGCAGGCTTTGCATCCCGAGGCCCACCTGGAAGGCATCGAACCCAATATTCCGGCCTTTCCCTGAGAACCTGAACCGCGGTAACAAGGCGCTGGCGCGCCACCACCGGAGGGAACCATGGACATGGGATCGCATCGATCACGGGGGGGGCCGCTGCGCGAGCCATTCGCTTTCGCCTGCGCGCCCTAGACGCCATGGTCATCGCCATCGCACTGCTGCTGATCGTCGCCGCAACGGTGGTTTTCCATCTTGTGACCCCTTGGTGGCTCACGCCGTTGGCGTCGAACTGGGCATCGATGGACGACACGCTGACCATCACCGTTGTCGTCACCGGGGTGTTCTTTGTCGCCATCAACCTGTTCGTGGTCTACACCTTGTGGCGCTTCCGCCACCGCCCGGGCGCACGCGCCGCTTACGAGCCCGACAACAAACGCCTTGAGCGCTGGCTGGGCGGCATCACCACCCTGGGCATCGTGGCACTGCTGGCCCCTGGCCTGCTGGTGTACGCGCGCTACATCGACCCGCCGGCTGACGCGATGCTGCTCGAAATCCTCGGCCAGCAATGGCAATGGCGCTTCCGCATGCCAGGTGCGGACGGCAAGCTGGGCGGCACCGACCTGCGTTTTGTGTCGGCCGAAAACCCCTTCGGCCTGGACCCGGCCGACCCCGCCGCGCAGGACGACACGCTGATCGATGCCAACGAGGTTCACCTGCCGACGGACCGGTCGGTGAAGGTGCTGACGCGCTCGCACGACGTGCTGCACGACTTCTTCGTGCCGCAGTTCCGCGCGCGCATGAACATCGTGCCGGGCCAGGTGAGCTGGTTCTGGTTCACGCCCACCCGGGCGGGCCGTTTCGAGTCGATGTGTGCGCAGCTGTGCGGCGTGGGGCACCCGGCCATGCGCGGCGTGGTCGTGGTGGAGGATGAGACCGCCTGGCGGGCCTGGCTGCAGCAGCAACCCAGCTTCGCGGCGACGCTGGCCAAGGCCGACAGCGCGGCGGGAGGCGGTGTGCAGGACATTGCGGCGCTGGGCCGGGCGCTTGCGCAGTCCAAGGGCTGCGTGGCCTGCCACACGGTGGACGGCCGGCCCGGCGTGGGCCCGACCTGGCAAGGCCTGTTCGGCAAGACCGAAACCTTCGCCGACGGCTCCACCGCGCGGGTCGACGAGGACTACCTGCGCGGCTTCATCCGCAACCCGAAGGCGCGCAACGTGAAAGGCTTCGCGCCGGTGATGCCGCAGTTCGAACTGACCGCCGACGAACTCGACGCGCTGGTGGCCTACATCAAGACCCAGGGCCCCGCGCCCGCTCGGCCCTGACCCCCACAGGACGCCCGCCATGGCCCTCATCGACACCAGCCACCACGATGACGCTCCACGCAGCTTCATCACCCGCTACGTCTGGAGTCAGGACCACAAGGTGATCGCGGTGCAGTACGCCTGCACGGCCATCGCGGTCGGGCTGGTGGGCCTGCTGTTGTCCAACCTGATGCGGCTGCAGATCGGCTTTCCCGGCGTGTTCGAGTTCATCAACGCCGAACGCTACTACCAGTACGTGACCATGCACGGGATGATCATGGTGATCTACCTGCTCACGGCGCTGTTCCTCGGCGGCTTCGGCAACTACCTGATCCCGCTCATGATCGGTGCGCGCGACATGGTGTTCCCGTACATGAACATGCTGAGCTTCTGGGTCTACCTGCTCAGCGTGATCGTGCTGATGGCCAGTTTCTTCGTACCCGGCGGCCCCACCGGCGCGGGCTGGACGCTCTACCCGCCGGCGGCCATCCTGCCCGGCACGCCGGGGCACGACTGGGGCATCATCCTGATGCTGGTGTCGCTGCTGATCTTCATCGTCGCCACCACCATGGGCGGCCTGAACTACGTCACCACGGTGCTGCAGGCCCGCTGCGAAGGCATGACGCTGCTGCGCATGCCGCTGTCGGTGTGGGGCATCTTCGTGGCCACCATCCTCGCGCTGCTGGCGTTTCCGGCGCTCTTCGTGAGCGGCGTGATGATGCTGCTGGACAAGACCCTGGGCACCAGCTTCTTCATGCCCGCACTCATGTCAATGGGGCAGGCCACCAGCCACAAAGGCGGCAGCCCGCTGCTGTTCCAGCACCTGTTCTGGTTCTTTGGCCACCCCGAGGTCTACATCGTCGCGTTGCCGGCCTTCGGCATCGTGTCCGACCTCATCAGCGTGCATGCGCGCAAGGCGATCTTCGGCTACCGCACCATGGTCTGGGCCATCGTGGTCATCGGGGGCTTGAGCTTCGTGGTGTGGGCGCACCACATGTTCGTGAGCGGCATGAACCCGTGGTTCGGCTTCTTCTTCGCCACCAGCACGCTGATCATCGCGGTGCCCACCGCCATCAAGGTCTACAACTGGGTGCTCACGCTGTGGCGCGGCGACATACACCTCACGGTGCCGATGCTGTTCACGCTGGCCTTCATCCTCACCTTCCTGGCCGGTGGGCTGACGGGGCTGTTCCTGGGCAACGTCAGTGTCGACATCCCGCTGTCGGGCACCTATTTCGTCGTCGCCCACTTCCACATGGTGATGGGCGTGGCGCCGCTGCTGGTGGTGTTCGGCGCCATCACGCACTGGTACCCCTTGGTCACCGGCCGCATGCTCGACGAGCGGCTCGGGCGCATCCACTTCTGGATCACCTTCCTCGGCACCTACGCGATCTACTTTCCGATGCATTACCTGGGCGTGATGGGCATGCCGCGGCGCTACTACGACTACGCGAACTACGCGTTCATTCCCGCCTCGGCCCACACGCTCAACGCCTTCATCACCGTGGTGGCCTTGATCGTGGGCGCGGCGCAGCTGCTGTTCGTCTTCAACCTGCTGTGGAGCGCCTGGCGCGGGCGCCCTGCCGAGACCAACCCCTGGCGCGCGGCATCGCTGGAATGGGCCACGCCGCACACGCCGCCGCGCCATGGCAACTGGGGCCCGCAGCTGCCGGTGGTGCACCGCTGGGCCTACGCCTACAGCGTGCCAGGCGCCGCACAGGATTTCATTGCACAAGATGCGCCGGCACTGGCCGGCGGCCAGGAAGCCGAGGCGCCGGCGTCGCCCCATGACGGAGCCCGCTCATGAACACCACCACGCTGCAGATCGGGGACCCGGCCGCCACCCGGGCGCGCGCCGCCGCGACCGGCCTGTGGCTGTTCATGGGCGTGGTCAGCGTGCTGTTCGCCTTGTTCCTCGTCGCCTACGCGATGCGCATGGATGCGGCCGACTGGTCGCCGATTGCGATGCCGCCCCAGCTGTGGCTGAGCAGTGCGCTGCTGCTGGCCGGCGGCCTGCTGCTGCAGCGTTCGGCCACGGCGGCGCATGCGCTGCGCCACGCCCGGGCGAGGCGCCTGCTGCTGGTCGGCGGCGTGGCCGCGATGGCCTTTCTGGGCTCGCAGCTGTGGGCCTGGCAAAGCCTGCTGGACGCCCGCGTGGTGCTCGCGGGCAACCCGGCGGCGAGTTTCTTCTATGTGCTCACCGCGCTGCACGGGCTGCACGTGATCGGCGGCCTGGTCGCCTGGAGCGCCACCGTGCAGTCGGCCATTGCAGCGCCGGCCGAGCCGCGACGCCTGGCCCTGCACATCACGCTGTGTGCACGCTACTGGCACTTCCTGTTCGCCGTGTGGGCCGTGCTGTTCGCCGCGCTCGGCTGGCTGACGCCGGAAGTGGTGCGCTTCATCTGCGGCGACGCCTGAAAGACCGCCATGGGCAACATCGCCACCCACGTCACCCCACCGAGCACCGGGACCTCTGCGCCGGTGACGGGGCTGCGCGGGCTGGTGGCCGACTGGTCGTCCGACCGCCAGGCCTTCCACGTCGCGTGGGGCAAGGCGATGATGTGGTTCTTCCTGCTCAGCGACACCTTCATCTTCGGCAGCTTCCTCACCGGCTACATGACGGTGCGCATGTCCACCACCGTGCCGTGGCCGAACCCGAGCGAGGTCTTCGCGCTGCACGTCGGCGGTGCCGACATTCCGCTGCTGCTGATCGCGGTGATGACCTTCGTGCTCATCACCAGCAGCGGCACCATGGCGATGGCCGTCAACTGCGCCTACCGCCGTGACCGTGTCAACGCAGCGCGGCTGATGTTCGTGACCGCGGCCTTCGGCGCCATGTTCGTCGGCATGCAGGCCTTCGAGTGGACCAAGCTGATCGTCGACGAAGGCGTGCGCCCCTGGAGCAACCCGATGGGCGCGGCGCAGTTCGGCTCCACCTTCTTCATGATCACCGGCTTTCACGGCCTACACGTCACGGCCGGGGTGATCTACCTGATCGTCGTTGCCGTGCGCCTGCTGCGCGGGAGGTATGACGGCCCCAAGGCCGGCGCATCCGAAGGCAACTACCAGATCGTCGAGATCGCTGGCCTTTACTGGCACTTCGTCGACCTGGTGTGGGTCTTCATCTTCGCCTTGTTCTACCTGTGGTGAACGCCATGCACACGACCAGCGATGCCGTCGACGGGCAGCAACAGCACCCGATCGGCCTGTACCTGAAAGTCTGGGCCCTGCTCTTCGTGCTGAGCACGATGTCTTACGCCGTGGACTACTACCACCTGCAGGGCATGCTGCGCTGGAGCCTGATCCTCATCTTCATGCTGCTGAAGGCCGGCCTCATCGTGGCCGTGTTCATGCACCTGGCCTGGGAGCGGCTGGCGCTGATCTACGCCATCCTGCTGCCGCCGCTGGCCCTGATCGCGCTGGTGGGGCTGATGGCCTCGGAGGCCGGCTACGTGCACCTGACGCGGCTGCTTTTCTTCCGTTAGCGTTCAACCTGGAAACCCCACGAGGGCCTGCGCCATGTCGAAGCCTCCCACCGCACTGGCCGTGCCCCTGCCGCGTGGCAGGGTGATGCCCTGGCGCAGTTATGTCGAACTGGTCAAGCCCCGGGTCATCGCGCTGATGATGTTCACGGTGCTCGTCGGCATGCTGCTGTCGCGAGCGGGGTGGCCGCCCTGGACGGTGCTGGTCTTTGGCACCCTGGGCATCGGCTTGGTGGCCGCCAGCGCGGCCGCCGCCAACCACGTGATCGACCAGCGTATCGACGCGCTGATGGCGCGCACGCGGGGCCGGCCGCTGCCACGCGGTGTGCTGGGCACGGCGCAGGCGGTCGTCTTCGCCATCGCCCTGGGCCTGGCCGGCCTGGCGCTGCTGCTGTGGGTGAGCAACCCGCTGTGCGCCGTGCTCACGCTGGCATCGTTGCTGGGTTATGCGGTGGTCTACAGCCTGTTGCTCAAGAAGCGCACGCCGCAGAACATCGTCATCGGGGGCGCCGCCGGTGCTGCGCCTCCGCTGCTGGGCTGGGTGGCGGTGACGGGCCAGGTGGACGCGGGCGCGCTGGTGCTGTTCCTCATCATCCTGATCTGGACGCCGCCGCATTTCTGGGCCCTGGCGATCCACCGCCGCGACGACTACGCCCGCGCCGGCATCCCGATGCTGCCGGTGGTGCGCGGCGTGCCCTACACCACGGCGCAGATCCTGTACTACAGCATCGCCCTGGGCGCGGTGTCGCTGCTGCCGGTGGCCATCGGCATGAGCGGCCCTCTCTACCTGTTCGGCGCACTCGCCCTCGGTGCGCGCTTCATCGCCTGCGCCTGGCGCCTGCGCCGGGACATCGCGCTGGCGATGTCCACCTTCCGCTATTCCATCGTTTATCTGTTCGCGCTGTTTGCGCTGCTGCTGGCCGACCACTGGCTGGCGGCCTCGGGCTGGTCCGTCTGAGTGGCCCAACCGAAGTGCCCCAACCGAGGGAGCGGCAGGGCGAGCACAGCGGCAGCCATGGGGCAGCGCATTGACATTGAGTTGGAGGCCGCCATGTTCATTCCCCCTCGCTTGTCATCCTTCCTGCAGGCGCAGGACGCCGAATACGAGGTCCAGCGCCATCGGCACACCCGCGGCAGCTCGGACACCGCCCATGCCGCGCATGTGTCGCCGCACCAGCTGGCCAAGGCCGTCGTGCTAGAAGACGACATCGGCTGCGTGATGGCCGTGGTGCCGGCCGATCGCTACGTGCGGCTGGGCCGGGTGTCGCAGCTGCTGGAGCGCCAGCACCTGCGCCTGGCCGACGAGAACCGCATTGCCGCGTTGTTCCCCGACTGCGAACGCGGTGCCGTGCCCGCGCTGGGCATGGTCTGGGGCCTGGAGACGGTGGTCGATGACGAACTCGAAACCCTGAGCGTGGTCTACATCGAGTGCGGCGATCACGAGCGCCTGCTCCGGCTGGACCACCGGCAATTCCATGCGCTGATGCGCCAGGCACGGCACGGGCAGTTCAGCGGACTGCGCCTGCACTGAACCGCCGCCGGGCCATGGCGGCGGCGCCGGCCTTCATCCGGCCCCATCCACGATGAGGTCGCGGTAGGCGTGCCAGCTGGCATGTGCCAGCAAGGGGAAGATGACGATCAGGCCCAGCATCAAGGTGGCGAAGCCGATCAGCACCAGGCCGGCGATCAGCGCGGCCCACAAGGCCATGGCAGCGGGGTTCGCCAGGCAGCAGCGCATGCTCGTGATGGCGGCCGTCACCACGTCGACCGGCCGGTCGAGCAGCAGCGGCGCACTCACCACCGACAGCGTGAACGCCATGACCGCGAACGCAGCGCCCACGCCAAAGAAAGCCAGCAACAGTGGCCAGTATTCGCCCGAAAACAGCACGTCTTGGATCACCGCCGACAGATCGGGCACATTGCCGCCGTAGGAGAGCGCGAAGATGATCGCCGAAACCCGCTCCCACAGGATCAGCGACAGCGTCAGCATGAGGCCGAACAAGGCGATCGAACCGGCGTTGGACCGCCAGGCGAACATGGCCCGCGCCATGTCGATGCGTTCGTGGCGTTCGATTTGCGCCGATATGGCGTACAGCCCGATGGCCACGAACGGCGCCACCAGCAAGAAGCCGCCGGCAAAGGCCGGCACCAGGTAGGTGGCGCCCCAACTCAGGGCCAACAGCATCACACCGAAGGCGGTGATGTACACACCGTAAGCCAGGCTCGATCGGCCCGATTGGGCGAGATCCGCGTAGCCTCGGCGCAACCATTCGAGTGGCTGCAGGGTTTCGACTCGGCGCACATGGGGCGTGTCCACGGCCGCGTGTCTTTCAAGGGCATGGTCCATGACGGTCTCCTGCTGGAAGGGGCCAACGCAGATCGGCCCGGCCGCAGGCTGCGGTCATCGGTGGTGCGGCCAGCCACCCGCCCCCAGTCGGCGGCACGGCTTGCCGACCACGCCGAGGGTCGACATGCACAGGCAATGCTAGACCCGTGGACCGCGCCGCGGCCGATGCCTGCTGCCCCAGCAGGGTTTTTCCGGGTCGGGCGCTTTGGACCGTGGGACATCCGCGGAGTCGGACACCCCACAGGGAGCAACCCAATTGCCGACACAAAGGGCTGGGTTTCCGGGTGGTTACTGGGTAGAGTGGCTGTTTATCACCGGCCAACAAGAAGGAGACCCGCCATGTACACCGCCGCCCCCACCCGCTACGACAGCATGCCCTACCGGACCTGCGGACACAGCGGCCTCAGACTGCCCGCGCTCTCTCTGGGCCTGTGGCACAACTTCGGCGACAGCACGCACCTGGACACCCAGCGTGCCCTGCTGCACACCGCGTTCGACCTGGGCATCACCCACTTCGACCTCGCCAACAACTACGGACCACCGGCCGGCAGCGCCGAAACCAACTTCGGCGAACACCTGCGGCGCGACTTCCGGCCCTACCGCGACGAACTGCTCATCTCCACCAAGGCCGGCTGGGACATGTGGCGCGGGCCGTACGGCCAGGGCGGCGGTTCGCGCAAATACGTGCTCGCCAGCCTGGACCAGAGCCTCAAACGCATGGGCCTGGACTACGTGGACATCTTCTATTCCCACCGCTTCGACCCCGACACCCCGCTGGAAGAAACCATGGGCGCGCTGGCCACGGCGGTGCAACAGGGCAAGGCGCTGTACGTGGGCATCTCCAGCTACTCGGCCGGCAAGACCCGCGAAGCCGCGGCGCTGCTGCGGCAGATGGGCGTGCGCTGCCTGATCCACCAGCCGTCCTACAGCCTGCTCAACCGCTGGATCGAAGGCGAACTGCTCGACACCCTGAGGGCCGAGGGCATCGGCTGCATCGCCTTCAGCCCGCTGGCCCAGGGCCTGCTGACCGGCAAGTACCTCAACGGCATTCCCGAGTCGGCGCGCATCAACCAGCCGGGCGGCGGCTCGTTCAAGCCCGAGCACCTGAGCGAACAGAACCTGGCCCACGTGCGCGCGCTCAACGAGATCGCCGCCTCGCGGGACCAGAGCCTGGCCCAGATGGCCGTGGCCTGGGTGCTGCGCCAGCCGGGCATGACCTCGGCCCTGATCGGCGCCAGCAAGCCCGAGCAGATCGTGGAGCTGGTGGGGGCGCTGCAGCACCTGGACTTCACGCCCGACGAACTGGCCGCCATCGACCAGCACGCGGTGGAAGGCGGCATCAACCTCTGGAAGAAGCCCTCGACCGATCAGCGGCCGTAGGTCAGCTCAGCACCACGCTGGAGAGTCGCCGGCGGTAGGTCGCCACCGTCGGGTCTTCGGGGGGCACCTGGCCTTCGGCCACCTTGGGCTTGGGCGGCTCGATGATGTCGAGGATGGCGATGTAGGTCTTGCGGGCCAGGTCTTCGCTCCAGGCCTTGTCGCGCATCAGGATTTCCAGCAACTCGTCCATCGCTGGCACGAACTCGCTGTGGGCCATGAGCAACTGGGCCAGCGCGAAGCGGCTGTCGAAATCGCGCTTGTTGGCGCTGATCGCGGCCTGCAGCTCGGCCGCGCGGGCCTGCGGGTCGCCCACGGTGGCCTGGGCGTCGCGCGCTTTCATCCAGCGGCTGAGCGAGTCGAGCCGGCGCACCCCGGCGGCCTTGGCGATCACGGGGGCGAAGGCCACCT
Organism: Hydrogenophaga sp. GW101-3F08; assembly: GCF_059424585.1. Classification (NCBI taxonomy): domain Bacteria; kingdom Pseudomonadati; phylum Pseudomonadota; class Betaproteobacteria; order Burkholderiales; family Comamonadaceae; genus Hydrogenophaga; species Hydrogenophaga sp. GW101-3F08. Next base: position 104,281 of record NZ_JBWKZP010000013.1, read on the forward strand.
TGGCGTCGTCGTCGCGCTCCAGCTCCAGCAGCAGCTTCACCAGGTCGAAACGCGCGTCGTCGTTGTTGGGGTCGGTCTGTACCGCCTGCTGCAATTTCTCCAGAGCGCCTTCCACGTCGCCGTCGGCCAGCGCGTCCAGCGCGGCGGCTTCTTCTTCGGCGGCGGCCACTTCTTCGGCCGCGGGCAGGTGTTTGTCCAGGAATTCCTTGATCTGGCCTTCGGGCAGCGCGCCCATGAAGCCGTCCACCGGCTGGCCGTTCATGAGCAGCACGCAGGTCGGGATGCTGCGGATGCCGAAGGCCTGGGCGAGTTGCTGCTCCTGGTCGGAGTCGATCTTCACCAGCTTGAAACGGCCCGCGTAGTCGGTCTCGATCTTCTCCAGCAGCGGGCCGATGACCTTGCAGGGGCCGCACCACGGCGCCCAGAAATCCACCAGCACGGGCGTTTGCATCGAGGCTTCGATGACCTCGGTTTCGAAGTTGGCGATGGTGACGTTGATCATGGCAATGGCTCTGGAGATGGGCCCACGGTGGGCGGTGCGCGGGCGCGAAACGTAAAATCGACACTTTACCGGAGCCGGGCCGTCCTCCCCAGACCCGCTCCCCCCGCCGGCCCCCCGGGGCCCGACACAAGGCAACCCAATGAATCCCATTCAAGTGGGCGTGGTCATGGGCTCCAGCAGCGACTGGGACACCATGCAACACGCCGTGCAGATCCTCAAGGACTTCGGCATCGCACACGAGGCGCGGGTGGTTTCGGCGCACCGCATGCCCGACGACATGTTCGCCTACGCCGAAGCCGCCGTCGGCCGCGGCCTCAAGGCCATCATCGCGGGCGCGGGCGGTGCGGCGCACCTGCCGGGCATGATCGCGGCCAAGACGGTGGTGCCGGTGCTGGGCGTGCCGGTGATGTCCAAGGCGCTGTCGGGCGTCGATTCGCTGCACAGCATCGTTCAGATGCCCAAGGGCGTGCCGGTGGCCACCTTTGCCATCGGCCCCGCCGGCGCGGCGAACGCGGCGCTGTTCGCCGTGGCCCTGCTGGCGAACGTTGACCCGGCCCTGCGCGCCCAACTCGAAGCCTTCCGCGCCGCGCAGACGGAGGCGGCCCGCCACATGACCCTTCCCACGGAATGACCCCATGAGTCTCAAGCCCTTGCTTCCCGGCGCCCTGTCCGACCGTGGCCAGCAGATGACCCTGGGCGTCATGGGCGGTGGCCAGTTGGGCCGCATGTTCGTGCAGGCCGCGCAGGCCATGGGTTATTTCACGGCGGTGCTGGACCCGGACCCCGCCAGCCCGGCCGGGCTGATCAGCCACTACCACATACAGACCCCGTACGACGACGAGCAGGGCCTGGCGCAGCTGATGCAGCGCTGCGACGCCATCACGACCGAGTTCGAGAACGTGCCCGCGCCCGCGCTGCTCACGCTCGGCGCGCACCGCCCGGTGGCGCCGTCGGCCGCCTGCGTGGCCGTGGCGCAGGACCGCATCGAGGAAAAAGCGCATTTCGTGGCCTGCGGCCCGATCAGCGGCGTGTACCCCGCACCCTACGCGGCCATCGAATCGCCCGAGCTGCTGGCGGCCGTGCCGGCCAATCTGCTGCCCGGCATCCTGAAAACCGCCCGCCTGGGTTACGACGGCAAGGGCCAAATCCGCGTCAAGACCCGCGAAGAGCTGGCCGCCGCCTGGGAGCAGCTGGGTCGCGTGCCCTGCGTGCTGGAAAAGCTGATGCCGCTGCAAAGCGAGTGTTCGGTGCTGGTGGCGCGCGGCGCCGATGGTCAGGTGGTGAGCTTCCCGGTGCAGGCCAACACGCACCACGACGGCATCCTGGCCATCACGGAGGTGTACGAGGGCGCCGTGCCGGCCGAGCTGGCCGCGCGCGCGCAGGCCAGCACGGTCGCCATTGCCAACCACCTGCATTACGTGGGCGTGCTCTGCGTGGAGTACTTCGTGGTGGACGACGGCGCGGGCGGCTCGGACCTGATCGTCAACGAAATGGCACCGCGCCCACACAACAGCGGCCACTACACGCAGAACGCCTGCGACATCTCGCAGTTCGAGGCGCAGGTGCGCGCGCTGGCCGGCCTGCCGCTGCCCACACCGCGCCAGCACAGCCCGGCCATCATGGTCAACCTGCTGGGTGACCTATGGTTCAACGCCAACGGCGTGCGCGCCCAGGCCAGCGAGCAGCCGGTGTCGCCGCCCTGGGCCCAGGTGCTGGCGCTGCCCGGCACCCACCTGCACCTCTACGGCAAGCTCAGCGCGCGCCCGGGCCGCAAGATGGGCCACCTGAACATCACCGCGCCCACGGTGGCGCAGGCGCGCGAGACGGCGGCGCGGGTGCTGGCCCTGCTGGGACTATGACCCCCCCGACGCGCCTGCGGCGCGCCTTGCAGGCCGCAGCATCGCCAGAGTCGATGCCTCTTCGGGCTGTCCAAGCCTGCGCGGGCAGGCTTGGAGCCGCAGCCCTCAGCCCCCTAGGGGGCCGCACTGGCGGCCCGGCAAAGCCGGTTCCGCGGTGCGCCGGGTTTGGGGCATTTCTCCCATGATGATGTTGCTGATGCGCCCATGTCTCTCGTTCTGAACGCCCAAGATCCGGCGGCCATCGAGTCCGCTGCCCGGCGCCTGGCAGCGGGTTCGCTGGTGGGGCTGCCGACCGAAACCGTCTACGGCCTGGCGGCCGACGCCGACAACGCCAGCGCGGTGCACCGCATTTTTGAAGCCAAGGGCCGCCCGAGCGACCACCCGCTGATCGTGCACCTCGCGCCGGGCGCGGGGCCGCAGGGCTGGCGCGCCGGGGTGGACCACTACGCGAGCGAGGTGCCGGCGTTTGCGCTGGCGCTGATGCAGGCGTTCTGGCCCGGTCCGCTCACGCTCATCCTGCCGCGCCGGCCCGAGGTGGCGGCGGTGGCCGCGGGGGGGCAGGATTCGGTGGGCCTGCGCTGCCCGGCGCACCCGGTGGCCCAGGCGCTGCTGACGGCCGCGGTCGCCCAGGGCGTGCACGGCGTGGCCGCGCCCAGCGCCAACCGCTTTGGCCGCGTCAGCCCCACCACGGCGCAGCACGTGGCCGAAGAGTTCGCCGGGCTGTCCGACGACGCGCTGCTGATCCTGGACGGCGGCGCCTGCCCGGTCGGCATCGAGTCCACCATCGTGGACTGCACGCGTGGCCACCCGGTGCTGCTGCGCCCCGGCATGATCACGCCGGACCGGCTCGAAGCGGCCTGCGGCCAGCCGCTGCGCGCGCGCGACGAGGCCGCGCCGCGCGCCTCGGGCACGCTCGAATCGCACTACGCGCCACGCGCCCAGGTGCGCCTGATGAGCGCGCAGCAGTTGCAGGCCGCCCTGGACCTGCTCGGCGCCGACGCGAAAAACATCGCGGTCTACGCGCGCCAGGCGGTCCGCACGGTGGCGGCGGTGCCGCGGCGGCGCATGCCCGATGACGCCGCGCGCTGCGCGCAGGAGCTGTTCGCCGTGCTGCGCGAACTCGACGCTACCGGCGTGCGCCTGATCTGGGTCGAGACGCCCCCGGACGACGCCGCGTGGGATGGCGTGCGCGACCGGCTGCAGCGCGCCGCGGCCTGAGCCCGTCGGAGGACCACCGGAGCGCGATCCCGATGCGTGAAGCGGTGCAGCCCAGGGCACCGCCGGGCCGGCTTTGCCGGACGGCCAGTGCCGCCCCCTTGAGGGGGTAGCGCGAAGCGCTGCGGGGGTGGTTCGCTTCAATCCGCCTGCGAGGCCGTCCACTCCACCAGCGCTTCGAGCGCCGGGCGCGCGGCCGGCGCGTTGGGGTGGTTGATGAAGCCGACCACCGCGTAGCGCGTGCCGTTGACCGCGTTGACGTAGCCGGCCACCCCCATCACGTCGCGCAGGGTGCCGGTCTTGAGCCAGGCGTTGCCGCGCGCTGCGCTGAGCGGGTCTTGCGCCATGCGGGCGGCCGTGCCATTGACGCCGGCGATGGACAGCGACTGCACGAAGCGCTCGCCCTGCGGGTGGCGCGCGGCGTGGCGCAGCAGGCCCACCAGCGCATCGGCGGTGATGCGCTCGTCGCGCGACAGGCCCGAGCCGTTGTGCAGCACCGGGGGCTCGTGGCGCGGCCCGAAGGTGCGCCGCCACCAGGCCGCGATCACCTCGCGCGAGCGCTCGAAACGGCCCGGGCGCATCAGGGCCAGCCGGTCGGCCAGCGTGCTCTCGCTCATCACCTGGGTGGGCGAGAGCCGGCCCAGGGTGAGGAAGACCTGCTGCGCCATCACGTTGTTGCTCCACTGGTTGACGTCGGTGATGATGTCCGACAGCGGCAGTGAGCGCGCGTCGTGCAGCAGGCGTGCGCCGGGTGGCGTGGATCCGGTGCGCACCTGGCCGGTGAGCGCGCCGCCGCTGGCGCGCCACAGGCCTTCCAGGGCGCGCGCGGCGTAGCTGGCGGGGTCCTGGTAGGCCACGGGCCAGCTGCGTTCACCACAATCCAGCGGATAACGGCCGCCGAAACGGATGGTGTTGGCGTCGTCGAAACGCGCCAGCAGGCCCAGGCGCCAGTCGCCGCAGCCGCCGCCGGAGAGCGGCACGGTGGTGTCGACGGCCAGGCCCGCCAGCGGCGGCTCGCTGCGCACCCAGGCCACGCCTGCGGCCGGGTCGGGCAAGAAGCTCAGGATCACCGACTTGAAGTTCACCAGCAGGGCGTCGGGCGAGGCGTTGTACGGGCGCAGGGCCTCGCCGTCGAACGCGCCGGGGTCGCTCTCGGGCAGCTCGAAGTCGCTGTGGTCGAGCACCATGTCGCCCAGGACCACGCGCACGCCCTGGTCCTGCAGGGCCACGAAGGCGTCCTGGATGCGTTCGAGCACCAGCTTGGGGTCGCCGCCGCCGCGCACGTACAGGTTGCCGCGCAACACGCCCTCGCTGACCTCGCCGTCGGTGAAAAAGCGCGTGGTCCAGGTGAAATCCGGGCCCAGCAGGTCGATCGCCGCGTAGGTGGTGACCAGCTTCATCACCGAAGCCGGGTTGACCGAGGCCTCGGCGCGGTGGCGCAGCCGCTCGGGGCCGGGCGGCGCGATCGGCACCACCAGCGCCGAGAGCGCGTCGGCCGGCACACCGGCGCGCGCCAGCGCCGCCGACACGCCGGGGGGCAGACCGCTCTTTGACGGGACCGGCAGCTGGGCGCAGGCGGGCAGGGTCAGCGCCCCCAGCAGGACGAGCGCGGTGCGCGCGAGGGCGCGGCGCACACGGCGCCAGTGGGGCGGGAAAGAGAGCAACACAGCGGGCAGCAGGGCGGCGGACATGGGGGTTTTCATTATGGGACGGCGGCCCGCGCCGCTGGCGCCCTGCGGTGAAAAGAGGCGGCCCTTGCCGGGCACGGGCGGCCCGCGGGCATGCCGCGCGGCGGCCAGGCCGGCCCCCCGGGGTGGCCGATAATGCCCGGATGTCTTTGTCCCCCGCCAGCCTCGACCCGGCCACCCGCTCCCCGTTGCGGCTGCTGGCCCTGGAAACCAGCACCGACACCCTGTCGGTGGCGGTGGGGCCGGGCACGCCCGAGCGGCCGGTCCGCCCGCACACCGGCCCGGGCGGTGCGCAGGCCTCGGCCACGCTGCTGCCGGTGGTGCAGACCCTGCTGGCCCAGGCGGGTTGGGCGCTGCACGAACTCGACGCGCTGGTGTTTGGCCGCGGTCCGGGCTCGTTCACCGGCCTGCGCACGGCCTGCGCCGTGGCCCAGGGCCTGGCCTACGGCGCCCGGGGCGCGGGCCGCGCCGGTGGCATCCCGGTGCTGCCGGTGGACACGCTGCACGCCCTGGCCGAAGAAGCGCGCTGGCAGCGCGAGCAGGCCGGGCAGGCGCTGCCGGGCGTGATCGTGGCCCTGCTCGACGCCCGCATGGACGAGATGTACGTGGCGCCGTACGCCTGCGGGCCGCAGGGCCTGGCGATCGCGCCGCTGCAGCCGCCGCGCCTGTGCGCGCCGGCCGAGCTGGGCGGGTACCTGCAGCAGTGCCTGCCGCCGGCGCTCTCGCTGGAGGCGGGCGACTGCCTGCTGGCCGGCAATGTGTTCGAGGCCTACGGCGCGCAGTTCAGCGATCTGCCCGGCGCACGCCAGCGCGCGCTGCCCACGGCCAGCGCCTTGCTGCGCCTGGCCCCGGCGCTGCTGGCCGCCGGACACGCCGTGGCCGCGCAGGACGCGCTGCCGCTCTACGTGCGCGACAAGGTGGCGCAGACCACGGCCGAACGCGAGCAGCTGCGGCTGGACCACCTGGCCCGGCTGGCCGCGCCCACGCCCACCGATCCCCTGGGCGCCTGATGGGGGCTGGCATGGCGCAATCACCCGAACCCGGCACGACCCAGGACGCGTCCCGCGTGCCCGTGTGGACCCCGGCCGACTGGCCGCGCGCCGATGCCGCCGCCGCGCGCCGCATCGCCTTCGTGCCCATGGCCGAGGCCGATCTGGACGCGGTGCACGCGGTGGAAAAGCTGGCCTACACCCACCCCTGGACGCGCAAGCACCTGGCCGACTCGCTGGCCTCGGGCTACCCGGCGGTGATGCTGCTGGGCGAGGCGCTGCCCGGCGAGACGGCCAGCCCCGGGCGCAGCGACGGCCGCGTGCTGCTGGGCTACCTCGTGGCCATGCCCGGGGTGGACGAGGTGCACCTGCTCAACATCACCGTCGCGCCGACCCACCAGCGCCAGGGCTGGGCGCGCTTCATGCTCGACGCGCTGGTGCTGTGGTCGCGCGGGCAGGGCGCGCAATGGCTCTGGCTGGAGGTGCGGCAGGGCAACGTGCCCGCGCGTGCGCTCTACGAAAGCTACGGTTTCACCCAGGTCGGCCTGCGCCGCGGCTACTACCCGGCGGGCCATTTCCAGCGCGAAGACGCGGTGGTGATGAGCCTGAGCCTGGCGGCCCGCGGCAACGGTGGGGAGGCCCCATGACGGACACCTCGTTCGTGCCCCAGCTCGACGCGCGCCAGCGCGCCATGCTGGCCGAGATGGGCGTGCGTGTCTGGGCCCCCAAACCCCCGCCCGCGGTGACCGCCGAGCCGCCGGCGGTGGCGCCACCCGTGGCCGCTCCGGCCCGGGCCGCCGCGCCCGCGACCCCGCCGCCCACCGCCGCCGCACCCGTGGC
>NZ_JBWKZP010000014.1:0-57500 GCF_059424585.1 Hydrogenophaga sp. GW101-3F08
GAAGGTCTGCGCTTCGCCATCCGTGAAGGCGGTCGCACCGTCGGCGCCGGCGTCGTCGCCAAGATCATCGAGTAATCGCCCTCCTGGGGGCACAAGCCAGTAGGGGTATAGCTCAATTGGCAGAGCGTCGGTCTCCAAAACCGAAGGTTGTAGGTTCGATTCCTACTGCCCCTGCCACCGAACAGGGCAACGCCGGAATCTGATTCCGAACTGTTTTGTGGTTTTACAAGCCCGCCGAAGTCGTCAAGACCTCTGGTGGGCTTGCGTGTCTCAAGCCTCTTGCCTTTTTTGGGCTTTAGATGCGAGTTTTGTACTGAATCGTCTGGATCCTCATGGCCACTTCCGAAGTTCAAACCGTCAACACCAGTGCCGACAAGGCCAAGCTGGCGGCGGCGGCCGCGTTGCTGTTGGGTGCCTTTGTGGCGTTTTACCTGCTTTCGGGTCGGGGTGCGCTGGTTCAGTGGGTGGCGCTGATCGTGGGCGTGGCGGCGGCCGTGGTGGTGTTTGGGGTATCCGAGTCCGGCAGGCAGTTGGTGGCGTTCGGGCGGGACGCCTGGCGCGAAACCAAGAAAGTGGTCTGGCCGGCCCGCAAGGAGGCGATCCAGATGACGGCCTATGTGTTTGCGTTCGTGTTCGTGATGGCGCTGTTCCTCTGGCTGACCGACAAGACCGTTGAGTGGCTGTTTTACGACCTGATCCTGGGCTGGAGAAAATAATGACCGATCATCAAAGCCCCGTGACCGATGGCGTGCCCGCCGAAGGGATGCGTTGGTACGTGGTGCACGCCTATTCCGGCATGGAGAAGGCTGCCGAGCGCAACATCGTCGAGCGCATCAACCGCGAAGGCATGCAGAGCAAGTTTGGTCGCATTCTGGTGCCCACCGAAGAGGTGGTGGAAGTCAAGAACGGTCAGAAGCGCACCACCGAACGCAAGTTCTTCCCCGGCTATGTGCTGGTGGAAATGGTGATGGACGATGAAACCTGGCACCTGGTGAAGCACACCAACAAGGTCACCGGTTTCGTGGGCGGTGCCAAGAACCGTCCGGCGCCGATCTCCGAAGAAGACGTCCAGAAGATCGTCAACCAGATGCAGGAAGGCACTGACAAGCCGCGTCATAAGGTGGAGTTCGTCGTGGGCGAATACGTGCGTGTCAAGGAAGGCCCGTTCACCGACTTCAACGGCACGGTCGAAGAAGTCAACTACGAGAAGAACAAGATGCGCGTGTCCGTGACCATTTTCGGTCGTGCCACGCCGGTCGAGCTCGAATTCAGCCAGGTCGAGAAGACCTGAGTTTTTTCGTGGCACAGGCGGGTCGGCCCGACGCCTGTGCCATTTGATTCTCCCGGGTCCCCCAACGCGAGGAGGCTGTCTTGATGGCAGCCGTCTGCACTCGCAGGAGCTAAAAAATGGCGAAAAAAATCGTCGGCTTCATCAAGCTGCAAGTGCCAGCTGGTAAGGCCAACCCCTCTCCCCCGATCGGTCCGGCGCTGGGTCAGCGCGGCCTGAACATCATGGAGTTCTGCAAGGCGTTCAACGCCCAGACCCAGGGCGTCGAGCCCGGTCTGCCGCTGCCCGTGGTGATCACGGCATTCGCGGACAAGAGCTTCACCTTCATCATCAAGACGCCGCCCGCGACGACCCTGATCAAGAAGGCCATCAAGCTGGACAAGGGCTCTTCGGTGCCCAACAAGAACAAGGTTGGCAAGATCACCCGCGCTCAGCTGGAAGAAATCGCCAAGGTCAAAATGAAAGACATGACCGCTGCCGATGTGGACGCCGCCGTGCGCACCATCGCCGGTTCGGCCCGCTCGATGGGCGTGATTGTGGAGGGCGTGTGACATGGCCAAACTGACCAAAAAACAGAAGGCTTTCGAAGGCAAAGTGGACAGCAACAAGCTGTACCCACTGACCGATGCCCTGGCCATCATCAAGGAATGCGCCAACGCCAAGTTCGATGAATCCATTGACGTGGCGATCCAGCTCGGCGTGGATGCCAAGAAGTCGGACCAGGTGGTGCGTGGCGCCGTCGTGATGCCCAACGGCACCGGCAAGACCAAGCGCGTGGCCGTGTTCGCCCAGGGCGCCAAGGCCGAGGAAGCCAAGGCCGCGGGTGCCGACATCGTCGGCATGGACGATCTGGCCGCCGACATCAAGGCCGGCAACATGAACTTCGACGTGGTCATCGCTTCGCCCGATGCGATGCGCGTGGTCGGTACCCTGGGTCAGATCCTGGGCCCGCGCGGCCTGATGCCCAACCCGAAGGTCGGCACCGTGACGCCCGACGTTGCCCAGGCTGTGCGCAACGCGAAGGCCGGTCAGGTGCAGTTCCGCGTGGACAAGGCCGGCATCGTGCACGGCACCATCGGCCGCCGTTCGTTCGACGCCGACAAGCTCCAGGGCAACCTGGTGGCGTTGCTGGACGCGTTGACCAAGGCCAAGCCCGCCACCAGCAAGGGTGTGTACCTGCGCAAGGTGGCGGTGTCCTCGACCATGGGTGTGGGCGTTCGCGTCGACATGCAATCCATCGCGGCCTGATCGCGAAAAGAATTCGGGCCACTGCGGTGGCCCGGGTGTGGTGGGCCCGCAGGGCGGCAGCGATGCCGCTGTGTGGGGCCATCCAAGACCGTTGGTGTTGGTCCGAACCCGTGAGGGAATGGCCCGACTTAATTGTGAAAAGCCAACGCAGATGGCGATCCCGCTGCAGATGGAACTTGTTCCCTAAACAGTTGGTCGCTGCAATGAGGCGTGCCAGAGGTCCGATGACCGAAGGCACATTTAAGGAGTAGACCTTGAGTCTGAATCGCAGTGAGAAAGAAGCGGTCATTTCCGAAGTGACCAGCCTCGCCGCTAAAGCTCAAACGCTCGTGATGGCGGAATACCGTGGCATCACGGTCGCGAACATGGACAAACTGCGCGTCACAGCCCGCAGCAACGGTGTGAGCCTGAGCGTGTTGAAAAACACCCTGGCCCGCCGTGCGGTGGCTGGTAGCAGTTTCGAAGTGGCCGCTGACCAGATGACCGGTCCGCTGATCTATGGCTTCTCCGAAGACGCCGTGGCCGCCGCGAAAGTGGTGGCCGAATTCGCGAAAACCAACGACAAGCTGGTGATTCGTGCAGGTGTCTACGGTGGCAAAGTCCTGGACGTCGAGGGCGTGAAGCAGCTCGCCAGCATTCCTTCGAAGGAAGTGCTGCTGGCCCAGTTGTGTGGCTTGCTGATGTCCCCCATGTCGCGTACGGCCGTTGTGCTGGGCGCGCTGGCGGCGAAAAAAGGCGAAGGCGCTGCCCCGGCGGCACAAGCCCCGGCAGAGGAAGCTGCCGCCGCCTGAAGGCGTGGCAGATTCGTTTAACCAATTGTTAGGAAATCAAAATGGCATTCGATAAAGACGCATTTTTGACCGCGCTGGACAGCATGACGGTCATGGAACTCAACGACCTGGTGAAAGCCATCGAAGAGAAGTTTGGTGTGAGCGCTGCCGCCATGGCCGCTCCTGCCGCTGGTGGTGCTGGCGCTGGCGCCGCCGCCGCTGAAGAGAAGACCGAATTCAACGTCGTGCTGCTCGAAGCCGGCGCGAACAAGGTCTCCGTCATCAAGGCCGTGCGCGAAATCACCGGTCTGGGTCTGAAGGAAGCCAAGGACCTGGTCGATGGCGCTCCGAAGAACGTGAAGGAAGCGATTGCCAAGGCCGACGCCGAAGCCGCTGTGAAGAAGCTGGTGGAAGCCGGCGCCAAGGCCGAGCTCAAGTAATTCGGTTCTGGTCAGGGGCTGGAGTGCTCGAAAGGGCCTCCAGCCTTTGGTGCTTTCAGGGCCGCCTGTGCTTGTTCCATGGGCGCCGTGTTTTAAATGAACACTGATAAGTAAATTCTGTCGAGTTTGCTTATCAGTGTTTTCTGACCCCGACTGCAGAAAACGACTTGGTTCGGGCCTGTGTGCAATGCGCAGGCCGTCCGCCAATGGTTGGTAGAGGCCAGCCACCAAGCAAGCCACCAGGAGTTCTCCCTGGTAGGCAGACAGTCGCCGCAGACCTCAAGTCCGGAGATCTCATGGCCTCAGCATCGAACTATTCATACACCGAACGCAAACGCATCCGCAAGAGTTTTGGTACCCGCGAGAACGTGCTCGCGATTCCTTACCTGCTGCAGATGCAGAAGGATGCATACACCGCCTTCCTGCAGGCCGACTCCGCGCCGAAAAAGCGCACCAACGAAGGCCTCCAGGCCGCGTTCGAGGCCGCCTTCCCCATCGTCTCGCACAACGGCTTTGTCGAGATGAAGTTCGTCGAGTACAACCTGGCTCGCCCGGCGTTCGACGTGCGTGAGTGCCAGACCCGTGGTCTGACCTTCGCATCGGCCGTGCGCGCCCGCGTGCAGCTCATCATTTACGACCGCGAGTCTTCGACCAACCAGTCCAAGGTCATCAAGGAAGTGAAGGAACAAGAGGTCTACATGGGTGAAGTGCCCCTGATGACCGACAAGGGTTCCTTCATCATCAACGGCACCGAGCGCGTGATCGTGTCGCAGCTGCACCGCTCGCCGGGCGTGTTCTTCGAACACGACAAGGGCAAGACCCACAGTTCGGGCAAGCTGCTGTTCTCGGCCCGCATCATTCCCTACCGCGGCTCCTGGCTCGACTTCGAATTCGATCCGAAGGACGTGTTGTTCTTCCGCGTCGACCGCCGCCGCAAGATGCCGGTCACCATCCTGCTCAAGGCCATCGGCCTGACGCCGGAAACCATCCTGGCCAACTTCTTCGTCAACGACCACTTCCGCCTGATGGACAGCGGCGCGCAAATGGCCTTCGTGCCCGAGCGCCTGCGTGGTGAAGTGGCCCGTTTCGACATCACCGACAAGAGCGGCAAGGTCGTGGTGGCCAAGGACAAGCGCATCACGGTGCGCCACACCCGCGAGATGGAGCAGTCGGGCACCACGCACATCAGCGTGCCCGAAGACTTCATGATCGGTCGCGTGGTCGCGCGCAACATCGTGGACGCCGACACCGGCGAGATCATCGCCAAGGCCAACGACGAGCTGACGGAAGCCCTGCTGAAGAAACTGCGCAGCGCCGGCGTGCAGGACCTGCAGTGCCTCTATACCAACGAACTCGACCAGGGCGCCTACATTTCGCAGACCCTGCGCAGCGACGAAACGGCCGACGAGTTCGCCGCCCGTGTCGCCATCTACCGCATGATGCGCCCCGGCGAGCCGCCGACCGAAGACGCGGTGCAGGCCCTGTTCCACCGCCTGTTCTACAACCCGGACACCTACGACCTCTCGCGCGTGGGCCGCATGAAGTTCAACGCCCGCGTGGGCCGCGACGAATCCACCGGCGCCATGGTGCTGTCCAACGAAGACATCCTGGCCGTGGTCAAGATTCTGGTGGACCTGCGCAATGGCCGTGGCGAAGTTGATGACATCGACCACCTGGGCAACCGCCGCGTGCGTTGCGTGGGCGAACTGGCCGAGAACCAGTACCGCACCGGTCTGGCGCGTATCGAGAAAGCCGTGAAGGAGCGTCTGGGCCAGGCCGAGCAAGAGCCGCTGATGCCGCACGACCTGATCAACTCCAAGCCGATTTCCGCGGCCCTCAAGGAGTTCTTCGGCGCGTCCCAGCTGTCGCAGTTCATGGACCAGACCAACCCGCTGGCCGAGATCACCCACAAGCGCCGCGTGTCGGCCCTGGGCCCGGGCGGTCTGACCCGCGAGCGCGCTGGCTTCGAGGTGCGCGACGTGCACGTCACGCATTACGGCCGCGTCTGCCCCATTGAAACGCCTGAAGGCCCGAACATCGGCCTGATCAACTCGCTGGCCCTGTACGCCCGCCTGAACGAGTACGGTTTCATCGAAACCCCGTACCGCCGTGTGGTGGACGGCAAGGTGACGAACCAGATCGACTATCTGTCGGCCATCGAAGAAGGCAAGTACGTCATCGCCCAGGCCAACGCCGCACTGGACAAGGACGGCAAGCTGACCGGTGACCTGATCTCCGCCCGTGAAAAAGGCGAATCGATCCTGACCCCGGCCGACACCATCCAGTACATGGACGTGTCGCCCGCCCAGATCGTCTCGGTGGCCGCTTCGCTGGTGCCCTTCCTGGAGCACGACGACGCGAACCGCGCGTTGATGGGCGCCAACATGTCGCGCCAGGCCGTGCCCGTGCTGCGCCCCGAAAAGCCGATGGTCGGCACCGGCATCGAGCGCGTGGCCGCGATCGACTCCGGCACCGTGGTGACCGCCAATCGCGGTGGCGTGGTCGATTACGTGGACGCGACCCGCATCGTGATCCGCGTGAACGACGCCGAGGCCGTGGCCGGTGAAGTCGGTGTGGACATCTACAACCTGATCAAGTACCAGCGTTCCAACCAGAACACCAACATCCACCAGCGTCCGATCGTCAAGAAGGGCGACAAGCTGGGCAAGGGCGACGTGATCGCCGACGGCGCGTCGACCGACCTGGGTGAGATCTCGATCGGCCAGAACATGCTGATCGCCTTCATGCCCTGGAACGGCTACAACTTCGAAGACTCGATCCTGATCTCCGAGCGCGTGGTCGCCGAAGACCGCTACACCTCGATCCACATCGAGGAACTCGTGGTCATGGCGCGCGACACCAAGCTGGGCGCGGAAGAAATCACCCGCGACATCCCCAACCTGGCCGAGCAGCAGCTCAACCGCCTGGACGACTCCGGCATCATCTACGTGGGCGCCGAAGTGCTGCCCGGTGACGTGCTGGTCGGCAAGGTCACGCCCAAGGGCGAGACCACGCTGACGCCGGAAGAAAAACTGCTGCGCGCGATCTTCGGCGAGAAGGCCAGCGATGTGAAAGACACCTCGCTGCGCGTGGACCAGGGCTCGCAAGGCACCGTGATCGACGTGCAGGTTTTCACCCGCGAAGGCATCACGCGCGACAAGCGCGCCCAGCAGATCATCGACGACGAACTCAAGCGTTTCCGCCTGGACCTGAACGACCAGCTGCGCATCGTGGAAGCCGACGCCTTCGACCGTATCGAGAAGCTGCTGACCGGCCGTGTCGCCAATGGCGGCCCGAAGAAGCTGGCCAAGGGCACCAAGATCGACAAGGCCTACCTGGACGAAGTCGAGAAGTACCACTGGTTCGACATCCGTCCGGCGGAAGACGACGTGGCGGCCCAGCTGGAGTCGATCAAGAACTCCATGGAGCAGACGCGCCACAGCTTTGACCTGGCGTTCGAAGAGAAGCGCAAGAAGCTCACGCAGGGCGACGAGCTGCCCGCGGGCGTGCTCAAGATGGTCAAGGTCTACCTGGCCGTCAAGCGCCGCCTGCAGCCCGGTGACAAGATGGCCGGCCGCCACGGCAACAAGGGTGTGGTCTCCAAGATCACCCCGGTGGAAGACATGCCCCACCTGGCCGACGGTACGCCGGTGGACATCGTGCTGAACCCACTGGGCGTGCCTTCGCGCATGAACATCGGTCAGGTGCTGGAAGTCCACCTGGGCTGGGCCGGTAAGGGCCTGGGCCAGCGCATCGGCGACATGCTGCAGCGCGAGGCCGCCATGTCCGAAGTGCGTGCTTTCCTGGAACAGATCTACAACGGCACGGGCCGCAAGGAAGACCTGTCCAAGCTCAACGACGACGAGCTGCGCGCCATGGCCGAAGAGCTGACCCGCGGTGTGCCGTTCGCATCCCCGGTGTTCGACGGCGCTTCCGAGCAGGAAATCATGGACATGCTCAAGCTGGCGTATCCGGACGACATCGCGAAGGCCAAGGGCCTGACCGAAACCCGCACCCAGGCGCAGCTGTACGACGGTCGCACCGGTGACGCTTTCGAGCGCAAGACCACCGTGGGCTACATGCACTACCTGAAGCTGCACCACCTGGTGGACGACAAGATGCACGCCCGTTCGACCGGTCCGTACTCCCTGGTCACGCAGCAACCGCTGGGCGGCAAGGCGCAGTTCGGTGGACAGCGTTTCGGCGAGATGGAAGTGTGGGCGCTGGAAGCCTACGGCGCTTCCTACATCCTGCAGGAAATGCTCACCGTCAAGTCCGACGACGTGCAGGGCCGCACCAAGGTGTACGAAAGCATCGTCAAGGGCGAGCACTCGATCGACGCGGGCATGCCCGAGTCGTTCAACGTGCTGGTCAAGGAAATTCGCTCGCTCGGTATCGACATCGAGTTGGAACGCTCCTAATTCGCCGGCAAGACAAGGATTGAACCCATGAAATCATTACTCGACCTGTTCAAGCAGTTCACGCCCGACGAGCACTTCGATGCGATCCGCATCGGCCTGGCCTCGCCGGAAAAAATCCGCTCGTGGTCTTTCGGCGAAGTCAAGAAGCCCGAGACCATCAACTACCGCACCTTCAAGCCGGAACGCGACGGCCTGTTCTGCGCCAAGATCTTCGGTCCGATCAAGGACTACGAATGCCTGTGCGGCAAGTACAAGCGCCTCAAGCACCGCGGCGTGATCTGCGAGAAGTGCGGCGTTGAAGTCACGCAGACCAAGGTGCGCCGCGAGCGCATGGGCCACATCGACCTGGCCGCGCCCTGCGCCCACATCTGGTTCCTGAAGTCGCTGCCGTCGCGTCTGGGCCTGATCCTGGACATGACGCTGCGCGACATCGAGCGCGTGCTGTACTTCGAAGCCTATGTGATCGTCGATCCGGGCATGACCCCGCTAAAGAAGTTCGCGATCATGTCGGAGGACGACTACGACGCCAAGCGTAAGGAGTACGGCGACGAGTTCATCGCCAAGATGGGCGCCGAGGGCATCAAGGAACTGCTGCAGGCCATCGACCTCGACATCGAGATCGAGAAGCTGCGCAACGACTTGACCGGCTCCGAGCTCAAGATCAAGAAGAACGCCAAGCGCCTCAAGGTGCTGGAAGCCTTCAAGAAGTCGGGCATCAAGCCCGAGTGGATGGTGCTGGACGTGCTGCCCGTGCTGCCGCCGGACCTGCGTCCGCTGGTGCCCCTGGACGGCGGCCGCTTCGCGACCTCCGACCTGAACGACCTGTACCGCCGCGTCATCAACCGCAACAGCCGTCTGCGCCGTCTGCTGGAATTGAAGGCCCCTGAAATCATCGCGCGCAACGAAAAGCGCATGCTGCAGGAAGCCGTGGACTCGCTGCTGGACAACGGCCGCCGTGGCAAGGCCATGACGGGCGCCAACAAGCGCGCCCTGAAGTCGCTGGCCGACATGATCAAGGGCAAGAGCGGCCGCTTCCGCCAGAACCTGCTGGGCAAGCGCGTTGACTACTCGGGCCGTTCGGTCATCGTGGTCGGCCCGACGCTCAAGCTGCACCAGTGCGGCCTGCCCAAGCTGATGGCCCTGGAGCTGTTCAAGCCTTTCATCTTCTCGCGCCTGGAAGCCATGGGCATCGCGACCACCATCAAGGCCGCGAAGAAGGAAGTCGAAGCCGGCACGCCGGTGGTGTGGGACATCCTGGAAGAGGTGATCAAAGAGCACCCGGTGATGCTGAACCGCGCACCGACGCTGCACCGCCTGGGCATCCAGGCTTTTGAGCCCATCCTGATCGAAGGCAAGGCGATCCAGCTGCACCCCCTCGTCTGCGCGGCCTTCAACGCCGACTTCGACGGTGACCAGATGGCCGTGCACGTGCCGCTGTCGGTGGAAGCCCAGCTCGAAGCCCGCACCCTGATGCTGGCCTCGAACAACATCCTGTTCCCGGCCAACGGCGAACCCTCCATCGTGCCCTCGCAGGACGTGGTGCTGGGTCTGTACTACGCGACCCGCGAGCGCATCAACGGCAAGGGCGAAGGCATGATCTTTGCCGACCTGCTGGAGCTGCAGCGCGCCCTGGACAACGGCGTGGTGGAAATCACCGCCAAGATCAGCGTGCGCCTGACCGAGTGGGCCAAGAACAAGGAAACCGGCGAATTCGTGCCCAGCACCTCGCTGGTGGACACGACCGTGGGCCGTGCGCTGCTGTCGGAAATCCTGCCCAAGGGCCTGCCTTTTGAGGTGCTGAACAAGGCGCTCAAGAAGAAGGAAATCTCGCGCCTGATCAACAGCTCGTTCCGCAAGTGCGGGCTGAAGGAGACGGTCGTGTTCGCCGACAAGCTGCTGCAGAACGGCTTCCGTCTGGCCACCCGCGCCGGTATCTCGATCGCGGTGGACGACATGCTGGTGCCCAAGGAAAAGCCGGCCATCATCGACCGCGCCGAGAAGGAAGTGAAGGAAATCGCCCAGCAGTACGCCTCCGGTCTGGTGACCGCGGGCGAGCGCTACAACAAGGTGGTGGACATCTGGGGCAAGGCCGGTGACGAGATCTCCAAGGTCATGATGGCCCAGCTGGCCAAGCAGAAGACCACCGACCGCCACGGCAAGGAAGTCGACCAGGAGTCGTTCAACTCCATCTACATGATGGCCGACTCCGGTGCCCGCGGTAGCGCGGCCCAGATCCGCCAGCTCGCCGGCATGCGCGGCCTGATGGCCAAGCCGGACGGCTCCATCATCGAGACCCCCATCACGGCGAACTTCCGTGAAGGTCTGAACGTGTTGCAGTACTTCATCTCCACGCACGGCGCCCGTAAGGGTCTGGCCGACACGGCGCTGAAGACCGCCAACTCGGGTTACCTGACCCGCCGTCTGGTGGACGTGACGCAGGATCTGGTGGTCAACAGCCAGGACTGCGGCACGACCAATGGCACGCTGATGCGCGCCATCGTCGAGGGCGGTGAGGTGATCGAGTCGCTGCGCGACCGCATCCTGGGCCGCACCACGGCCGAGGAAGTGATCCACCCCGAGACCCGCGCGGTTCTGCTGCCGGCCGGCACCCTGCTGGACGAGGACATGCTCGACGATCTGGAAGCCGCTGGCGTGGACGAGGTGAAGGTGCGCACCGCACTGACCTGCGAAACCCGCTTCGGCATCTGCGCCAAGTGCTATGGCCGCGACCTGGGCCGTGGCGGCCTGGTGAACATCGGCGAAGCCGTCGGTGTGATCGCCGCCCAGTCCATCGGTGAACCCGGCACGCAGCTGACCATGCGCACCTTCCACATCGGTGGTGCGGCGTCGCGTGCGGCCGTGGCCTCCAGCGTGGAAGCCAAGTCCAGCGGTTCCATTGGTTTCAACGCGACCATGCGTTACGTGACCAACACCAAGGGCGAGCTGGTGGTGATCGCGCGTTCCGGCGAGATCATCATCCACGACGAAATCGGTCGCGAGCGTGAGCGCCACAAGGTGCCGTACGGCGCGATCCTGGCGGTCAAGGCCGACCAGCAGATCAAGGCCGGTGCCATCCTCGCCAACTGGGACCCGCTGACCCGACCCATCATCACGGAATTCGCCGGTCAGGTGAAGTTCGAGAACGTGGAAGAAGGTCTGACGGTGGCCAAGCAGGTCAACGACGTGACCGGCCTGTCCTCGCTGGTGGTGATCGATCCGAAGCACCGCGGTTCGACCAAGGTGGTGCGCCCCCTGGTCAAGCTGCTCGACGCCCAGGGCAACGAAGTGAAGATCCCGGGCACCGACCACTCGGTGACGGTGGGCTTCCAGATCGGCGCGCTGCTGGAAGTGCGCGACGGTCAGGACGTCGGCCCCGGCCACGTGCTGGCCCGCATCCCGGTCGAAGGCCAGAAGACGCGCGACATCACCGGCGGTCTGCCGCGGGTGGCCGAGCTGTTCGAAGCCCGCAGCCCGAAGGACAAGGGCATGCTGGCCGAGATGACCGGTACGGTGTCGTTCGGCAAGGAAACCAAGGGCAAGGTCCGCCTGCAGATCACCGATCCGGAAGGCAAGATCTGGGACGAGCTCATCCCCAAGGAAAAGAACATCCTGGTGCACGAAGGCCAGGTGGTCAACAAGGGCGAGAGCGTGGTGGACGGCCCGGCCGATCCGCAGGACATCCTGCGCCTGCTGGGCATCGAAGAGCTGTCGCGCTACATCGTGGACGAGGTGCAGGACGTGTACCGCCTGCAGGGCGTGAAGATCAACGACAAGCACATTGAAGTGATCGTGCGCCAGATGCTGCGCCGCGTGGTCGTCGAGAGCGTGGGCGATTCGAACTACATCGCCGGTGAGCAGGTCGAGCGTTCCGAGATCCTCAACACCAACGACGCGCTGCGCGCCGAGGGCAAGCTGCCCGCGGTCTACAGCAACGTGCTGCTGGGTATCACCAAGGCCTCGTTGTCCACCGACTCGTTCATCTCGGCGGCTTCCTTCCAGGAAACCACCCGCGTGCTCACCGAAGCGGCCATCATGGGCAAGCGCGACGAGCTGCGTGGTCTGAAGGAAAACGTGATCGTGGGTCGTTTGATCCCGGCCGGTACCGGCATGGCCTACCACGAGGCGCGCAAGGTCAAGGAAAAGATGGACGACGAAGAGCGTCGCGCCATCGCCGAAGCCGATGCGCTGTCGCTGGCGGCCGATCAGGCCGACACGTCCAGCCCGAGCGAATCCGCCGAATAGGGCGCAACCCGCCCAGGGCCGGCCCGCCGGCCGCTCCTAAAAAGCCCCCGGTCATCCGACCGGGGGCTTTTTTCTGGGCGCCTGTCTTCGGCCAGGGGGCTTGCGCAAAGGGCTGGGGTATATTGCGGGCGCCCTCTGCGGGCAGGTGCCGGTGCAGGGCTGCCCGGTCCGGTGGGTACTGGATGTCCGATACAAGGAGTTGAGAACATGTCTGCCACGCTGTGGGTGTTGCTGGTCTTGGGCCTGCTGGTGTTCTTCTGGGCCGTGGGGGCCTACAACCGGTTGGTGCGCCTGAAAAACGCGATCGCCAACGCCTTTGGCCAGATCGATGTGCAGCTCAAGCGCCGCTACGACCTGATCCCCAACCTGGTGGAGGTCGCGCGCAAGTACCTGGCCCACGAGGCGCAGACGCTGGAGGCCGTGGTCGCGGCCCGCAACCAGGCCAAGGCCGCCGAGCAGACGGCCGCGGGCAGCCCGCTCAATGCCGGTGCGCTCGGTGCGCTGAGTGGTGCCGAGCAGGTGCTGGGTGGGGCCCTCGGGCGCCTGTTCGCCGTGGTCGAGGCCTACCCCGATCTCAAGGCCGACCAGACCATGCGCGAGCTCAGCGAGGAGTTGTCCAGCACCGAGAACCGGATCGGTTTCGCGCGCCAGGCGTACAACGACAACGTGCTGGAGTTCAACGACGCGGCCGCGCAGTTCCCCACCCTGATCGTGGCGCGGTTGTTCAACTTCCAGCCCCAGTCCATGCTGGAGTCCACCACCAGCGACGTCGAGCGCCAGGCGGTGAAGGTCGCTTTTTGAGGCCCTTCTGCGCCGGGCGCCGCCGTGCGGTTCTTTGAATTTCAGCGCGACGCGCGCGGTGAGACCCGCAAGCTGCTGCTCGCCTTCGTGCTCACCGTGCTGCTGCTGGTGCTGGCGATCAACGCCGCGCTGGCGCTGGCCTGGGGCCTGACCTGGGGTTTCTGGGTACCCGGCGACATGAGCTACCCGCGCCACTATTTCGCGGTCAACACCGCAGTGGTGCTGCTGTTCGTGCTGGGGGGCTGGTGGGTGGAAACCTCGCGCCTGGCCAGCGGTGGCGGGCAGCGGCTGGCCGAACAGATGGGCGCGCGCCCGGCCCAGCCCTCGGGCGATTTTGACGAGCAGCGCTTCTCCAACATCGTCGACGAGATGTCGATCTCGTCGGGCATGAAGCGTCCGCTGGCGATGGTGGTCGCGCGCGATCAGGGCATCAACGCCTTTGCCGCCGGCTGGGACGAGGACGACGCCGTCGTGGCCGTCACCCGCGGTGCGCTGGAACACCTCACGCGCGAGGAGCTTCAGGGCCTGGTGGCGCACGAGTTCAGCCACATCGGCGAAGGCGATACCCGGCTCAACATGCGGCTCATCGGCATGGTGTTCGGGCTGGAAATGCTGTACCGCATGGGGCGGCAACTGGTGGAGCCGGACGAAAAAGACCGCCGCATGGCCCTGGCCCTGATCGGTCTGGCCATCATGGCCGCGGGCTGGCTGGGCTGGCTCGCCGGCCATGCGCTGCAGGCCGCGGTGTCGCGCCAGCGCGAATACCTGGCCGATGCCCGCGCCGTGCAGTGGACCCGCAGCCGCGACGGCCTGGGTGGCGTGCTGCGCAAGATCATGAGCCAGCAGCGCGAAGGCGTGGTGTCGCGGCGCGTGGGCTCCATGGTGCAGCACATGCTGCTGGTGGCCAACGAATCCGGCGCCGTGGCCCACTGGCTCGATTCGCACCCCACGCTGGAGCAGCGCATCCACCACATCTACGGCCGGGCCATGGGCCCGCTGCCGCTGACCCGCGACGATGAGCCCCCGCCGGCCAGCGAGGCGCCACCCCCTCCTGCCAGCAACCCCGGCGACGACCCGGGGTGGACCCTGATTTGACCCCGTGACGGTGGGTGGAAGGCCATTGGCCCCACACTCCGCACACCCCAACATGGATGCCCATGTGAGCCACCCAACCCCCAACTCCCCGTCCACAACCTCTGACCAGGGCAGCGCGCCCCGGCTCGCGCCCAGCCTGGCCACGCAACTGCACCAGACCGCGCTCTGCGTGCTCGCGGTGGAGCAGGGGCGTTCGCTCAGCGACGTGCTGCCGCAGGTCAACGCGGCTCTGCGCCCTGGAGTGCAGGCGCTCACTTTCCATGTGTTGCGCCATCTGGGCAGCGCGCGTGCGCTGGTGGCCCGGCTGGTGCAGCGCAAACCCGACGCCGCGGTGCAGGCCCTGCTCCACAGCGCCGTGGCCCTGCTCCTGCCCGAAGAGCCCGACGATGCCGAAGGGGTGCCCCAACGGACGGGCCTGCAATACGCTCCCCACACCGTGGTGAACCAGGCGGTGGACGCTGCCCGGCAGGACCGCAACACCCACCGCCAGGCGGCTTTCATCAACGCCTGCCTGCGGCGCTTTCTGCGGGAGAGGGATGCCCTGTTGGGCGACGTGGCCGGCCAGCCGGTGGCGCGCTGGAACCACCCCGCCTGGTGGATCGAGCAGCTGCAGCGCGACCACCCCGGGCAGTGGCAGGCCATCCTGGCGGCCAACAACCAGCCCGGCCCGATGGTCTTGCGCGTCAACCGCCGCCGCACCCGCCGGGCCGATTGCCTGCAGGCGCTGCAAGCCATGGGCCTGAGCGCCCGCGCCATCGGTGAGGACGGCCTGGTGCTGGATGCGCCGCAGCCCGTCGAGCGCCTGCCCGGTTTCAGCCAGGGCCATTGTTCGGTGCAGGACGGCGCGGCGCAGATGGCCGCGGGCTTGCTGCTCGCCGGGCGCGGGTGGACCGCGGCCGACCGCGTGCTCGACGCCTGCGCCGCCCCCGGCGGCAAGACCGCCCACCTGCTGGAGCGCGCCGAGCTGAACCTGCTGGCGCTGGACGTGGACGCGCGCCGCTGCGTGCGCATTCACGACAACCTGCACCGCCTGGGCCTGAGCGCCGAGGTGCAGTGCGCCGACGCCGGCCAGCCCGCCGCCTGGTGGGATGGCCAGCCGTTTGACGCCATCCTGCTCGACGCCCCGTGCACCGCCTCGGGCATCGTGCGGCGCCACCCCGACGTGCGCTGGTTGCGCCGTGCGGCCGACGTGGACACACTGGTGGCCATCCAGCGCCAGCTGCTCGACGCCTTGTGGCCGCTGCTCAAGCCGGGCGGGCGATTGCTGTATTGCACCTGCTCGGTGTTTCGTGCCGAAGGGGCCGATCAGGTCCAGGCGTTCCTTGGGCGCCACACCGACGCCGTCCTGCAGGCGTCACCGGGTCATTTGCTGCCGGGAACGGTCATTGCCGATGGGGAGTTCAACGACAATGCTCCGGGTGGATACGACGGATTCTTTTACGCCCGCATCGACAAGGCCCGGCCTTGAACCCGCGCTGAACACCTCATTTCCGACCCTCCCTGTGTGGCACTGGCTGCGAGCGCTCATCTGCGCGTCCTGGATGGCCTTGTTGCTGCCCTGGTCGGCCCATGCCCGCGAACCCGAGACGCTGCAGCTGGCCCTGCAGCGCACCGCCGACGGCCTGTTTCTGTCGGCCCGGCTGGGGCTGTCGCCGGCGCACGCGGTCGAAGACGCCCTGCAGAAATCGGTGCCGCTGTATTTCGTCTGGCAGGCCGACGTGTACCGCAAGCGCTGGTACTGGACCGACAAGCGCGTGTCCAGCGCGGTGCGCACGCTGCGCCTGGCCTACCAGCCGCTCACGCGGCGCTGGCGTCTGAGCCTGTCCAACGACGCGGGTGCCGACAGCGGCGGGGCGGGGCTGCAGTACGCCTTGCACCAGAACTACGCCACCCTGGCCGATGCGCTGGCCGGTGTGGGGCGGATCTCGCGCTGGCGCATCGCCGACGGCCCCCAGGCCGACAGCGCCCACCGCGTCGAACTGGCGTTCCGGCTGGACCTGTCGCTGCTGCCGCGCCCGTTCCAGATCGGCATGGTGAACCAGCCCGACTGGACGGTGGAGCTGCAGCGCGAACTCCGCGTGCCGGAACACGTCGAAGCCGAAAAACCCGCCGAACCGCTGCCTGACAAAGACGAAGCCGACGTGACCGAGCCCCAGCGCTGACCGTGGAGCGCATCGCACCGTGAGCCCCAGCGACACCCATCCACACAAGAAACGCACCGCCCCGGCGCGCTGGGCGTTCGCCGCGGCGCTGGTGTTCATGGCCGGGGTGGGCATGGTGCTGCTGTTCCTGCTCACGCTGGCCACCCGCAACCGGGCGCTGTACGAACAGAACTTCGCCTGGCTGGTGGGGATCAACGCGGCCGTGGCCGCCGTGCTGCTGCTGATCATCCTGTGGCTGGCCGTGCGGCTGGCGATGCGGTTCAAGCGCGGCAAGTTCGGCAGCAGGCTGCTGGTCAAGCTCGCCGGCATCATCGGGCTGGTGGGGGTGTTGCCCGGGCTGCTGATCTACACCGTGTCCTACCAGTTCGTCTCGCGCTCCATCGAAAGCTGGTTCGACGTGCGCGTGGAGTCCGCGCTCAACGCGGGCCTGAACCTGGGGCGCACCGCGCTCGACACGCTGACCGCCGATCTCAGCAGCAAGACCCGCATGGCCGCCGAAGGCCTGGCGCGTACCCCCAACGCCTCGTCCGTGCTGGCGCTGGAGCGCCTGCGCGAGCAGCTCGGGGCCAGCGACCTGGTGCTGTGGGGCGCTTCGGGCCAGGCGCTGGCCAGTTCGGGGGAATCGCGCTTCGACATCAACCCCGAGCGCCCCAGCCTCGCGCAGTTGCGCAACCTGCGCACGGTGCGTGTGGCCGCGCAGATCGAAGGCCTGGAAGAGGGCGGCGACGGCGAGCTCGAAGCCGTGCTGGCCGCGGGGCGCGCCCGCATCAAGGTGCTGGCCCTGGTCAGTTCACCGGGGTTTGGCTTCGATGCCGAGCCGCGCTACCTGCAGGTGGTGGTGCCGCTGGCGGCCGCTCTGGTGACCGATGCCCTGGCGGTGCAACAGGCCAACCGGGAATACCAGGAGCGGGCGCTGGCCCGCCAGGGCCTGCGCCGCATGTACATCGGCACGCTCACGCTGGCCCTGTTCCTGGCGGTGTTCGGCGCGGTGCTGCTGGCGGTGCTGCTGGGCAACCAGCTGGTGCGTCCGCTGCTGGTGCTGGCCGAAGGCATGCGCGAAGTGGCGGCGGGTGACCTCTCCCCCAAGCGCTCGCTGGCCGCGCGCGACGAACTCGCCGGACTCACCCGGACCTTTGCCCGCATGACGCAGGACCTGTCGGACGCGCGCGCCGACGTGCAGCGCAGCATGGCGCAGGTCGACGCGGCGCGCGGCAACCTGCAGACCATCCTGGACAACCTCACCGCGGGCGTGGTGGTGCTGGACGAAGAAGGGCGGGTGCACAGCGTCAACCCCGGCGCCGAGCGCATCCTGCACACGCCTTTGGCCCTGCACCTGGGCACCCCGCTGGTCGACGTGCCCGGGCTGGAGCCCTTTGCCTCGGGTGTGCTGCAGCAGTTCGAGCGCTTCCTGTCCGAGCAGACCCCGCACGAAGGCGGTTACTGGCAGCAGTCGTTCGAACTCCGGGCCGACGGCGCCACGCCTTTCGACGAAGGCATCACCCTCATCGCCCGCGGCGCCCTGCTGCCGAACAACGAGCGCCTGCTGGTGTTCGACGATGTCTCCGAAATGGTGTCGGCGCAGCGCTCGCAGGCCTGGGGCGAGGTGGCGCGCCGCCTGGCGCACGAGATCAAGAACCCGCTCACCCCGATCCAGCTGTCGGCCGAGCGCCTGGCCATGAAACTCGAAGGCAAGGTGCAGCCGCCCGAGCAGGCGATCCTGAACAAGTCGGTGCGCACCATCGTCGACCAGGTCGATGCCATGAAACGCCTGGTCAACGAGTTCCGCGACTACGCGCGCCTGCCCGCGGCCCAGCTCACCCGAACCGACCTCAATGCGCTGGTGCGCGACATCCTGAGCCTCTACGACCACGCCGCCGTGCCGGTGCGGCACGAGCTGTCTCCCGACTGTCCGCCGGTGCTGGCCGACCCCCAGCAGGTGCGCCAGATGCTGCACAACCTGGTGCAGAACGCGCAGGACGCCATGGCTGGCCACCCCGGCGCCGAGGTGCTGCTGCGCACCCGCCTGTCCGACAAGGGCAACTGGGTGCGCCTGTCCGTGGTGGACCGCGGCCCCGGATTCGCCGAACACATCCTCAAGCGCGCCTTCGAACCCTACGTGACCACCAAGGTCAAGGGCACCGGGCTGGGCCTGGCCGTGGTCAAGAAAATGATGGACGAGCACGGGGGCCGGGTCGACTTGTCCAATCTGTTGATCGACGGCAAGGTGGAGGGCGCGCAAGTGTCGTTATCATTCGCAGTTGCGAATTGACAACATGTACTGAGGGGCACACTGCAAGCCATGGCAACTATTTTGGTCGTAGACGATGAACTGGGGATCCGGGACCTGCTTTCGGAGATCCTCAACGATGAGGGACACACGGTCGAACTTGCCGAAAACGCCGCCCAGGCACGTTCCGTGCGCGCCATGTTGCGGCCCGATCTGGTGCTGCTCGACATCTGGATGCCCGACACCGACGGCGTGACCCTGCTCAAGGAATGGGCCAGCACCGGGCTGCTCTCCATGCCGGTGATCATGATGAGTGGCCACGCGACCATCGACACCGCCGTCGAAGCCACGCGCATCGGCGCCACCGCTTTCCTGGAAAAACCCATCACCCTGCAAAAACTGCTCAAGGCGGTGGACCTGGGGTTGAACAAGGCCGTGGCCAAGCCCAGTCTGATGGCAGCGCCCATCAAGAACGGCGGCCTGCCCGTGGCCGATCTCACGGTGGAAGTCGCCATGACCGGCGGTAGCCTGCCTGAACCGGTGGCAATGGACATGGGCCCGCAGTCCATGCGCTCGTTCAACCTTGAAGGCCCGCTGCGCGAGTCGCGCGACGAGTTCGAGAAGGCCTATTTCGAATACCACCTGGCCAAGGAGTCCGGCTCCATGACCCGCGTGGCCGAAAAGACCGGTCTGGAACGCACCCACCTCTACCGCAAGCTCAAGCAGCTCGGCGTGGACCTGGCCCGCAGCAAACGCGGCGCGCTCTGAGTGGCCCGTAGCGGAAAAATCGGCCGTCGAAGCTGCTATACTTCCGCTTCTCTTTGGCCCGGTAGCTCAGTTGGTAGAGCAGCGGATTGAAAATCCGCGTGTCGATGGTTCGATTCCGTCCCAGGCCACCAAATACAAGGAAAAGCCGCTGTGAAAACAGCGGCTTTTTTGTTGCCCGGGCCGACCCTGACGGCGGGCCGCCTGCGTGGCCCTGGTGGGCGCGCTTGCGTACCCTCAGAGTTGCTGGGTCGGTACCGCGTGGCGCAGTTCCATCTGGCGGTTGGCTTCGTCCACGAACACCAGCTGCGGCTTGTGCGTGGCCACCTGGTCTTCGTGCACCTGGGCGAAGGCGGCGATGATGATCAGGTCGCCCACGGCGGCGCGGCGTGCGGCCGATCCGTTCACGGAAATCATGCCGGTGCCGCGCTGGCCCTTGATCGCGTAGGTGGTGAAGCGCTCACCGTTGTTGATGTTCCAGATGTGGATCTGTTCGTTTTCGACGATGTTGGCCGCTTCCAGCAGGTTTTCGTCGATGGCGCATGAGCCTTCGTAGTGCAGTTCGCAGTGCGTGACCGCGACCCGGTGGATTTTCGATTTCAACAGGGAGCGAAACATGTTGTGGGGCCTTTCTCTCAACGAAGCGCGATTGTGACAGCGCGCGCCCGAGGTGAACAGGCGCCGCCATCAGGGCCCTTGTCCCCACACCCCGCCGCCCTCCGATGCGTGGCCGCGCGTTCGGCCGGTGGGGAGGCGTGCCCGGCCGTTCAGTTGAACGGCCGGGGCTTGGGCGTCTTGTCGGTCGAGGGCGGCATGATCGGCAGGGCGATCTGCGGCTGCTGGCCGGTCAGGGTCTTGAGGAAGGCCACGATCCGGGCGTTTTCTTCCCTGCTGAACTCGCGGCCCAGCTGCAGGCGGCCCATCAGGTCCACAGCAGAGGTCAGCGTGGCGGCTTCACCGTCGTGGAAGTAGGGGTAGGTCAGTTCCACGTTGCGCAGCGTCGGGACCTTGAAGTTCAGGCGGTCGGCGTCCTTGCCGGTCACGCCCTTGCGGCCTTCGGCGGTGCTGGCCGTCTTGTAGGCCTGCACCAGTCCCATTTTCTGGAACGAGTTGCCGCCCAGGTTGGGGCCGTTGTGGCAGGCCACGCAGCCGCTGTCCTTGAAGAGCTGGTAGCCGGCGAGTTCGTCCTTGGTCAGCGCCTTCTTGTCGCCGTCGAGCCACTGGTCGAAGCGCGAGTTCGGCGTCACCAGGGTTTCCTCGAACGCGGCGATGGCGGTGGTCACTTCGTCGATGCTGAGCCGATCGGTCTTGAAGACCTGTTTGAACTCTTCCACGTAGCCGGGGATGGATTTCAGCGTCTCGATGGCGAGCTCGTGCGTGAAGGCCATTTCGCCCGGGTTGGCGATCGGGCCGCCGGCCTGTTCTTTCAGGTCCTTGGCGCGGCCGTCCCAGAACTGCGCGAGGTTCAGGCGCGAGTTCAGCACCGTGGGCGAGTTGATGGGGCCCTGCTGCCAGTGGTGGCCGATGGAGGTCTTCAGGTTGTCGGTGCCGCCCAGGCTCAGGTTGTGGCACGAGTTGCACGAGATGAAGCCGGACTTGGACAGCCGCGGATCAAAAAACAGCTTCTTGCCAAGTTCCACGGCGGCGGGATTCACCGCCTTGGGGGCGGGAACGGGGGACACCGGTTCGGTGTTTTGCGCGATGGCGGAGTTGCTGACCAGGATCGCTGCGATGGCCCATGCGCACATGGCCGACGGGAGTGATGTCGTGGTTTTCAAGGTATTTCCTTTGCAGAGTGTCAGAAGAGTCACGGCAGAGGTGGCGGTGTGTCTGTCCGCAGACGTTCGCTTGTGACGGACCCACTCTATGGGGGTAAACCCGGGTGTTGTTTGACCGGGGTCAACCCGTTGACCGTTCTCAATAGGAACTGGCTATTGATCTCATAGCGTTTTCCGTGGGGCGTGTGGGCGCCGCCCCGCATCCCGCCCACCGGCGGGAGATCAGCGTGTGCTGGGGGTCTTGTGCAATGAAAATTGCAGCACGGGCACGCCTGGCGCGCGGCCTTCGGCCGGCCGGCGTGTGCCGCGGATCAGCTGTCCGCAGTCTTGCGGGGTGCCGGTCCAGACGGCGTCCATGAGCACGCCGTCGCTCGATTCGTCGAGGTTGAACACGCCTTCGCTCACGTCGCCCGCCACCAGCGCCAGCACGTCGTGGCCCTCGGTGGAGCGCTTGAGGTTGCCGCGCACGCTGCCCGGGTAGTCGGGGTGGCGTTCGAACAGCAGGGCGCCGGTGGACACCGGCGCCGCTTCGCTGCCATCGGGCAGCCACAGGGCCAACTGCCACAGGCCATGGAGCCGGGCCGGGTCCTCGTCCAGGCTCGGGCAGGTGGTGGCCGCGCTGGCGGGCTGGGCGGGCGGGGTCTGCGCGGCGGTCGGCGTTGCCCAGGCCAGGGCCAAGCCGAGCAGGCAGAGCCCGGCGCGAAGGGATTTCGGTGGCTGCTTCATGGCGTCTCGGCCGCTTTCTGTGCGGCCTGTTCGGTGGCGCGCTGGGCGAACTCGGCGCGCAGGGCGCGCAGCTTTTCGCGCGGGTCTTCCTTGACGGTGTTCTGGTCCAGCGCCATTTCCTTGATGAAGCGGCTGGCCTGGCCGGGAATGCTCTCGCGGCCCTTCTTGCGGCGCTTGAGCCAGCTCACGGCCAGGGTGCGCTGCGCGCGCGTGATGCCCACGTACATCAGGCGGCGCTCTTCCTGCAGGCGCTGTGCCATGTTCTCGACCGCCGCGTCGCTCTGGCCGGGCTCTTCGTCCATCTTGAACGGCAGCAGGCCTTCGTTCACGCCGACCAGCATCACATGCGGCCACTCCAGGCCTTTGGAGGCGTGCAGGGTGGAGAGCGTCACCACGTTCTGGTCTTTCTCGCGCTCGCTGAGCGTCGAGATCAGCGCGATGGTCTGCACCACCTCCAGCAGCGTTTTGCGTTCGGTTTCGGTCTGGATGCCGGCGTCGTCTTCGATCTTGCCGCCACAGCGCCCGGCCACCCAGTCGCAGAAGTCCATCACGTTGGTCCAGCGCGCGGCCGCGACCTTCTCGTTGTCCTCGCTGTCGTAGAGGTGCTTTTCGTAGGCGATGTCTTTCAACCACTCGGTGAGGAAGGCGCGCGCCGCCTCGTGGCCCACCGTGTGTCTGGCGCGGTATTCGAGGTCGTTCACCGCGCGGCCGAACTCGTGCAGCGTGGCCACGGCGCGCGCGGGCAGGGCGGTGCCCAGCGAGTTCGCGAACAGCGCCTCGAACAGGCTCAGCTTGTACTGCGTGGCGAAGTTGCCCAGCCCCTGCAGCGTGGTGTGGCCGATGCCGCGCTTGGGCGTGGTGGCCGAGCGCAGGAAGGCCGGGTCGTCGTTGTTGTTCACCAGCAGGCGCAGCCAGGCACAGAGATCGCGGATCTCGGCCTTGTCGAAAAAGCTCTGGCCGCCCGAGACCTTGTAGGGAATGTTGGCGCGGCGCAGCGACTGCTCGAACGAACGCGCCATGTGGTTGGCGCGGTAGAGGATGGCGAAGTCGCGCCACTCCTTGTGCTGCGAGCTGGCCTGCAGGCTCTGGATGCGCGCCACCGCGCGTTCGGCCTCGTGCTCCTCATTGTCGGCATCGACCACGCGCACCGGCTCGCCCTCGCCCAGATCGCTCCACAGCGTCTTGGGAAACAGCTTGGGGTTGGGCCCGATCACGTTGTTGGCCGCGCGCAGGATGGCGCTGGTGGAGCGGTAGTTCTGCTCCAGCTTGATGACCTTGAGCTCGGGAAAGTCCTGCGGCAGGCGTTTGAGGTTGTCCAGCGTGGCGCCGCGCCAGCCGTAGATCGACTGGTCATCGTCGCCCACGGCGGTGAAGCGCGCGCGCTCGCCCACCAGCAGTTTCAAGAGCTCGTACTGCGTGGCGTTGGTGTCCTGGTACTCGTCCACCAGCACGTGGCCCATCTTCTGCTGCCAGCGCTCGCGCACGTCGGCGTGTTCGCTCAGCAGCTTGAGCGGCAGGCTGATCAGGTCGTCGAAGTCCACGCTCTGGTAGGCGGTGAGGCGCTCTTCGTAGCGCGCCATGATGGTGGCGGTGACGCGCTCGTCTTCGTCCTTCGCGGCGGCCAGCGCCTGGGCCGAGTTCAGGCCCGCGCTCTTCCAGGCGCTGATGGTCCATTGCCAGCCACGCGCCGTGGCCGCGTCGGTGGTGCCGCCGCAGTCCTTGAGCAGGCTGGTGATGTCGTCGGTGTCGAGGATGGAAAACTGCTTCTTCAGGCCCAGCGCCGTGCCGTCTTCGCGCAGCAGGCGCACGCCCAGCGCGTGAAAAGTGCAGATCAGCACCTTCCTGGCGTCGCGGCCCACCAGCTGGCCAGCACGCTCGCGCATTTCGCTCGCGGCCTTGTTGGTGAAGGTGATGGCCGCGATGCGGTCCGCCGCCAGCCCGGCCTGGATCAGCCGACCGATCTTGTGCGTGATCACCCGCGTCTTGCCCGAACCGGCGCCGGCCAGCACCAGGCAAGGCCCACCCAGGTGGTTCACGGCGTCGAGTTGGGCAAGGTTCAGGCCGTGGGACATGCGGGCGATCGGGAGGCGGGCGGGACGGGCGAAGCCATGGATGATACCGGCAGGGTGGGGGTGGTTGCGCCGTGCGGGCCACTGGGGGCCTGTCGCTGGAAGCTCAGCGCTTTGTACCTGGGTCCCGGTCGGTTTGAAGCCGCCTGAGACAATCGCCCACCGTGCTCAACATCCTGCTCGTCACCTTCCCTTTTTTCGCGCTCGTGCTGGGCGGCTTCGTGGCGGCGCACCGGCGCATGCTGCCGCTGGAGGCGATCCCCGGGCTCAACGGCTTTGTGCTGTATTTCGCGCTGCCCTGCATGCTGTACCGCTTCGGCTCCACCACGCCGATCGCGCAGCTGCTGGACGCGTCGGTGGCCGGCGTCTACCTGCTGTGTGCGCTGGTGATGGTGGGGTTTGCCGTCGTCATGACGCTGAACCGCCGCATCCGCTGGAACGACGCGTCGCTGGGTGCGCTGGTCGCGGCGTTTCCCAACACCGGGTTCATGGGTGTGCCGCTGCTGGCAGCGCTGCTGGGGCCGCAGAGCGTGGGGCCGGTGATCGTGCTGATCGTGGTGGACATGGTGATCACCAGTTCGCTGTGCATCGCGCTCTCGCGGCTCGACGAGGGCGAGGGCCATGGCGCCGCCGCCATGCTGGACGCTGCGAAAAAAGCCCTGCGCGGCGTGGTGGCCAATCCCATGCCCTGGGCCATCATCCTGGGCGCCGTGGCCTCGGCCGTGCGGTTCAGCCTGCCCGGGCCGGTGGAAAAGACGGCCTGGCTGCTGGCCGACGCGGCCTCGCCGGTGGCGCTGTTCACCATCGGCGCGGTGCTGGCGCGCTCGCAGATCCAGTCCAACCACCCGATGCCGCTGTCGGACTACGTGCCCGTGGCGCTGATGAAGCTGCTGCTGCACCCGCTGCTGGTGCTCGCGGTGGGCACGGGCGCGATCCAGATCGGCGTGCCGCTCGATCCGTTCGCGCTCACGGTGATGGTGCTGGTGGCGGCGCTGCCCAGCGCCAGCAATGTCTCGCTGCTGGCCGAGCGCCTGGGCGCCGACAACGGGCGCATCGCCCGCATCATCCTGATGACCACGGCGGCGGCGTTCCTGACGTTTTCCGGGGCCGTGTCCCTGCTGACCTGAGCCCGGGTTCGTCTCGGGGTGCCGCGAACGGCCCGCGCATCAGCGCGCGAGCGCTTGCTCGCTGCGCACCGGTGCTGCACGTTCCTGCTGTGGTCCGGGCACGGTGTCCCGGGCCTCCTGCGCACGATCCAGATGGCTTTGGGCGCTGGTTCGCAGCGAGTCGTCCACCCTCAGCTCGTCGAAGCGCCCGCTCTGGTGTTGCACCGCGACCCGCCCGCCGTCCTTGCTCACCAGAAAACGCTGCGGCGGGCCCCAGCCGTCGTGCCCTGCGGCGCTGGCCACGCAGGCCGCGCTCACCTGCAGGCACTGCTCGGGGCTCAGCCCGGTGGTCTTGAGCGTGGGGGCCAGCTCGGTGTAGGCCTGCCGGAGCCAGGCCTTGTGCTGTTCGGACATGGGCGGTTTGACCTGCACCCGGGGCTGGTCCGGGTCGTCCAGCGGCCAGCGCGCCTTGGGTTTGCCGTTGTCCTCGGTCAGCACGTCGCCATTGCGCGCGGTCTGGTAGGCCTCGGTGCGCAGCCAGGGGCGCTGGCTGGGGTCGTGGCGCTGCTCGGGCGGCACGTCGGCCAGCGGCAGGCCTCGGCGCTGGAAGTAGGCGGTGATGCCCTCGTGCACATTCGCGGCGGTGCCGTTGCGGTCGTAGCCGCCGCCCACGCCGACGTGGTTGCCGGGATGGCGCACGGTGACGACGCGTGGGTCGTCGCTGTAGTCCAGTGGCCGGAACCAGCTGCGGTTTTCCTGCTCGGCCTGCACCACCAGCACCTGGCCTTTGACATTGGGCGGCACGGCCAGCTCGCCCTGAACGCCGGTGGCTACCGGGTCCATCAGCGCCATCGCGGTGATGGGCACGCTGCCCGGCTTCGCGACCACGGCGCCGTCGGGGGCCACCAGGCCGCGTTCGTTGACGAGCTGGGCGAAGCGCACGGCCGAGGTGCAGCCGCGGCTGAAACCGGTGACGGAGGCGCCGAGGTCGGCGGGGGTGGCGTCGGGGTTGTCTCGCAGGTATCTCTGAGCGGCGTGGCTGAAGTCTGCGTAGGCCTTTTCCGCCGCAGCGTCGATGGCAGGAGTGGGGTTGAGGCCGGCGTTGAAAACATTGCCTTGGGAACCGCCCGTGCCGACACCTGGGTAGTAGGCCGATTCAAATGTTGAGGAGCGTTGACGATCTGCCTGTTCAAACAAATTGGCGACATTCGTTTGATAGGGGTCGCCCGAGAGTTTGAGATTGCCTTTGTGATTGTTGGTGCCATCGAAGGCTGCGAAGAAATTGAAACGGCTGGAAGCGCCGGCTTTGCCCACCGCCTCCATCGAAGCGCATGCGGTAGGCAGTCGCGCCATCTCTTCGTCGCTGAGCAGTCGTACAGGTGAGGTGCCCATGGCTTCTCCACTCAAAGCTTCTGCATCGTGGGGAAGATCTCGTACGCATGGGCGAACTCGGATCGCCAAGTCTTGAGAATCGGAGGTTCATCGAACGACTTCTTGCGGCGAGGCGTCACGACATACACATGCAGCTGCCGCCCGTCGATCACGAAGGTCAGCTCGTGGTCGGTCATGTCCCTGGGTAGCCTGTTCCGCAAATCGACGCGTTGCTCCAGCACCTCGCCAGTGGCCTTCACCCGCCACTTGACGAAAAGGAATTCACCCACCGGCATTGGGCCATTGACGCCTGTGCCAGGCGGTAGTTTC
The DNA here is from genome assembly GCF_059424585.1 of Hydrogenophaga sp. GW101-3F08. Lineage (NCBI taxonomy): Bacteria > Pseudomonadati > Pseudomonadota > Betaproteobacteria > Burkholderiales > Comamonadaceae > Hydrogenophaga > Hydrogenophaga sp. GW101-3F08. The sequence continues at coordinate 26,840 of NZ_JBWKZP010000014.1, forward strand.
GACAATCCTGCGTACACCGAGCTGCGGGGGTTTGCGATGTCGTTGCGTACCATCTGGTACCCATCCCCGTACGCGTAGGCGAGCAGGTCCACGGACTCAGCCCATTTGTCCTTGAGCGCGTCAAAGCTGAACCCGTGCGAAACCAGCTTCGGGCCGCTGGCGCAGGCCGCCAGCAGCACCGCCAGCCACAGCGCCATCAGCGCGCGCCAGGTCCGCTTCATCACCGTCATCGTCATCTTTGTCCTCCTTGGGGGCATGGTCATGGGTGCGCGCGCATTTGAACAGTTCCATCCTGTGGGCGGGAAGACGCCCCCGTGAGGTTCTGCATCGATCCATTGGTGTTGGCTATCGAATTTATTGGTTCAATTGAGTCGACATTTCAACCCGGCATCCCTAAGGTATGGGTTCCCTCACACGCACAGGAGTCCCGTCATGGCACCGTCTGCCTCCACCCCCTGGGTTCACCGCGACTGGATGGACGCCCTGGCGGCCCTGGCCGCCACGTTCTGAACCCCTTTTCCCCCTTTTCCGGTCAACCGCCCACCCACAGGAGAACACCATGAGCACCCCCCAAACCGAAGCCCAATGCCCCTTCCACGCCGCCGCCGGCGCGCGCGCCACGCACGGCGCCCAGTCCAATGCCGACTGGTGGCCCAACCAGCTGAACCTGTCCATCCTGCACCAGCACCAGCCGGTGTCCAACCCGATGGACCCGGACTTCGACTACGCCGAGGCCTTCCAGAAGCTGGACTACGCCGCGCTCAAGAAAGACCTGGCGGCGCTGATGACCCAGAGCCAGGACTGGTGGCCGGCCGACTACGGCCACTACGGCGGCCTGTTCATCCGCATGGCCTGGCACAGCGCCGGCACCTACCGCACGGCGGACGGCCGCGGCGGCGCCAACACCGGCAACCAGCGCTTCGCACCGCTCAACAGCTGGCCCGACAACGGCAACCTCGACAAGGCCCGCCGCCTGCTCTGGCCGATCAAGCAGAAGTACGGCAACGCCATCTCCTGGGCCGACCTGTTCATCCTGGCCGGCAACGTGGCCATGGAAACCATGGGCTTCAAGACCTTCGGTTTCGGCGGTGGCCGTGCCGACATCTGGGCGCCCGAAGAGGACATCTACTGGGGCGCGGAAAAGGAGTGGCTGGCCACCAGCGACAAACCCAACAGCCGCTACAGCGGCGAGCGGAATCTGGAGAATCCGCTCGCCGCTGTGCAGATGGGCCTGATCTACGTGAACCCGCAGGGCCCGGACGGCAAGCCCGATCCGGTGGCCAGCGGCCGCGACGTGCGCGAGACCTTCGCCCGCATGGCCATGAACGACCATGAAACCGTGGCCCTGGTGGCCGGCGGCCACACCTTCGGCAAGATGCACGGCGCCGGTGACGCGGCCCTGGTCGGCCCCGAACCCGAGGCCGCGCCCATCGAGGAAATGGGCCTGGGCTGGATCAACCAGCATGGCACAGGCAAGGGCGGCGACGCCACCACCAGCGGCTTCGAAGGCGCCTGGAAACCCAACCCGACGAAGTGGGACATGGGCTACTTCAAGGTGCTCTTCAAATATGAGTGGGAACAGATGACCACGGCGGCCGGTGCCATTCAGTGGCGCGCCAAGAACGTGGCGCCCGAGGACATGGTGGTCGACGCCCACGACCCGAGCAAGAAGCACCCGCCCGTGATGACCACGGCCGACCTCTCGCTGCGCTTCGACCCGGCCTACGAGAAGATCTCGCGCCACTTCGCGGCCCACCCCGACGAGTTCGCCGACGCCTACGCCCGCGCCTGGTTCAAGCTGACCCACCGCGACATGGGCCCCAAGGCCTTGTACCTCGGCCCCGAAGTGCCGGCCGAAGACCTGATCTGGCAGGACCCGGTGCCGCCGGTGGACCACCCGCTGATCGACGCCGCCGACGCGAAGGAGCTCAAGGCCCGCGTGCTGGCCTCGGGCCTTGCCGTGAGCGAGCTGGTGTCCACCGCCTGGGCCTCGGCCTCCACCTACCGCGGCTCCGACCGGCGCGGGGGCAGCAACGGCGCCCGCGTCCGCCTGGCCCCGCAGAAAGACTGGGAGGCCAACCAGCCGGCCCAGTTGGCCAAGGTGCTGGCCGTGCTGGAGGAAATCCAGCGCGGCTTCAACACCGGCGCCACCGGGGGCAAGAAAGTGTCGCTGGCGGACCTGATCGTGCTGGCCGGCAACGCCGGCGTGGAGGCCGCTGCCCAGGCCGCCGGCCAGCCGGTGGATTTGCCGTTCACCCCCGGCCGCACCGACGCCACGCAAGAACAGACCGACGTGGAATCGTTCGCCGCGCTCGAACCCCAGGCCGACGGCTTCCGCAACTACCGCAAGGCCGCCTACAGCGTGTCGCCCGAAGAGATGCTGCTCGACAAGGCGCAACTGCTCATGCTCAGCGCACCTGAGATGACGGTGCTGGTCGGCGGGTTGCGCGTGCTCGGCGCCAACGTTGGGGGCTCGCAGCACGGGGTGTTCACGAGGCGCCCGGGCCAACTGACGAACGACTTCTTCATCAACCTGGTGGACATGTCCACCGCCTGGAAGCCGACCGGTGACAACGCCTACGAGGGCCGCGACCGCCAGACCGGCGCCGTGAAATGGACGGCCACCCGTGTGGACCTGGCCTTCGGTTCCAACTCGCAGCTGCGTGCCATCGCCGAGGTGTATGCGCAGAACGACGGGGGCAAGAAGTTCGTGAAAGACTTCGTCGCGGCCTGGACCAAGGTGATGGATTTGTAACCCCCCCGCGCCGGGCTGCGCCCGTCACCCCCCAGGGGGCGATGCGAGTGGCCCGGCGGAGCCGGTTCCACCGCATCCGGGGCTAGCTGGTGAGCTTCGACGCCGATTTCGCCCGGTTTGCGCTGACCCGTCGGCTGCACCTGAGCGCTGGTGCGGTGGGCTAGCGGCGCTGTTACCGCCCGGCCCCAATGGATCGGCCACCGCGAGGGTGGCCGGGTATGCCGTCCGTTGTGTGTCGGACATTGAGCACAGCCACGATTCTGGGCGCCGTTCGTGAAACGCCCGTGACACCGCGCGGGTTCCGCGTGTGTGGCGAACGGCTCAGCCCTCCAGCACTTTCGCCAGCACCGCCGGTATCTTCTTCGGCGCCAGGATGCGCAGCTGCTTGTTGACGTTGAAGCGGCCGAACACCACGGTGATGGCCTTGGCCGGCACGTCGAACTCTTCCGCCAGGAACTTCACCATGTGATCGGTGGCCTTGCCCGCCACCGGCGTGGCCGTCACGCTCACCTTGAGCTGGTGGCCCTTGGTCTTGCCGATCGCGTCGCGCTTGGCCGCCGGCGTGCCCAGGATGTTGACCACCAGCGTGTCGCCGTCCCACGCGCAGGGCGTGTTCATCTTCATGCGCGGCGCGGGCGAGCCCGGTTCTTCGGTTTCGTCTTCGGGTTCTGGCGGCTGGGGTGTCGCTTTGGATTTGCGTGCCATGGGATTCCCTCAAATGGACAGCGGGTCCACGTCCACCGCCCAGCGCACCAGGCCCTTGGCCTCGGGCGCGCTGCGGCAACCGTGCAGCACCGGCTGCCAGGCCGCCAGAAAGCGCTGCAGAGCGCCGCGCGAGGCGCTTTCCACCAGCATCTGCGCGCGCTCCACGTTGGCCACGCGCTGGATGGTCAGCGGCACGGCGGGGTAGAGCGTGATTTGGTCGCGGAGCGGCAGGCCGGTGGCCTGCTCGGCGGCGATGTTCAGAAACGCCTGCGCGGCCTGCTGGGTGCGCGCGTCGGCGCGCAGCAGGGCCTGAAAGCCGTAGGGCGGCATGCCGGCCTGCTCGCGCTCGGTCAGCTGTTCGGCGGCGAAGGCCGGGTAGTCGTGTTTTTTGAGCGTGGCAAACAGCGGGTGCTGCGGGTACCAGGTCTGCACCCACATCTCGCTCGCGCCACTCTGCGCCGCGTCGCGCCCGGCGCGGCCCGCCGCCTGCATCAGCAGCGCAAACAGGCGCTCGGGCGCTCGGTAGTCGCTGGCGAACAGGGCCGAGTCGGCGTTGATGCCGGCCACCAGGGTAATGCGCCGGAAATCGTGGCCCTTGGCGATCATCTGCGTGCCCACCAACACGTCCACCTCGCCGCTGTGCAGCGCGGCGAGCTGCATTTCCAGGCTGCCCTTGAGGCGGGTCGAGTCCGCGTCCATGCGCGCCACCCGGGCCGGGCTGCCGTCGGGCCGGCGCACGTCGGCCAGCAGGCCGGCGAGCTGTTCTTCGATCTGTTCGGTGCCGCGGCCCACCGGCGCGATGTCGATGTTGCCGCAGTCCGGGCAGGCGCGCGGCACGCGCTCGGTGAAGCCGCAGTGGTGGCAGCGCAGGGTGCGGTCCAGCTTGTGGAACACGCGGTAGGCGCTGCAATGTGGGCAACCGCTTTTCCAGCCGCAGTCGTGGCAGGCCAGCACCGGCGCGTAGCCGCGGCGGTTCAGCAGCACCAGGCACTGCTCGCCGCGCGCGATGCGCTCGCCCATGGCCGCCACCAGCGGCGGCGCCAGCACGGCGCCCTTGGGCTGGTGGTTCATGTCCACCAGGCGCAGGCGCGGCAGCGCCCCGCCGCCGATGCGCCCGGGCATCGCCAGCCGCACATAACGCCCCTGGTCGGCCGCGTGCCAGCTCTCCAGCGAAGGCGTGGCCGAGCCCAGCAGCACCTGGCAGCGAGGGGTGTTCACGCCCTCTCCCTCTGGGAGAGGGCGGGGGTGAGGGTCCGCGTGCAGACCCGTTCCGTCAGTGGCCAAAGCCTCACTCTCGATCTTCGCCCGATACACCGCCAGATCCCGCGCCGAATACCGCGCCCCCTCCTGGCTCTTGTAGCTCGGGTCGTGCTCTTCGTCCACCACGATCAGCCGCAGCCCCGGCAGGCTGGCGAACACCGCCATGCGCGTGCCCAGCACGATGCGCGCGCTGCCCGTGTGCGCCGCCAGCCAGCTTGAGAGGCGCTGCGCCGGCGTCATGCCGCTGTGCAGGCAGACCACCGAGCCGGCACCGAACGCGGGCTCGAAGCGCTCGCGAAAGCGCGTCTCCAACTGCGGCGTGAGGTTGATCTCGGGCACCATCACCAGCACCTGGGTGTGGGCGCCCGCCTGCAGTGCCTGCTGCGTGGCGCGCAAGTACACCTCGGTCTTGCCGCTGCCGGTGGCGCCGTACAGCAGTACCGGCGCGGTGGCCGCCGCCAAGGCCTGCAGCGCTTCGGCCTGCTCGGCACTCAGGTCGTGGCCGCCGGGCTGCACCGGGGCGGTGCCCGCTTCCTCCTCCGCCGGCGTGGCGCTGGCCACGGCCTTGGCGCGGCGTTTGAGCCGGCGCGCGAGCTGGTCATTGCCCAACTCGCGCAACTGCGGCGGCAGCGCGGCCAGCGCTACCTCGCCCAGGCTGCGCTGGTAGTACTGGGCGGCGAAGCGGACCAACTGCCGCCAGCATCCGTTGAGCGGGGGCAGGCCGTCGAGCACGCCCGCCACCGCCTTGGTCTGCGCCTCGGTCAGCCCTTCGGGCGGTGTGGTCGGGCAGTCCCAGACCACGCCCAGCACCTCGCGCGAACCCAGCGGCACCCGCACCAACGCACCCGGCGCGAGCAACAACTCACTTCGGTAAGTCAGGCTGGCGCCCACCCCGCTGTGGGCCGGGGTCGCCACGATCACACTGGGCCAGAAAGCCATGGTTAGCGGTTGTTCCTCAGTCGAACTGCAGGAAAGCGATGTAAGTTGTTGATTTGACTTCGCTTCCGCGACTGTTCAGGTTTTCTGTGGATAACTTTGTTGATAGATGGTGTTGACGGGCCGGGAGCCCTTGAAAATCAAGGGTTTGTTTAAACTGCCCGGAAAAAAAGCAGAAATCAATATCCAATGAAATCAACAACTTGCAAAGATGGGTGTCAAAGACTTCACGGTTTTCCAGAGCCGGACCCTTTTGCGCGCCGCAGCACAAATTTTGTGCATAAGTGATGGCTGTCAAGTCCTCTTTTCCGCTGGTTTTGTGCTATGGGCCTGTCGGGCGGTGGTCATTGTGACCGGCGCATGACGGTTTTTCCCGTCGCCGCAGCCTGCCCCAAGGCGCGCTGTCCAGGCGGGCCGCGGTGCTCACTGGACGACCCTCCGCGCTGTGCCCTGCGGGGCTGAGCGCCTTCGGAGCGGTCGGGCGGCGCTCACGGAGTACCTTCGCCCTGCGGGCCGCGGCGCTCACGGCCGCTGGCGTTCAGGCCCGCGCCCGTTGCTGCCGCGAAAACGCGTGCACCGCGTCCACCAGGGCCGACACGTGCTCGGGCGGGGTGTGCTGGTTGATGCCGTGGCCCAGGTTGAAGATGTGGGTGGCGCCTTCGCCCGGGCCCTGGTGCGGCGTGCCAAAGCTCGCCAGCACGCTCGCCACCTCGACCTCGATCTGGGCCGGCGAAGCAAACAGCACGTTGGGATCGATGTTGCCCTGCAGCGCCTTGCCGTGCGGGCCCTCGCCCACCTGCGCGCGCGCCTTGGCCAGGTTCACCGTCCAGTCCAGCCCCAACACGTCGCAGTCCATCGGCTTCATGTCGTCCAGCCACAGGCCGCCGCCCTTGGTGAACACGATGCGCGGAATGGTGGCGCCGTCGTGTTCGCGCTTGAGCTGCGCCAGCACACGCTTGGTGTAGGTCAGCGAAAAGTCCTGGAACTTGCCGTCCGCCAGCACACCGCCCCAGCTGTCAAAAACCATCACCGCCTGCGCGCCCGCCTCGATCTGCGCGTTCAGGTACACCGCCACCGCATCCGCGTTCACGGCCAGGATGCGGTGCATCAGGTCCGGGCGGCTGTACATCAGCGTCTTCACCGCGCGGTAGTCGTCCGAGCCGCCGCCCTCCACCATGTAGCAGGCCAGCGTCCAGGGGCTGCCCGAAAAACCGATCAGCGGCACCCGCCCATTGAGCGCCTTGCGGATGCTGGTGACCGCGTCGAACACATAACGCAACTTGTCCATGTCGGGCACGGCGAGCTGGTCCACGTCCGCCTCGGTGCGCACGGTGCGCTCGAACTTCGGGCCTTCCCCCATGGCAAACGACAGGCCCAGGCCCATGGCGTCGGGCACGGTCAAGATGTCGGAAAACAGGATCGCCGCGTCCAGCGCGTAGCGGTCCAGCGGCTGCAGCGTCACCTCGGTGGCGAAGTCCACATTCGTCGCCAGCCCCATGAAACTGCCCGCCTTGGCGCGCGTGGCGCGGTATTCCGGCAGATAGCGCCCGGCCTGGCGCATCAGCCACACGGGGGTGTACTCGGTGGACTGGCGCAGACAGGCGCGCAGGAAAGTGTCGTTCTGCAGGGGGGCGTGGCTCATGGGGGTGTCCGGTGCGGTCGTCTGATGGGAAGCGGGGATTATCCCGCCTGGGGTGGGCGGACGGTTTGCGCTGGCGCAGGCGGGTCAGACGGTGGCGGGCCAGCGTGTTGAGCCGCACACAGCAGGCCTGTCAACCGGCGCCTGCCATTGCCCGCGTCGCCGATTGAAACTTACACTGCCCATTCAGAAAAAAGCCCGCCGCCACCTCGCGCTGTTCGGGGTCCAGGTCAACAAGGTTCATCAGCTGCAAGGGAGGCGCATGATGCATTCAACTACATCGGCTCCTCAGGAATCGCGAATGAAGCCTCAACCCAAGTCCTCGACTGAGCTGCCGATTCATCGTTTTGAACGGCAAGTGGACTGGTCAGCCTGGCTGAATGAAAATCACACCTCATCGCCTGGGGTCTGGTTGCAGCTCGCAAAGAAGGGCACCGATGCGCTGTCGGTTTCATACGACGAGGCCGTCGAAGTCGCACTTTGCTTTGGCTGGATAGATGGGCAAAAGCAGGCGCACAGCGATCAATTCTGGCTCCAGAAATTTACCCGACGCTCGGACAAGAGTCTTTGGTCGAAGATCAATCGGGACAAAGCGCTGGCTCTGATCGAAGCAAAGAAAATGAGACCTGCTGGGCTGAAAGAGATTGAGCGCGCGAAGCTCGACGGGCGATGGGAGGCTGCGTATGACTCATCCAGCAAAGCAACTGTACCCAGCGATTTTCAGTCTGCTTTGGATGGCAATGCGCGAGCCAAAGCGTTTTTCGAAACGCTCGACAGCCGGAATCGGTACGCTGTTCTGTTCAGGATTCAAACGGCCAAGAAGGTCGAAACGCGCGCAAGACGAATTTCACAGTTCGTATCAATGCTGGAACGGCACGAGAAGGTGCATCCATGACCCATTCAAGAACTTATCGCAAGACACCCCGCTCTGCGTTGCAGGGGACGCTGCGCGATAAAGCCGTGCAACGCCTCCGATTTTGAATGTCGGGCATCATGAAAGCCGTCCTCTCGATATCGATCCCGGTGGTGCCCGCCCAGATCGGCGAGCTGCTGCCACATCGCTGGCCGCCAGCCTGACAACGCATTCCCAAAAGCATGACCGCGTCCTGCGGTCAAGATGGGGTGGCTGCGAGCTTCCTTTGGTGATGTCAAGGCGCACCGGACCTGGCAGGCTGCATCAGCAGTGCTGGAGGCGATTTCGACGCGGGTGATGGGTGCAGTTTGCGCGTTCTATCGCACCTTGGTGAACGACGAAATCACGCCGTATTGGAGCCCCCTCACGTCGAGTATATGGATTGCGCTGAAAAGTGGAGAATCCAATCATGTCTAATTGACCCATGTGGGCGCGACCACAATGAGGGTCGATTTTTTGCCAACCGTATCCGTTGGCTTCCGGTATGGCGGGCTGTGTCTCTATAAACCCAGGCGGCGTGACCCTTAAGGCTGGAGCACAACAAAGCCAGCCGAATAGCGGCTGGCTTTGGAACGTAGCATCAATCGGTCGTTGCGTGTTACTGCTGAGCTATTGGCGTAAGCGCTCCGACATTCGCGCCTGCGTTACCCATGATCTTGTTGCTGGCGGGTGTAAAGGTGTTGATCGTTCCGCCATTGTTAAAGCCGACGGCATTGTTCGTCACAACGGAATTGGAGAGGCGAATAGTCCCTCCACCGGTGGTAATGACGCCTGTGTTGCCGTTGTTTGATATGTGCACATTGTCGGAGTTGATGATTCCGGTGCCGTCCGCGAACACGCCGTGAGAGACGTTGCCTGCAACGATGGAATTGCTGATGGTGACCCGAGTGTTGTTTCCCGCGAATATTCCCGAATTGCCATTGGCGCTAAGTTGCATGTGATCGAGCGCCGCCGTGACGAGAGCCGTGGGTTGCATCAGGATCGCGCTTCCCAAATTGTGGCTGACTTCGGTGCCGTAAGCAATCAGCTTGCCCCCGGCGCGCGTATCGCTGATGCCTACGCCTGGGCTTCCCTGAAAACCAAAAATCTGGCTATCCGCGATGATCACTTTCGCCGCCGCCAGGATATTGATTCCCCTCAACCCGGTGCCGCCGCCGTTAATGGACAGATTGCGCAGAACCACGGTTTTTCGGGTGTCAGCCATATCCGTGATGTTAATAATAATTCCGTTGGTGGACGCCGCCAGGATCGAGCCAAATCCGGCGCCTTTGCTTCCATCAATGGTAATGGACTTGGTGATCGTCACGGCGCCATACCCACCCGGATCCAGAACCGAAATTTCGCCATTCGTGGCGGTCTTTGAGATGGCCCCCGCAAAGGTCTTGCACGGGGCGGTGCGGGAACAGGGGTTGACATCATCGCCCACACCGGACACCCAAGTGCGGGTCGCCTGCGCTTGCGCCATCGAGCCGGCCGCCAACGCGAAAAGCGCGAGGATAAGAGTTATTGGATTGAAACGAGCTCTTTTCATACCTATTCTCCTCAAAAATGTGGACACTGCAGTCAGTCGGAAGTCCGATTTTTTCACCGCCTATGCGATGAGGTTCGAACCGCTTTGGTCTTGCCTCCGTTGCAGCCGACAGACTGACCCCCGTCCCTCAACTGCTTTTTCAGTATAGACGGACTTGTTGCACAAGTTGGAGATGGTTACAACTCCGGGCGCAGCCATGTGTCGCATCCCGGATCATTGAATGGGCCCCTGTGGAACCAGTTATTGGTTGCACGACCAGCGGCACCCGTTGGTGAATACTCTTCTGGAGGCAATTGATTTCACCAACGCTGGCACGCTCGACGAAAACACCCGAGGCCTGACCCTTTGCCCATCTGAACCGAGGTGCGGATGCGCAATGGGTCGATTGCCCGATGGGAGCTCCCACTCCCCCATGCAAATGCCATCGTGAACATGCCACACGGGCCTGATCTCCAAGACCCGTCGTGGCACTTCGATGCCGTCGCTCCGTCTGTCGAAATCCAGCCCCCACGTTCGTCGTTGTGATGGAGCCAGTCAGCCCATGTCGCCTGCTGCCCATGGCGTGTGGGTGCATCTAGACTGCGCGCCCCGTTTGCCTCGCAACAACGACCGAAAGGAGCCTCCATGGCAACGCAAGAAGTGGTGAAAGGTCCCGCATCCTACTTTCCATCCATCGAGAAGACGTATGGCAAACCCATCGCCCACTGGATGCAGGTACTGGCGCAGGCCGGCCCGCTCAAGCACATGGAGTTGGTGAGCCTCCTCAAGACCGAGCACCAGCTGGGTCACGGCCACGCCAACGCGCTGGTCGCCTGGTTCTTGGCCAGGAAGTGAACGCGGGCCGGGCTGGTTCGGGGATTACAAACCCGCGAGCGCGGCGCGAACCTCTCCCACGCTCAGCACTTCGGACAACACGGTGCTCGGCTGCCCGTTCTGGTGGATCGCGTACACCGGCACGCCGTTGCGGCCCAGGCTGGCCAGGGCGGCGGTGACGGCGGGGTCGCGGCGGGTCCAGTCGGCGCGCAGCAGGGCCACGTTTTTCGTGGCCATGTCGCCGAGCACCTCGGCGTTGGCCAGGGTGGTGCGCTTGTTGTACTGGCAGGTCACGCACCAGGCGGCGGTGAAGTCGACGAACACCGGCCGGCCCTCGGCCAGCAGCGTGGCCTGGCGCTCGGGGCTCCAGGGCTGCCAGTTCAGGCCGTCCACCGTGGTGGCCACCGCGGCGCCGGGGCTGGCGTCCTGCAGGCGCGTCACGTTGGGGCCGACCGCCCAGCCCAGCCAGAGCAGGCCGGCGAGCGAGAGGCCGGCCAGCACGGCGCGGCTCTTGCCGCGCAGGCCGAGCGCCCACACCAGCAGCGCCAGCACCACCAGCAGCATGAGCAGGGCGGCGGCGCCGTCGATGCCGCTCTGTTGACCCAGCACCCAGATCAGCCAGACCACGGTGCCGAACATGGGGAAGGCCATGCCCCGCCGGAAGGTGTCCATCCAGGCGCCGGGGCGCGGCAGTGCGCGTGCGATGGCGGGCCACCAGCTCGCGGCCAGGTAGGGCAGGGCCATGCCCAGGCCGAGCGCGCCGAACACGGCCAGCGCCTGCACGGCGGGCAGGCCGATGGCCAGGCCGAGCGAGGCGCCCATGAAGGGCGCGGTGCAGGGCGAGGCGATGGCGGTGGCGAGCACGCCGGTGAGGAAGGCGTCGGCCGTGGGGTTTTTGGCCTGCAAGTGGGCCACGCGGCTGGGCAGCACGCTGCCGATTTCGAACAGGCCGGCCAGGTTCAGGCCGATCAGGGTGAACAGCACGGCGAGCCCGGCCACCACGCCGGGGCTCTGCAGCTGGAAGCCCCAGCCGAGTTGTTCGCCCGCGGCGCGCAGGCCGAGCAGCAGGCCGCCCAGCGCCAGGAACGACAGCACCACCCCGGCGGTGTAGGCCAGGCCGTGGGCGCGGTGGGCGGTGCGGTCGTCGGCGTGTTTCGCGAACGCCAATACCTTGATGGCCAGCACCGGGAACACGCAGGGCATGAGGTTGAGGATCATGCCGCCCAGGAGCGCGCCGATCAGCGCGGCCCAGAGGGTGATGGGGGTGCCGCTGGCGGGCGGCGGGGCGCTGGCCGCGCGGGCGGCGTTGGCGTTGAGCGCGGCCTGCAGGGCGTCGGGCACGGCCACGGGCAGGGCTGCGACGGCCGGCCAGGCGCCTTGCACCGGCACGTCGAGCCGCACGCCGGCGCTGCCCGCGCCCGAGCCGGGCGGGTTGGCCTGGGCCACCACCAGGGGCACCCGGGCCGGGCTCTCGCTGCGCTGTGGTGAAAGCGGCAGGCGCGCGCTCCAGCGCTCGCCGTCCCAGGCCTGGGTCCAGGCCGAGCCGGGTTCGATCAGGCCGGCGGTTTCGGGGAAAAACTCCAGGGTCTGGCCCCGCCAGGCCGCGGGCAGGCCGCTGAGCGACACCTTCAGGAAGCCGGCGTCGGGCTGCAGGGCGCTGTCGGCGGGGGGCTGGTCTTTGGGGGCGGCGGCGAAGGCGGCGTCAAACACGCTGCCGTGCAGGCCGGTCGACCCTTGCACCGGGATGCGCAGCGTGAAACGGCCTTCTTCGGGAATGCACTCCTTGCGGCAGACCAGCCAGGCGGCATAGAGCTGCACTTCCAGGTGGTTGCCGTTGAAGCCGGGGTCGATGGTCAGCGGCACCGGCAGCAGCACCGTGCCGTCGTAGCCGTAGTTGGCCAGTGGGCCGAGCGGGAACTTGCGCGGCGTGGGCCAGGCGATGCCGCCCGCCGTCACGCCCGGGGGCAGGGTCCATTCGAACTGGGTCGGCAGGCCCGAGTCGCCCGAGTTTTTCCAGTAGGTGTGCCACTCGGGGGTGTGGCTGAGCTGCAGCCCGACCCAGACGGTTTTGCCCGGGCCCGCGCCGTCGGGGGCGTGGGCCAGCAGTTCGGCGCGCACCTGGTCGGTCTGCACCACCGTCTGGACGGGGGCGCCCGAGAGCAGACCTTGGGCCTGCGCCGCCAGCGGCAGGCACAGCGCCCACAGCAGGAGCAGCGTCAGGCGGAGGGTGGCCGCGACGGCCGATGGCATGGGTTTCGGGAGCATTCGAGGGAGCGGGTGAGGGTGGGTGGCCCTGGCGGGCCGGCGGTGCCGGTGAAGTATGAGGGCGCGGCTGCGTTCAAGTTCCGCACCACAACGCGTTCACAGGGCGCATGATTCGCTCAAATATAAGGTAACACTGTTGTTGGGGGCGGGCGGTGGCGTGGCCGCTCCTGGCCGGCGCCGCGGCGGGGGCATTTCCGTGACAGGGTTCACAGAAAGGGCGGCTTTCGGTAAAAACGGGTTCGGCGCATGGTTTGGACTGGCATGGAGGTGCGTGCATGGGATCGATCGTGGAGCGAGCGCTGCTGCCCTGGGCGCAGCGGGTGAAGACACGGGCCAACCTGCCGGTGCGTCTGCGCTGGGGCGAGGCCGGGAGCTCGGCGCTGGCGCTGGGCGACTTCGTGGAACCCCGGGTGGAGATCCTCGTGCGCGACTCATCGGCCCTGCCGCTGCTGATCGACCCCGGCCTGGACACGCTGGGCCAGGCCTATGTGGAGGGCCTGATCGACGTGAACGGGCCCTTGTCCGAAATCCTGGCGGTGGCGCACCGGCTGGCCGAAACGGCCGAGCCGGAAAAAGGCCTGCTCGGGCGCATCCGCCGGCGCTTTGGCCACACGCGCGAGAGCGACGCCGAGGCCATCCAGTACCACTACGACGTGTCCAACGAGTTCTACGCCCAGTGGCTGGGCCCGGGCATGGTGTATTCGTGCGCCTATTTCGAGAACGGCGACGAAACGCTGGACGAGGCGCAGGTGAAGAAGATCGACCACATCCTCACCAAGATCCGCCTGCAGCCGGGCCAGCGCCTGCTCGACATCGGCTGCGGCTGGGGCGCGCTGGTGCTGCGCGCGGCGCAGCGGTTTGGTGCGCAGTGCGTGGGCGTGACGCTGTCGAAAAATCAGTTTGAGCTGGCGCGCGAGCGGGTGCGCGCCGCCGGCCTGGAGGACCGCATCGACATCCGGCTGCAGGACTACCGCGACGTGGGCGACGGTCCCTTTGATCGCATCACCAGCGTGGGCATGTTCGAGCACGTGGGGCTGGACAATCTGGCGGCGTACTTCGGCCACATCCGCGCGCTGCTCAAGCCCGACGGCTGGGCCATGAACCACGGCATCACCAGCACCGACGCGATGGACGGCGAAACGCGCCACGGCGGTGGCCGCTTCATCGACCGCTATGTGTTCCCGCGCGGGGAGCTGCCCCACGTCAGCACGGTGCTGCGCACGCTGCAGGAAGGCGGGCTGGAAGCCTTCGACGTGGAAAACCTGCGGCGCCACTACATGCGCACCACCGAGCTCTGGACCGAGGCCTTCGAGGCCAACACCGAGCGCATCAAGCCGCTGGTGGACGAGCGGCGCTGGCGCATCTGGCGTATCTACCTGGCGGGTTGCGCCTGGGCGTTTGACCACGACGAGGTGGCGCTCTACCAGGTGTTGTGCCGCCCGGCCGGGCAGAGCGCACAGGCGCTGCCCTGGTCGCGGGGGTGGATGTATCAGGAATAAGGAGTAGCCCCCACGCTCCGCCGCTGCGCGGGTCGCTGCCCCCCAGGGGGGCTGATCCGCCTTGGGGCGGCCCGGCGGCGGATCGGCCTTTCTCCGGAAAGATCAGTCAGCGAACCCCAGTATTACGCGGCGCGTGGTGGCGCTCTTTTTCTCGATCTTCGTGACCACGACCCGGCCGATCTCGGCCGTGTTGGCCACGTGGGTGCCGCCGCAGGGCTGCAGGTCGATCAGATCGGTGTGGCCGATGCGCACCGTGCGCACGCTGCCGCTGCCGCGAGGGGGCGAGACGCTCATGCTCTTGACCAGCGCGGGGTTGGCATCGAGCTCTTCCTCGGTGATGGCGCCGATGGCCACCGGGTGGGCCGCGGCCACGAGGGCCTCAATGCCGGCGGTGAGCACGTCCTTGTCCAGCGGGTCGGTCATGTGGAAGTCGAGGCGGGCGTAGTCCGGCGTGATGGAGCAGCCGTTCACCGGCACCGGCACGAGATGGCACAGCAGGTGGGTGCTGGTGTGAAAGCGCATGAGCCGGTGGCGGCGCGCCCAGTCGATGTGGGCGGTGACCGGGCTGCCCACGGTGGCCGCCGCGAGGGCCGCCGCCTGGCCGGGCGCCGGCACGTGCACGATGTCGGCCGTGGGCCGGCCTTCGGCGTCTTTGCCCTTGCGGGTGTCGACGATGGCGATGGCGCTGCCATCGGCCAGCCGCAGTTCGCCGGCGTCGCCGGCCTGCCCGCCGCCCGGCGGGTAGAACACGCTGCGGTCGAGCACGATGCCGTGTTCGCTGACGGCCGTGATGGTGGCGCCGCAGTGCTGCAGGTAAGCGTCCTGGCGAAAGAGATCCTGGGTCATGTGATCCATCTTACCGAGCGCTTCGCGCCGGCCCCGGTCCACCCGCCCCAAAGAAGGCGCGGACCGCCGTAAGATGCCCCCCATGAAAGCCCAAGCCCGCCACTGGTCCGACCTGAGCACCGCCGACTTCGCTTCGCTCGACAAGGCGCGCGCCATCGCCGTGCTCCCGGTGGCCGCGACCGAGCAGCACGGCCCACACCTGCCGCTGTCGGTGGACACCGACATCGTCAACGGTGTGATCGCCGCCGCGCTGCCGCACCTCGCCCCCCATCTGCCGGCGCTGTTCCTGCCCACCCAGGCGGTGGGTTTTTCGCCGGAGCACACACGTTTCCCCGGCACCCTCACGCTTAAGGCCGAAACCGTGCTGCGCGTGTGGACCGAGATCGGCGAGTGCGTGGCCGCCAGCGGGGTGAAAAAGCTGGTGCTGTTCAACGCCCACGGTGGCCAGGTGGGCGCGATGGACTTGGTGGCGCGCGACCTGCGCGCGCGGCTGGGCATGCTGGTCTACAGCGTGAGCTGGTTCAACCTGCCGCTGACCGACACGCAGGGCCAGGACCTGAACGCGCTCTTCAGCGCCGAAGAGCACCGCTTCGGCGTGCACGCCGGCGAGATCGAAACGTCGCTGATGCTGGCGCTTGCGCCCGGGCGGGTGCGCATGGACCAGGCCGGCTACTTCCGCTCCAGCTCGCAGGACCGCGCCCAGCGCTTCCCTATCCTGGGCAACGGCCGCAGCGCCAAGCTCGGCTGGATGATGCAGGACTACAACGCCAGCGGCGCGGTGGGCAACGCGGGCGCCGCCAGCGCCGACAAGGGCCGCGCGGTGCTCGATGCGGCAGGGCGCGCGCTGGCGCACCTGCTGGGCGAAATCGACCGCCTGCCGCCGGACACGCTCACCGAGCGCACGGCGTTTGATTGATCAGGCGTACGTCATCCAGTCTGCGTACGCGCTGCCGTCCAGGTGCGGCAAGGTGTTGTAGGTCAGCAGGGTGTGGCGCTTCGGGCTGAACTGGAACTCGGTCACGGCGCTGTTGCGGATGCGCATGTTCAGCTCGATCGTGCCCTCGGGGCTCAGGCCCAGCACATGGCCCACGGCCGTGGCGATCGGCCCGCCGCTGGAGACGATCAGCACCTTCTGGCCGTGGTGGTGCGTGCGCACATGGTCGAGCGCGCTGGTGACACCGTGCACGAAATCGCCGTAGCTGGGCATGCCCTGCGGGCTCACGGTGCCCGCCATCCACTGCGCCAGGCCGTCGCGCAGCAGCCGGAAATGGGCGCGATAACCCTCGGGCGAGTGCGGGTCGCCCAGCACCGTGTCCCCGCCGCGGGGCAACACGGCGCGGATCACCGCCTCGCTGTCGTATTCGTTCAGACCGGGCCAGGCCAGCGCCTGGGCGTCGCCCAGCCCGGCCCCTTCGGCGATGCCGGCCCAGGTCTGCGCGTGGCGCCGCAGCGTGCCGGTGAGCACCGCGTCAAAGCGCAGGCCGCGCTCGGCCCAGTACTGGCCCAGCCGCTGGCTCTGCCGCTGGCCGAGCGCGCTGAGCCGGTCGTAGTCGTCGGCGCCAAACGAGGCCTGGCCATGGCGCACAAGGTAGAGGGTTCCCATGGCGGCATTCTGGTGGAGGCCGGGGCACGGGCTTTGTCCCGGCAGCGACTGCCGCCATCCCGGACCGGAATCGCGCTGGAAAAGCAGGGCAGATCCGGCGTTTGGCCGGGGGGTCCTGTGCTTCAATGGGAGCACGAGAAACCCGCCCACCCTCCATGCAACTTGATCTGCTGACCATCCTGGCACTTCGGCTTTGCGTCGATGGGCTGGCAACCGCCGCATTTTTCGCCCAGTCGCGCCGCCACCCCTCCGTGGGCGGCCCGGGCTGGTGGACGGTCTCCGGGCTGTTGGCGGGTCTGGGTTCGGTGGGGCTGGGGTTGCGCCCCGACGGGCCCGAGCTGCTCACCTTCGGTGTGGCCAACACCGCGTTCGTCGCCAGCGCGGCGTTCTTGTGGATCGGGCTCCGCAGTTACCTGGGGCAACCCTACGCGCTGCGGCCGGTGCTGGCGGCGCTGCTGGCCGTGTTCGTGGGCAATGTGCTGCTGACCTCGGTCTGGGACTCGATGGCGGCGCGCCAGACCCTGTTTTCCGTGGCGGGGGTCGTGATCGCCGGCGTGGCCCTGCACGACATCCGCCGCTTCGACCCCATTCACCGCATCCTGGAACTGCAGGTGTTGCGCTGGGTCACCTGGTTCAAGCTCGTGGCGCTGATCGGGCTGGCGGTGAGCGTCTGGTTCCTGCCGGTCAGCGCCACCGGCGAACGCACCAGCCCGGCGGTGCCCGTGCTCTTGCTGGCCACCATGATCGACGTGCTGCTGCGCCTGGTGATCTTCAGTTCGCTGGTCACGCTGCGCCTGCAGCAGCAGGGGGACCGGGCGCGGCAGGTGCTGCAGACCCGCGAGGCCGACTCGCGCGCGCTGATCGAAAACCTGAGCGCCGGCGTGATGGTGTTCCGGCCCGACCAGACGCTGGCCAGTGTCAACAGCGCGGCACGGCGCTTCCTGGGCTGGAGCGAGTGCGATGCCCGTTCGGCGATGCCCGAACCGCTGGCGCCCGACTGGCGCCTGCTGCGCGAAGACGGGCGACCGATGCCGCGCCACGAGGTCCCGTTTGAACGCGTGCTCGCCACCGGGCAACCCGTGGCCGACGTGATCATGGGCATGCAGTCGGGCGACGGCGCGCAGACCCAGTGGGCGCTGTGCAACGCCTACCCCGAAAACGACGCCATCGGCGGCCTGCGGCACGTGATGTTCACCTTCGTGGACATCACCTCGCTGCGCCAGGCGCAGTGGCAACAGCAGGCGCTCGAACAGCAACTGGCCCAGTCGCAGAAGATGGAAGCGCTGGGCACGCTCGCCGGGGGCGTGGCGCACGATTTCAACAACATCCTGGCCGCCATCCTGGGCAACGCCGACCTGGCGCGCCAGGACCTGCCGCCGGGCGCGCCGGCGCGCGAGAGCCTGCACGAGATCAGCGCCGCGGCCCGCCGGGGCCGTGAGCTGGTGCGCCAGGTGCTGGCCTTCAGCCGCCAGCAGCCGATGCAGCGCAAACCGGTCTGCGTGGGCGACATCCTGGCCGAGTCCTGCAGCCTGCTGCGGGCGGCCACGCCCTCGCAGGTGCAGCTGGTGCAGTGCTTCGCCACCGGCACGCCGGACATCCAGGCCGACCCGACCCAGATCGGGCAGGTGCTGCTCAACCTGGGGACCAACGCGGTGCACGCCTTGAAGGGCCAACCCGGGCGCATCGAGTTCCGGGTCGACACCGTGCCCCCGGGCGACCCCAACCTGCCCGCCGAGCTGGCGCGCAGCAGCGCGATCAGCGGCGTGGGCGCCGTGCGCGTCATGGTGACGGACGACGGCTGTGGCATGGATGCGGCCACGCGCAACCGCATCTTCGAACCTTTCTTCACCACCAAGGCGGTGGGCAGCGGCACCGGGCTGGGGCTGCCGGTGGTGCTGGGCATCGTGCAGGCCCACGGCGGCGCGATCCAGGTGGACAGCGTGCCCGGCCAAGGCACCACCTTCATGCTGTATTTTCCGGCCGCACCGCACACCGAGCCGGCCCCGAAAACCCCCCTGGCCGCGAACGGCGGAGCGGGTCTGGATGGCGGCACAATGGCGCCAGAACACCGTGACGACAGCGAGCCGCCCTTACCAACTTCAGTGGAGACCCCCGCCATGGCCGACGACCTCATCACAGCCCAGCGCCACATCCTGTACCTGGATGACGACGACACGCTGGTGTTTCTGGTGCGCCGGCTGCTGGAGCGACGCGGCTACAAGGTGACCACCTTCACCGACCAGAAGCAGGCGATCGACGCGGTGCGCAACGAGCCCGCCGCCTTCGACCTCTTGATGACCGACTACAACATGCCCGGCATGTCGGGGCTGGACGTGGCCCGCTCGGTGCTGGCGCTCAGCCCGAACCTGCCGGTGGCCGTGGCCTCGGGCTACATCACCGACGAACTGCAGGCCGAGGCGGTGGCCGCCGGTGTGCGCGAGGTGGTGTTCAAGACCGACGCGGTCGAGGCGTTCTGCGAGGTGGTGGCACGGTTGGTGTCCCCCCCGCGCCCCGCCTAAGGGCGGGTCACCCCCCCGGGGGGGCAACGCGAGCGGCCTGGCAAAGCCAGTTCCGCCGCGTTCCCGGTTCGGACCTTTCGCGCCGGAGGGTCCCGGTCTTCAGTTGGTGCTGGCCAGAACCTTGGCGAACATGGCGCTGTCCACATTGCCTCCGCTCAGGCTGACGCCCACGTTCAGGCCCTGGAGGGTTTGTTTTTCCTGCCACGCGGCCGCGAAGGCTGCGGCGCCGGCGCCTTCGGCCAGGTTGTGCGTGTCGGCGAACAGCGTGCGCATGGCGGCGGCCACTTCGTCGTCCGTCACCCGCACGATGTGGTCCAGGTGTGGCGCCAGCACGGCCAGGGCCTCGGGGTCGGCCACGCGGCAGGCCATGCCGTCGGCCAGTTCGGTGGTCACGGGGGCTTCGACCACACGACCCGCGGCGATGGAGTCCGCATAGGTGGTGGCGTGCGCGCTGACCACGCCGACGATGCGCGCGCCGTGCCCCAGCGCCCGCCGGGCGGCGATGGCCGAACACGCGCCCGAACCCTGGCCGATGGGCACGTAGACCACGTCGAGCCGCGGCACGGCCTTGAAGAACTCCCACCAGTAGGTGCTCACGCCGCGCAGCAGGTCCTTGTGGAAGCTCGGCACCATGTGCGCACCGCGTTCGGTGGCCAGCCGCATGGCGTGTTCGCGGCTTTCCTGGAAGTCGGCGCCGTGTTCGATCAGGTTCACACCCAGGGCGCGCATGGCCGCGTTCTTTTCCAGCGAGTTGCCGTGCGGCACCACGATGCTGCAGGCCACGCCGTGCGCGCGCGCCGCCCAGCCGATGCTCTGGCCGTGGTTGCCGCGCGTGGCGCTGATCACTTCGCGGGGCATTTCGCCGCGCTGTTTCAGCCGATCGAAATAGGTCAGGCCGCCACGGATCTTGAACGCGCCCACCGGGGTGTGGTTCTCGTGTTTGACCCAGCAGTCCGCGCCCAGGCGCTGGCTCAGCGTGGCCCAGCGGTACTGCGGGGTGGCCGGGAATTCGCGGTACACCACCTGGGCGGCGGCTTCGATGTCGGCAAGGGTGGGCAGGGTGTGGGGCATGGTTTGAGCGGGGAAGTCAGGGGATCGAGCACGGTGTGCGCGGACCCAGGGGTGTGTTGAGCCGTGCGCTGAGCGCGGCCGGGCCCGGCGCCACGGCCACGCCGTCCAGGCCGATCGCGGCCAAGGCCTGCTGCAACCGGGCCGCTTCGGGGTGGGAGAGGGTGAGGGCCTGCAGCGTCAGGCCGCTGTGTGGCATGGACGCGGCCGGGTGCGTGTCGCCCCACTGGATCAGCGTGGGCAAGGCACCGTCGAACAGGCGCTGGCCGTCCTCGCGCACGGTGATGCGCCATTGCAGCAGGCCCTGCGGCGTGGGGCGCGAGGCGCCGATCACCGGGCCACGCTGGATGCCGAGCGCCAGCAGGCGGGCGTGGGCCGCTTCGATGTCGGGCACGCTGGCGACCCAGTGCACCAGCTGCGGCCCGTGTTGCGCCAGCCGGTGTTGCAGGGCCGGGTCGTCCAGGTCGAACCAGCGCGCGTGCCCGGCCGGGCGCGTGGGCGTGGCCCGCGGGTTGATCGCGATGATCTCCAGGTAGGCGCGTGGCGCGCTCGCGCAGGCCAGCCGCAGCAGGCGGTTGTGCGTGCCGTAGAGCGGGTGCTCTCCGCCCGGCCCGGGCGTCACGCCCAGCGTGGCCTCGCACCAGGCCACGCCGTCGTCCAGCGTGCGCGCGGCCACCACCAGGTGGTCGATCTGGGCGCCCGGGATCACGCTCACAGCGTCACGCGCCCGTCGATGCAGGTGACGGATGCGCCACCGACCCAGATGCTGCCGCTGGCGTCGCGCTCGATGTGCACGCGGCCCTCGCGTGCCATCGCCGTGCCTTGCGCGGCCACGTAGCGTTCGGGCGCCAGGCCGGCGCCGATCAGCCACTGCGCGAGCGCGGCGTTCAGGCTGCCGGTGACCGGGTCCTCGGCCAGGCCCTGGTTGCCGGGGAAGAAGGCGCGCACTTCGTACGCGGTGTCGCTGCCCGCCGGGTGGGGCCCGACCACGCCGATGTCCAGCCCCGCCAGCACCGCGCCATCGGGCTTGAGCGCCAGCACTTGCTCGGCGCTCTGCAGCATCACGCCGCGCCAGTTGGGCCCGTTGTCGCACCAGGCGTGGGCCGTGATGTCGCTGCGCGCCACGCCCAGGCCGCGCGCGATGAGTTGCACATCGGCTTCATCCAACGGACCGCTCTTGATCAGCGGTGGCGCAGCGAACGCGAGCAGGGCCTCGCCCCCACGCTGCGCCGCTTCGCGGGTCGCTGCTCCTCGAGGGAGCGCGCTTTCACCCCGGCGAAGCTTCACCAGGCCCACGCCGCATTCCTGCACCACGTGTTCGGAGCGTGGCACGCCGCCCGCCTCCAGCCAGGCGTGGCAGCTGCCCAGCGTGGGGTGGCCGGCGAACGGCAGTTCCCGGCCCGGGCAGAAGATGCGCACGCGGTAGTCCGCGCCGGCGGCCGCGCCCTCGGGGGTGGGTGGCAGCAGGAAGCTGCATTCCGAGAGGTTGGTCCAGTTCGTGAAATGCTGCATCTCGGCGGCCGACAGGCCGGTGCCATCGAGCACCACGCCCAGCGGGTTGCCGCGGTAGGGGGTGGTGGTGAACACGTCCACCTGTTTGAACGGGCGTTGCTGCATGGGGGGGCTCCAGGGTCAGGACAAAGGCTGGTCGAGCACGCCTCGGCTGCCCGGGTGGGCCAGCCACTGCGCGTACCAGCGTTGAAGGTGCGGCCAGGCCGGGCGCGGCTGCGGCAGGCCCCACCAGCGGTGCACTTCGCAGGCGATGGGGATGTCGGCCATGGTGAGCGCGTCGCCCGCCATGAAGGCGTGGCGGGCGAGGTGGTCGTCGAGTTGCTGGAACAGCGGTTCGGTGGCGGCCACCGAGGCGGCGATCACCTTCGGGTCGCGTTGGGCGTCCGGCGTGCGTATCCACTGCTTGAAGCCGGGGCTGCCCGCCGGGTTGAGCGTGGTCTGCTGCCAGTCCATCCAGCGCTCGGCGTTGAAGCGCTGCCGCAGGTCCAGCGGGTACAGGGCCGAACCTTCGCGGCAACACAGGTAGCGCACGATCACGTTCGACTCCCAGAGCGTGAAGTCGCCGTCCTGCAGCAGCGGTACCAGGCCGTTGGGGTTGCGGGCACGGTAGTCCGGCGTGTTCACGACGCCAAAGCTCAGGCCCGCGTCGATGCGCTCGAATTCCAGCCCCAGCACCTGCGCGCACAGCACCACCTTGCGCACGTTGATCGAACTCAGGCGGCCCCAGATGCGCAGCATGGTGCTCAGCCCGGTTGCTGTTGTTCCCGGATCGCCTGGGCCAGCGCGGCAACGCCGATGTGGATCTGCTCCACGCTGGCGGTGACGAACGACAGGCGCAGCGCGCGCGGGTCCGGTTCGCTCGCGTAGAACGCGGCGCCGGGCACGAAGGCCACGCCCTTGTCCACCGCCTTGGGCAGCAGTTCCACCGCGTTCATGCCCTCGGGCAGGCGCACCCAGAGGAACATGCCGCCGTCGGGTGAGTTCCACTGCACGTTCAGGCCGGCCATCTCGGTTTTCAGTGCGTCGAGCATCGCGGCGCACTGGCGCTTGTAGAGCGCGCGGATGGTGGGCACGTGGCGCTCCAGGAAACCGTCTTTCAGCACCTCGGCCACCATGCGCTGGTTGAAGCTGGGGCTGTGCAGATCGGCCGCCTGCTTGGCCTGCAGGAGCTTCGGCATGATGGCCTTGGGTGCGACCACATAACCGAGCCGCAGGCCGGGTGCCAGCACCTTGGAGAACGAGCCCAGGTAGATGCAGCCTTCGGGGTTGCGCGCGGTCAGCGGCAGGGGCGGCGGCTGGTCGAACCAGAGGTCGCCGTAGGGGTTGTCTTCCACCAGCGGCAGGCCGATGGCCGCCGCACGCTCCACCAGCGCCTGGCGCCGCGCCTCGCTCATGCTGCGGCCGGTGGGGTTCTGGAAATTGGGCAGCACGTAGAGGAAGCGGGCGCGCTCGGCGCCGCGGCCGGCTTTGCGTTCGAGGTCGTCCACGTCCACCCCCTCGGCGTCGCTGGCCACGCTCTCCACCTCGGGCTCCATCGGGGCGAAGGCCTGCAGCGCGCCCAGGTAGGTCGGCGTCTCCACCAGCACGCGGCTGCCGGCGTCGATCAGCACCTTGGCCACCAGGTCCAGGCCCTGCTGGCTGCCGGTGGTGATGAGCACCTGCGCCGGGTCCACGTCCCAGGGCAACTGGGCCGCGATCAATTCGCGCAGTGGCGCATAGCCTTCGCTGGCCGCGTATTGCAGGGCGGCGCGCCCGTCGGTGCCCAGCACCTGGGCGCAGGCCGCGGCAAAGGCGTCCACCGGGAAGGTCTTGGGCGAAGGCAGGCCGCCCGCGAAGCTGATGATGCCGGGCTTCTCGGTGACCTTGAGGATTTCGCGGATCACCGAGGGGTTCATGCGCTCGGCGCGGCGCGCGAGGGTCCAGGGGTTGGCCATGGGCAGATCGTTGGGTTTCATGTGCATCTCCGGTCGTTCAGTCGTTCAGTCAATCAACAATGAAAAGGGTGGCGCCCTGCGGCGCGGTGGATCGGTGCGGCTCGGCGTTGTCGGCCACCTGGTAGCTCATGCCGGGTGTCAGCGTGAAGCGGCGGCCGTCTTTCAGCTCGGTGTGCAGCTCGCCGCTCAGGCACAGCAGGATGTGGCCCTTGGTGCACCAGTGGTCCGAGACGTAGCCGGGGGTGTATTCGACCATGCGCACGCGCACGTCGCCCAGCTGCAGGGTGCGCCAGTAGGCCTGGCCGGCCTGGGCGCTTTTCTCTTCGCGCGGCAGGGAACGCCAGTCGGTGGTGCCAAAAGGGATGTGGTGCAGCTGCATGTTCAGTCCTTCACGGAAACGTAGGCCCCGATCGCCACCGGCAACCCGTGCAGGGCCATGTCGGCGCGCAGCACCGGACGGTGTGGCTCCAGGTATGGCGTGGGGGTCATGCGGGAACCTTCTGGTGCACGGGCATCTTTTTCCCGGCGTAGACGGTGGCGATCACCGCCAGGGCGAAGGCCAGCGTCACCCCGTCCAGCCGCTCGCCGACCAGCGGCACGGCAAACAGCAGGCTCAGGAACGGCTGCACCAGCTGGATCTGGCTCACGCGCACCGCGCCGAGCGCCAGCGCGCGGTACCAGGCAAAGAAACCGATCCACATGGAGAACAGCGCCACATAGACGAAGCCCCACCAGCTGATGGCCGCAATGGCCGAGACGTCGGCCGGCGCAAACAACCAGGCCATCGGAAGGGTGAGCGGCAGGCTGCACATGAGCACCCAGCAGATCACCTGCTCGGCGCCCAGCCGCGGCGTGAGGCGCGCGCCGCCGATGTAGCCGAAGGCGCCCGTGGTCATGGCGATGACGAGGTAGATGTTGGCCGCGCCCAGGTAGAGGCCGCCCGCGCGCCACACCATGTAGGCCAGCACCAGGCCGCTGCCCAGCACCGCGCAGGCCCAGAAACCGTTGGAGGGGCGCTGGCGGAACCACAGCGCGCCCAGCACCGCGGTGGACAGGGGCAGCAGCGCCGTGACCACCGCGCCATGGGTGCTGGGCACGTGCCGCAGCGCCAGTGCCAGAAACAGCGGAAAGCCCACGATCACGCCAAACGCGGTCACGCCCACCAGCGGCCACTCGGCTTTCCGGGGCACCTTGAGCTGCCCTCGGGTGTGTTGCCACAGCAGATAGAGCATGGACAACACCCCGGCCACCGCCGCGCGCCCGAAGGTGACGAACCAGGGCGAGAGCTGTGGCGCCTCGGCGCTGCCCACGGCCAGCCGCGTCATCGGCAGCGTGGCGGCAAACAGGGTGATGCCCACCAGGCCCCAGAGCAGGGCTTCTTTTTCCTTGGCGGCGGTCATGGGGTGCCTCCTTGTTGCGTTCCCACCATCAGCATCCACAGGGCCGTGGCCACCAGCACCAGGGCCAGCACGCGGTTGAACCACAGCAGGCGCCGGCCCTGCGCCAACCACTGGCGCAGCAGCGAGCCCACCAGGGCGTAGAGGAAATTGCTGCTGAAGGCGAATCCCACCATCACCCCGCAGATGATGGCCAGGCGTTGCCCCGGGTTGTCCGAGGGCTGCCCGGCCGCGTTGACGACCCAGCCCGCGGTGAGCGTGAGCGCCAGCATCCAGGCCTTGATGTTGAGGAACTGCAGGCCCACGCCCTGCCAGAAACCCACGTTCAGGCGCGACGCGTCCACCTGGGACAGCTGCCCCGCGCCCGCCAGCTTCCAGGCCAGCCACAGCATGTAGACCACGCCAAACAGCGTGACGCCCCAGCGCAGCGCGGGCACGCCGGTGATCAGCGCGCCCAGCCCCAGGCCGGTGGCCAGCATCAGCAGGGTCCAGCCCGCGGGCACCGCCAGGCAAAAGCGCATGGCGCGCCGCAGGCCCAGGTTGGCCGCCAGCGCCGTGGACAGCGTCGTGTTCGGCCCCGGCGAAAAACTCATCGCGGTGCAAAACAGCAGCAGGGCGGTCAGCTCGGAGGCGCTCATGGGGCGGGGTGGGGCGGTGGTTCGGTCGGTCTTGTCAATCGATGGGGTTCAATGTAATCTTTCAAATCAATACACGACCAATACAGTTAACCAGTGCAGTTGATGAACTGTATGGTTTGCCGTGGCAGTACAGACACCCCCCCAAGGATGCGCGCCCATGTTGATGAAGTCTTCCACGCAATCCCTGACCGAGCAGTTGGCGACGCGTTTCGCCGAGCGCATCCGTAACCGGCTGATGGCGCCCGGCGCGCGCCTGCCCTCGGTGCGCCAGTGCGCGCTGCAGCACGATGTGAGTCCGTCCACCGTGGTGGCCGCCTACGACCAGTTGCTGGCGCAGGGGCTGGTGGAGGCGCGCAAGAACCGCGGCTTCTTTGTGCGGGAACTGACGCCGGAGCGCGCGGACCACGCCACGCAGGCGGCGGGCGAGCCCGGGCCGCCGGGCGCCGCGGCGGCCCACTGGAACACCGCCCACTGGATGGCCATGCGCGGCCCCGGGCGCGACGCGCCACCGGTCAACGCCACCGCGCTGATCCGCGGCATGTTCCACAAGATCAGCAACAAGCCCCAGCCGGGCATGGGCGTGTTTCCACCCGATTGGCTCGAATCGACCTTCATGCCGGCGGCCGTGCGCAAGGTCACGGGCACGCGCGCGCTGCAGGACTTTTCCCTGCAGTACGGCGAGCCGCTGGGTGACGGCGGGCTGCGCCGCGTGCTGGCCAAGAAGCTGGCCTCGCTGAACGTGCACACCGCGCCCGAGCACATCATCACCACCGTGGGCGCCACCCACGCGCTGGACATCGTCAGCCGCACGCTGCTGCGCGCGGGCGATCCGGTGATGGTGGAGGAGCCGGGCTGGGCGGTGGAGTTCGCACGGCTCTCGGCGCTGGGCATGCACATCCTGCCCGTGCCGCGCCGTGCCGACGGCCCCGACCTGGAGGTGATGGCGAAGTACTGCGAGGCGCACAAGCCCAAGCTCTATGTGAGCGTGAGCGTATTCCACAACCCCACTGGCTATTGCCTCTCGCCCGGCAGCGCGCACCGCGTGCTGCAGCTGGCCAACCAGCACGACTTCCACATCGTCGAGGACGACACCTACAGCCACATCGCGCCCGAACACGCCACGCGCCTGAGCGCGCTGGACGGGTTGCAGCGCACGATCTACGTCAGCGGTTTCGCCAAGATCCTGGCGCCCAACTGGCGCATCGGCTTCCTGGCCGCGCCGCCCGCCCTGGTGGAGTCCTTGCTGGACACCAAGCTGCTGGCCACCTTGACCACGCCGGCCCTGCTGGAGAAGGCCCTGGCGCTGTGCATCGAGCAGGGGCAGCTGCGGCGCCATGCCGAGCGCATCCGCACCCGGCTGGATGCGGCGCGGGCGCGCAGCGTGAAGCTGGCGCTGGCGGCGGGTTGCCGTTTCGCGGCCGAGCCCACGGGCCTGTTTGGCTGGGTGGACACCGGCGTGGACACCGACGTGCTGGCGCAGCGCATGCTCGACGAGGGCTATCTGCTCGCGCCCGGCGCGTTGTTCCACGCCGCGCGCGCACCCAGCACGCTCATGCGCATCAATTTCGCGACCACGCAGGACGCGGCCTTCTGGCGCGTCTTCAGTCGCCTGGTGGCGCAGCGCTGAGCAGGTCGGACAGGGCGGTGTCGATGCGCTGGGCCTCGGCCTGCATCAGCGGCAACACACGGCCAAACAGCGGCCAGTCGCGCGAGCGCGCCGCCAGTTCCAGTCCCTTGGCCAGGCGCGCGCCGCGCTCGGCGGTCATGCTGCCCAGCGAGCCTTTGAGCCCGTGGGCGTGGGCCACCGCTAGGTCGGCGTTGCGGGCCTGAAGCGCCAGTTGCAGCTGTTGCAGGCGTTCGCCGAGGTCGCTGCGCATGGCCAGCGCCAGCTGGCGCAGGGTGGTGTCGTCGCCGTCGAGCCGGCGGCGCAGCGCGTCGAGATCAAGCGGCCCCGCTGGCGCGGTACCGGTGGCGCCGGTCTGATCGGGCGCCAGCTCCACCGCCTCGCGCCAGTCGCTGAACACGCCCGAGACACGCATCAGCACCTCGTCCATGGTGCGGATCAGGGTCTGCGGGCTCACCGGCTTGGAGATATAGCCGTCCATGCCCGCGGCCAGGCAGGCCTCGCGGTCGCCCGGCATGGCGTTGGCCGTCACCGCCACGATGGGGGTGCGGCGGATGCGCCGGCCGATTTCGAGATCGCGGATGCGCTGGGCGGCCTGCAGACCGTTGGTGCCCGGCATCTGCACATCCATCAGCACCAGATCCACGCCGCCCTGTTCCCACCGTGCCACGGCCTGTTCCCCGTCGCGCGCCAGTCGCACGGTACAGCCCAGGCGCGTGAGCAACTGCTGCATCAGCAGCTCGTTGACCGGGTGGTCCTCGGCCACCAGCACGCACAGGCCGGCAAAACGCCGCCCGGCTTGGGCCACTTCACTCAGTTCCATCGGCGCGCTGTGTGGCCCCGCATCCGCGGCGTTGTCGCCCATGGGCAGCGTCACGGTGAAACAGCTGCCCTGGCCCAGCTCGCTCACCAGTTCGATGCCGCCGCCCATCAGCTTGACCAACTGCGAACAGATGGCCAGACCGAGCCCGCTGCCCCCGTGGCGGCGTGCGGTGGAGGCGTCGGCCTGGGTGAATGCGTCAAAAATGCTGGCCTGGTGCTTGCGGGCAATGCCCACGCCGCTGTCCTGCACCTGCAGCCGCAGGCGTTGCGGCGCCGTCGCACTGGCTGCGAGCACACGCGCCGTGATCACGATGCGCCCACCGCGCGGCGTGAACTTCAGCGCGTTGGACAGCAGGTTGCCCAGCACCTGGCGCAACCGCCCGGGGTCGCCCTGCATGCGCTCGGGCAGGTCGGGTGCCAGCAACAGGCTCCAGCCCAGCGACTTGGCCTGTGCCTGTTCGCCATAGAGAGCGCTCACTTCCTGCAAGGTGTCGCGCAGCATGAAGTGCACGTTTTCCATGGGCAGCTTGCCGGCTTCGATGCGCGAAAGGTCCAGCACATCGTTGAGCAGGTCCAGCAGGGCGTGGGCCGACTTGTCCATCAGGTCGAGCCAGCTTTTCTGTTCAAGGTTGAGCGGGGAGTCGATCAGCAGGCGGGTCAGACCGATCAGGGCGTTGAGCGGGGTGCGCACCTCGTGGCTGATGTTGGCCAGGAACTCGCTCTTGGCCCGGCTGGCCTGCTCGGCCAGCTCGCGAGCGCGCACGCCCGCTTCTTCCACCCGCTTGCGCTCGCCAATGTCCGCGTGGGTACCCATGAGGCGCAGCGGTCGCCCCGTGGCGTCCCGCTCCGTGACCATGCCGTGGCTCTCGATCCAGAGCCATTTCCCGTCGGCGGTGCGCACGCGGTACTGCACCACGCCACGCTGCCGCCGCCCGGTCCGCAGTTTGCGCGCGGCGGTCTGCACCAGGCCCCGGTCGTCCGGGTGCACGCGTTCAAGCAGGGCGGTGGTGTCCCAGTAGCCGTCCATGGCGACGTCGCCCAGCATCTCGCCCCAGCGCGCCGTCAGGTACACCTGGGGCGAACGGAGCTGCCAGTCCCACAAGGCCAGGCCGGCCGCGTCCACGGCCAGCTGCAGTCGGTATTGGGTGGCGTCCAGCGCTTCTTCGGCCAGCAGGCGGCTGTTGGACTCCCAGTGCACCGAGCTGCGCAACTGGTCCAGTTCGTGGTTTTGCCGCTCCAGCTCGGCCAACAACTGCTGGGTGCGCTCTCGCTCAGCGCGCAACTCCTGGAGCGCGCGCTGCAGATCCTGAGCAATGCGAGGGGGCGTCGTTGGCATGAGAGACGGGCTGCGTGCGGTCCTTGCACGAAAGGCGTCAGCTGCCGCCGAGCGCCTCCCAGCGTTCCAGAGCCTGCAGCCACTCCGCCTCGATATCGGCATGCCGGGCGCCAAGTTGAGCGGCGCGTGTGGCGTCGGTGGCAAAAAGCTGGCCATCGGCGAGGAGGCGGTCAATCTCGGCCTGTTCGGCTTCGAGCGCGGCGATGCGCGCGGGCAGCGCATCGAATTCACGCTGCTCCTTGTAGCTCAGCTTCGGTTTGGCCGTGGCGCTGGGCGTTTTGGCGGGCGCGGGCGTTGCAGGAGGCGCGGACGTGGCGGCCGCGGGCGTGCGATCGCGCTGCAAGGCTTCGGCACGGGCCGATTGGGTCAGCCAGTCCTGCACGTCGCCCACGTATTCGCGCCAGCGCCCTTCGCCCTCGGACACCAGCGTGCTGGTGACCACGTTGTCGAGAAAGCGCCGGTCGTGGCTGACCAGGAACACCGTGCCCTCGTACTGCTGCAGCAGGTCCTCCAGCAGCTCCAGGGTGTCGATGTCGAGGTCGTTGGTCGGTTCGTCGAGCACCAGCACGTTGGCCGGGCGCGCGAACAGGCGGGCCAACAGCAACCGATTGCGTTCGCCACCCGAGAGCGTGCGCACCGGCGCGTTGGCCCGCGCCGGGGAAAACAGGAAGTCGCTCAGATAGCTCTTGACGTGGGTGCGCTTGTTGCCGATCTCGATCCACTCGCTGCCCGGGCTGATGAAGTCCTCCAGCGTGGCGTCCAGGTCGATCTGGTCGCGCATCTGGTCAAAGTACGCCACGGTCTGCTTGCTGCCCTGGCGCACGGTGCCGCTGTCGGGCGCCAGTTCACCCAGGATGATCTTGAGCAGGGTGGTCTTGCCTGCGCCATTGGGCCCGATCAGGCCGATCTTGTCGCCGCGCAGGATGGTGGCCGTGAAATCACGGATCACCGTTCGTTGTCCGCCATCCGCGCCGGGGAAGGATTTGCTGATGCGGTCGAGTTCGGCGACGATCTTGCCGCTGGCGTTGCCGCTGGCCACCTCCAGC
>NZ_JBWKZP010000014.1:67500-100635 GCF_059424585.1 Hydrogenophaga sp. GW101-3F08
GGCAAGCTTAACCGAGTAGGGAAGGCGTAGGGAAACCGAGTCCGAATAGGGCGATTCAGTCGCTGGGTGTAGACCCGAAACCAAGTGATCTATCCATGGCCAGGATGAAGGTGCCGTAACAGGTACTGGAGGTCCGAACCGACTAGTGTTGCAAAACTAGCGGATGAGCTGTGGATAGGGGTGAAAGGCTAAACAAACTTGGAAATAGCTGGTTCTCTCCGAAAACTATTTAGGTAGTGCCTCAAGTATTACCGTCGGGGGTAGAGCACTGTTTTGGCTAGGGGGTCATGGCGACTTACCAAACCAAGGCAAACTCCGAATACCGACGAGTACAGCTTGGGAGACAGAGCACCGGGTGCTAACGTCCGGACTCAAGAGGGAAACAACCCAGACCGCCAGCTAAGGTCCCTAAAATTGGCTAAGTGGGAAACGAAGTGGGAAGGCTAAAACAGTCAGGATGTTGGCTTAGAAGCAGCCATCATTTAAAGAAAGCGTAATAGCTCACTGATCGAGTCGTCCTGCGCGGAAGATGTAACGGGGCTAAGCCAGTTACCGAAGCTGCGGATTTGCAATTTATTGCAAGTGGTAGGAGAGCGTTCTGTAAGCCTGTGAAGGTGTCTTGTAAAGGATGCTGGAGGTATCAGAAGTGCGAATGCTGACATGAGTAGCGTTAAAGGGGGTGAAAAGCCCCCTCGCCGTAAGCGCAAGGTTTCCTACGCAACGTTCATCGGCGTAGGGTGAGTCGGCCCCTAAGGCGAGGCAGAGATGCGTAGCTGATGGGAAACAGGTCAATATTCCTGTACCGATTACAAGTGCGATGTGGGGACGGATCTTAATAGGTTATCCGGCGGTTGGATGTGCCGGTTTAGACAGATGTAGGCGACACGTAGGCAAATCCGCGTGTCATATACCGAGGCTGTCGATCGAGCGAGCTTGCTCGCGAAGTAACTGAACGAGGTCCCAGGAAAAGCCACTAAGCTTCAGCTTGTAATTGACCGTACCGCAAACCGACACTGGTGCGCGAGATGAGTATTCTAAGGCGCTTGAGAGAACTCTGGAGAAGGAACTCGGCAAATTGACACCGTAACTTCGGAAGAAGGTGTGCCCTAGTAGTGTGATGAGAACATCTGAGCACGAATGGGTTGCAAAAAATTGGTGGCTGCGACTGTTTATTAAAAACACAGCACTCTGCAAACACGAAAGTGGACGTATAGGGTGTGACGCCTGCCCGGTGCTGGAAGATTAATTGATGGGGTGCAAGCTCTTGATCGAAGTCCCAGTAAACGGCGGCCGTAACTATAACGGTCCTAAGGTAGCGAAATTCCTTGTCGGGTAAGTTCCGACCTGCACGAATGGCGTAACGATGGCCACACTGTCTCCTCCAGAGACTCAGCGAAGTTGAAATGTTTGTGATGATGCAATCTCCCCGCGGAAAGACGGAAAGACCCCATGAACCTTTACTGTAGCTTTGTATTGGACTTTGAACAGATCTGTGTAGGATAGGTGGGAGGCTTTGAAGCAGGGTCGCTAGATCTTGTGGAGCCAACGTTGAAATACCACCCTGGTGTGTTTGAGGTTCTAACCTAGGTCCATTATCTGGATCGGGGACAGTGCATGGTAGGCAGTTTGACTGGGGCGGTCTCCTCCCAAAGTGTAACGGAGGAGTTCGAAGGTACGCTAGGTACGGTCGGACATCGTGCTAATAGTGCAATGGCATAAGCGTGCTTAACTGCGAGACTGACAAGTCGAGCAGATGCGAAAGCAGGACATAGTGATCCGGTGGTTCTGTATGGAAGGGCCATCGCTCAACGGATAAAAGGTACTCTGGGGATAACAGGCTGATACCGCCCAAGAGTTCATATCGACGGCGGTGTTTGGCACCTCGATGTCGGCTCATCTCATCCTGGGGCTGTAGCCGGTCCCAAGGGTATGGCTGTTCGCCATTTAAAGAGGTACGTGAGCTGGGTTTAAAACGTCGTGAGACAGTTTGGTCCCTATCTTCCGTGGGCGCTGCAGATTTGAGGAAGCCTGCTCCTAGTACGAGAGGACCGGAGTGGACGCACCTCTGGTGTACCGGTTGTCACGCCAGTGGCATTGCCGGGTAGCTAAGTGCGGAAGAGATAAACGCTGAAAGCATCTAAGCGTGAAACTCGTTCCAAGATGAGATCTGCCGGGGCCTTGAGCCCCCTAAAGAGTCGTTCAAGACCAGGACGTTGATAGGTCAGGTGTGGAAGCGCAGCAATGCGTTAAGCTAACTGATACTAATTGCTCGTGCGGCTTGACCCTATAACTTTGACGTTTGTCGTCAGAGTGGATGTCATGTTTATGCCCTTGTGGTCATGATCAAACGATCTGACCATGATCGTTGGCAGCAATCAAAATAGCTGATTCGATACTCTATGAATTCGTTCAGGCTGTGCGCGTGCACAGCCAGGACAACAAGTTATGCCTGACGACCATAGCGAGGTGGTACCACTCCTTCCCATCCCGAACAGGACAGTGAAACGCCTTTGCGCCGATGATAGTGCGGGTTCCCGTGTGAAAGTAGGTCATCGTCAGGCTCTTACAAGCCCCCCAAACCCCCTCGTACCTCGTGTACCTGGGGGTTTGGGCTTTTTGGGTTTTGTTATTTCTGCCCCATTGCCAGCGGCCGAAGCGTCAGATGGGGTTCAAGCATTGATGACCCGAGTGCCTTGAATGTGCAGTGCTCTGCTGCGCTCCAGCTCGGCCAATAGATCGTCCAGCCACGCTTGCTCTTCCAGATGGTCGCGACGCTCGGATGGCATGGATGCACACAGATAGGGTGTATTTCTTGCCCAGGCCAGTAAATCTTCCCGCTCAATGGATTGCCACTCGAGCAATCTGAACTTGATGAGCACTTTGATTGCATGTCGATGGTGTTTGGCTGGTGCGTTGACAAATTGGTGAAGTCGGGTTCGTGCGCGTGCAAGCGCTGCCTCAATGTCCTGAAATGGCTGGCCATGACCGGGAATGACGGTCTCTGGCTGGAGGGTTTCAATCGTGTCCAACGTCTGAGCGACTTCGTCAAATGCGGCCACGCCCTCCAGTTCGGGAAACACCACGCCAAATCCGTTGTTCCATAGAGCGTCTGCGGAGATCAGCAATCTCATGGCAGGTTGAAACAGAATGATGGAATGAGGGTCATGCCCTTTGGCCGCATGGATCTCCCAATCGAGGGAGCCAAGTCGCACCGTGGATCCAGGCCTTAATAGGCCTTGCTGGGTGAACCTGGGGCACTCTTGCCCCGTGGTGGCATACGTCAGCGCAACGGTGTCCCAGCGATCGACGGCATCGGCCTGCCCCGGGGGAATCCAGGTCTGCAGGGCCGGGTAGCGCTCCTGGAGCGCTGCGTTGCCACCACAGTGGTCGCTGTGCAAGTGGGTGTTGAGCAGCAGATCCAGTGTGGAGTGCCCAAGGGACTGGCTCACGAGTGCCACGGTCTGCTGGGCATGGCTGCCATACCCGGAGTCGATCAGGGCACTGGGTCCATCGCCCTGCAGCAGGACGTTGTTCGCCGAGAGCCAGCCGCGCTCGAAAACGGTGACGCCCGCAGCAGCGAACACATTGGAAATGGCCGGCCGGCTCATGTGCAAGCCATGGCGAGCATTCAGTTCACCGCCCGCAGGGCACGTCGCAGGATCTTGCCGACGTTGGTTTTCGGCAATTCATCCCGGAACTCGATGTACTTGGGCCGCTTGTAGCCCGTGAGGTTGTCGTGGCAGTAGCGGGCCACGTCTTCCTCACGCAAGCTGGCGTCGCTTCGGACCACGAAAACCTTGATCGCCTCCCCTTGTTTGGCGTCTTCGACGCCGATGGCGGCGCATTCCAGCACGCCCGGGCACAAGGCAATGACGTTTTCCAGTTCGTTGGGGAAGACGTTGAAGCCCGAAACCAGAATCATGTCCTTCTTGCGATCCACGATGCGGGTGTATCCGCGCGGGTCCATGATGCCCACGTCGCCGGTGCGCATGAAGCCATCGGGTGTGAATGCTCGGGCGGATTCTTCGGGTTGGTTGTGGTAGCCGGTCATCACGTTGGGCCCCCGAATGCAGATCTCACCGGCTGTGCCTTGGGGGAGGTCGTTTCCTTCGTCGTCCTTGATGGCGATGGTGATGCCCGGTAGCGGCAGGCCGATGGTGCCACTGAACTCGCGGTTGGTCACAGGGTTGTTGGTGCCGATGGCACAGGTCTCGCTCATGCCCCAGCCTTCGATCATGGGGCAGCCCGTGATCGCCAGCCAGTCTCTGGCCGTGGCCTCGGACGCTGCCATGCCACCGGCCTGGGACAACGCCAGACTGGAAAAGTCGAGCTGGCGAAACTGTGGGTTCTGCAACAGTGCGTTGAACAGGGTGTTGACGGCGGGCAGGAGGTGGAACGGACGGCGCTTGAGTGTCGCCACGAACTGAGCGACGTCGCGTGGGTTCGGGATCAGCGTCATATGGGCGCCCCAGCGCATGGTCAACAGGCTCAAGGTGAGTGCGAAGATGTGATACAGCGGTAGGGCCGCGACGGCGTTGGTGTTGTGTATTTCTCCCACGCGCGCCAGGGCTGGTTGGAACCAGGCATCGGCTTGCAGGACGGCGGCAACGATGTTGCGATGCGTCAGCACCGCGCCCTTCGACAAGCCGGTGGTGCCACCGGTGTATTGCAGGAAAGCCACCGAATCGAGGGTTGCCGTACTGGGTTTGAGCGTGAGTGTGGCTCCCTCTGCCAGCGCATGGCGAAAGCTGACAATGGTGCGGGGGCCCAGCGGACCGCTCTTCGCCAGCTTGTAGGCGGGTACCATCTTCGCCAGGTGGCGCACCGCGAAGCTGAGCCAGCGGCCATACCAGAAGCCCAGCAGGTCGCCCAGGCTGGCCACCACCACATGCTGAACGGCGGTGTGGTCGATGACGGCTTCCAGCGTGGTGGCGAAGTTCTCCAGAATGACGATGGCTTCTGCGCCGCTGTCTTTGAGCTGGTGTTCAAGCTCGCGGGCGGTGTACAGCGGGTTCACGTTGACGACGGTGTAGCCCGCCCGCACGATGGCCGCCATCGCCACCAGAAACTGCGGCACGTTGGGCAGCATGACGGCAACCCTTGCGCCCGCAGGCAGTCCGCGCGCCTGCAGCCAGGCGCCCAGGGCGGCGCTGTGGTGGTCCAGTTCGCCATAGGACATCCAGCGTTCCATGCAGACCGATACGGGGCGGCGCGCGTTCTTGCGCAGCGATTCTTCGAGCAGCACGGCCAACGAGCGGACCTGTTCGGGCTCGACGTCGTGCGGAACACCGGGAGGGTAGTGGGACAGCCAGGGTGCGTTCATGAGAGCCGGGGCGGAATCGTTGTGGATCGCGCCATTCTGGCGGACCCCCTTTTCGCGGCACACAGGGCCAGCCCTAGGGTGCTGTCGCCCAAAGCTCAGGCCAGATCGTCGCACGACTCAGGCTCGGGCGAGCTCGCTGCTCAATCCCCGCTGGCAAACCGCGAGGTCTTCCTCGAACAGCCGCTCGATCCAAAGGCTCTCCCGTTGAGCAATGGTGGCCAGAAACGGTGTGGCGTCGCCCAGAACGCCAAAGGCCTCGAACCCGTCTTCCAGAAACTGTTGCAGTGCCGAAAGACCGGCGGCCTGGGCGGGGCGGCGCATCAGCTTGAGCGCGATCAACAGGGACTTCATGCGGGTCAGGCGTTGCAGCTCCCGGCCCATGTGTTGCACCACCGCCAGTTGCCGCTCGCGTTGGGGGCGTTCCCCCGTGCGCCGCCAACTGAGGATGTAGCGCTCGGCCGCGGGCATTCCGGGATCCAGGGCCAGCCAGTGGTGCGCCAACTGCTGGTCCAGCGTCTCTGTGAGGGCATGGGTTTCTGCCATGTCCACCGCCAGCTGGGCCACCGCTTCGGGAAACAGCCGTTCGATGGCTCCGGCGATGCGGCCGAACTGTTCGTCGCGTTGGGTGAAGTCGTGCTCGCCGTACAGCTCTTCCAGAAAGAAGCGGGTCGCTGCGCCATAGCTGGGGTGGGACAGCCAGTCGGCATAAGTCCCCCGAAAGCGTCGTGCCTGCAGCTGCTTGACCTCGTGCACCGCCTGGGCCAGGCCGGCGGTGTGGGCTTGTTCACGCAGGTGCGTGACCCTGGCCAGATGGGCCCGGATCTGTTCTGCGGCGGGGTGGGTGTGGCTCATGGCGCGACCAGTCTAGCCGTGCGAGGGCACTGGAGGCATAGAGACATGGCTCTAGCCAGGACCGTGCGCCACGTCGCTGCACGTGCGATAGTCCAAAAATGACTCAGAACCCCCAACCCCTGCACGACCGGTCCGCCCTTGGGCGCGCTCCTTCACGTCTGGCGCGGATGCAGCAGACCATTGTGCTCACCACCGTGGCCTTGGTGGTGGTTTGGGGCTGGCTGACGTGGGAACGGTCGCCGTTTTTGGCGCTTGCAGGGGCGGCGGTGCTGGTGTTTGGCTATGCGATCGTGCTCGCGGTGGAGTTCCTTGCCGTGGCCGGTGTCAACCAGGGGGACCCGGCGCCGCGCGCGAGCGCCGCAGAGCTGGTGGGGGCCTGGTGGCAGGAGGTGCGGGTGGCGCCGCAGGTGTTTTCTTGGCGCCAGCCGTTTCGCTGGCGCTGCCTGCCGGATGACGAGGCGACTCAGGCGGTCGGCGATACGGGGCCTGCGGTGGTGTTTGTTCACGGCTTCGTGTGCAACCGCGGTCTGTGGTTGCCGTGGATGCGCGAACTGCGCGCCCTGGGCGTGCCCTACACCTCGGTCAATCTGGAGCCGGTGTTCGGCTCCATCGACGACTACGTGCCGCTCATCGAAGACGCCGTGTGCCGCGCCCAGGCCCTGACCGGACAGCCGCCGCTGCTGGTCTGTCACAGCATGGGTGGCCTGGCGGCACGCGCCTGGCTGGCCGCCATGCCCGATGCGGGCGCGCGGGTCCGTCATGTGGTGACCATCGGCAGTCCACACACCGGCACCTGGCTCGCGCAATTCAGCCGGGTGACTAACGGGCGCCAGATGCGGCGGGACAACGGGTGGTTGCGGGGCCTGCAGCAACGCGAAGCCCAGAAGGCGCCGCAAGCCACCTACGCCGGGTTCACCTGCTGGTACTCGAACACCGACAACATCGTCTTCCCGGCGTCCACCGCCACGCTGCCCGGGGCCGACAACCGCCTGGTCATCGGCGCGGCGCACGTGGCGATGGCGTTCCACCCCGAGGTGGTGCGCGGGTCGCTGGCGTTGCGCACATCGACCGCGAACCCATCGGGCGAGCGCGCGGTTTCCTAGTCCATGGGTCAGAGCGACAGGCCCGGCACCGCCGCGATCTTGTACGGGATCGCCGGCGCTGAAGCCCGGTGATCCCGCTGCTCAGGGTGGCCCGCGAACGACCGGGCCGGCCACACCGCCGGTGGCGGTCAGGCCTTCAGCACGCCGCGGCGCATCTGGTCGAGCTCCATGCTCTCGAACAGCGCCTTGAAATTCCCCTCGCCAAAGCCCTGGTTGCCTTTGCGTTGGATGAACTCGAAGAAGATCGGGCCCAACTGGTTCTCACTGAAGATCTGCAGCAGCAGCTCGCCCGGATGGCCGTCCACCAGAATGTTGCGCTGCTGGAGTTCGGCCACATTCTCTCCATGGCCGGGGATGCGTTTGTCCAGCAACTCGTAATAGGTGTCACCCGTCGCCAGCAGCTTCACGCCGCTGAGTTCCAGCGCGTCCACCGTGGCCGGCAGGTCGGTTGAGCCCAGGGCGATGTGCTGGATGCCCTCGCCGTGGTAGCGGTCCAGGTACTCCTGGATCTGGCCGGCCTTGTCGTTGCCTTCTTCGTTGATCGGGATGCGGATCTTGCCGCAGGGGCTGGTCATGGCCTTGCTTTTGATGCCGGTCTGCTGGCCTTCCAGGTCGAAGTAACGCACCTCGCGGAAATTGAAGATGCGCTCGTAGAAGCCGGCCCACTCGGCCATGCGACCGCGGTGCACGTTGTGCGTCAGGTGGTCGATGACGGTCAGGCCATGGCCGACCGGGTTCAGCTCGGCGCCGGGCAGGGGGTAGAAGTCGACGTCGTAGAAGCCGATGTTGCCGATCTCGCCTTCCTTCGCGCCGTTCTTGCCGCGCCAGCGGTCGATGAAATAGATGATCGAGTCGCCGATGCCCTTGATGGCCGGGATGTTCAGCTCGCCCGGGCCTGCGGTGTGCGCGTAGCCCCAGGCGCCGAGCGAAATGGCGCGCTCGTACGCAGCTTTGGCGTCCTGCACGCGGAACGCGATGGCGCAGACGCTGGGGCCATGCAGGCGGGCAAAACGCTGGGCGAAGCTGTCGGGCTCGGCGTTGATGATGAAGTTGATCTCGCCCTGGCGGTACAGCGTGACGGCCTTGTGGCGGTGCTTCGCGATCGGCTTGAAGCCCATGCGTTCGAACAGGGCTCCCATCGCGACGGGGTCGGGTGCGGCGTATTCGATGAACTCGAAGCCGTCGGTGCCCATGGGATTGGCCCATTCGGTGGCATCGGCGGTCGCGGAAAGGGGCAAGGCAGCGTTCATGGTTGTCTCCGTGTGGGGAAGAAAGTGATCCGCCACTGTATCGGCGCAGGTTGTCACGATTCCAGCGTTTTGGGGCGTACCGTTTGTCCTTTTCGCAAGAATCCTGCTAAATTCAAAATATGCAAGCACTTGACAAGCTCGACCGCCACATCTTGCGCAGTCTCCAGGCCGATGGCCGGGCGACCTACGAACTCATCGCCGAGGCCGTGGGTCTGTCGCCCAGCGCGGTGTTGCGCCGGGTGAAGCGGCTGGAGGACGCGGGCGTGATCGACCGGTACGTGGCCCTGGTGAAACCCGAGGCCGTGGGCCTGGGGCTCACAGCCTATGTGAACGTGCGGCTGGAAAAACACGCCGAGAGCGCCAAGCGCAACCCGATGGACCAGTTCCGCGCCAGCGTGCTGGGCTGGCCCGAGGTGGTGGAATGCGCGGCGCTCACCGGCGAGATGGACTTTCAGTTGCGGCTGGTGGTGGCCGACATGGCCGCGTATTCGCGCTTCATGATGGACACCTTGCTCAAACACCCCAGCGTGCAGGACTGCAAGACCAGTTTCGTGATGGACCGCGTGAAGAGCACCACCGCCTTGCCGCTGTAAAGGCCCCCTGGCAAAGGCCTCTCACCCTTCCGTCGGGTTGTGGGGTCATTCGTGAGCCATGTCCTTGTCGATATAGGGAAAACCCTTATATTCCCCGCATGCTCAACCCCGCTTCCTGGTTCAAGTCGGCCCCGCCCGCTGCGCGGGCGCCGCTGGCCGCGCCCGCGCCGACGCGCGACGAACCCAAAGCCACCTCCGCGCCGGGCACGGGTTCGGTGGTGGTGCCCATCCGCTCCATCGGCCCCGGGCAGATCGAGCACATCGCCGCCCATCTGCTGGCGCTGGAGCCGCACGACCGCTACCTGCGTTTCGGCTACGCCGCGAACGACGAGCAGATCCGCCGCTACGTGCACCAGCTGAACTTCGAGCGCGACGAGCTGGTTGGCATCTTCAACCGCAAGCTGAAACTGATCGCCATGGCGCACCTGGCCTTTTCGGTGGACCCGAGCTGCACCAGCTGCGCCGAGTTTGGTGTTTCGGTGGCCCGGGCGGCGCGTGGCCGGGGGTACGGCCGCCGCCTGTTCGAGCGCGCGGTCATGCACGCCCGCAACGAAGGCGTGAGCCAGCTGTTTGTCCATGCCCTGACGGAAAACACCGCCATGCTCAAGATCGCCCGGCGTGCCGGCGCGCTCATCGAGCGCGATGGCCCGGAAAGCGAAGCCCACTTGCGCCTGCCGCCGGCCGACTTTGATTCGCGTGTGACCGAACTGGTCAACCAGCAGGTCGCCATCACCGATTACCACCTCAAGGCCCAGGCCAAACAGTTCTGGAGCGTGCTGGGCCTGCTGCAGGAAATCCGCCAGGGCGTTCGGGAAGCGCGAGAACGGGTGCGATAAGCCCCAGCGCCGCTGACTCGGCTTCCCCCTTGGAAGGGGGACCACGCGAGCGGCCCGGCGAAGCCGGTTCCGTCGCGTGTGCTGGCCTGGGCCATCCCTGATTCCGCAGGCTGTGGCCCACGTCATGCGCATGCGGTATCCTTTGCCGCTGTCTCAACCAACCCTTTCCCCCGTGGCCGACAACCCTCCCAGTAGTGGGCCGCAGCGCAGCCTGCGGCACGAAGACAAACGCGGTTTCCTGCAAAAACTCGCGGAATTCATTCACCCCGGGCCGGACTCCAAGGACGAGCTGATCGAAACGCTCGCCGACGCCGAGGACAACGACATCATCAACGCCGAGTCGCGCGTGATGCTCGAAGGCGTGATCCGCATCGCCGACATGTCCGCCGGTGACGTGATGGTGGCGGCCCCGCGCATGGATGTGCTCAACATCGATGCGCCCTACGACGAGCTGCTGCACCAGGTCATCGACACCGCGCACTCGCGCTTTCCGGTGTACGAGGGTGACACCGAGAACATCATCGGCATTCTGCTGGCCAAAGACCTGCTCAAACTGCAGCGCGCGCCCGAACTCAATATCCGCGCCCTGCTGCGCCCGGCCACCTTCGTGCCCGAGAGCAAGGGCCTGAACGACCTGCTGCGCGAGTTCCGCGGCAACCGCAACCACCTCGCCATCGTCATCGACGAGTTCGGCCGTGTGGCCGGCCTCATCACCATCGAGGACGTGCTGGAAGAAATCGTCGGCGAGATCGAAGACGAATTCGACGTGGCCGAAGACGAGGGCGACATCTTCGCCCTGGCCGACAGCACCTGGCGCGTGAGTGGCGACACGCCGGTCGAACGCATCAACGAGTCCTTTGGCCTGAAGCTGCCCGAGGTCGATTTCGACACCATCGGCGGCCTGATCGCGCACACCATGGGCCACGTGCCCAAACGCGGCGAGTTCCACGAAATCGAGCACCTGCGCTTTGTCGTGCTGCACACCAAGGGTGGCGCGGTCAAGTGGTTCAAAGTGATGACGCTCCCTTCGGGCGAGTGAGCCCTCCGGACTCACATCCCATGCGCAGTCTGTTCGGCAACCTGCACACGCCTTCGAGTTTCTCTCCCCTCAGTGGCCAGCCGCCGGGCCGCCCGGCGCGCGGCAGCGGCCTGGGGTGGTTGCTGGTCTGCGTGCTGGCCGGCGTGCTGCAGGCCGCGTCGCTGACCTGGCCCCTGGCGGGTTGGAGCGTGCCGGGCCTCACGCCGGGGCAACCCAGCGGTTGGCTGCAGATCGCCAGCCTGGCCCTGCTGGTGCTGGCGCTGCAGCACGCGGGGGGCGCCCGCGCCGCCGCCTGGCGGGGCTGGCTGTTTGCCACCGCCTGGCTGGTGGGTACTTTCTGGTGGCTGTTTGTTTCCATGCACACCTACGGGGGGCTGGCGGCTTGGCTGGCCGCGCTGGCGGTGCTGGCGCTGGCGGCGTTTCTGGCGCTGTACTACGCGCTGGCGGCGGCGCTTCTGGTGGCCTGCGCGCCGCGCTCGCGCAGCGCGCAGGCGGTCCTTTTCGCCGCGGTATGGACCCTGGCCGAACTGGTGCGCGGGCGCTGGCTGACCGGTTTTCCCTGGGGCGCCGGGGGCTATGCGCAGGTGGACCTGATGGCCGCCTGGGCGCCCTGGGTGGGCGTGTACGGCATGGGCGCGCTGGCCGCCCTGCTGGCCTATGCCCTGGCCTCGCTGTTGACCGGCCTGGGCAACCAGGCCCAGCGCTGGTTGCTCGGCCCGGCGCGCCAGCCCGCGCCGGGGCGTCGCCCGGGGGGACGGCGCCTGTCGGCGGGGCAGCCCGGGCTGGTGGGTTCGTGGCTCGGCCTGCTGTTGTTGGGCGCCCTGCTGCTCAGCCTGTTCGCGGGCGAGCGCTGGCGCGACCTGGGGCAACGCGGCACGGCGGCCAGCGGGGAGCTGCGCGTGTGGCTGCTACAAGGCAACATTCCCCAGGACCAGAAGTTCGAGCCGGGTACCGGCCTGGCGCAGGCGCTGAACTGGTATCCGCAGCAGATCGCGGAGGCCACGCGCGCGGGTGCCGACGCCCCGCAACTGGTGGTGGCGCCCGAGACCGCCATTCCCCTGCTGCCCCGGCAACTGGGCGTGGAATTCTGGCAACCGCTGTTGGGGGGGCTGGCGCGGCAGTCGGGGGCTCAGCCGGTCGGCGCGATGGTGGGCCTGCCTCTGGGCAGCTACGAGCAGGGCTATACCAATTCCGCCTGGGGCATCTCGCCCGAGTCAGCGGCGCGCGCGCTCGCCGCCACCGAAAAGACCTTGCCGGCCGAACCCGGCTTTCACCGCTACGACAAACACCACCTGGTGCCGTTTGGCGAATTCGTGCCCCCGCTGTTCCGCTGGTTCATCGACCTGATGCGCATCCCGCTGGGCGATTTCGACCGGGGCGGGCTCGCGCAGGCACCCTGGGCCTGGGCCGGGCAGCGCCTCGCCGCGAACATCTGCTACGAAGACCTGTTTGGCGAAGAGCTGGCCGCCGCGTTTGGCGACCCCGCCCGCGCGCCCACCGTGCTGGTCAACCTGAGCAACATCGGCTGGTTTGGCGACACGGTCGCCATCGACCAGCACCTGCAGATCTCCCGCCTGCGTGCGCTGGAACTGGGGCGGCCCATGCTGCGCGCCACCAACACCGGCGCCACCGCCGTGATCGATCACCGCGGCGTGGTCACGCACCAGCTGCCACGCCTGACGCGCGGGCGCCTCGCGGCCACAGTGCAGGGCCGCAGCGGCCTCACGCCTTACGCCCTGTGGGCCTCGCGCTGGGGGCTGTGGCCGTTGTGGGGGCTGTGTCTGGCCGTGGTGGCGTTGGCCGCGCTGCGGCGCCGCTCCGGCGCCCGCGGGCACCGCGCCCGGGCGGCGTAGGCGTTCGCGCCCGCACCCGTAAAATCAGCCCCTTGTGCGAGCGCCCGGTCGTGGCCGTTGGCCGCCCGCCAGCCCGGCGATCCCGCCCCGTTTGTTCCCGCTTTTCCGGACCCGGCCCCCAGGCCGGGGCATGCCGACCATGTTGACCTTCCAGCAAATCATTCTGAAACTGCAGTCCTACTGGGACGCCCAGGGCTGCGCGCTGCTGCAGCCCTACGACATGGAGGTCGGCGCCGGCACCAGCCACACCGCCACCTTCCTGCGCGCGCTCGGCCCCGAGCCCTGGAAGGCCGCCTACGTGCAGCCCAGCCGCCGCCCGAAAGATGGCCGCTACGGCGAGAACCCCAACCGCCTGCAGCACTACTACCAGTACCAGGTGGTGCTGAAGCCCGCACCCAGCAACATCCTGGAGCTGTACCTGGGCTCGCTCGAAGCCCTGGGCTTCGACCTGAAGAAGAACGACATCCGCTTCGTGGAAGACGACTGGGAGAACCCCACGCTCGGCGCCTGGGGCCTGGGCTGGGAGGTGTGGCTCAACGGCATGGAGGTCACGCAGTTCACCTATTTCCAGCAGGTCGGCGGCATCGACTGCAAACCCATCACCGGCGAGATCACCTACGGCCTGGAGCGCCTGGCCATGTACCTGCAGGGCGTGGACAACGTCTACGACCTGGTGTGGACCCAGGGCGCTGATGGGTCCAAGCTGAGTTATGGTGATGTGTACCTGCAGAACGAAAAGGAACAGTCGGCCTACAACTTCGAGCACGTCGACGTGGAGTTTTTGCTAGGCAATGTTGAGAAAGGTATCCCCGGTGCATTTGCGAGTCACGAGAAACAGGCCAAGCATCTGATGGAGCAGCAGCTGGCGCTGCCGGCCTACGAGCAGGTCCTGAAGTGCGCCCACAGCTTCAACCTGCTGGACGCGCGTGGTGCCATCAGCGTGACCGAGCGCGCCGCCTACATCGGCCGCATCCGCAACCTCGCGCGCGGCG
This sequence comes from Hydrogenophaga sp. GW101-3F08, assembly GCF_059424585.1. Lineage (NCBI taxonomy): Bacteria > Pseudomonadati > Pseudomonadota > Betaproteobacteria > Burkholderiales > Comamonadaceae > Hydrogenophaga > Hydrogenophaga sp. GW101-3F08. Next base: position 81,342 of record NZ_JBWKZP010000014.1, read on the forward strand.
TGGCCCAGAGCTATTACGAGAGCCGCGAGCGCCTGGGCTTCCCCATGGCGCCGCGCGAGTGGGTGGCGCAGATGGACAAGAAAGCCGCCTGACATGGCCCACCCCCGAAGCGCTTTCAGCGCCTCCCCCTCCAGGGGGCTCCACCAGCGGCCCGGCAGCGCCGGTTCCGCGGTGGTCCAGGCCTGAGCCCGCGTGCCCGCAGAATGCGCAACGAATCAGCATCATGAGTCAACAAAAAAACCTCCTCGTCGAACTGTTTGTGGAAGAGCTGCCGCCCAAGGCGCTCAAGAAGCTGGGTGACGCCTTTGCCGGCGTGCTGTTTGAGCAACTCAAGGCCCAGGGCCTGACCGCCGCCGACTCGGCCTTGACGCCCTTCGCCTCGCCGCGCCGCCTGGCCGCGCACGTGACCGCCGTGGCCGAGCGCGCCGCCGACAAAGCCGTGTCGCAAAAGCTCATGCCGGTGAGCGTGGGTCTGGACGCGAACGGCCAGCCCACGCCCGCGCTGCTCAAGCGCCTGGGTGCGCTGGGCGCCGACGCCTCGGCCGTGGCCGGCTTGAAGCGCGCGCCCGACGGCAAGGCCGAAGCGCTGTTTTTTGACAGCGTGCAACCCGGTGTGGACCTGGCCGTGGGCCTGCAGAAGGCGCTGGACGAGGCCATTGCCAAGCTGCCCATCCCCAAGGTGATGAGCTACCAGCTCGAAACCGATTGCGAACTCCCCGGCTGGAGCAGCGTGCACTTCGTGCGCCCGGCGCACGGCCTGGTGGCGCTGCACGGCGGCAGCGTGGTGCTGGTGAAGGCGCTGGGCCTGACGGCCGGCAACGCCACCCAGGGCCACCGCTTCGAAGCGGCCAAGTCGCCCGTGCTGCTGGCCGACGCCGACAGCTACGCCCAGACCCTGCTGACCGACGGCTCGGTGATCGCCAGCTTCAACGACCGCCGCTTCGCCATCGTGCAGCAGCTGGCCCAGGCCGCCGAGCGCCTGGGCCCGGGCTTCGAGGTGCTGATGGACGAGGCCCTGCTGGACGAAGTGACCGCGCTGGTCGAGCGGCCGAATGTGCTCACCTGCGGCTTCGAGGAGCAGTTCCTGGAAGTGCCGCAGGAGTGCCTGATCCTCACGATGAAGGCCAACCAGAAGTACTTCCCGCTGGTCGACACCCACGGCAAGCTGACCAACCGGTTCCTCGTGGTCAGCAACATCAGCCCGGACGATGCGAGCGCGGTGATCGGCGGCAACGAGCGCGTGGTGCGCCCGCGCCTGGCCGACGCCAAGTTCTTCTTTGACCAGGACCGCAAGAAGACACTGAAGGATCGCGTTGAAGGCCTGGGCAAAGTGGTCTATCACAACAAACTGGGCACGCAGGGCGAGCGCGTGGAGCGCGTGCGCGCGATCGCCCGCGCCATCGGCGAGCAGCTGGGCGGCGCCACGCTGGCCGCCAGCGCCGACACCGCCGCGCAACTGGCCAAGACCGATCTGCTGACCGACATGGTGGGCGAGTTCCCCGAGCTGCAGGGCATCATGGGCGGCTACTACGCGCGCCACGATGGCCTCTCCGAAGACATCGCCTTCGCGATCGAAGACCACTACAAGCCACGTTTCGCCGGCGACGAGCTGCCACGCACCCAGACCGGTGTGGTGGTGGCGCTGGCCGACAAGCTGGAGACGCTGGTCGGCATGTTCGGCATCGGCAACCTGCCGACCGGTGACAAGGACCCGTTTGCGCTGCGGCGGCATGCGCTGGGGGTGATCCGGATGTTGGTGGAAAAGGATCTGCCACTGGATTTGTCAGAGTTGCTCCTTTCGGCATTCAAGGCTTTTCCTTTCGAAATCTCGATGTATCCGGCGGAGAACATCAAGTTGGTTCAGTCGTTCTTGTTTGACAGGCTCGCTGGATCGCTTCGCGAGCAGGGCGCCAGTGCGCAGGAGGTGGACGCTGTGCTGGCTTTGCGCCCGCAGCGCCTGGGTGAAGTGTCGAAGCGTCTGCAGGCCGTGCGCGCCTTCGCCGCGCTGCCCGCTGCCGCCGCGCTGGCCGCGGCCAACAAGCGCATCGGCAACATCCTCAAGAAATCCGAAGGCGAGGGCGCGGCGGTGCAGGCGTCCCGCTTGGTGGAGCCCGCCGAAAAGGACTTGTTCGCCGCCATGCAGGCCACCGTGCCGGCGGCCGACGCCGAGTTCGCCAACGGCGACTACACCGCCTCGCTGATGACGCTGGCTGCGCTGCGCGCGCCGGTCGATGCCTTCTTCGATGGCGTGATGGTCAACGCCGACGACCCGGCGCTCAAGGCCAACCGCCTGGGCCTGCTCAAGTCGCTGCACGAAGCGATGAACCGCGTGGCTGATCTCTCCAGGCTCGCGGCCTGATCGCCAACCCCACCGTCGCTGCCCCACGGAGCACCGCATGAAACTGCTGATCCTCGACCGCGATGGCACCCTCAACCGCAGCCGCGACGACCACGTCGCGTCGCCCGAGGAGTGGGAGGCGCTGCCCGGCGCGCTCGAAGCCGTGGCTCGGCTGAACCACGGGGGCTGGCGGGTGGTGCTGGCCACCAACCAGTCGGGCATCGGCCGCGGCCTGTTCGACATGGCGTCGCTCAACGCCATCCACGCCAAGATGCACCGCCAGCTGGCGGCGGTGGGCGCGCGCGTGGAAGCGGTGTTCTTCTGCCCGCACGCCCCGGAAGACGCCTGCCACTGCCGCAAACCCGAGCCGGGCCTGTTCGATCAGATTGGGGACCGCTTTGGCGTGCCCTTGCACGAGGTGCCGGCGGCGGGCAACGCGGTGCGCCATGTGCAGGCGGCCGCAGCGGCCGGCTGCCCGACCCACCTGCTGCTGACCGGCAAGTCCGAGCACCTGCGCGGACGCACCGGCCTGGGGGCCGACGCCGATCTGGCCGTGCTGGTCCCCGATCTGCCGCCCGGCACCCACCTGCACGACGACCTGCCGGCCTTCGCCGACTGGCTGCTGGCGCAGGATGCCGTGGCACCCGACTGAGCGACCGGGAGCCATTCACCAGGCCCGCACGCCCCATCAACACCACACCCCCGCTTCTGAACCCATACTGCTCTCCATGATCGTCATCAACTTCCTGCGCGCCGTTCTGCACCTGTTGTTCATGGTGGTGACCGTGATCCCGTGGGCGCTGGCGGTGGTGGTGGCCGCGCCGTTCATGAAGCCCGAGCGCATCTACTGGATGTGCGCGCGCTGGCTCAAGCTGGCGGTGGACGGCGGCACGGTGATCCTGGGCATCCACAACCGGGTGATCGGGTTCGAGAACCTGCCGGTGGGCGCCACGGCGCCCGCGGTGCTGCTGGTCAAGCACCAGTCGCTCTGGGAGACCTTCAGCATGGCCGCGCTGATGCCGCACCCGCTGGCTTTTGTCTTCAAGAAGGAACTGCTGAAGGTGCCGTTCTTCGGCTGGGCCATGGCGCGCATGGACATGATCCACATCGACCGCGCCGACGGCGCGCGCGCTTTCGCCAAGGTGGTGCAGCAGGGGCAGCGTTTGCTGGACCAGGGCACCTGGGTGATCATGTTTCCCGAAGGCACGCGGATTGAGCGCGGCCAGAAGGGCACCTACAAGAGCGGCGGCACCCGGCTCGCGATCCGCACCGGGGCGCCGGTGATCCCGGTGGCCGTGACCTCGGCCAAATGCTGGCCGCGCAAGGCCTTCATCAAGAAGCCCGGTGTGGTGGAGTTCTCCATCGGAAAACCGATTCCCAGCCAGGGCCGAAAGCCCGATGAGCTGATGCTGGAGGTGGAGAACTGGATCGAGGCCGAAATGCGGCGCCTTGACCCGGAGGCGTATACGTGACCACCCCCTTGCTGGACGAGCCCACCCCCGCGCCGCGCTTGCAGCGCGTCACCCCCTCAAGGGGGCGATGCGAGTGGCCCGGCAAAGCCGGTTCCACCGCATCCTGGTTGCGGACATCTCGCTCGGGGTGGGACTGAGTCCATGCAGCGCTTTGTTCAGCTGGCGCTGGATTTCCTGACCGGGCCTGAGCCCGTGCCGCAGCCCAGGCCGCCCGCGCCCGTGGCGAGGCCGCGGCCCGATGCGCCCCCCGCCGAGCCGCTGAACCAGGTGTTCCAGCCCGGTACCTGGCACCACCCGCGTGCCAACCGGCTGCTGCGGCTGGACAGCTGCGAGGTGGCCTACGAATTCAAGCGCGGCAAGCGCCGCACCATCGGGCTGTCGGTGGGGCCCGACGGCCTGAGCGTGAGCGCGCCGCGCTGGACGCCGGTGGGCGAGGTCGAGGCGCTGCTGCACGACAAGGCCGGCTGGGTGCTGGAAAAACTGCGCCGGGCCCGCGAGCGCGCGGGTGAGCTGGAGCGCTCGCGCACGGTCTGGGCCGATGGCGCCGAGCTGGACTTTCTGGGCCAGCGCTTGCGGTTGATGCTGGACCCCGCGCACGGCTTCGCGCAGGTGGGGGCGGTGCTGGAACCCGCCGCCGATGGGCCGGGCACGCTGCGCCTGGGGCTGGCGGGCAACGCCAGCGAAGCGCAGATCCGCGATGCCGCCCAGGCCTGGTTGATGCGCCAGGCCAAGCGCGTGTTCGCCGAGCGGCTCGACCTGTTCGCGCCGCAGCTCGGTGTGCGCTACGAGAAGCTGCGCCTGTCCAGCGCCGGCACGCGCTGGGGCAGCGCCAGCGCCGACGGCACCATCCGCCTGAACTGGCGCCTGATCCACCTGCGCATGGACATGGTGGACTACGTGGTGGTGCACGAGCTCAGCCACCTGCGCCACATGGACCACAGCCCGCAGTTCTGGGACGTGGTGGCCAGCGTGATGCCGGATCACCTGGAGCGGCGACGCGCGCTCAAGCGGGCGGCGGTGCCACTCGGGGAGTGAGCGACGCAGGTTTCCGTTCGGGCTGAGCTTGTCGAAGCCCTCGGCCCCGCGGGACGCAAAGCCCTTCGACAGGCTCAGGGTGAACGGTTAGACAGCGCTGAATCGCCAGATCCCTTGCGCATCGCGTTCCCGCCGCACCTGTCCGGCAAACCGCAGCCGGTGCAGATGCGCCACCGCTTCGCCCATGGCGAAGGTGGTCTGGTGCAGGTCCAGCTCGCGCTGGAACAGCACGGGAATCGCGTCCGCGCCGCTGATGGGGCTGGTGCGGCAGGCGTCGAGCAGTTCGGCCAGGCGTTCGGTGTGGTGGTCTTTCAGCTGCTGGACGCGTTCGTGCAGCCCGGTGAAGGGCTTGCCGTGCGAGGGCAGCACCAGCGTGGCCTCGGGCAGCGGCAGGTATTTGTCGAGCGACTCCAGAAACAGCAGCAGCGGGTCGCTCTCGGGTTCCACGTCGTACACGCTCACGTTGGTGCTGATGCGCGGCAGCACCATGTCGCCGCTGATGAGCAGCCGCAGCTCGTCGCCATACAGCGCGATGTGCTCCGGCGCGTGGCCGTGGCCGCTGATGCAGCGCCAGGCGCGCCCGCCGATGGACACGGTCTGTCCGTCCATCAGGCGGCGGTAACTCGGGGGAACGGCCGGCACCATGCTGGGGTAGTAGCTCGCCCGGCCCCGGATTTTTTCCAGGCTGTCGGGGTCGGTCAGGCCGTGCGACGCGAAAAAGTCCGCCGCGCTCGCGCCGCCGAAACCGGTGGTGCTCTGCGAACCGATGCGCGCCGAGTTGTAGTCGGTGGCACTGATCCACAACATGCACGACCACCTCTCGCACAGCCAGTGCGCCAGCCCGATGTGGTCCGGGTGCATGTGGGTGACGATCACGCGCAGGATGGGCAGGCCGTCGAGCTCGTTCGCGAAGATCTGCTCCCACTGCGCTTTCGAGCGCTCGTGCGTGATGCAGCAGTCCACCACCGTCCAGCCCTCGCGGCCGTCCAGCGCATCGCGCAGCAGCCAGAGGTTGATGTGGTCCAGCGCAAACGGCAGCGCCATGCGGATCCACTTCACGCCGGGCGCCACGGAGAGCGTGTGGCCGGCTTCGGGCAGCACGTCGCCCAGCGGATAGTGCAGGCGGGCTTCGAGCTGCTCTCGGGTGGGTGGATTCATGCGGTGTGGATTCCGTTAAGATGCCGTCGACTGACGTTGACGTAAACGTCAATATGCAGGGCATTCTACGGAGCGGGGTCCCGATCCGGTGTCCGCCAGTCGACAAGACCCCACCCTTCCATGGCGAGCAACCCGACCTACACCATCAGCGATCTGGCCCGCGAGTTCGACCTGACCACGCGCGCGATCCGCTTTTACGAAGACATGGGCCTGCTGCAACCGCAGCGCGAAGGCCCGGGCGGGCGCAACCGCGTCTACAGCGCGCGCGACCGCACCCGCCTGAAGCTCACGCTGCGCGCCAAGCGCCTGGGGCTGTCGTTGACCGAGGCCAAAGAGATCATCGACATGTACGACAGCCCGCGCGACACCGGGCCGCAGCTGCGCAAGTTCCTCACCGTGCTGGCCGACCACAAGCGCCAGCTCGAAGAGCAGATGGCCGATCTGGTGGCCAACCTCGACGAGGTGAAGGTGCACGAAAAAGAGGCGCGGGCGCTGCTGGCCAAGGTGGAGAAGACGCTCAAGCCCGGCCAGCCGGTCTGACGCGGGGGCAGCGCTGCTACGATGGCGGCCCCCCCTTTGCAGGACTTTCCATGCCACTCATCGCCAGCATCGTCATCGGTCTTGTCGCGCTCTTGCACATCTACTTTCTGGTGCTGGAGATGTTCCTGTGGGACAAGCCGGCCGGCCTGAAGGCCTTCGGCAACACGCCGGAGAAGGCCGCGCTCACCAAGGTGCTGGCGGCCAACCAGGGGCTGTACAACGGCTTCCTGGCCGCGGGCCTGGTCTGGGGGCTGCTGCTGGGTCCCGATGGCTTCGGGGTGAAGGTGTTCTTCCTGGGCTGTGTGCTGGTGGCCGGCCTGTACGGCGCGGTCACCGCCAGCCGCAAGATTCTCTTTGTGCAGGCCTTGCCGGCGGCGGTGGGCCTGGTGCTGGTGTATCTCGCGCGCGCTGCCTGAAGGAGCGGCCGCCTCAAGCGGCGCCGCCTGTGGCCGCCCCTTCGGCGTACTGGCGCAGGAAGGCTTCGCTCGGCGGGATCGGCTGGATGACGTCGATCATCACGCCATTCGGGTCCTGCACGATGAAGTGGCGCTGGCCGAAGTCCTCGTCGCGCAGCGCCAGCAGCATGGGCAAGCCCTGCGCGACGGCGCGCTGGTATTCGGCGTCCACGTCATCCACCTCGAAGTTGAGCAGCAAGCCGCTGGCCTGCTGGCCGCGCGCCACCACGGGGATGGTGGCGTGGTCGCGGTCGAGGACGGCCAGATTGACCGATGCGTCTTCGGTGGACTGCAGGTGGACGTACCAGTTGCTGTCGAACTGGCGGATGAAGCGGAAATGCGTTTCGTAGAAGCGGGCGGTCTCGGCCACGCGGTCGGTCATGAGAACGGGGTAGTACTGCGTCGATTTCATGGCAGGGCTCCGGTGTGAAAGTGACATACAGTCTGTATGTAATTTCAATATAACATACAGACTGCACGTATGAAATGACCGCCATGAACCGTCGATCGCAAGAAGAACGCACCGAAACCACGCGGGCCGCGCTGATGTTGGCCGCGCGGGGGCTGTTCGAGGAGCGCGGCTACGCCGGCACCGGCACGCCCGAGATCGTGGCGACGGCGAAGCTGACGCGCGGCGCGCTCTACCACCACTTCACCGACAAGGCCGAGCTGTTCGAGGCCGTGGCGCGGCAGGTGGCGCAGGAGGTGGCGGACGAGATCGCCCGCCAGACCGCCGGGCACACCGACCCGGTGGAGGCCTTGATGGCCGGCGCTCAGGCCTATTTCGCGGCCATGGCTGGCCGTGGCCGGGCCCGCCTGCTGCTGCTGGAGGCGCCCGCCGTGCTCACGGCCGATCGGGTGATGGCGCTGAGCGATCTGGCCGGTTTCCAGGCCCTGCAGGAAGGTCTGCGGCAGGCGCTGCCGGCGGCGGGCGCTGGGCTGCCGTTGCGTGAACTGGCGGTGTTGCTGTCGGCCATGTTCGACCGCGCGGCGCTGGCCATGGCCCGGGGCGAGGCCGTCGCGCCGTATGAGAAGGCCACGCGCCTGCTGCTCTCAAGGCTGGTCGCGGCCTGAGGTTGCTCCTCGGGGGCTTTTCGGTGGGATCGACATTCGGTCATAATTGACGTTTACGTAAACGTAAATCAAAAAATCGACCCGCCATGACAGACCCTACCCCCGATCACGAGGCCCTGCGCCAGCGCGTGCAGGCCAGCCTGGAGCGCCAGGGCATGATGGTGCAATTGGGTGTGCGCCTGCTGGCCGTCGCGCCGGGCACGGTCACGCTGGGGCTGCCGTATTCGGACCGTGTGACGCAGCAGCAGGGCGGCTTTCACGGCGGCGCCATGGGCGCGCTGGCCGACATCGCCGGCGGCTACGCGGCGTTGACCGTGGCGCCCGAGGGCATGGAGGTCACGACGGTGGAATACAAGATCAACTTCCTCGCGGCCTTCCAGGGCGGTGAGTTGCAGGCCACGGGCCGCGTCACCAAGGCCGGCAAACGCATCATCGTGACCGCCGCCGAGGTGGTGCACGTGGCGGCGGACGGCCGGCGCGCGGACTGCGCGGTGATGCAGCAGACACTGGTGCCGGTGCCCAAGACCTACTGATATTCGTGACCTCCCAAGCCCTCACCCCAACCCTCTCCCAGAGGGAGAGGGCATGAACCCCCAAACCCCCTCAGGAGACCCTCCATGAACAACCTGCCCGGCCTCAATTTCCAGCTCGGTGAAGACATCGACGCCCTGCGCGACGCGGTGCGCGAATTCGCGCAGGCCGAGATCGCGCCCCGCGCCGCCGAGATCGACAAGAGCGACCAGTTCCCCATGGACTGCTGGCGCAAGATGGGCGAGCTGGGCGTGCTCGGCATCACCGTGCCCGAGCAGTACGGCGGCGCCAACATGGGCTACCTCGCCCACATGGTGGCGATGGAAGAGATCAGCCGCGCCAGCGCTTCGGTGGGCCTCTCTTACGGCGCGCACAGCAACCTGTGCGTGAACCAGATCAACCGCAACGGCACGCCCGAGCAGAAGGCGAAGTACCTGCCCAAGCTGATCAGCGGTGAACACGTGGGCGCGCTGGCCATGAGCGAGCCCGGCGCCGGCTCCGACGTGATCAGCATGAAGCTGAAAGCCGAAGACAAGGGCGGCTATTACCTGCTCAACGGCAACAAGATGTGGATCACCAACGGCCCCGACGCCGACACCCTGGTGGTCTACGCCAAGAGCGAGCCCGAGATGGGCGCGCGCGGCGTCACCGCCTTCCTGATCGAGAAGGGCATGAAGGGTTTCAGCATCGCGCAGAAGCTCGACAAGCTGGGCATGCGCGGTAGCCACACCGGCGAGCTGGTGTTCCAGAACGTCGAGGTGCCGGCCGAGAACATCCTGGGGGGTCTGAACATGGGCGCCAAGGTGCTGATGAGCGGGCTGGACTACGAGCGCGCCGTGCTCACCGGCGGGCCGCTGGGCATCATGCAGTCGGTGATGGACAACGTGATCCCCTACATCCACGACCGCAAGCAGTTCGGCCAGAGCATCGGCGAGTTCCAGCTGATCCAGGGCAAGGTGGCCGACATGTACACCGTGCTGCAGGCCGCGCGCAGCTTCGCCTACACCGTGGCCAAGAACCTCGACCTGCTGGGCACCGACCACGTGCGCCAGGTGCGCAAGGACTGCGCCTCGGTCATCCTCTGGACGGCCGAGAAGGCCACCTGGATGGCGGGCGAGGGCGTGCAGATCTACGGTGGCAACGGCTACATCAACGAGTACCCGCTGGGCCGTTTGTGGCGGGACGCCAAGCTGTACGAGATCGGCGCCGGCACATCGGAAATCCGCCGCATGCTGATCGGCCGCGAGCTGTTTGCCGAGACCTGCTGAACCACCGAGTGAAACGGCCTTGCCTGACAATGGCCAGGTTGTTCAACCACTTCCGATTGCCCCATGAGTTCAACGCTGCAAGACCTGTTTGACCACAACCGCGAATGGGCTGCGGCCATGGTTCGCGAGAAGCCCACCTTCTTCACCGATCTGCTGGCCCAGCAAAGCCCACAGTACATGTGGATCGGCTGTTCCGACAGCCGCGTGCCGGCCAACCAGATCACCGGCCTGGCCCCGGGCGAGGTGTTCGTGCACCGCAATGTGGCCAACGTGGTGGTGCCCACCGATCTGAACTGTCTGTCCACCATCCAGTTCGCGGTGGACCAGTTGCAGGTGAAACACCTGATGGTGGTGGGCCACTACGGTTGCGGCGGCGTGAAGGCCGCGCTGAACGACACCCGCGTGGGCCTGGCCGACAACTGGCTGCGCCACATCAAGGACGTGCGCGACCGCCACGCCGCGCTCATCGCGGCCACGCCCGAGGACTTCCGGGTCGAGGTGCTGTGCGAGCTCAACGCCATCGAGCAGGTGATGAACGTGGCCCAGACCACCGTGGTGCAGGACGCCTGGGCGCGCGGCCAGGCGCTCACGCTGCACGCCTGGGTCTACGCCCTGAGCGACGGCCTGCTGCGTGACATGCTGATGACGGTGGACGGCGCTGGTGGGCTGGAGTCCATCTACCAGGCCGCCTTGGCTGGCGTGGCCGCCAAGCGCCGGGACACGGCCGCCTGAGCTTGCCGAAACAAGGCCCGGCATGTTCCCCCAGCGACTCGATTCCACGGTGGCCTACGACATCGCCAAGGCGATGATGGACGGCTTCAACCGGCACTACCGGCTGTTCCGCACCGAGTCGGCCCGCGCCAAACACCGCTTCGAGACGCGCGACTGGCGCGGTCAGCAGCGCGCGCAGCGCGAGCGCATCGAGTTCTACGACCTGCGCGTGAACGAATGCGTGATGCGGCTGCACAAGGAGTTCAAGGCCGACGAACGGACCATGGACGTGTGGGAACAGGTCAAGCTGCACTACATCGGCCTGCTGGTGAACCACCACCAGCCCGAGCTGGCCGAGACTTTTTTCAACTCGGTCTGCACCAAGATCCTGCAGCGCGCGTATTTCCAGAACGACTTCATCTTCGTGCGCCCGGCCGTGTCCACCGAGTACATCGAGAACGACGAACCGCGCGCCCTGCCCACCTACCGCTGCTATTACCCGACCGCCGACAACATGGAGGCCGAGGTGCTGCGCATGATCGCGGACTTCGACCTGCGCGTGCCGTTCGAAGACCTCGCGCGCGACGCCCATCTGGTGCTCGAAGCCATGAAGCCGCACTTCGACCACGTGAAGCTGCGCGCCAACTTCCAGTTTCAGGTGCTCTCGGGCCTGTTCTTCCGCAACAAGGGCGCCTACGTGGTCGGCAAGATCATCAACGGCTTCCAGGAAGTGCCGTTCGCCCTGCCCATCCTGCACAACGAGCAGGGCCAGCTGGTGGTGGACGCGGCGCTGTTCGGTGAAGACGACCTGCTGATCCTCTTCAGCTTCGCGCGGGCGTACTTCATGGTGGACATGGAAATCCCGAGCGCCTACGTGCAGTTCCTGCGCAGCATGATGCCGCGCAAGCCGCGCGCCGAGTTCTACAACGCGCTCGGCTTGGCCAAGCAGGGCAAGACGCTGTTCTACCGCGACTTCCTGTTCCACATGCGGCATTCCACCGACAAGTTCCGCATCGCGCCCGGCATCAAGGGCATGGTGATGCTGGTGTTTGATCTGCCGAGTTTTCCGTTCGTGTTCAAGGTCATCAAGGACTTCTATCCGCCGCAGAAGGACACCACGCGCGAGCAGATCCGCGACAAGTACCTGCTGGTCAAGCAGCACGACCGCGTGGGCCGCATGGCCGACACGCTGGAGTTTTCCGAGGTGGGTTTCCCGCGCGAGCGCTTCACCGACGAACTGATCGCCGAGATCCAGAAGTTCGCGCCCAGCCAGCTGGAGATCAGCGACCGCAACGGGGACGGGGACATCGAGGTGATCGTCAAGCACGTCTACATCGAGCGCCGCATGATTCCGCTCAACATCTATCTGCAGGAAGCGTTCGATGCGCTGCAGGCCCGGGCCGACGATCCGTTCGCGCACGCCCAGCTGGAACGCGCGGTGGTGGAGTACGGCAACGCCATCAAGGACCTGGTGGCCGCCAACATATTCCCCGGCGACATGCTGTGGAAGAACTTCGGCATCACGCGCCACGGCAAGGTGGTGTTCTACGACTACGACGAGATCGAATACATCACCGACTGCAATTTCCGCCGCGTGCCGGCGCCGCGCAACGAGGAAGACGAGATGTCGGGCGAGATCTGGTACTCGGTGGGCCGGCACGACGTGTTCCCCGAAACCTTCGGCCCTTTCCTGCTGGGCAACCCGAAGGTGCGCGAGGTGTTCATGAAACACCACGCCGATCTGCTCGACGCGGCGTTCTGGCAGTCGCACAAGGAACGCATCGCCGCCGGCCACGTGTACGACGTGTTCCCCTACGAGCGCGACCGGCGCTTTCACATCCAGGCCGACAAAGCACTTCTCGACTGACTTTTCAAAGGAGATTCTCATGACCACCACCAACCCCGATCCCGTCGTCATCGTCGGCGCCGCCCGCACCCCCATGGGCAGCTTCCAGGGCGATTTCGCCAGCCTCGCCGCGCACGACCTTGGCGGCGTGGCCATCAAGGCCGCCGTGGCGCGCGCCGGGGTGGACGCCGCGCTGGTCGACGAGGTGCTGTTCGGCAACTGCCTGATGGCCGGCCAGGGCCAGGCGCCCGCGCGCCAGGCCGCGCTCAAGGGCGGGCTGCCGCTGTCGGCCGGCGCGGTGACGCTGTCCAAGATGTGCGGCTCGGGCATGAAGGCCACCATGCTCGCGCACGACATGCTGCTGGCCGGCAGCGCCACCGTGATGGTCTCGGGAGGCATGGAGAGCATGACCAACGCGCCCTACCTCATGCTCAAGGGCCGTGGCGGCTACCGCATGGGCCACGACAAGATCTACGACCACATGATGCTCGACGGCCTGGAAGACGCCTACGAACCCGGCCGTTCCATGGGCACCTTCGGCGAAGACTGCGCCGCCAAATACAGCTTCACGCGCGAGCAGCAGGATGCGTTCGCCATTGCCTCGGTCACGCGCGCCAAGGCCGCGATCGAGAACGGCGCCTTCGCCACCGAGATCGCGGCCGTCACGGTGAAAGACCGCAGCGGCGAGCGCGTGGTCGGCATCGACGAAGGCCCGGGCCGGGTCAAGCTCGACAAGGTCACCAGCCTCAAGCCCGCGTTCAAGAAAGACGGCACCATCACCGCCGCCAGCAGCTCGTCCATCAACGACGGCGCCGCCGCGCTGGTGCTGATGCGCCAGTCCACCGCCACCCGGCTGGGCTGCAAGCCGCTGGCGCGCATCGTGGCGCACGCCACCCACGCGCAGGAACCCAACTGGTTCGCCACCGCCCCCGTGGGCGCTACGCAGAAACTGCTGGCCAAGACCGGCTGGGCCGTGGGCGAGGTGGACCTGTGGGAGATCAACGAAGCCTTTGCCGTCGTGCCCATGGCGCTGATGACCGAGCTGTCCATCCCGCACGAGAAGGTCAACGTCAATGGCGGCGCCTGCGCCCTGGGCCACCCCATCGGCGCCTCCGGCGCCCGCATCGTGGTCACGCTGCTGCACGCGCTGAAGGCGCACGGCGGCAAGAAGGGTGTGGCCACCTTGTGCATCGGTGGCGGCGAGGCGACGGCGATGGCGATAGAGCTTGTGTGACATGAAACACCCCCGCGCCGCAGTCCGTGATCACCCCGTCGCGCTGCGCGCGTCCCCCTCAAGGGGGCGCCACTGGCGGCCCGGCAGAGCCGGTTCCGCGGTGGCCTGGGTCGGCACCGCGCGCTTCGTCGATTTTTTGTAGGAACGCCTGAACGTCATGAGCACAGTTCTCGTCATCGGTGCCTCGCGTGGCATCGGCCTTGAGTTCGTGCGGCAGTACCTTGAGGCGGGCGACCGCGTCATCGCCACCGCGCGCGACGACGCTGGGCTGGAGCAACTGCGGGCACTCGGTGCCGAGGCGCTGCGGCTGGACGTGGCGCAGCCCGCGAGCGTGAGCGCGTTGTCCTGGCAACTCGATGGCGAGAAGCTGGATGTGGCGCTGTATGTGGCCGGCATCATCCACCGCGCCGGCGCCACCTCGCCGCCCACGCAGCAGGCCTTCGACGAGGTGATGCACACCAACGTGCTGGGCGCCATGCAGGTGATCCCGCAGGTGCTGCCCATGGTGGAAGACGCCCGGGGGGTGTTTGGCGCCCTGTCGAGTGCCATGAGCCAGATCGGCAGCGTGCCGGGCAGCGGCTCGTGGCTGTACCGCGTGAGCAAGGCGGCGCTGAACATGGCCGTGAGCAGCGCGCGATTCGATTACCCGCAGGCCCGCCTGGTGGCGCTGGACCCGGGCTGGGTGCAGACCGACATGGGCGGCGGCGGTGCGCCGCTGAGCGTGGCGGCCAGCGTGCGCGGCCTGCGCGCGGTGCTGGCCAGCGTGGGCCCCGAAGACAACGGCCGCCTGATCCACCACGATGGCCGGCGCGCCGACCACTGGTGAGCCGGCCGGACCCGATTCACAACGAAAGAAACCCGATGCTGCTGACCCAAGACCACGTGATGATCCGCGACGCCGTGCGCGCCTTTGCCCAGGAACAGCTCTGGCCCAACGCCGCGCAGTGGGACAAGGAGCACCTGTTTCCCACGGCGGCGCACCGGGGCCTGGCCGAGCTGGGGGCGTATGGCATCTGCGTGCCCGAAGAACTGGGCGGCGCGGGGCTGGACTACCTGACGCTGGCGCTGGTGCTCGAAGAGATCGCGGCCGGTGACGGCGGTACCAGCACCGCCATCAGCGTGACCAACTGCCCCTACAACGCCATCCTCATGAAGTACGGCACACCGGCGCAGCAGCGGCAGTGGCTGGTGCCGGCGGCGCGCGGCGACATCCTGGGCGCCTTCTGTCTGACCGAGCCGCACGTGGGCTCCGACGCCTCCGGCCTGCGGACCACGGCGGTGCGCGAAGGCGATGAATACGTGATCAACGGCGTCAAGCAGTTCATCACCTCGGGCAAGAACGGCCAGGCCGCGGTGGTGATCGCCGTGACCGACAAGGGCGCGGGCAAGAAGGGCATGAGCGCCTTCATGGTGCCCACCGACAACCCAGGCTACGTGGTCGCGCGGCTGGAAGACAAGGTGGGCCAGCACAGCAGCGACACCGCGCAGATCAACTTCGACAACTGCCGCATCCCGGCCGAGAACCTGATCGGCCAGGAAGGCGAGGGCTACAAGATCGCGCTCTCCGCGCTCGAGGGCGGGCGCATCGGCATCGCGGCGCAGAGCGTGGGCATGGCGCGCAGCGCGCTGGAGGTGGCGATCGCCTACGCCAAGGAGCGCCAGAGCTTTGGCACCGCCATCTTCAACCACCAGGCCGTGGGTTTCCGCCTGGCCGACTGCGCCACGAAGCTCGAAGCCGCGCGCCAACTGATCTGGCACGCCGCCGCCCTGCGCGACGCCGGCCAGCCCTGCCTGAAGGAAGCCGCCATGGCCAAGCTCTTCGCCAGCGAGACGGCAGAGCAGGTCTGCTCCGCCGCCATCCAGACCCTGGGTGGCTATGGCTACGTGAACGACTTCCCGCTGGAGCGCATCTGGCGCGACGTGCGCGTGTGCCAGATCTACGAAGGCACCTCGGACGTTCAAAAGATCATCATTCAGCGATCACTCTGAGCGCCCCCCGCGCCGCCTGCCGGCACCACCATCGGCCTGAGCGATTTCCAGACCGGGGTGTGCGCCCTGGCCATGTCGCTGGGCCGGCTGGAGATGTTGTCTTTCCTGGTCCTGTTCGCGCCCGGTTTCTGGCGGAAGCAGACGCGGCCTTGCCTCAGCCTCATGCGGGGATGGTGAGTCCGCGTTGCACGGCCGGGCGGGCTTCGAAGGCCGCGAGCACGCGTGCGAGTTCCGGGAAGTCCTTGAAACCCACCAGCTCGCCCGCGCCGTAGTAGCCGACCAGGTTGCGCACCCAGGGCCAGATGGCGATGTCGGCGATGGTGTAGGCCTCGCCCATGATCCAGTGGCGCCCGGCCATGCGCTGGTTCAGCACGCCGAGCAGGCGCCGGCTTTCGGCCACGTAGCGGTCGCGGGGGCGCTTGTCTTCGTAGGCGGCGCCGGCAAACTTGTGGAAGAAGCCGAGCTGGCCAAACATGGGACCGACCCCGCCCATCTGGAACATCAGCCACTGCAGGGTCTCGTAGCGCGCGGCGGGGTCCTGCGGCAGGAACCGGTCGGTCTTCTCGGCCAGGTAGATCAGGATCGCCCCCGATTCGAACAGCGCCAGCGGCCGGCCGCCCGGTCCCTTGGGGTCGAGGATCGCGGGGATCTTGTTGTTGGGGTTGAGCGAGAGGAAGGCCGGCGACATCTGGTCGTTGGTGTCGAAGCTCACCAGGTGCGGCTCATAAGGCAGGCCGGTTTCCTCCAGCATGATGGACACCTTCACGCCGTTGGGCGTGGGCAGTGAATACAGTTGCAGGCGATCGGGGAATTGCGCGGGCCATTTCTGGGTGATGGGGAAGGCAGACAGAGCGTTCACGGCAGGTCCTTGTGGGTGGCAAGGCAGGGTGGGTGACAGAGCCGCTATTGAACACCGCCGCGCAAAAGCCCTGCCCGTGCGCGCTCATGGAATCTGGCGTACGGGGCGGCGGGCCGATCCGGTGGCGCACGGATAATGGCCGCCAGACGGAAGACACAGGAGACCACACCCATGCCCATCACCAAAGGATTCCGCGCGCTCGTGGACGAAGCCACGGCGCAGATCACCACCTACAGCGTGGCCCAGGTGCGCGAACGGCTGGAGCGCGACCCGACGCTGCAGCTGGTGGACATCCGCGACGTGCGCGAGCTCGAGCGCGAAGGCACGGTACCGGGCGCGGTGCACGCGCCGCGCGGCATGCTGGAGTTCTGGGTGGACCCGGCGTCGCCGTATTTCAAGCCCGTGTTCGGCGATGAAAGCAAAGAATTTGTGCTGTTCTGCGGCGCGGGCTGGCGCAGCGCGCTGGCCACCAAGGCGCTGAAAGACATGGGCATGGACAACGTGGCCCACATCGACGGCGGCTTCACCGAGTGGGTGAAGCAGGGCGCCCCCACCGAAACGCTCGAAGCTCACAAGGCCCGGCACGCGGCGCGCAAGCCCGCATGAGCAGAGTGCCTGTGAGCGCCTGCCCCTGTGGCCGGACCGACGCGCGGGGCAAAGCCTGCGCGTTCGACGCCTGCTGCGGGCGCTACATCGACCACGACACCCCGGCGCCCGACGCCGAAAGCCTCATGCGCTCGCGCTACAGCGCCTTCGTGCTGGGGCGTGTGGACCACCTCGCCGCCAGTTGGCACGCCAGCACCCGCCCGGCCGACCTGACGCTGGAAGAGGGCGTGAAATGGCTGGGGCTGGACGTGCGATCGCACCGCGTGATCGACGCCGACCACGCCGAGGTCGAGTTCGTCGCCCGCTCGCGCGTGGCAGGCCGTGGGCAGCGCCTGCACGAGCGCAGCCGCTTCGTGCGCGAGGCTGGGCGCTGGTTTTATGTGGATGGAGATCTGAAGTGAGTGCGATGTTCGAAGCGGTTCTTTTCGATTGCGACGGCGTGTTGGTGGACAGCGAGCCCATCACCAACGGCGTGTTGCGCCAGATGCTCAACGAGGCCGGCTGGGCGCTCAGCCAGCCGGAGTGTGAGCGCATCTTCATCGGCAAGGCCGTGCGCGACGAGCGCGAGCGCATCGAGCGGGAGACCGGTCGACCGCTCACCGACGACTGGATGCGCGCCTTCTACGCCCGGCGCGATCAGCGCCTGCGCGCCGAGCTGCAGACCGTGGCCGGTGCGCTCGACGCGGTCATCGCCGCCCATGCGCATGCCAAAGGCCGCATCGCCTGCGCCTCCGGCGCCGACCGGCCCAAGGTCGTGATGCAGATCGGCATGGCCGGCATGGCGCCGTATTTTGAAGACCGCATCTTCAGCGGCCACGACATGCCACGCTCCAAGCCCGCGCCCGACGTCTACCTGGCCGCCGCAGCCCACCTGGGCGCCGACCCGTCGCGTTGCCTGGTGATCGAAGACACCGCCACCGGCGCCCAGTCCGGCCTGGCCGCCGGCGCCACCGTCTGGGGCTACTGCCAGCACGGCCACGGCCGCGCGTTCGACGGCCTGCCCGTGGCGCGGGTGTTTCGCCACATGGACGAGCTGGCGCGGGCCTTGCCCGCACTGCGGTAAAAACGCCCCATGCCTATCCACTTCACCCGCCGCCAACTCCTGGGCCTCAGCGCCGCCCTGCCACTCTGGCCCATCCTGCCGCTCGCCGGCCTCGGCCTCACCGCCTGTTCCACCGTCGAAACCACCAGCGTGCAGGCGCGCCTGCGGGGCAAGTCGATCACCGTCATCAGCACCATCGGCACTACGCTGCGCCTCTCCTGGCGCGGCACCACCTTGTTCAACAACGAGCTGGGCGAAGCCTTCGTGCCCGACTGGGGCTACAAGGAGCAGCTCGAAAACCGCACCGTCGAACTGCTCAAGGCTTCCGGGCGTTTCTCCAGCGTGCAGCGTGCCACCATCACCGCCACCCGCCGCGAGGAAGCGCTCAAGGAACTGAAGGAACTCAAGACGCCGACCGACCACGTGCTGCTGATCTCGGGCGCGCCGTCGGCCGACAGCATCTGGGCCACCCGCGAAGGCTTCTTCGGTCTGGGCATCGCGCAGCGCAGCATCGTGCGCCTGGGCACCGAGTCGGTAGCCCACGCCTCGCTGCGCGTCGACCTGCTGGTGCCCAGCACCTTCGGCGCCGTGCTCGGCGAGGCCACCGTCTCCACGGCCCAGCGCGTGCCCGCGCCCGCGCTGCTGATCGGCCCGCGCCTGAACGACGACAACGCCGCTGCTGCGCGCGAGTCGCTGAAAGTGCAGGTGGATGCGGCGGTGCAGAGTCTGGTGAATCAGCTCGTGCTGGGCAAGGCGGCGCCTGCTTCCCCACCGGCCGCTGCGCCGGCTTCTTCGACACCGAAGGCTGCAACGGCCCCCGCAGTGGCGCCGGCGACACCATCGAACAACGCATTCCCGGTGACCTCGCCGAACGTGGAGGGCAGGGGTATTCCGGCGCCTTCGGGGGCAGGGGTGTCGGACGGGGTGCCTGCGGGTCGTTGACGACGCGATTCTTTCTCCCGCATATTCGGCCGTGCTTGGTTCGCGCCGAATCCGGTCAACGGTTGGGCGTTGCCACATGCCGGTTGAATCGGTGTACGGACGACTATCGGCCAATTCTGTTGAAAAACTCGGTTTTGACCCGCACCGTGGAGCCGGGCTGAATCCGCCGCGATCAGAGTTGAGTTCATTTCGCG
>NZ_JBWKZP010000015.1:0-78918 GCF_059424585.1 Hydrogenophaga sp. GW101-3F08
TTGGCGGTGTCGTGTTTGACGCGCTCGCGCACTTCGTCTTGCGTCAAGGCTTTGGGGGCCACGGTGCAGCCGGCCATGACGGCGGCCACGGCCAGGGCCAGCGCGACGCGTGGGCCCGCGGTGTTCGTCGGGGATGTCGTGTTCATGGTGTCGCTTCCGCTGTGCATCAATGGGGGAGTCCGTGCCGGACGGTGGCCCGGGTCAGCGGCCGCTGGCTTTGCCCACGCGCGCTGGCCTCCAGCTGGTTTCTGAACCCGGGGGCGGCCTTGGCCGGCGCCCGGTCTTCGGGCCGCCCGGGGGCCGGGTCGACCGACAGCGCACCGTCCGCGTGCGCTTCGCCCGCCGTGGCGCTGGCCACTGGGCGGGCTGGCGCTGCCGGCGGACTGTCCGCCCCGCGCTTCTCGGGGCTGGCCTGCGCGTCCCGCGGCTCGTCCGTGCCCGCCTCGGCCTGCGGTGCGAGGGGCCACGGACCCAGCGGCGCCGAGGCGTTCAACGACGCCCAGCGGCCCGCATCCACCACGGCCTGCCGCAGGGCCGACTCCAGCTGCGAGGCCCGCACCGCACGCTGCACGTACAGGCCGTGATCGTCCGTCACCGGCTGGTGGCGCACCGCGCGTTGCACGTACAAGGACGAAGACACCGAATCACCGGGCGCACCCAGATGGTCCATCGGGTTGTCCCGCGTGGCGCCCAGCAACAGCCCTTCCGGCCACTGCGCGGCAAATTCGGCGTGGGCCAGGTCGAGGCCGAACCCGGCCCCCACCGAGGCCATGCCGAGGTCTCCCGGGTAGGCCTGGGTCAGTGCGCCGATGGTGTAGGTCAGGGGGGGGTCGGCCGGCGAGAACGGCCACACCGCGCCCGGTGCCGGAGGTGGCGACGCGCCCGGGGTCGAGCCGGCAACGGGCGGTGGCAACACCGGCGCAGCGGGTGCCGGGGGCGGCGCGGGTTCGACCGGTTCGGCCCCGCCCGTGGGTGGCTCCGGCGCCGGCGAAGGACGCGGCGTTGGCGACACGGGATCGTCGGCGACCCCGTTCACCGTGACGCTCACGGTGGCCGTGGCCGTGCCGCCCTGCCCGTCGGTCACGGTGTAGCTGAAGGTGGTGGTGCGGCTCTGGCCCGGCTCCAGGTCGTCGAAGGCGCCGTTGGGGTCGAAGCTCACCAGGCCCGTGGCATCGATGCTGAACAGGCCACCCGCGCTACCGGGCGTGTGGGTCTGCACCACCGCGCCCAGCGTGTCGCCATCGGCATCGCTGTCGTTGCCCAGCACGTTGCCCAACACGACGGGTGCCGCGTCCTCGGCCACCACGAACGGATCGTCCGCGGCCACCGGCGCGTCGTTCACATCGCGGAAATCCAGATCGGTCGCCAGCGGGACCGCGTTCGACCCGTCGGGCAACAGGCCCGGCACGCCGCTCAGGTTCAGTGTGTCGTTGCTCCGGTTCTCGTCGTTGGCGTCGAATCCGTCGAGCGCATTGCTACCCTCGAAGATGTCCAGCAGCCCGTCGCCATCGCTGTCGGTGGTGGCCGAGACCGAGACCGGCTGGCCATCGCCGCGCTCGGCCACGTCCTGCAAGCCATCGTTGTCGCTGTCGGCATCCAGGACGTCCACCGCGCCGTCGCTGTCGGTGTCCACCGGCGTCAGGCCTTCGGCCGCGCCGGGGCTGCTTTCGTAGGCGTCGTCCAGGCCGTTGCCATCGCTGTCGGTGCCCGACGGCGCCACGTAGCCGGCGGTGGTCTGCGCCTCCACGTTGTCGGTCACACCGTCGTCGTCGCTGTCCAGGTCCAGCGCCCCGCCAACGGGAATGGCCACCACGCCAAAGACCAGCCCCTGCGGGTCGTTGCCAGCGTAGCTCAGTTGAAGGGCCGCGGCCTCGGGGCTGATTTCGTAAAAGGTGTAGCCGCTGAAGCCCCCGGTGTTCGAGGTGATCACCGTCCCGCTCTGGCCCGGCGTGGTGGATTCCACGCCGTCGAGCAACGCATAGAGGCCTGTGTTGAACACATCGGCGTTGTCCAGCACCACCAGGGTTTCGCTTGAGGTAACGGTCGAGGTTTCGCTACCGCCGCCCTGCCCCGCCAGGCCGATGACGTAGCGGTAGACGTAGCCGTCGGTGCCCAGGGCTTCGGCCGAGGTTCCGAAGTCGATCTCGATCGTGCGCGGGAAGTCACCGATCAAATCCAGATAGGGCGTCGGCATGGTGAGCGACTGCCCATACAGCTCCACGTCGGCGGTGGGCTGCGGTGGCGCCCAGATGCGCCACTGATCGCCGGCGGTGTTGCCGCTCAGCACCGTCACGGTGACACCGCCACCGGGCAGCGCGCCGGGCCCGCTGGGTTCGAGGGGAACGAAGGCCGATCCGGCCTCCAACTGGTCCGACAGGGCCACCGTCGGCGTGATCATCGTCACCTCGGCGTCCTGGTGTTCCGTGGTGTCCAGAAGACCGTCGCCGTCGTCGTCGATGTCCTGCGTGTTGTTCACGCCATCCGCATCGCTGTCGAGCCGGACCAGCACCGTGGCGGTGGTGTTCCCGCCCTGCCCGTCGGACACGGTGTAGGTGAAGCTCTCCGCCTCTGTCACGCCGGGGGCCGCGTCGTAGGACAGCGTGCCGTCGGCATGGACGGTGACGGTGCTGCCCGACGACAGCGTCACCGGCGTCTCCACCTCCACGCCAGCGCCGTTAATGTAGCTCAGGTTCAACACGCCGTCGCCGCCATCGCTGTCGTTGGCCAGCACGTCCAGCGAGGTGCTGGTCGGCCCCACGGTGAAGGTGTCATCGCCGGCCAGCGGTGGGGTGGCGTTGACCGGCAGGATGGTCACGTTCACCGAGCCCAGCGCGGTCTCGCCGTCTTCGTTGGTGACCCGGTAGGTGAAGGTGTCGGTCATGGCGGTGGCGCCATCGCCCATGATGGTGACCTGCCCGTTGTCCTCCATCGTCACCGTCATGCCCGAGGGCAAGATGGCGGTGACGCCCGGGCTCATGGGCACGTCCAGGATTTCCGTGATGGTCAGCGAGCCGCCCGACAGATCGGTGTCGTTGGCGGTCAAGTCCACCGTGATCGGCAGGTTGGCCGCCGTGGTCACCGTGTCGCTCTGCGCGATCACGCCGGTCTGCCCCGAGTCCGCGCGCACGAACAGCCAGGAGTCGAAGTGAGCGTCGCCAACGTCGGCGATACCGATGCGCAGCGTGTTCTCCTGCCCGTACACCACATCAAAGGTCAGCGGAATGGTGACGGTGAAGCCATTCATCTGCGTGTTGAGCACGCCGGTTGCGTTGTCGACGAACAGCGAGGGGTTGGCGCTCTCGTAGCTGGTCGAGGTGTGTTCGGGGTTGGGGTCGTTGGCGACGCTCGATTCCACGCTCGTCGGGTTGATGTTGCCCGCGTCGTTGATGGTGTCGATGCCGACCGGCAGGCCGTTGGGCACCACAGCCTGCTGCACACCGTTGACGTACACGGCCACGGCGTCGCCGAAGGTCGAGTACACGTAGTCGTTGTAGTCCTCCGTGCCGAAGACGATCTCCAGCGTCATCTGGCCGGTGTCACCAGGGCTGGCGCCCGGCGGCACGTTCGGCACGAACACGACGTCCAGGAACGACGCGTCGAACGAGCCCTGGCCGCTGGACATGGCATCGAAGATCGGATCGCCGTCCACGCCGTCGGGTGCATTCGTGCTGTAGAAATCGTTGTCGTTGGGACCCGCCACGCTGGTGATGTCGTCGGCGGTGGTGAACAGCGCACCGGACGTGAAGCCCAGGATGTTCGGGTCGAAGCTGGCGCCCGAACCGGTGGTGAAGCTGCCGGCCTGGTCCGCGCCGCCGCCGTAGGTGGCCGACACGATGCTTACGCCGTTGCCCAGGATGGTTTCCGCCAGCCCCACGGCGCCCACCGTGCCCACGGGGGTGAGTGTGAGGTCCAGCGCGTGCAGCCAGTTCTGGGGCGCCAGCTCGGCGGTCTCCACCGTGCCCAGCTGCGCCTCCAGCGTCCAGTCGCCGCCCAGTTCGGTGTGGCCGGTGGCGTCGGTCGAGGCGGCGACGTCCGCGCCGGTGAGGTCGGCCCACAGCGACAAGGCGGCCTGGCCCTCGGCGCCCGCACCGTAGTCGCAGGCGTAGATGAGGATGTCGCCGTCGGGCGACAGGGCCTGCCCGATGGCCAGCAGCTCGTCGTGGTGCAGCCCCTGGATGGCATCCACGGTCACGGCCCCGCTGCCCAGCGAGAGGCCGCCACTGTCACCGTGGCTCACGATGTGGATCGCGTCGATGCCGGTGCGCCCGTCCAGCGCGTCGGCGATCTGGCCGATGCCGTCCTCGTCGAGGCTCAACACGATCACCTCGCGCCCCGGCGCGGCGAACGCGGCGGGGTCGGGCACGCGGGCGTCCACGAACACCACTTCCTGGCGCTCGGTGGCATCGGGGGGCGTCGCCAGCGTGTCGTCCGATGGGCCGTCGGTCAATGCGCCGTCGGTGTCGGTGTCACTGGCATCGCCGGACAGCAACGCTTCGCCATCGGCGGGCGGCTCGGGGGATTCGACCGTCTCTGGGGTGTCGGTGCTGGCGGTGGTGGTTTCGGTTTCGATTTCGGCTTCTGCGTCGGCTTCGGTGTCCGGCGCGGCATCGTCATCGGAGGCCGTGGCCGCCGGTGCTGGCACCTCGTTTTCCGCCTCGCTCGGCGCGGGAGCGGGTGCGGGCGATTCCGGCTCCGCCTCCACCGCCGGTTCGGGCGCTTCAGCCGACGCCGACGCCGGCTCCATCACCGTGACGGCCAGTGCCCCGTCAAAAACAATGCGGGGCTCCAGCGCCCAGGGCGTACTCAGCCGCCGGGGCGGCACGCGCCGCTCCACAGCCGACGTGGCCACGGTGAGCGGGCGTGCCACAGCGCCCTCGGGTGCCGCACCGAGGCGGCCCGGGCTTTGCGGCCTTTGTGTCTTGCGCGTCTGGTCCATGCGAGTGCCTTTGCGTCGGCTCCAAACCGCCCCATGCAGACCATGGAGTGCGCCAGCGCAGTTTCCCTATCAACATGATGCCTTCGGCCGGCGCATCCGATCCATCCAAAAGACCGTGAAAAAACACCCAACTCCTTGTTTTTGCTCACAAAATGCCGACGCGCCCTCAGCCGCCGGAGAGCGCGGCCGAGGTGCGCCGCACCATGTCCAGAAACGCCAGCAGCGCGGGCTGTTGCCCCCCGTCCTTGGAAAGGCAGTGGGTGTCGTAGGGCAGCAGCGGTCGGGCCAGCGGGCGAAACACCACCCCCGGCAGCCCCGCCTGGGCCAGCGCCGCCGGCACCAGCCCGACCCCCAGCCCCTGGCCGATGACCGACACCACGCTCAGCCAGTGCTGCAGCTCCAGCCGCACCTCGGGCTCGTAACCGGCGTCGGCGCAGGCCGCCAGGATGCGGTCGTGGTAGTCCGCCGACACCGCCCGCGAGACGATGGCAAACGGTTCGCCCTGCAAACGGTCCAGCGACAGGCTCTGCGCCTGCGCGGCGGCGTGGTACGCCGGCAGGCAGGCCATGAACGGCTGGCTCGACACCAGGATCTGCGAAAAACCCTTGGGCACCCGCGTGGTGTGCACGAAGCCCACGTCCAGCCGGTCGTGCACCAGGTCGATCAACTGCTCACTGGAACTGAGCTCGCGCAACACCAGCCGCAGACCGGGGTGGGCCTGGCCAAACGCCTGCAGCATCTGCGGCAAGCCACGGTAGAGCACCGCGCCTGCGAAGCCGATCTGCAACTGCCCCGCCAGGCCCTGCGCCACGTCCCGCGCTTGGCGCGCGGCTTCGTTGGCCCCGTCCAGCAGCGCCCGGGCCGCCGGCAAAAACGCCTGCCCCGCCGCCGTCAGCGCCACGCCCCGGCTGTTGCGGGTGAACAGCTGGGCGCCCACCGAGGCCTCCAGCTGCTGGATGTTCAGCGACAGCGGCGGCTGCGTCATCGCCAGCCGTTGGGCCGCACGGCCAAAGTGCAGCTCTTCGGCGAGCACGGTGAAACAGCGCAGGTGGCGGAATTCCATGGATACAGATTTTGTATTGATCAATCGGCAATCAATATTAGACAGCTATTCATGTGCCACCGACAATCGCGAACCACCCCTTCTTGCAACCCGCCCCGGAGACACCCCATGGCCAGCCCCAAAAACACCTTCAGCTGGGAAGACCCCTTCCACCTCAGCGCCCAGCTCAGCGACGACGAGCGCCAGGTGCAGGACGCCGCCCGCGCCTACTGCCAGGAAAAGCTAGCGCCCCGCGTGACCGAAGCCTTCCGCCACGAGAAGACCGACGTGGCCATCTTCCGCGAGATGGGCGAGCTCGGCCTGCTCGGCCCCACCATCCCCGAGCAGTACGGCGGCAGCGGCCTGAACTACGTCTGCTACGGCCTGGTGGCGCGCGAAGTGGAACGCGTGGACTCCGGCTACCGCAGCATGATGAGCGTGCAGAGCTCGCTGGTGATGGTGCCCATCTTTGAGTTCGGCACCGAAGCGCAAAAACAGAAATACCTACCCAAGCTCGCCACCGGCGAGTGGATCGGCTGCTTCGGTCTGACCGAACCCAACCACGGCAGCGACCCCGGCAGCATGGTCACCCGCGCCAAGAAGGTGGACGGCGGCTACAGCCTCAGCGGCGCCAAGATGTGGATCACTAACAGCCCCATCGCCGACGTGTTCGTGGTCTGGGCCAAAGACGACGGCGGCCAGATCCGCGGCTTCATCCTGGAAAAGGGCTGGAAAGGCCTGAGCGCCCCCGCCATCCACAGCAAAGTCGGCCTGCGCGCCAGCATCACCGGCGAGATCGTGATGGACGAGGTCTTCGTGCCCGAAGAAAACGCCTTCCCCGACGTGCGCGGCTTGAAAGGCCCGTTCACCTGCCTGAACAGCGCGCGCTACGGCATCGCCTGGGGCGCGCTCGGCGCCGCCGAAGACTGCTACTTCCGCGCCCGCCAGTACGTGCTGGACCGCCAGCAGTTCGGCCGCCCGCTCGCGGCCAACCAGCTGATCCAGAAAAAGCTCGCCGACATGCTGACCGAAATCAGCCTGGGCCTGCAAGGCTGCCTGCGCCTGGGCCGAATGAAGGACGAAGGCACGGCCTCGGTGGAGCTGACCAGCATCCTCAAGCGCAACAGCTGCGGCAAGTCGCTCGACATCGCCCGCCTGGCGCGCGACATGATGGGCGGCAACGGCATCAGCGACGAATTCGGCGTGGCCAGGCATCTGGTGAACCTGGAGGTGGTGAATACCTACGAGGGCACGCACGATGTGCATGCGCTGATTCTGGGCCGGGCGATCACTGGGATTGCGGCGTTTGCGAATTGATTGTTTTCATTCCGCCAAACAAGAAGGGCTGCCATTGGCAGCCCTTCTTGTTCTGAAATCGAAGACAACCACCCTCGTTGCTATACGCGTGCGTTACGTGTGGCAGCCTGAGTCACCTTGAACTCCTGGAACACCTGATCGCAGGCTGTTGGCATGGTGTCCGTCAAAAGCAGATGAACGCTCATCACTATCAAACCGTCCTTGGAGCCCGCTTGTATTGCCTGCTGTTCAAAGGCATATCGCCACACTTCAAATGCTCTCGCATCCTCTTGAAGGACTTCGAGGAAATACTCCCGAGGCTGCCCGCAGCGCGCAATTAGTGCATCTTGAATGTCTTTCGACAACTCATTGAACAAAGCAACCAGATCATGGCCCGTAGGAACGTCGCCAGAGGGATTGCTGAGACATCCCAGCGCTTTTAGCCACAACTCGACTGCAAACGTCATGCAGACGATCCCCGGGCCAATAGGCCCGGGGATTGATCTATGCTTCCGATCCTCGATGCATCGACGTCCTGCTTCAGCAAATTGCCTCGCTTCGTGAGCGATGGCGTCTACAACTATTTCACTGACCTTAACCCGCTTCCGCTGGCTTCTTTGCGCCATAGCCCTACCTCCAGAGTAGCCGACAGAGTAAACGATCAAGCAGCAGCGCCACTTGTAGAAGCAACCTCGCGGCCGCTACATCAGCCTGGAAGCGCGCAAGGCCATCCTGCGCGATGCGCGTGCGGCGGCGCTGTGGGTCGAGCTTCCGTCCGAGCTGGCGGAGCAGCGCTGGAGCCGCGACGGGGATGACGATGTGTTCATCCGGACTGCGCTGGCAGCGAAGGCTTCGTGCCTGGTGACGGGGGACAATGATTTGCTGTTGGTACCTGCCATCAACGGTTTGCGGATCATGTCGCCCGCGCAGGCGATGCAGGCCTGGACCGCTGCCTGATCCAGCATCAGCCATTGGGATCAACCGGGGAGTTGGTCGGCGTCCCGCCATGTGAAGGCCTATGGGCATGGAACATGCCCAACCGCCATCCAGCCATCAGCAACTCACGGCGGGCCTTGAATGACAACCAGCCCATGACCACCAGCCCCAGGAGAGGCACAACCGATACGAGCGCGCTTGCAACCGACACAGCTTTGGCGAAACCAAGGGCTCGCGTCACCCTGTTGCTTCCGCCCATCGCTGCCCCGCCCAGCACCAACAGCAAAGGAACGAACAGGGGTGTGTTGTGCAGCCGAAAGGCAACCATGCATAGCCAGCCGAGCAGGTGCTCAAATGGTTTGCCCGGATGCGTGCACGCGCCCCACTTGGCGGCACAATCCCGTTCACCCCAAACAGGCCGTGTCATCGGAGCAACGGCCCGGGTTACCGGCCTCCGAGATCACAAAAAGGGATACCCGTGAAAATTCTGTTGGCGGTCTGCTGCATGGCCTACCGGACGGGCGCGGAGCTGTTCGTGCACGACGTTGCCCAAGCCCTGCATCGGCGTGGTCACTCGGTGGTCGTTTATGCGCCCATCATGGGCGATATGGTGGACGGGCTGCGCCAGCGCTGCATCGCCTGCGTGGTCGACCTGAAGCAGATCGCCGATGCGCCCGACCTCATCGTCGGCAACACGCGCGACGACACGGTAGCCTGCCTGGCGCATTTCCTGGGTGTTCCGGCGATCTCCATCTGCCACGACCGCACCGCGTCCCACGGGCAGCCGCCGCTCTTTACGCGGGTGCGGCGCTACGCCGCGGTGGACGCCAACTGCGCCGAGCGCCTGTCGCTGGAAAGCGGCATCCCGTCCGCCGGCATCGCCATCGTGTCCAACGGGGTCGATCTGCAGCGGTTCCGCCCCCGGCCACCTCTGCCAGAGCGGCCGCGGCGGGCGGCCATCTTCAGCAACTACGCGACCGAGAGCCCGGACACGCGCGCCATCCGCTCGGCCTGCGAGTCTCTGGGCCTGTCGCTGGAGGTCATTGGCCAGGGCGTCGGCCGCCAGGCGGCGGCGCCCGAGGAGGTTCTGGGGGAATTCGATCTGGTGTTCGCCAAGGCGCGCTGTGCCATGGAGGCCATGGCGGTGGGTTGCGCCGTCATTTTGCTGAATGAGGGCATGGGTCTGGCCGGTCTGGTGACGACCGCCCAGATGCGGGAATGGCATCGCTGGAATTTTGGCCGCCGGCTGATGCAGGCACCCATCGACCACGACACGGTCCGGCGCGAGGTGCTCCGCTACGACGTGGCCGATGCCGCCCGCGTCAGCGACTACGTGCGCACCCACGTGTCGTTGGAGGCCACCACCGATGCCATTGAATCCCTGGCCCGCGAGGTGCTCCAGGCCGAGCCCGGGCTGCCGGCCATCGACCCGCGAGACGAGTTGCGCGAATTCGCCCGCCACGTCGCCGACAACCTCGTGCCCTTCGGTACCCCTCAGGTGGCGGTGCAGACCGGCATGTTGATGGCGCATGTGCAGGCGCTGGAATCGCGTCTGGCCACGGTGGCCTCGGGCGCGTCCACCACACAAGCGGAACTGCAGCAGGTCAATGCCCGGGCGGCCGAGCTCGAACGACAGCTCCAGGACCTGCAAGGCGCCAACGCCCGGGCGGCCGACCTCGAACGACAGCTCCAGGGCCTGCAAGGCGCCAACGCCCGGGCGGCCGACCTCGAACGGCAGTTGCAGCAGGACCTGCACGGGGCCAGGCATCGGGCGGCCGAGCTCGAACAGCAGATTCGCGCCCTGCGTGACAGCCGGTCCTGGCGCCTGACCGCGCCGCTGCGCTGGTTGCGCAGCAACTTTCCAAAACCATGACGGTCCTTGCCCCATGAAACCCCTGCTCCTCATTGCCCACCCCGGACACGAACTGCGCGTTTTCGAATGGGTCCACCGGGCGCGCCCTCTCGTGGTGATGCTGACCCATGGGGACGGCTCCATCGGACAACCCAGGCTGGACGACAGCCGGCGCCTGCTCGCCCGTTGGGGGGTGGAGGTGCGCAGCGACTGGCTGAGCCCGGTGTCGGATTCGGTGGTCTATCAGGCGCTGCTGGGTACCGGGGCCTCGCCGTTTCAGGACTGGCTCGACCGGCTCACCCAGGCCGCACTGGACGCCGACATCGACACCGTGGTGGCCGACGAGGCGGAGGGTTACAACCCCTCGCACGACCTCTGTCGGGTGCTGGCCAACCGCTTGGTCATGCGCTTGCGCGAGGCCGGGCGCGAGGTGCGCAACCTGGAAATACCGCTGGTGGGGCATCCCTGCGATCCCGCGCGTGACGAGCAGGTCGAGATCGAGGTGCGCCTGACGGAGGCCGAACACCAGCACAAGCTGGAGCAGATGCTGGACTATGCCCGGCGCTGCAGCCCGGTCCTGCTGGTTGAAGTGCAGACCATGCTCGACAGCTTCGGAACGCAGGCCTTTGCGCGCGAGTGTCTCTACCCCGCTTCCCGCACGCCCTACGAAGAGGGGCGCCTGCCCGACACCTTGCCGTATTTCGAACGCGTGGGGGAAGAACGGCGGGCAGCGGGCATCTACAAGGACGTGATCCGTTCCCGGCACCTGCTTCGCCTGGTGACCGGCGTGGGCGACCCGGGCTGAGCCGCGACGATGAGCCCCCGTACCCGCATCGCCGTGCTGGGATTTGGCCGTTTTGGCCAGGTTCATGCCAGGCGCGCGCGCGCTCACCCCGCTTACGAGGTGGTGTGTGTGGTCGACCCCGACCCGCAGGCCCGGGCGGCCGCGCTGGCCCAGGGCTTTGATGCGATCGCCTCCCTCGATGCCTTGCCCGAAAAGGTGCAGGCCGCCGCGGTGGTCACGCCGGCCGACACCCACGCCGACCTGGTGGTGGCGTTGCTGCGGCGCGGCGTCGACGTGCTGGTCGAAAAACCCATGGCCGAGAGCGAGCAGGCCATCGACGCCATGCTGGACGCCGCCCGGATCACCGGCCGGCGGCTCTTCATCGGCCACATCGAGCGGTTCAACGAGGCGCTGAGTGACCCACCCTGGGACCGTGCGCCCAGCCGGCTGGCCTTCCATCGCCAGTCCCGCCTGCCAGGCTCGGCCCGGTCCGTGGTGCTCGACTTGATGGTGCACGACCTGGACCTGGCGTCCCACCTGCTGCGCTGTGGGGCCGACCCCTTTCTGGTCCTCGACGTGCAGGCGCAGGCAGA
This sequence comes from Hydrogenophaga sp. GW101-3F08, assembly GCF_059424585.1. NCBI lineage: Bacteria > Pseudomonadati > Pseudomonadota > Betaproteobacteria > Burkholderiales > Comamonadaceae > Hydrogenophaga > Hydrogenophaga sp. GW101-3F08. The sequence goes on from NZ_JBWKZP010000015.1 coordinate 11,440, forward strand.
CGGCGTGCAGGTGAAGGCACGGATGGGTGGCACGCGCGTGGATTTTCACGCCCGGCATGGGGTGGAGGCCTCGTGCGCCACCATGGGCTGGGGCGACGGCGATGCATGGACCGAACTGCCACTGTCCAACCGAGTGGAGCTTGCGCAGACCGATGCCTTGACGCGGCAGTACACCGCTTTTCACCACATGCTGCAAGGCCAGCATTCGCCGCTGGCGGATGCGCAGGAAGGTGCCACCGCCGCCCGCCGGGCGCTGGCCATCGTGTCCAAGCTATGAGCGTGCCCTTTTTCCGCAGCCCCTGGAAGGAACCGGAGGCCGCCGATCGCGTGTCGACCGCCTGGACCCGGGTGCTGGACAGCGGCTGCTTCATCCTCGGGCCCGCCGTGCAGCGCTTCGAGACCGCCTTGGCCCGGCGACTGGGCCCTCGCCAGGTGGTGGGCGTGAACTCGGGCACCGATGCCCTGGTGCTCGCCCTGCGGTTGCTGGATCTCAAGCCAGGCGACGAGGTCGTGTTGCCCAGCTACACCTTCTTCGCCTGTTTCGAGGCCGTGCTGCGGTCCGGCGCGCAGCCGGTGCTGTGCGACTCCGCGCCGGACGATTTCATCGCGCGCGCGCAGGAGGTGGCGGCGAAGCTGACACCACGAACACGCGCGGTGCTGGCGGTCCCGTTGTTCGGCGACGCCAGCGCCTTGCCCGGCATCGCCCAACTGTGCCGGGACAACGGGCTGATCCTGGTGGAGGACGCCGCGCAGGCGCTGGGCGCGCATGCCTGGGCGCCCGACAGGGGCCGGGTGCCCGTCGGCGGCTGGGGCGATCTGAGCACCATGAGCTTCTATCCCACCAAGACGCTGGGCGCGATCGGCGATGCCGGTGCACTGAGCAGCGCGCGCCCAGAGCTGATGGAGCGCGCGCTGTCGCTGCGCAACCATGGCCTGAGTGGATCGGTCCACGCGGAGGTCGGCTACAACAGCCGGATGGACGCCCTGCAGGCCGAGGTGCTGCTGCTGGGGCTGGAGTTCCTTGACGGCTGGCTGGCCAGGCGCCAGGCCATCGCCCGGCACTACCTGGCGGGTCTGTCGGGCCTCCAGGGCATGAGCTTGCCCGCCGACCGCGAGGGCCACGCGTGGAACTGCTTTGTTCTTCGCTGTGCGCGGCGCGGCGATGTGCGGGCGCGCCTCGCCGAGGCTGGGGTGGAAACCAAGATCTACTACGAACGGCCCATCCACCGGCAGCCGGCTTGCCGGCCCCCGTTCGGCGAGATGGATCTGCCCCACGCCAGTGCGCACGCCCGTGAGGCCTTGGCGCTGCCCATTTTTCCCGGCATGCACGAGGTGGAGGTGGAGCGCGTGATCGCCGCGGTGCGGCAGGCCGTCGCATAGCCCCGACCGCCAAAGACACCGGCGCCCACCCATGCGCTCCGCCACGAGCCACCGGCACTGGCGGACCGGCACCGACGCCGCGAGCCGGACGACCCGTCAGGCGCTTGACGACATGGCCAACCCGAACACCCAGTACACCCCAATCCCCATCTGCACCCCGAAGGCGGTGAACCGGGCCGTCACGGCGGCGGGCGACGTGGAGGCGAGGTGGATGAGGGACTGGACGACCCGGGCCGCGAGCAGCCCCCAGGCCAGCGGGTCGGTGACGGCCGAGCGGTCCGCGACGACAGCGATCAGCATCAGCCCGCCGAAGATGGGCAGGCCTTCGAGGCAGTTCGCGTGCGCCCGGGCCAGGCGCTGCATGAAGGGCGAGAGGTTCGAGTTCTCCGGGTTGAACCCGTTGGCGGGCACCGCGCCCGTCAGCACGAGCCAGGAGCGGATGCCCTCCATGAGCACCAGCAGGCCCAAGGTCCAGGCGATGAATCCGAGAAGCGCTTGCAGTGTGATGCTCATGGAACGGGCTCCCGGCCGATGGCGTGGGCGACCTGCCACGGGGAACCATGCAGCCTGACGAAATGTATCCCCAAGCCCTTGGCTGGCACACATTCTGTTAGCGTCCGGGCATGGCACTCTCGCTCGATTTCCTCGCCCTGCCCCTGATGGTGGCCGCGTCGCTGGTGTTCATCAGCGTGCTGGCCGGCGTGTTGTCCACGCGCAAGGGGTTTTCCTTTCTGCTGGTGTTCCTGCTGGTGGGCACGCTGGCCGGCGAAGACGGCCCCGGCGGGCTGGTGTTCGACGACTTTGGCCTGGCCTTCTGGGTGGGCAACGTGGCGCTGGCGGTGATCCTGCTCGACGGCGGGCTGCGCACCGACTTCACCACGTTTCGCACCGGTTTGAGGCCTTCGCTGCTGCTGGCCACGCTGGGCGTGCTGGTGTGCACCGCCATCACCGGGGCGGCAGCGCACTGGCTGCTCGACCTGAACTGGCCGCTGGCGCTGCTGGTGGGCGCCATCGTCGGCTCCACCGACGCGGCCGCCGTGTTTTCGATGCTCAAGTCGTCCGGTGTGCGGCTCAACGAGCGCGTGGCCGCCACGCTGGAGATCGAGTCCGGCATGAACGACCCGATGGCGGTCTACCTCACGCTCACGTTCATCGGGGTGGCGCTGGCCGCCGCGGCGGCGCCCGGAGTGGCCGGTGGGCTGGACGCGGTGGAGGTGCTGCGCTCGCTGCTGCAGCAGTTTGGCTGGGGCGCCGCGCTGGGGCTGTGCAGCGGTTTCGCGCTGGCCGAGCTGCTCAAGCGCCTGGGGCGCGGCGCCTACGGCAGCGGGGGCATCCGCGCGCTGCTGGTGGTGTCGGGCGGGCTGGCGGTGTTCGGCGCCACCACCTGGCTCGGGGGTTCGGGTTTTCTGGCGGTGTACGCCATGGGGGTGGTCACGGGCAACCAGGCGCGGCGCCAGGTGCGCGCGGCGCTCTCGGCCATGGACGGTTACGCCTGGCTGTCGCAGGCGGGCATGTTCCTGTTGCTGGGCCTGCTGGTCACGCCGTCGGCGCTGCTGCGCACGCTGTGGCCGGCGCTGGGCGTGTCGCTGGTGCTGATGCTGGTGGCCCGGCCGCTGTCGGTCTGGCTCTGCCTGGCGCCGCTGCGCTTCAACGTGCGCGAGATGACCTTCATCTCCTGGGTGGGCCTGCGCGGCGCGGTGCCCATCGTGCTGGCGGTGTTCCCGCTGATGGCGGGCGTGCCGGGCGCACCGACGTTTTTCAACGTGGCCTTTGTGGTGGTGCTCACCTCGCTGCTGCTGCAGGGCTCGACCATCGCCTGGAGCGCGACCCGCCTGGGCGTGACCCTGCCCGACCCGAAGGACGCGGCGCAGGCCCGGCTGGTCTACGGCGACTTCGTGATCGACGCGGCCACCCCCATGGACCAGTTGTGCGGGTTCTATGGCCTGCCCATGCCCACCGATCCGTCGCAGACCCTGGGCCAGTGGCTGAACGACGAGCTCAACCGCCCCCCGGTGGTGGGCGACAGCGCGATGCTCGGCGCGGCGGAGTTGAGCGTGCGCCAGATGGACGGCGCCCAGATCGCGCAGGTGGGCATCAAACTGGGGTGACCGCGCACCGAATATATTACCCGGGTGATATTGACATCCCTTTTATACCCGGGTAATAATTCGGCATGTTCACGCCCGAATCCCCCACCCCGGCGCCAGCCCCCACGGCCTGGATCGCCTTTGACGGCCACACCCGGATCGCGCACGGCGCGCCCCGCGAGGTGGCGACCGCGCTCCACGCCCTGGCCGGGCGCACGCCCACCCTGCAGCCGCTGGTGTTTGACGCCCACAGCAGCGAGCGCATCGAGCTGAATCTGCGCGCACCCCTGGCGACCCTGCTGGAAAGCCTGCCCGCCCAACCGGCCGAACCGGCGGACCCGCCGCCCGAACCCCACCGCGGGCCGGGGCGCCCCAAGCTGGGCGTGACCGCCCGCGAGGTGACGCTGTTGCCGCGCCACTGGGACTGGCTGGCCAGCCAGCCCGGGGGCGCTTCGGTGGCGCTGCGCAAGCTGGTGCAGCTGGCCATGCGCGAAAGCCGCGAGCGCGACCAGGTGCGCGAGGCCACCGAGGCGGCGTACCGCTTCATGTCGGTCCTGGCCAGCAGCCTGCCCGGCTTCGAGGAAGCGAGCCGCGCGCTCTTTGCGGGCGAGCTGGAGCGGCTGGAACACCTCGTGGCCCCCTGGCCGGCCGACGTGCGCGACCACCTGCTCACGCTGGCGCGGCGCGCCCTCGCCCCGCTGCCGGATGCGGCGGAACAGACCGCTTGAATCTGCTGGCTGCGTTGACATCCGTGGGGCGACCCACTACATTACTGACCAGTCAGTCATTAGACAAATGAATACTCCCCCCATCACCACCAAACGCGAACGCCGCAAGGAGGCGCGCCCAGGCGAACTGCTGGACGCCGCGCTGGCCCTGTTCGTGGAAAAAGGCTTTGCCGCCACGCGGGTGGAAGAGGTCGCGGCGCGCGCGGGCGTGTCCAAGGGCACGCTGTTCCTGTATTTCCCGAGCAAGGAAGACCTGTTCAAGGCGGTGGTGCGGGAGACCATCGCCGGGCGCTTCACCGAATGGAACGAGGAGCTGGAGGCCTTCGAGGGCAGCAGCGCCGAGCTGGTGCGCTATTGCATGCAGTCGTGGTGGGAGCGCATCGGCATGACGGCCGCCTCTGGCATCACCAAGCTGGTGATGAGCGAGGCCGGCATGTTTCCCGAAATCGCGGCGTTCTACCAGCAGGAGGTAATCGGCCCCGGCCACGACCTGCTCAAACGCGTCCTGCAGCGCGGCATCGACCGCGGCGAGTTCCGGCCCATGGAGCTTGAATACGCGATCTACAGCCTGATCGCGCCCATGATCTTCCTGCTGATGTGGAAACACTCCATGGCGCCGTGTTGCCCGCCGAACCAGCAAATCGACCCCGTGGGCTTCCTCGACAGCCAGGTCGGTCTGCTGCTGCACGGCATGCTGGCCCGGCCCGCCGCAGATCCCACCGAAACCTCCAGCCGCACCGCCGCACCATGAACCACCGCCCTTCCCGCTCGACCTGGATCAAATGGCTGCTGCTGGCCGCGCTGGTGCTGGCGGTGGCGCTGGGCCTGCTGCGCGCGTTCAACAAACGCCAGACCCAGACCGAAGCCGCGACCACGGCGGCCAAGGCCTTGCAGCAGGCGCCGGTGTACGAACTCTCGCCGCAGGACGTGGTGAGCGTGCAGACGCTGGCGCTGAGCCAGGCGGTGGGGGTCTCGGGTTCGCTCAAGGCGCTGCAGACCGCGGCCATCAAGGCCAAGGTCGCCGGAGAGCTGCAGGGCCTGGAAAAGCGCGAAGGCGAAGCGGTGCGCGCCGGTGAGGTGGTGGCGCGCATCGACAGCACCGAAGCCCAGGCACGCGTGCGCCAGGCGCAACAGCAGGCCCAGGCCGCGCTGGCGCAAGTGGGCATCGCCCGCCGCGCGCTGGAGAACAACCAGTCGCTGGTGAAGCAGGGCTTCATTTCGGCCACCGCGCTGGAGACCACCAGCAACAACCTGGCCGCCGCCGAGGCCAACCACCAGGCCGCGCTGGCCGCGCTGGACATCGCGCGCAAGGCGCTGGGCGACACCACGCTGCGCTCGCCGCTGACTGGCCAGGTCTCGGCCCGGCTGGTGCAGAACGGCGAACGCGTGGGCCTGGACGCCCGCATCCTGGACGTGGTCGATCTCTCGGGCTTCGAACTGGAAGCCGCGCTCGCCCCGGCCGATGCCATGAACGTGGCCGCCGGCCAGAAGGCCCGGCTCAGTGTGGAAGGCCTGGCCCAGCCGGTGGACGCCACGGTGGCGCGCATCAACCCCAGCGTGCAGGCGGGCAGCCGCAGCGTGCTGGTCTACCTGCGCGTGCCCGCCGTGGCCGGTATGCGCCAAGGCCTGTTCGCGCAGGGCCAGATCGTCACCGGCGAGCTGAACGCGCCGGCGGTGCCACTGTCGGCCGTGCGCAACGACAAGCCCCAGCCCTATATCCAGATCGTCCAGGACGGCAAGATCGCCCACGTGCCGGTGGTGCTGGGCCGGCAGGGCCTGCTCGACGGCGAACCCATGCTGGTGATCGACGGCGTGACGCTGGCGCCCGTGGGCACCACGCTGCTGCGCGTGCAGGCCGGCCTGATCCGCGAAGGCACGGCGGTGAAGCTGGCGCCCGCCGCGACCACGGCCACGATGCCCCCCGTCGCCGCGGCGACCACCCACTGAGCGCACGCCATGTGGTTCACCCGGATTTCCCTGCGCAACCCGGTCTTCGCGACCATGGTGATGCTGGCCCTGCTGGTGCTGGGGCTGTTTTCGTTCCAGCGCCTGAAGGTCGACCAGTTCCCCAACATCGACTTCCCCGTGGTGGTGGTCACCACCGAATACCCCGGCGCCTCGCCCGAGATTGTGGAGAGCGAGGTCACGAAGAAGGTGGAGGAGTCGGTCAATGCGATCGCGGGCGTGAACACGCTCACCTCGCGCAGCTACGAAGGCCAGTCGGTCGTCATCATCGAATTCCAGCTGCACATCGACGGGCGCAAGGCGGCCGAAGACGTGCGCGAGAAGATCGCTATCCTGCGCCCCACCTTCCGCGACGACGTGAAGGAGCCGCGCGTGCTGCGCTTCGACCCGGCGGCGCGTTCGATCTGGTCCGTCGCGGTGATTCCCGAAACCGTGAACGGCAAGGCGCCGAGCGCGGTGGAGCTCACGACCTGGGCCGAACAGACGCTCAAGAAGCGGCTGGAAAACGTGCGCGGCGTGGGCTCGGTCACGCTGGTGGGCGGCTCGCGCCGGGCCGTCAACATCGACCTCGACCCGGCCGCCATGGAAGCGCTGGGCATCACCGCCGAGCAGATCACCACCGCGGTGCGCAACGAGAACCAGGACCTGCCGGTGGGCACGCTCAAGACCGCCGAGCGCGACCGTGTGGTGCAGGTGCTCTCGCGGCTGCGGAACCCGAAAGACTTTGAATCCATCATCGTCGCCCGCCGTGGCGGCAGCGCGGTGCACCTGGCCCAGGTGGCGCGCGTGAGCGACGCCACCGAAGAGGTGGAAAGCCTGGCGCTCTACAACGGCCAGCGCACGCTGCTGCTGCAGGTGCAGAAGGCGCAGGACGAAAACACCATCGCCGTCACCGACGGCTTGAAGGCCGCCGTGGCGTCACTCAGCGCCGAGCTGCCGCCGGGCCTGCGGCTCGAACAGATCGCCGACGGATCGCGGCCGATCCGTGTGTCGGTGGACAACGTGCGCCGCACGCTGATCGAAGGCGCGCTGCTCACGGTGCTGATCGTGTTCCTGTTCCTGAACTCGTGGCGCTCCACCGTGATCACGGGCCTGACGCTGCCGATCTCGGTGATCGGCACCTTCTTCTTCATGAACCTGTTCGGCTTCACCATCAACATGATCACGCTGATGGCGCTCACGCTGTCGGTGGGTCTGCTGATCGACGACGCCATCGTGGTGCGCGAAAACATCGTGCGCCACGTGCAGATGGGCAAGCGCCCGTTCGACGCCGCCATGGACGGCACGCAGGAAATCGGCCTCGCCGTGCTCGCGACCACGCTGTCCATCGTGGCGGTGTTCCTGCCCATCGGTTTCATGGGCGGCATCATCGGCAAGTTCTTCCACGAGTTCGGCATCACCATGGTGGCCGCCGTGCTCATTTCCATGTTCGTGAGCTTCACGCTCGACCCGATGCTGTCGTCGGTGTGGCACGACCCCGAGATCGAAAAACACGGCCACCACGCCGCACCCGTGTCGCTGTACGACAAGACCATTGGCCGTGTCACCGGTTGGTTCGACCGCGTGCAGGACGACCTGACCGAGGCCTACCAGGGCACGCTGCGCTGGTCGTTGAAACACAAGCTGGCCACGCTGGGCCTGGCGCTGACCATCTTCGTTGGCAGCCTGTTGATGGTGCCGCTGCTGGGCACCGAGTTCGTGCCCAAGGCCGACTTCTCCGAAACCTCGCTCTCCTTCCACACGCCGGTGGGCTCGTCGCTGCAGGCCACCGAGGCCAAGACGCGGCAGGTCGAAGCGATCCTGCGCGAATTCCCCGAGGTGAAGTACACGCTGTCCACCCTCAACACCGGCAACGCCCAGGGCACCATGTACGCCAGCGTCTACGTGCGCCTGGTGGACCGCCAGGAGCGCAGCCTGAACGCCGACGCCATGGCCGCGAAGCTGCGCGAGCGCCTGCGCACCGTGCCGGGCATCACCGTCACCCACGCCGGCCTGCTCGACCCGGTGGGCGGCAACAAGCAGATCGAGTTTTCGCTGCAGGGCGACGATCTGGCCGAGCTGGAACGGCTGATGAAACAGGTGATGGAGCGCGTCCGGCCCATCGTGGGCCTGGTCGATCTGGACGCCAGCATCAAGCCCGACAAGCCCACCGTGGACGTGCGCCTGCGGCGCGAAATCGCGTCGGACGCCGGGCTCAGCGCCGCCACCGTGGCCAGCAGCCTGCGCACCCTGGTGGCCGGCCAGACGGTGGGCAACTGGCGCGCGGCCGACGGCGAGAGCTACGACGTGAACGTGCGCCTGGCGCCCGAGCAGCGCGCGCGCACCAGCGACCTGGAGCAACTGCCCTTCGTGGTGGGCAGCGCCGCCGACGGCACGGCACGCGTGGTGCGCCTGGGCCAGGTGGCGCAGGTGGTGGAGTCCACCGGGCCGAACCAGATCAATCGCCGCAACCTCAACCGCGAGGTGGCGATCAACGCCAACGTGTACGGCCGCTCGGCCGGCGAGGTGTCGGCCGACATCCGCCAGGTGCTCGACAGCATCGCCTTCCCGCCCGGCTACCGCTACGAGTTCGGCGGCTCGACCAAGAACATGCAGGAGTCGTTCGGCTACGCGGTCTCGGCGCTCGCGCTGGCCATCATCTTCATCTACATGATCCTGGCCAGCCAGTTCCAGAGCTTCCTGCAGCCGCTGGCGCTCATGACCTCGCTGCCGCTCACGCTGATCGGCGTGGTGCTCACGCTGCTGATGTTCGGCTCGTCCATGAGCATGTTCTCGGTGATCGGCATCGTGCTGCTGATGGGCCTGGTGACGAAAAACGCCATCCTGCTGGTGGACTTCGCGATCCGCGCGCGCCGCGGGCTGGACGGCGCGGCGCCGCTGGACCGCGAAAACGCCCTGCTGATGGCCGCGCGCGTGCGGCTGCGCCCCATCCTCATGACCACCATGGCCATGGTGTTCGGCATGGTGCCGCTGGCCTTCGCGCTCACCGAAGGTTCGGAGCAGCGCGCGCCCATGGGCCAGGCCGTGATCGGGGGTGTCATCACCTCGTCGCTGCTGACGCTGGTGGTGGTGCCCGTGGTCTACTGCTACATGGACGATCTGGCCCAATGGCTGCGCCGCGTGCTGGGCCGCCGCTCCAGCGCGCAGACCCCACCCGTCAGCGGGTCGGCGGCCAGCGCTCAGTAAAATGCATCAGGATCGGCTAATATACCCACCGGAGTATCAAACATGACTTCTCAGACCCCCCTCAGCTTCGACCAGGCCCGCTTCAACATGATCGAGCAGCAGATCCGCCCCTGGGAGGTGCTCGACGCCCAGGTGCTGGAGCTGCTGGCGCGGGTGCGCCGCGAAGATTTCGTGCCCGTCGCCCACAAGGCCCTCGCCTTCGCCGACATGGAGCTGCCGCTGACGCATCCGGCCGTGGACGGCCAATCCATGCTCGCCCCGCGCGTGGAAGCGCGCCTGCTGCAGGACCTCGCGATCCAGCCGACCGACAAGGTGCTGGAAATCGGCGCCGGCAGCGGCTTCATGGCGGCCCTGCTGGCCAGCCAGGCGCAGCGCGTGGTATCGCTCGAAATCGACCCCGACCTGGCCCGCACTGCCCGCGAGAACCTGCAGAAGGCCGGGTTCACCAACGCCGACGTGCGCGTGGCCGATGCCGCCGCCAACGGTTTCGCCGCCTGCGCCGCCGAAGCGCCGTGGAACGTGATCCTGCTCAGCGGCTCGGTCGCCGAAGTGCCGCCCGCCCTGCTCGCGCTGCTGGCCCCCGGTGGCCGGCTGGCCGCCATCGTCGGCCACGAGCCGGTCATGCGCGCCACCTTCGTCACGCGCACCGGCGACGCTTCGTACGTCACGGCCCAGCCCTGGGACACCCTGGCCCCGCGGCTGCGCAACTTCCCCGAACCGTCGCGCTTCCAGTTCTGACGCCATGATCTCGATCCACCCCGCCCAACTCCAGGACTGGTTGCAACAGGCCGGCGCCCAGGCGCCAGGCGTTGTGCCCGTCGTGCTGGACGTGCGCGAGCCCTGGGAGCTCCAGACCGCGTCGGTCAAGCCGGACGGATTCGAGCTGCGCCACATGCCCATGCGCAGCGTGCCCGCGCGCTACCTGGAGCTGGACCGCGACCAGCCCATCGCCTGCCTGTGCCACCACGGCGCGCGCAGCGCGCAGGTGGTGCATTTCCTGATGCAGAACGGATTCACCAAAGTGGTGAACATCCATGGCGGCATCCACGCCTGGTCCCACGAACGGGACCCGGGCGTGCCGGTCTATTGAGCCCCTCCGTTCACGCTCCACCTGTCACCGCGATCTGCCCCCCGAAGGAACCTTCCATGAATGCCCCATCCGCCCTCTTCCCCGCCGTCTCGCCGCTGTTTGCCTTGCGGCGCTTGACCACCGCCGTGGCGCTGGCGCTGGGGGCCGTGGGCAGCGCGCAGGCGCAGGGCCTGCTGGAGATCTACGACGCGGCGCTGGGCTTCGACGCCACACTCCAGTCGGCCCGCATGCAGTACGAGGCCAACCTGGCCAAGGCCGAACAGGCCCACGCCGGCCTGCGCCCCCAGGCCGGTCTGTCCGCGGGAACCCAGTGGGCCAATGTGGACACCAGCATCCAGCCGTCCAGCCGGGCCACCAACAGCCAGAGCGTCGCCCTGTCGGCCAGCCAACCGCTCTACCGCCCCGCCAACCGCCTGACCAGCGAGCAGGGCACGCTGTCGGTCGACCTGGCCAAGGCCCAGCTGCGGGTGGCCGAGCAGGACCTGATCGTGCGCACGACCCAGGCCTACTTCGACGTGCTCGCCGCCCAGGACACCCTGACCTTCGTGCAGGCCCAGAAAGCCGCCGTGGCCGAACAGCTGGCCTCGGCCAAACGCAATTTCGAGGTGGGCACCTCCACCGTGACCGACTCGCGCGAAGCGCAGGCGCGCCACGATCTCGTGCTGGCCCAGGAGATCGCGGCCGAAAGCGACCTGCGCGTGAAGAAGCTGGCGCTGGACCTGCTGGTGGGGAAAACCGGCACGGCGCCCAAGCCCCTCGTCGTTCCGGTCGTGCTGCCCGCGCTGGAACCCGCCAACCCCGACACCTGGGTGGCGCAGGCCGAACGCCAGCACCCCGCGATCCTGCAGGCGGAAAAGGGCTACGAAATCGCCCAGCTGGAAACCCGCAAGGCCGACGCCGGGCACAAGCCCACGCTGGATCTGGTGGGCCAGTACCAGGTCGCCCGCGGCCCCAGCAGCAGCCAGCCCGCTCTGGGCAACTTCCGCACCAACACCGCCAGCGTGGGCCTGCAGTTCAACCTGCCCCTGTTCGCGGGCTATGCGATCCAGAACCGCGTCAAGGAAACCCTGGCGCTGGAGGAAAAGGCCCGCTCCGATCGGGAAACGGTGACACGCAACGTGATCCAGGCCACCCGCAGCGCCTATTTCGGCGTGCTGTCCGGCCAGGGCCAGGTCAAGGCGCTGGAAGCGGCCGAAGCCTCCAGCCAGAGCGCGCTGGAAGCCAACCAGCTGGGCTACCAGGTGGGGGTGCGGATCAACATCGACGTGCTCAACGCCCAGAGCCAGTTGTTCCAGACCAAACGCGATCTGGCGCAGGCCCGCTACAACGTGCTGCTCGGTGGCCTGCGGCTCAAGCAAGCCAGCGGCAGCCTCACGGCCGACGATCTGCGGGCCGTGGACGCGCTCCTGGCGAAGTAAGGCCCCCACGCTCCACCGCTGCGCGGGTCGCTGCCCCCCGAGGGGGCTGAGCCTGCCTTGGGGCGGCCCGGCGGCAGTCTCGACGGCCCCCACGCTCCGCCGCTGCGCGGGTCGCTGTTCCCCGGGGCGGCGGATCGGCCGGCTGCGCTAAACTGCGGCACGGCGCATGCATGGCATGCGGCATCCGCGATCCAGTGAAGGGCATCTATGCAAGCAGTCAACGTGCTGTGCATCAAGTGGGGCAAGAAATACGGCCCCGAATACGTCAACAAACTGCACAGCATGGTCCGGCGCCACCTGCACCGGCCATTTCGTTTCGTCTGTCTGACCGACGATGCCCAGGGCATCGATCCCGCCATCGAAGTCAAGCCGATCCCGGCGGTCGGCTTTGACGAGTTCGACCAGCGCAAGCCCTGGACCTTCGGCCACGGCTGGCTCAAGCTGACCAGCTTCGCCAACCCGCTGTACGACCTGCAGGGCCGCACGCTGTTTCTCGACCTGGACATCGTCATCGTCGACAGCCTGGACCCGTTCTTCGAGCAGCCCGGTGCGTTCACCGTGATCAAGGAATGGGACAAGAGCGATGGCACGGGCAACACCTCCTGCTACATCTACACCATCGGCGCCCACGCCGATGCGCTGGAGCATCTGAAGAACGACTACCCCGCCTCCATTGCCGCGGTGCGCAACGAGCAGGAGTTCATCACCGGCTACCTGGCACGCCAGGGCAAGCTGGACTACTGGCCCGACGAGTGGTGCCGCAGCTTCAAGCGCCACTGCCTGCGCCGCGGCCTCATGGGCTGGTTCGCCCCGCCCACCATTCCCAAAGGCGCACGCATCATCGCGTTCCACGGCAAGCCCAACCCGCCCGACGCCATCGCCGGCGTGAGTGGCAAGTGGTACCGCCGGGTATTGCCGACCCAGTGGGTCGCCGACCATTGGCGCTGACGCGGCCGTCTCCCATGCACCGGGGGTATCGCCTGCTGTGGCGGCTGCTGGTGCTGCCCATGCTGGGCTGGCTCTGGTGGCGAGGCCGCAAGGAGCCCGGGTACCGGCGCCGTGTCGGGCACCGGCTCGGCTTCATCCACCCCGCGCCGGAGTCGTCGGGCTGCCTGCTGATCCACGCCGCCTCCGCCGGCGAGATGCAGGCCACCCTGCCGCTGGTCCAGGCGCTGCGCACCGTGTGGCCGGACCATGCCCTGGTGGTCAGCACCCAGACCCCCACCGGCGCGCAAACCCTGCACGCGCAGTGGAACGGTGCCATCCAGCACGTGTACCTGCCGTTCGACACCCCGGGTGCCACGGCCCGTTTTCTGGACCGCCTGCAGCCCCGGCTGCTGATCCTGACGGAGCGCGAGCTGTGGCCGGAACTGCTGCTGCAGTGCCGCCGCCGGGCCATCCCCGTGGTGCTGCTGAACGCGCGCCTGTCCGAGCACTCCCAGCGCAGCTACCAGCGCTGGCATGCCCTGATGGACCCGGTCTGGTCGCAACTGGCCTGCGTCTGCGCCACCGACACCGCGAGCCTGGAGCGCTACCGCAGCCTCGGCGTCCCGGCGCAGCGGCTGGTGCTGGCCGGCAACCTGAAATTCGACGCCCCCCTGCCCGAACACGCATCGCCGCCGCCCCCTTGGGCCGACGGGGCCACCGTCGTGGTGGCGGGCAGCACCCACGAGTTTGAAGAAGAGCAGCTTCTGCCCGCCTGGAAAAGTTTCTCGGCGCACCACCCCGACGCCCTGCTCATCCTCGTGCCCCGACACCCGCAGCGCTTCGAGGCGGTGGCCCGCCGCCTGGACGAGCTGGGCCTGGCGTACGCCCGGCACAGCCGGGGCGAAACGCCCGGCGGCGCCATCCGCATCCTGCTGGGCGACAGCATGGGCGAGCTCGTGCGCTGGTACCGGCTGGCCACGGCGTGCTTCATTGGCGGAACGCTGGCGCCCATCGGCGGACACAACGCCCTGGAGGCCATGGCCCTGGGCAAACCGGTGCTGTTCGGTCCGCACACGGAGAACTTCCAGAACCTGTACGAGGAAATCGAGCGCAGCGGCGCCGGCCTACGGATCGGATCCGCCGAGGCGCTGTTCGCCCGCGTCCAACACTGGGCCGAAGCGCCCGCGGAGCGGGCCCGCAGCGGCCAGGCCGCACAGGATCTGGTGTTGCGCCACCAGGGCGCCACGCGGCGCCACCTGGACGCCATCCGCCCGCTCTGGCATGTGAGCGGCGAGGCCCACCGCACCCGCATCGTGCAGCAGGTCGTCGGGCCACAAACCCTCTGGCACGACCCCGCCCTGCTGGATCGTGTCGAACCCGCGACCTTCGAGCCACCCGCGCCGGACGACGCCAGCGCCCACCGCCTGGCCACCGGCAGCGGGCGCGGCCAGGCCCACCTGATCCAGGCTGGCGGGCACGCGCTGGTGCTGCGGCACTACCGCCGGGGCGGATGGGTGGCGCGGCTCAGCCCGGACAAATACACACGCACCCGCGTCGCCAACAGCAGGGCCATGCGGGAATACGCGCTGCTGCGCCTGATGCGTTCGTGGAACCTGCCGGTGCCCCAGCCGGTGGCGGCCAGGCACTGGTCACACGGCTGGCTGTACAGCGCCGACATTCTGGTGGCGATGATCCCCGACACGCGCAACGTGGCGCAAATGCTGTCTCAGGAACGCCTTCCGGCCCAGGCCTGGCGCCAGCTGGGCTCGGCCATCCGCCAGCTGCACGACCGCCAGGTCTTTCACGCCGACCTGAATTGCCACAACCTGCTGCTGGACGGTTCGGGCCAGGCCTGGATCGTCGATTTCGACAAATGCGCGCTGCGCCCCGGCGACCTCTGGAAACAGGACAACCTGGCCCGTCTTCTGCGCTCGCTGCGCAAGGAGCTCCGCCGGCTCCCGGTGTTCCACTGGCACGAGGCGGACTGGGAACAGCTGCTGCAGGGTTACAACGCGCCCGAACCCCGGCCCGCCTAGGCGCTGGCGGCCACCATCAAGGCTGCGGCGCTGGAGCGTCGGCTGCCGCACCCGGTGGCGGCACGGCACGGCTCGAACCGGCCGACGCCATCAGCAGCGCCATCATCATGATGAAGAAATGGCTCTCGGTGGACAGCCAGAACGAGCTGTGCGTCATGTTCGACGTCACCAGAACGGCGACGAACGACAGCATCAGGGCCCGGTGGGCCCGCGGATACCGGAACGCCTGGCGCACGATCACGAACAGCAGCCAAAAGAACAGCAACAGCCCCACCAGACCCAGCTCGAAGAAGAACAGCAGAAACTGGTTGTGGGGATGCGGGCAGACCGTGGCACAAAACTGCGGGTCTTTGAAATAGCTCTGGGCCAGCACGGGATACGACGCCGTCCCGGCCCCCAGCAGCGAACGTTCCGACGAGTTCTTCACCACGAAACGCCAGACCTCCACCCGCGCACCCACCGAGGTCACGGTGGACAGGCTGCTGCTGCGCGCTTCTTCCCAGGCCTGCATGCTGCGGTGCTGGAACTGCGGCGACACCAGGAACGCCACCGTCAGCACAGCCAACGCGCCGACCAGGATGCCCAGCACCTTCTTGATGCGGGCGCCCACGAAAAAGATGCCGAACACCAGGGTCGAGAACAGCAGGCTCAAGTAGCCGGTGCGCCCCGCGGAGAGGAACAGGATGCTGGCAGCCCCCAGAGCCGCCACCAGCCACCAGCCCACGGCGGCCTTGCGGGAGTGCGCCCGGATGGCCCAGAAGGCGCACAGGCACACGAAGAACGCCATCATGATGCCCTGGGAGATGTAGTCCTTGAACACCGTGTGGTCCACGCCAAATCCCTGGTTGTCGGTGCGCGACCAGGGAATGGAGGTCCAGACGTTGAGCCAGGTGGACACCAGGGTGAACAACATGGCCAGCGCGAAGGCCTTCCAGCACAGCACCCGCGTTTTCTTCTCGAACAGCAGCGTGATGAAAATGGGCAGCAACAGGAACTTGAGGTATTTCTTGAAATACCCCCCGATGTCGATCCATTCGGCCGGCGACCAGGTGGCCGCGAGCAGGATGTAGGCCGCCAGACAGAACACCGGCCAGGCCACCGGGTTCTTGAGAATCGAAGCATCGACACATCGGGTGCCGTGCCGGAACACCCTGGGCAGCAGCAGCACCAGGGTCAGGGCCATCAAGGAATTGGCCAGCGCCACGGACACCGGGAACGCGGCGAACACCGCCACCAGGGTCAAGGCGGCGGCTTTGCTGCACAGGGCGTCCATCCCGGCGCCGGGATGCGGCAGGCTCATGGGGCGACCACCGTCATGTCGGTCCACCGGACGCGCAACGTGGAATTCACGAGGGTCATTTGTTTGTAGCGTGTTTCTACCGGGTCCCAGCAACGTGGACATCTTTCGCAATCCTTGTTCTTGTGCATTGGCTTGGGCACCGGGATTCAACGCTTGACCACATCGGCGTTTTCCGACATCGGATCGTATTTCAGTATCGCGTACCGGAAAAAGCACTCCAGCGAAACCACCAGGCAAAAAAGAAAGCCCGGTCCACCGCAGAGAAACCCTTTGCGAAAGAAATAGAACCGCACGAAATTCATCAAGGCCGACGCCAGGCCGCGCCGGATACCGCCCTTTTTCCCGGCCTGGGCACGCCGCACGGCGCCGAGCTGCGCATACTGCGCCAGCTTGAGCAGGCTGCCATAGACGGTTTCGCGGGAGTGGTGCAGCAACCGGCCCTTGAAGGCCTGCTCGGGCGTGTCCGGGTTGCGCAGGATGGCGTGCTCGTGCACCACGCCCTCGTAGCGCAGGATGTTCGTCATGGCGAACAGGCGCCTCACGCCACCGGCCACCTTGGTCATGCGGGTGAGCGGCGTGCCAAAGGCCACCTGTTCCCAGAAGACCTTCCAGACCGCCTCGGTGCGGGTTTCGACCGCTTGCTGGATTTCCTGCCTCAGCGGCGCGGGAATCGTCTCATCGGCATCGAGGAAGAAGATGTAGTCGGTGCGCACGTGCTCGAGCAGGCGGTTGCGCTGGACCGCGAAGCCCTGCCAGTCGGCGTACCGATGGACCTCGGCACCCTTTTCGGTGGCGATCTCGCAGGTGCGGTCGGTGCTGCCGCTGTCGATCACGATGATCTGATCGGCAAAGCCCGCGTTGTCGATGCACGCGGCGATGCGGCGCTCTTCGTTGAGCGTCAGGATGCCGATGCACAGAGTCGGTTTTTTGTCTTGATCTTCAATCATGACGTTTCCACTCCATCAAACCCCTCCACCGGCCCCACATGCGCGCCAGCAACTTGGGAGAGAAGGCGATCAGCCGCAACGGCATCGCCAGCGTGGTGGTCAGCAGCAGATAGCGGCGCAGCTGCAGCGCGGTCTCCAGCGACTGGTGCTTCACCGCGAAGATCAGCTTGGACTGCGCATGGTGGTACCCCCGCACGTACTCGCTGCGCCACGGCGCGGCCCCCTTGACCGAACCCCGCGAGAAATGCACGGCCTGCACCTGCGGCAGCAGCACCATCGGCAGGTGCGCGTTGAACAGCCGCAGGCAAAGGTCGTCGTCCTCGTAGTACAGGAAAAACTGTTCGTCGAAGAAGCCGACCTTCTCGAACCGGGCCATGCGGAACAGCATGGCCGCGCCACAGACGAACCCCACGCAGACCGGCCCACTGGCACGCGGGCCCGTGGACAGCCACCGCGTCTTGGGCCAGCGGTAGTTGATCTCCGGCTTGCCGGTGACGCTCACCAGCTGCGGCGCCAGGATCGCCGCGTCGCTCAACTCGTGCGCGGCCGAGATCAGTTCACCCAGGCCCTCGACCGTGAGCTGGCAATCGGGGTTGAGCAAAAAGGCGAACGGGGTCCGCACCGCGTCCAGCGCCCGGTTGTTGGCCGCGCCAAAGCCCAGATTGCGGCCATGGCGCAGCACGTGGGCGTGCGGCCACAGCCGCTGCGCCTGCTCGGGGGTGCCGTCGGCGCTGCCGTTGTCGGACACGATCACGTGCGGGCACTGCGAGAGCAGGCCATCGAGCCCGCGCAGGCAATGCGCGCTCTCATGGGTCACCACCACCACGGTGACCTGGTTCAGCAAAGCCGTGACCACGGGTGCTGTTTCAGGTGGCTGCGCGGGCAAGGATGGGCTCAAGGGAGCTCAATGGGCGCTCGCACCCACCACCGCGTCCGGCTTGCCCTGCAGCAGCAGGCCCAGCATGGCGGTTTCGATGCGGTGCAGGGCTTCGGTGGTGTGCCCTTCAAAACGCAACACCAGCACGGGCGTGGTGTTGGAGGCCCGGATCAGGCCGAAGCCGTCCGGCCAGTCCACGCGCACGCCATCGATGGTCGAGACCTTCGCGGGCGCATCGAAATGCGCGAGCGCCACGAGCTTTTCGACCACGGCGTGCGGCTCGCCCTCGGCGCAGGCCACATTGAGCTCGGGCGTGCTGAAGCTGGTGGGCAAGGCGTTGAGCACGGCGTTGGCGTCGGGGCTGCGGCTGAGGATTTCCAGCAGGCGCGCGCCGGCGTAGGTGCCGTCGTCAAAGCCGTACCAACGCTCTTTGAAAAAGATGTGACCACTCATTTCACCGCCGAGCGGACTGTCCAGCTCTTTCATGCGCGCCTTGATCAGCGAGTGGCCGGTCTTGTAGATGTGGGCCACACCACCGGCGGCCTCGATGGCCGGGGCCAGGCGCTGCGAGCACTTCACGTCGAAGACGATGTTGCCGCCCGGCACGCGCGAGAGCACGTCCTGCGAAAACAGGATCATCTGGCGGTCGGGGTAGATGTTGTTGCCGTCCTTGGTGACGATGCCCAGGCGGTCACCGTCGCCATCGAAGGCCAGGCCCAGCTCGGCGTCGGTCTCGCGCAGGGTGCGGATCACGTCCTGCAGGTTCTCGGGCTTGCTCGGGTCCGGGTGGTGGTTGGGGAAGTTGCCATCGACCTCGCTGAAGAGCTCGATCACCTCGCAGCCCAGCGCACGGAACAGCGCCGGCGCCGAAGCCCCGGCGATGCCGTTGCCGCAGTCCACCACCACCTTCATCGGCCGCGAGAGCTTCACGTCGCCAACGATGCGATCGGTATAAGGCGCCAGCACGTTCACATGGCGCACGCGCCCACCGTCGGCGAAGCGGTGGCTATCGGTCTCCATCATGCGGCGCAGGGCCTGGATGTCCTCACCGTAGATGGCGCGGCCGCCCAGCACCATCTTGAACCCGTTGTAATCCTTGGGGTTGTGGCTGCCCGTGACTTGGATGCCGCTCCTGCACAGCGTGCTGGCCGCGAAATACAGCATGGGGGTGGTCGCCAGACCGATGTCGATCACGTCCACACCGGCGGCCACCAGGCCGCGGATCAGGGCGGCCGACAGGGCCGGGCCGCTCAGGCGGCCATCGCGGCCCACGGCCACGGTGTTTTCGCCCTGCTGGCGGGCCTGGGTTCCGAAAGCCAGGCCAAGGGCCTCAGCCACCGCCTCGTTGAGGGAGGCCGGGACCACGCCCCGAATGTCGTAGGCCTTGAAGATGGATGCGGCAACTTGCATGTAATTGTCTCAATCTCTGGATACGCCGATACCGTGGATTGTAGGTGGCCGGGCTGGGGGGCTTTTTGCGCCCCGTTCGGCAGGGACATGTCCGGAAACGGCCAGTCAGGCCCCGGTGATCGCCGTACCATGCAGCCCATGGACACCCCCCGACGCCCCGACGACGACGCCCGCTACCGCGCGCTGTGTTCCCACGACGCGCGCTTTGACGGGCGCTTTTTCATCGGCGTCACCTCCACCGGGGTCTACTGCCGGCCGGTCTGCCGGGTGCGCACGCCGCGGCGCGAGAACTGCCGTTTTTTTGACCATGCCGCCCAGGCCGAGCGGGCCGGCTTCCGTCCCTGCCTGCGCTGCCGCCCCGAACTGGCGCCACTGGAGCGCCACTGGTCGCTGGAAGACGCCTCCACCATCCTGGTGCAACAGGCCACGCGCCTG
Organism: Hydrogenophaga sp. GW101-3F08; assembly: GCF_059424585.1. Taxonomy (NCBI): domain Bacteria; kingdom Pseudomonadati; phylum Pseudomonadota; class Betaproteobacteria; order Burkholderiales; family Comamonadaceae; genus Hydrogenophaga; species Hydrogenophaga sp. GW101-3F08. Next base: position 31,226 of record NZ_JBWKZP010000015.1, read on the forward strand.
CTCGACGACCCCCAGTCCTGGCTGGACGCCGCGACCGAAGGCGCCACCGTGAGCCGGCTGGCCGACCGCATGGGCGTGAGCGACCGCCACCTGCGGCGCATTTTCGAGGCCCGGCTCGGCGTCTCCCCGCTGCAGTACCTGCAGACCCGCAAGCTGCTGACCGCCAAACAGCTGCTGGCCGACACCACCCTGCCAGTCACCCAGGTCGCGCAGGCCAGCGGTTTCGCCAGCCTGCGCCGCTTCAACGCGGCCATCCAGGCGCGCTACGGCCTGAGCCCCACCCAGATGCGCCGCAACCCGCTGACCCTGGCCACGCCCTCGCGCACACCGACCGGCCACGCCGGCACGGTGCGCCTGTCGTGGCGGCCACCGTACGACGCGGTGGCGATGCTGGGCTTCCTGGGCACCCGGGCGCTGCCTGGCGTCGAGTGCGTGAACACCGATGCCCTGCGCCTGCAGCGCACGGTGCGGCTGACGGTGGCCGGGCAGCCGCATACCGGCTGGCTGGACGCGCAGCTCGACCTGGCGGCCCACCGGCTGCTGCTGCGCGTGAGCGACAGCCTGCACGCGGTGCTGCCCAGCGTGATCTGGCGGGTGCGCGCGCTGTTCGACCTGGACGCCGATCCGCAGGCCATCAACGCCGTGCTGCAGGCCGACTTTCCCGGTGGCGACGGCCTGCGGGTGCCCGGCTGCTTCGACGGTTTCGAGCTGGCGGTGCGCGCGGTGCTGGGCCAGCAGATCACCGTGGCGGCGGCGCGCACCATGGCCACCCGCCTGCTGGAGCGTTTTGGCGAGCCCATCGCCACACCCGAACCGGCCCTGCACCGCCTGTTTCCCACGCCCCAGGCCCTGGCCGAGGCCGAGCCACAGGCGCTGGGCGAACTGGGCATCGTGCGCCAGCGCCAGGCCGCGATCCAGGCACTGGCGCGCGCCGTGGCCAGCGGCCAGCTCGACCTGAGCGGCCACGCCGACCTGGCGCTCACCACCCAGGCCCTGCTGGCCCTGCCCGGCATCGGCCCCTGGACCGCGCAGTACATCGCCATGCGCGCCCTGCGCTGGCCCGACGCCTGGCCCCGTGGCGACGTGGCGCTGCAGCAGGCCCTGGGTCTGGTCGAGCTCAAGGGCCCGGCCGCGGCCAACGAAGCCGCGCGCCAGGCCGCCGCCTGGCAACCCTGGCGCAGCTACGCCGTGATCCGCGCCTGGGCGGGCTGCCACGCCCGCCCAGAGCCCCCTGGCGTCACGGACGGCGCCACGCACTGCGCCACGAACGGCGTCGAAAGCCCCACCGAGGCTCTCACCGAGCCCTCCACCCAGGACGACACACCATGAGCTTCCTACCGCAAGCGGTTCAAACCACCCTCCCGTCCCCCCTGGGCCCGCTGTTGCTGGCCGCCAGCTCCCGGGGACTGGCCGGCGTGTGGTACGCCGACCAGCGCCACGAGCCCCCGCCGCAACAGGTGCAACGCTGGCCCATCGACCACGACCACCCCCTGCTGCGCACCGCTGCCGCGCAACTGGACGCCTACTTCCGGGGCGAACGGCTGGACTTCGACCTGCCGCTGGACCTCTCGGGCGGCACGCCGTTCCAGCGCGCGGTGTGGCTGGCCCTGCTTGGCATCCCGGCGGGCCACACCCGCAGCTACGGCGACATGGCGCGCCAGATCGAACGGCCGGCCGCGGTGCGCGCGGTGGGCGCGGCCATCGGGCGCAATCCGCTGGGCATCGTGGTGCCCTGCCACCGCGTGGTCGGCGGCAACGGTTCACTGACGGGCTATGCCGGCGGGCTGGACCGCAAGCGGGCCCTGTTGCGGCTCGAAGGCGCATTGATCGACAAAGCGCATCAATGGCCGGAGCAAACATCATCAACGGGCCGCCCCGCCGCACAGCCTTTGCCGGCACACTGAGCCCATGTCGCCCGCCCTCATTCTTGAATTCTTCCTGCTCGCCGCCCTCTGGGGCTCGTCCTTCCTCTTCATGCGCCTGGGCGCGGCCGAGTTCGGAGCGCTGCCCACGGCGGGCCTGCGGGTGGCGCTGGCGGCGCTGTTCCTGCTGCCGGTGTTTCTGCTCAAAGGCGTCTGGGCCGACTTCCGCCTGCGCGCCAAGCCCATCCTCTTCGTGGGCCTGCTCAACTCGGGCATCCCGTTCGCGCTGTTTTCCTTCGCGGTGATGCACATCACCACCGGCCTCACGTCCATCCTCAACGCCACCGTGCCGCTGCTGGGCGCGGTGGTGGCCTGGCTCTGGCTCAAGGACCGCCCGGGCGGCTCGCGCATGCTGGGCCTGGGGATCGGTTTCGTGGGCGTGACGCTGCTGGTGCTCGGCAAATCCGGCTTCAGCGCCACCGGGGTGGCCGGGGCCGGCTCCACCGGCACCACCCTGCTGGCCATGGGCGCCTGCCTGTTGGCCACGCTGTGTTACGGCATCGCCGCGAGTTTCACCAAACGTTACCTCACCGGCGCCCATCCGCTGGCCACCGCCACCGGCAGCCAGATCGGCGCGGCCCTGGGCCTGGCCCTGCCCACGCTCTGGCTCTGGCCCGAACAGCCCGTGAGCGCCACGGCCTGGGGTGCGCTGGCCGCGGTGGCGCTGTTCTGCACCGCCATCGCCTACATCCTGTTTTTCCACATCATCGAGAAGGCCGGCCCGAGCAAGGCCCTCACCGTCACCTTCCTGGTGCCGGTGTTCGCCCTGCTCTACGGCGGATTCTTCCTGGGCGAACGCATCACGCCCTGGATGGTGATCTGCGGGCTCATCATCGTCTGCGGCACCGCGCTGTCCACCGGGCTGGTGCGGCTGCAGTGGCTGGAACGCCGCGCCAGCGCTTGATTCACTCGGCGCCGAAGCACAGGCTGCGGTCGCTGCAGACGCCACAGCTGGGCGACTTGCAGATCAGCAGGTCCTCGCGCAGGCACAGCTGCCGGTAAAAGAACTTCTTCCACTTCATGTGCTGGGTGTTGCGCGCCGCCAGCGCCGGGAACCAGTGTCCGATCAGGGCTGAGAGTTCCACCCGCGAGGGCAGGCGCAGGTCCTGCCAGAGGTGCTGGTCGCCCAGGCTGGCGCAGGCGATGGCCCAGGCCACGGCCTCGGCCGCCTCGGCGCTGCCGGCCGCGGGGTCGGTGTGATCGCGCAGCAGGCCCATCAGATCGTCGATCTCGTCGCGCCGCGTCTGCATGCGGGCGGCCAGCGCGGCCCAGTCGGGGCTCGGCGCCGGAGGGCAATCCGTGACGCATGAGGCAATCGGACCGGGTGGCACCGCCGGGCCGGCTTCGCCGGACGGCTGGTGTCGCCCCCTTGAGGGGGGATGCGGCCACGCGAAGCGGGCAAGCGACGGGGGTGGGCTCATGTCAAACGGGGGCCGCTGCGTGCGTGTAGCACTTCTTGGGGCAGATGCGGGCGCAGGCGGTGCAGCCGATGCACAGCTCCTTGTGCGCCAGCGTCATCACCTTTTTCTCGTACTCGTCGTCGTCATCGTCGTCCTCGTCGACGTGCACGTATTCACCGTCCTCGTTGAGGCCGACGAGTTCGAGCACGCCGCGCGGGCACACCTTGAAGCAGCGGCCGCAGCCGATGCACTTTTCCTCGTCCAGCGCGGCCACGAAGGTCGGCGTCCAGGTGGCGCCGCTGGGCAGGGTCACGTTGAAGGTCTGGCTCATGGGTTCTCTCCGTCGGGCGGGTTCAGTCCGTGGCCGCGGCCAGCGCCTGGCGCGCCGCCATCAGCGCGGCGTGGGCGTCGTGGCAGCGCCGGGACACTTCGGGGATCTTTTCCCAGCCGGTGGGCAGGTCCTCGGACAGGTCGTGCAGGTCCATCTTGGCTTGCGTGGCCTGGGCGTTGAGCTTGCGGATGCGCAGCTTCAGTTCGTCGGCGGTTTCGCTCATGGTCAGGCTCCGTACTGCGCCACCTCGGGGTAGCTGCGGATCATGGTCACGGCCTCTTCCAGGAACTTGCCGCCGGCTTCGGCCAGCTTGGCCAGCGACGAAAAGCCGAAGCGGTGCACGTCGCGCAGCTGCTTGTTCACCACCACCAGCCGGCCCGCGATCAGCACCATGCGGCCAAAACCCTCGTGGCTCATCTTCATCATGGGCGAGACCATCTGGCCGGTTTCGCGCTCGATCGCCACGGCGATGGCGTTGTAGAAAATCTCCAGGTGCCACAGCGTCTCGGGGTCCGGGTCGCCCAGGATGGGCAGGGCGCGGCGCTCCTCGGCGGTGTGGATGTAGGGCTTGAGCAGTTGCAGGTCGCTCTTGCCGTCCCAGGTGCCGTGCGTGTCCTGCGCGCGCATCTGCTTGATCAGTTGCTGCACGAAGGGCGTGGCCAGCAGGGCCTCGTCGCTGCTGGCGTCGCTGGGGGTGTCGATGCTGGCGCTGGCGGTCATGGGGTCACCTCGTCGTCTTCAAAGTCGTGCACGCGCTCGCCGGCCTTGGCCATGGCCTTGCGCAGCCAGGGCGGCGGCGTGCCCTGCAGCACCGTCTGCAGCTTGTCCAGGATGGTGGCGATGGGTTCGGGCTGCGGCACCTTGATGGGGTGGATCTTCATAGCCACGACGCGCGCCGCGCCCGAGCCGCCGATGGCCGCCACGTACAGGATGGCCACGTCGTGGATGGCTTCGAGCTTGGGCGCGAGCTTGTCCTCGTCGCCGTCTTCTTCGAGCTTGTCGCCAAACTCGAAGCTCTCGACGAACTGCTGCCCTTCGGGGGTGACCTCGTACACCACGATGCTCTTGGCCCAGCCAAAGTGCGCATCCACGTGCACCTTGTCCTGGGTGGCGAAGGCGATTTTCATGACGTTTCTCCTTGGAATTCAGGCACTGGCCGAGGCCAGCGTGGTGGTGTCCGGGGCTTCGGCGCTGGTGGCGACGTGGGTCGCCGCGCGCCGGGCCTCGGGCGTGAGGGGCCAGTCGCCCGCGTGGTGGTGCGCGATGCGCCCGATCATCAGGTTGGCGATCTCGAAGATCAGGTTCATGGTGCCGCGGTAACCCACCTGCACACGGTGGGCGTTGCCGATGCGGTCGAACACCGGAAAGCCGATGCGCAGGAACGGCTTGTCCAGGCGCTCGGCGGCCTGGCGGCCGTGGGAGTGGGTGATCAGCAGATCGCAATCGGCCGCGCCCGCCTCCAGGTCTTCCAGGTCGCCCAGCAACACCTCCTGAGCCGGCAGCAGCGCGTGCGCGGCCGACTTGGTGGTGCTCACGCAGCAGCGCAGCTCGGCGCCCATCTCGTGCAGCAGGCCGCCCACGGCCAGCAGCAGATCGGGCTCGGCGCCAATGGCCACCTTCACGCCCCCGGTGTAGAAATGGCCGTCGAGCATGGCGTCGAGCAACTGGCTGCGCTGGCGGCGGTACCGGGCCGGAACCGGCTTGCCCGAGAGTTTCGAGAGGCGCTGCAGCAGGCGGTCGTTCACCTCCAGGCCGCTGAGCCGCTCGAAGATCTCCAGCGGCGTGCCGGCGATGGCCTGCAGGGCCTCGGCGCCTTCGCGGGTCTGCTCGCCCACGCCGATGGTGAAGGCCGAAGCGCCGGCGCGGCGGATGTCTTCCAGCGTGGTGCCGCCCAGCGTGGTGCCGCGCCAGTCGGGCGGAATGTGGCCGTCCAGCGAACCCGAGATGTCGGGCAGCACGACGGGGTTCAGGCCAAAGGCCTGGACGATCTCGCGCAGTTCGTCGATGTCGCCCGGCGAAAGGTGGCTGCCCGGCAGCAGCGTGATCTGGTCGGCCACCACCGGCAGCGGCTTGACCAGCGTTTTCACGATGGCCGTGATGGCGTGTTTGAAGCCGTCTTCAAACGCACCCACGTAGTCGGGCGTGGACACGTAGACGATCTCGGTGTCGTCCAGCTCGGGCTTGCGTTTGCGCACCGTGGCGATGTAGCCGTCCACGTCGTCGCCCTTGGTTTCGGTCAGGCCCGTGGAGCAGATGGCGATGAGCTTGGGCGCGGCGCGTTTGCGGATGTTGAGCAGCGCCGCTTCGATGTTGTCGTAGCCGCCCAGGATGGACGTGACCTCGTTCATTGCCGTGGTCTGCAACGGAATGGCTTCCTTGAAGTGCCGCACCAGCAGCACCAAGCCAAACGAGGTACAGCCCTGCGAGCCGTGCATCACCGGCATGCAGGCGTCCAGCCCCAGAAAAGCGAAGCTCGCGCCCAGCGGCTGGCTCATCTTCAGCGGGTTGACCGTGCAGGCCTTTTTGGATTCGACGACGCGTGCCATGGCTGTTGTCCTGAGGGGTTGCGTCAAACGGGGATTTCTTCGGGTTCGAGACCCATGGCCTTGGCCGCGATGCCGCTCAGGTGATCGGTGGAGGCCGTGGGCATCACCGCGCCCAGGCTCTCACCGTCGTCGCCCCAGGGCGCGGGGATGCGCACCTGCTGCCACACCGGGTTGAAGATGGCGCGGTCGATCTCGGCCACCAGCTCCACCATGCCCTCGTAGCCGCCATAGGGGTGGTGGCGCTCCTGGTTGATGTCCAGCCAGGGCATGCGCGCCTTGAGCGCCACGAACTGCGAGCGCCCGCCCGACAACATGATGTCGGCCTTGGCGTCGCGCAACATGGCGTACATCTCGCGCGGCGTCATGTCGTCGATCATGTGGGCGTCGGCGCCCTCGCCCATGATCTCCTTGATCTTTTCCTTGTCTTCCTTGGTGCTCTTCTTGACGCTGGTGCCGACGATCTCCATGCCGCCCTCCTGCAGCGCCGCCACCACCGACCAGGACTTCACCCCGCCCGTGATCAGCAGCACGCGCTTGCCCTGCAGGCGCTTCCGGTACCCGGCGATGCGCTTCCAGGCACGCGCCTCCTCCACCTCGATCAGGCGCTCGGTGCGATCGATCAGATCGTCGGGCGCGCCTTGCTTCACCAGCAGGCGGGCAATCTGGCGCAGGGTCTCGCTCATGTCGCCGATGCCGTAGAACGAACCCTCGAAATACGGAATGCCCCAGCGCTGCTCCATCTTGGTCGCGATGTTGATCATCGACTTGGAGCACACCATCATGTTCACCTTGGCGCGGTGGGCGCTGGCGATCTCGTTGTAGCGGCCGTCGCCCGAGATGCACGAGAGGATGCGGATGCCCAGAGCGTCGAGCAGCGGTTTGACCTGCCAGAGTTCACCCACCAGGTTGTATTCGCCAATGATGTTGATGTCGTACGGCGTGGTGAACGCCGGCTCGCGCGTGCCGATCACGTAATCAAGCAGCGCTTCGGCCCCCAGCTTGTTGCCCAGGTTTTTCGGGCCGGCGAAACCCGGCGCGTTGACCGGGATCACCGGCTTGCCGAACTTCGCGCTGGCGCGCTGGCACACCGCCTCGATGTCGTCGCCCACCAGCGCCGTAACGCAGGTCTGGTAGACGAACACCGCGGGCGGGTCGTACTTTTCAATGATTTCGCGGATGGACTTGAACAGACGCTTCTCGCCACCGTAGATCACGTCGAGTTCGCTGATGTCGGTGGTGAAGCCGCTGCGGTAGAGCTGCGAGCCCGACGACGCGCTGTGCCGGTTGTCCCACGAGTTGCCCTCGCAGGCGATCGGGCCATGCACCAGGTGCGCCACGTCCACCACCGGCTGCAGCGCGATCTTGGCGCCGTCAAACGCGCAGCCACCGGCCGCCGCGCCAGGCGAGAGCTGCTTGGTGCAACCCTTCTTGCGCTCCTTCTCACTCTTGCCCTGGTTCTTGTCGCAACCGGGCTCTTCGAACACTTCGGCGATCTTGGCCTTGAGCGATACAGACATGGCGGACTCCAGAGAAGTGGGTTGTGGTCCTCGTTGCAATTTGGGTGCCAGCCGGAAAACGCCGCGTAAAGGCCCGTTCTGCCGTCCCAGGTGGTTCAAGCGCTTTTGCTGTGGCGGTTTTGGAGGGATTGCGACGGCGGTTTTCCGACATCGGGCGAGGGGCTCCAAGCCCGAGAGAACGCTGAAGAGATGCTTGCGGATGCGCGCCCGCTGTCGGGGGGTGCAGGGCGGAAAACGCAGACGGCCCGACAGCGCTGCGTCAGTTGTCGTCGGCCAGCACTTCCAGCGCCACCAACTGCTCGTAGAGCGCACGCCGCGCGTGCCAGTGCGCCTGGCCAGCGATGCGCGGGTCGGCGCCTTCAAACGCGCCGATGGCGTCGCGGTCGCCGTGGTAGATGCAGGTGAAGCCGCCGCGCGCGGCCAGCGCGGCTTCGTGGGCGGCGGTCTCGCTCACGGGCTCGGAGCTCAGCACGCCGGCGCCGAGCAGGTGGTCGGCCCGGTACAGAGCGGTGTCCCAGCCGTGGCTGTCGCCCAGCGCGCAGATGGCCGGGTAGCGCTCGCGCGCCAGTGCATCCACCTCGGCGTGGCCGAGGTCTTCGAACAGGCGCCGCGCGGTCAGCTGGTCGTGGATCTCCCAGGGTTCCAGCGGGTCGCCGGCCGCGACCTTGCGGGCGAAGTCGGCCGCGTCGTAGGCGAACCAGGCGCGCGGCGCGGCATGTTCGGGCACTTCCACCACATAGATCATGGTCTTCTCTGATGGCGCAAGCACTTCGACAGGCTCAGTGCGAACGGTTTTTGGCGTACGAAAGCGAAGCCGCGTCACTCCACACCGTCGGCAGCCGTCTTGGTCCACACGGCCTTGCGGATGCGCTGCGTGATGCCGGCGGGGCTGGCGTCGAAGTGGCGTTGCGCGGCCGACAGCGCGCCCTGCGCCACGGCGGCCTCGGCCAGCGTCAGCGGCAGGCGCCCCGCCACATGCGAGGCCCCGGGCACCGCCTGCGCGATGGCCTGGCGGTTCGGGTGTTCATCCAGCGGGATCAGGCTGTCGGTTTCCCGCACGCCGCCCAGACAGACCCAGCCATCGATCACCTCGACCTTGCGACCGTCCAAGGTGGTCTTGACGTGGACCACGTCCAGCGCCGGACGGGTTGTCGAGTCCACAAGCACAGGTGAGGAACTGAACGTCGCATTGGCCATAAAGCACCTCGAAAAGATAGGAAGTAACCCCGCGCCCCACCCAGGCCGCCGCAGAACCGGCTCTGCCGAGCCGCAGGCATCGCCCTCCGGGTAGGAGTGACGAGCGCAACCCGGCGCGAAGGGTTCCACACCGAGGCCGCCGCGGAACGGGCTTTGCCCGGCCGCCAGCGGCGCCCCCTGGGGGGTGACGCGCGCAGCGCGGCGCGGGGGGGGGGGCACATTCACCGAATAATGTCGTAGCTGTAGTCCGTCTTGCCCGCCACGATGGTGTTCGCGTCCAGCGTCTCGAAGAACTCGTCGAGCAGGGTGACCAGCACGCGCATGCCGCCTTCGTAGCCCCAGGTGGGGAAACGGTGGTAGTGGTGGCGATCGAAGATCGGGAACACCATGCGCACCAGCGGGGTCTTGGTGTCGCGCTCCAGGTACTTGCCGTAGGTGTTGCCGATCAGGAAGTCCACCGGCTCGGTGAACAGCAGCGAACGCAGGTGCCACAGATCGCGCTTGGGGTAGACCTTGCAGCCCGCGCCGTAGGGCGAGGCATCGAACAGGGCTTGCACCTTGGCGGCCCAGGTTTCGGTACCGTTGGTGGCGAGCACATGGGCCGGCTCGGCGCCGAGCTCCAGCAGGAACTGCGTGTAGCCCAGCAGCTGGTCCGGGTCGCCATACAGGGCGTAGCGCTTGCCGTGCAGGTGGGCCTGGCTGTCGGCCATGGCGTCCACCAGTTCGCCGCGCTCTTTCTCCAGCTCGGCCGGGATCGGCTTGCCGGTCAGGCGCGAGATTTCCATCAGGAACTGGTCGGTACCGGCCACGCCGATGGGGGCGTTCAGCGTGACGACTTCCTGGCCGTGTTCGGCGATGAACTTGCTGGTCTTCTCGCAGCAGAACTCCTGGAACACGATGGTGGCCTTGGCGTGCAGCGCGGCGATCACTTCTTCTTTCGAGGTGCCACCGGCGTACATGCGGAACTCGCCGTCGGTGGGCGTGTTCCAGTTGCCGCTCGGGTCGCAGATGATGTTCACCTTGACGCCGAACAGATCGAAGATGCGGCGGATTTCCTTCATGTTGCCGACCACGAAACCGTCGAAGCCGCCGATGAAGTTGATGCTGTCGTCGGGCACGCGCACCAGGGGTTCGGTGGTCTTGGCCTTGCCGTCCCAGAAGTGGCGCAGGATGCCCAGCAGCGCGTTGTCGTAGCCGGTGATGTGGCTGCCGACGAAGGCCGGGGTGTGGGCAAACGGCACGTCGAACTCTTCGGGCACGCTGCCTTTCTGCTTGCTGGTCTTGATGAAGGCGTCCACGTCGTCGCCGATCACTTCGGCCATGCAGGTGGTGGACACCGCGATCATGTCGGGCTGGTACAGGCTGTAGGCGTTGGCCAGGCCGTCGACCATGTTGTTCAGGCCACCGAACACGGCCGCGTCTTCCGTCATGGACGAGCTCACGCAGGACGTGGGCTCCTTGAAATGGCGGCTGAAATGCGAGCGGTAGTAGGCCACGCAACCCTGGCTGCCGTGCACGAAGCTCAGGGTCTTCTGGAAGCCGTTGGCCACGTACACGGCGCCCAGCGGCTGGCAGGCCTTGGCCGGGTTCACGGCCAGCGACTCGCGGGCGAAGTTCTTCTGTTTGTAGTCTTCGGTCTTGGTCCACTCGACGATCTGCTTGATGCTCTCGTCGGAGTGGTTGAACTCGAACGACGCCTTCTTGTTGCGGAAGATGTCCTGGTACTCGGGCTCGCGGAACAGCAGTTCGTGGTCGAGGATCTTTTCGGCTGATTGGGGCATGGTGCTCTCCAGAGGATGTTGAGATTCAAGGAGCGGACGACCGGCCCATGCCAGGCCGCCCGCAGTCTTCTTCAGGCGGCCTTCTTCCAGGGCGCTTTCGTCAGGCCCCAGATCGGGCTGGAGATCGCCATGTCCATGTCACGGGCGAAGATGGCGAAGCCGTCGTAGCCGTGGTAGGGGCCGGAGTAGTCCCAGCTGTGCATCTGGCGGAACGGCACGCCCATCTTCTGGAACACGTACTTTTCCTTGATGCCCGAGCCCACCAGGTCGGGCTGCACCTGCTCGACGAACTTCTCGAACTCGTAGCCGGTCACGTCGTCGTAGATCAGCGTGCCGTCTTTCACGTAGTGCGTGGTGCGCTGGTAGTCGTCGCCGTGGCCGAATTCGTAGCCGGTGCCGACCACTTCCATCCCTAAGTCTTCGTAGGCGCCGATCACGTGGCGCGGGCGCAGACCGCCCACGAACAGCATGACCTTCTTGCCCTGCAGGCGCGGCTTGAACTTGTCGATCACGGCCTGCATCAGCGGCTTGTACTTGGCGATCACGGCTTCGGCCTTGGCCTTGATGCTGTCGTCGAAGTGGCTGGCGATCTCGCGCAGGCTCTTCTCGATCATGGTCGGGCCGAAGAAGTTGTATTCCACCCATGGAATGCCGTACTTCTCTTCCATGTGGCGGCTGATGTAGTTCATCGAGCGGTAGCAGTGCAGCACGTTGAGCTTGGCCTTGGGCGTGTTCTCGATCTCGGCGATGGTGCCGTCGCCGGACCACTGCGAGATCACGCGCAGCCCCATTTCTTCGAGCAGGATGCGGCTGGACCAGGCGTCTCCGCCGATGTTGTAGTCGCCGATGATGGCCACGTCGTACGGCGTGGAGACGAACTCGGGGTGCTTGTTCGGGTCGGTGCGGTCGAACACCCAGTCGCGGATCGCGTCGTTGGCCAGGTGGTGGCCGAGCGACTGGCTCACGCCACGGAAACCTTCGCAGCGCACGGGCACGATGGTCTTGCCTTCGTACTCCTTGCTCTTCTTCTTCGACACGGCTTCGATGTCGTCGCCGATCAGGCCGATCGGGCATTCGCTCTGGATCGAGATTCCCTTGTTCAGGGGGAACAGCTCCTGGATTTCGTCAATGATCTTGTCGAGCTTTTTGTCACCACCGAAGACGATGTCCTTTTCCTGGAAATCGCTGGTGAACTGCATGGTCACGAAGGTGTCGATGCCGGTGGTGCCGATGTAGTAGTTGCGGCGTGCGGCCCAGCTGTACTGGCCGCAGCCCACCGGGCCGTGGCTGATGTGGACCATGTCCTTGATGGGCCCCCACACCACGCCCTTGGAGCCGGCGTAGGCACAACCGCGGATGGTCATGACGCCCGGCAGGGACTTGATGTTGGACTTGACGCCGCAGTCCGGCTTGCCTTCTTCGAACGTGCCCAGGTGCTTTGCCCTGCGCTTGGCCATCTTTTCCGGATAGGCCTTCAGCACTTCATCAATCAAGGCTTTGTTCGTGGCCTTGCGGTCTTCAACTGTGGCAGTCATGGGGTAACTCCAATGGATATTTGGTTTTGCTTGGGTGATCAAGGCCGACCCACCGGCACGGGCCAGGCGGGTCGGGCTTGTGGGCCGACGGATGGGCCGTTCAGGCGGCGGCCAGGGCGGCGGCGGCCGCAGCGGCCTTGCCGACTTCGGACTCGTCGATCGCTTGCATGATCCCGAACTCCATCAGCATGTCCTCGAGCTGGTCCATGGTGATGGGGGTGGGGATGGTGCCGTTGCCGGCGTTGTTGTGGATCTTCGAGGCCAGGGTGCGGTACTCGGCGGCCTGCTTGGAGTCGGGCGCGTACTCGATCACGGTCATGCGGCGCAGCTCGGCGTGTTGCACGATGTTGTCGCGCGGCACGAAGTGGATCAGCTTGCTGCCCAGCATGCCGGCCAGCGCTTCGGCCAGCTCCAGTTCCTTGTCGGTCTGGCGCTCGTTGCAGACCAGGCCGCCCAGGCGCACACCACCCGAGTTGGCGTACTTCAGAATGCCCTTGGAGATGTTGTTGGCCGCGTACATGGCCATCATCTCGCCCGACATCACGATGTAGATTTCCTGCGCCTTGTTTTCGCGGATGGGCATGGCGAAGCCGCCGCACACCACGTCACCCAGCACGTCGTAGGACACGTAGTCCACGCCGTCGTAGGCGCCGTTTTCTTCCAGGAAGTTGATCGAGGTGATGACGCCGCGACCAGCGCAGCCGACGCCTGGCTCAGGGCCGCCGGACTCGACGCAACGGATGTCCTTGTAGCCGATCTTCATCACATCTTCGAGCTCCAGGTCCTCCACCGAACCGGCTTCAGCGGCCAGCGAGAGGATGGTGTCCTGGGCCTTGGCGTGCAGGATCAGGCGGGTCGAGTCGGCCTTGGGGTCGCAGCCGACGATCAGGATTTTCTGGCCGAGATCGGACAGAGCAGCCAGTGTGTTTTGAGACGTGGTCGATTTACCGATGCCACCTTTGCCGTAGAAGGCGATTTGCCGAAGTTTGGCCATTGCAGTACTCCATTCAGGAAGGGTTGAAAAACCTAAGCTTGCGTAGCCGCGACTGGGTCAGCCTTTCGTGCCTATTGCTCTTATTCTTGGGTTCACGCCTGGCCGGACTGGTGTCCGCGCAGGCCTCTCATTGCAGCTTCCGTGCCATGCCTTGGCCACCGTGCGCCAAGGCCCTCTCTCCATAGGGAAAACGGCGTTTTTCGGGGCCTTGCGAGCGGGTTTCCGGTGTTTGTCCACTTCCCGACAAAACGGCGAATCGCGTCGCAAAAAATCCAGCGCGCGGGCGGGTCGGGTCGGGTTTGTGTCGGGTTTGCAGGGCCACACACCGGCTGGGCGCCTGGTACGGTCATTGCTGATACAGCACGGTGACGAACACCCCGTCTCCCACCCTGTAGACCCAACCGAAGGAAGCTTCATGACCGCCACCCTGGAACGCAAAGAGATCGACGACACCGCGTTTGCCCGCCTGGAGAGTGAGGGGCGCCTGCTCAACCCCCTGCTCAAGGCGCCCACCAACCCGTTCGGTCGCGTGGGCTTTCGCGGCGAGCTGGCGCTGCGCTTCGCGCCCAAGCTGGCCGACGAGGCCCGCCCGCCCGAGCTGCTGTGCACGCAGGCCATGGCCGTGGCCAAGGTGGGCGACAAGCACCTGCCCTTTTTCGCCGGCTACCTGCTGAGCTTCGAACACCTCAAGGACGTGGCCGAGGTGCTGGGCGACACGCTCAGCGCCGGTGGCAAGTACTTCCTGTTCTGCAACAACATCGACCTCTCGAAGAAGTACCAGGTGCCCTACAAGGGCGCGATGTTCTATGTGTTGCCGATCGACGAGGCCACGGTCTACAACGAACTGCTCGACCTGTTCTATCTGGAAAAGGGCGACCTGAAGAAGAAGGACACGGCCGGCAAGCTCGACGCCATCGCCGACGCCGCGCTCAAGTTCGACGTGACCTTCGACACCATCACCTACGACGAGGGCCTGGCGCTCATGGGCCCGGTGCGCAACCCGAACGAAAACCGCCCGGTCTGAGGCCGATCTTCCGGCGCCGTGCCGGTATCTGCCCCCACCCACCAGGCCATGGACGATGGACCGGATCAGCCCCACCGCTGGTACAGCACCAACCTCGTCGGCGTGCCGGCGCCGGTGCTCGCCAGCACCGGCTTCAACGCCCACCCCACGCGCCTGTCGATCGCCGGCGTGCGGCAGACCCAGGCCGGGCTGTTCGCGCTGCTGGAGCGCAGCCGCGACCTGAACGAGGCGGGCGACATGTTTGTGCACTACCTGGCGACCGCCTTCGGCCTGCGCAAACCCGATCCCCAGGCGCTCGCGGCCATGGGCCCCGCCGAGCAGCGGCGCTGGCGCAGCAGCTGGCGCACCCTGCTGCAAGGCTGGGGCATGGATGCCAACGGCCCGGCCGGTGCGGTGCTCAAGGGCTGGGTGGAAAGCCGCTTCGGCCTCGTGCCGAGTTACCACAAGGCACCGCTGGAGCGCTTTCCCTCGCCGGCCTGGGTGGGCTACCTCGAAGAGAAAGCGGCCAGCCGCCACCACAGCAACAACATCCTGCAGCAGCTCGACCTGCTCTACGAGTTCTGCCAATGGGCCCTGCAGCGCTTCCCGCTGCCCGGCGGTGCCGCGCCCAGCGAACACCTGCACCTCTGGCGCGGCAGCAACCGCTGCGAAGAACAGCTGATCAACGGGAGCCTCCAGTCGCGCCGCTGCACCGTGCGTCTGAACAACATCGTCTCGTTCAGCCTCTCGCCCGAAGACGCCGCCTGCTTCGGCGACTGGGTGTTCGAGGCGCTGGTACCGGCCTGCAAGGTGCTGGTGTTCCCCGGCCTGTTGCCCGGCCATGTGCTGCGCGGCGAACAGGAGGTGCTCGCGCTCGGCGGCGACTACGAGGTGGTGGCCCGCTATGCGTGAGCTGTTCGACAAGGTGCTCGGCGCCTACCTTGGGCTGGCCATCGGCGACGCGCTGGGCGCCACGGTGGAATTCATGCGCCCGCGCGAGATCGAGGCCCGCTACGGCGTGCACACCGAGATCGTGGGCGGCGGCTGGCTCAAGCTGGCGCGCGGCCAGGTCACCGACGACACCACCCTGAGCCTGGCCCTGGGCTCGGCCCTGCTGCAAGGCGGCGCCACCGCGCTGCAAGGCTTCGCCGCCACCCACCCCGACACCACGCTCGTGCGCGGCATCGGCCAGGCCTTCGTGCAATGGCTGCATGCCCGGCCGGTGGACTGCGGAAACACCTGCCGGCGCGGCATCCAGCGTTTCCTGCTCGACGGCTCGCTGGCCGGCCCGTACAACCCGGGCGACGCCGGCAACGGCGCGCTGATGCGCAACCTGCCCGTGGTGCTGGCCACCCTGCACGACGAAGCCGCCTTCGAGCGCCTGTCGCTGGCCCAGGCCCACCTGACCCACCACCACCCGCTGTCCGACGCCGCCACCCTCGGCCTGGGCCGCCTGCTGCGCCTGCTGCTGCGCGGCGCGGGCCAGGCCGAGTGCCAGCGCTGGGCCGAGACCTGGACCACCGAACACCCCGCTTTCGGCTTCACCCCCTACCGCGGCCGTGCCACCGCCTACGTGGTCGACACGGTGCAGACCGTGCTGCATTTCCTGACACGGCACGACGATTTCGAGGCCGCGCTGGTGGCCACCGTGAACCAGGGCGACGACGCCGACACCACCGGCGCCCTGGTCGGCATGCTCGCCGGCGCGCGCTGCGGCGCCACACGGTTGCCGCAGCGCTGGCTGCACCGGCTGCAGCCCACCACCGTGCAGGCCATCACCGACCAGACCAGCGGCCTGCTGGCGCTGGCCTCATGCCTGGAGGCCCACCCATGAATGGCCAACGCCCGTTTCGCCGACTCACCCTCACCGAGCTGCCCGCCGAACCCCTCAACGAGCCCCACCCCCGAGGAACCCCCTCATGACCCACATCGTCTTCTTTGAAAAACCCGGCTGCGGCGGCAACGCCCGCCAGCGCGCCGCGCTCGAAGCCGCTGGCCATACGCTGGAGCGGCGCAACCTGCTCACCGCGCACTGGAGCGCCGAGCGCCTGCGACCCTTCCTGGCGGGCCACCCGGTGGCCCGCTGGTTCAACACCGCAGCGCCGCGCATCAAGAGCGGCGAAGTCAAGCCCGAAGCGCTGGGCGCCGATGCCGCGCTGGCGCTGCTGCTGGCCGAGCCCCTGCTGATCCGCCGCCCGCTCATGCAGCGCAGCGACGACGGCAGCCACCACCTCGGCTTTGACACCGCCGAAGTCCACGCCTGGGTGGGCCTGAAAGCCACCCACGCCGCCAGCCCGGCCACGCTGGAAGGCTGCGCATCCACCCGCCAGCGCTGCCCCACCCCACCCGCCCACCCAGGAGCCCCCCATGCCCATGTTTGACTACCACTGCAAGGCCTGCCAGGCCAGGTTCGAGCTGCTCGTGCGCTCCAGCACCGTGCCCACCTGCCCGCACTGCGCCAGCACCGATCTGGAAAAGTGCGTCTCGCGCATCGCCCCGGCCGGCAAGATCGAAGCCATCCGCCTGTCCAACCGCCGCCTCGCCGCCGCGCAGGGCCACTTCAACCACTACAGCGCGTCCGAACAGGCGCGGCTGCTCAAAGGCAAGAGCGTGTAGGCCAGGCCCATGCCAGAGCAGACCACCCCCGACGACCACGGCGCCGAAGCCTTCTTCCGCGACCTGCGCGGTGCCTTTGAACACACCCTGGGCGGGCCCGGCGCGGCCGACGCCGACCGCTTCCAGGCTGTGATGCTCCAGGCCTGGGACAGCTTCGACGGCAACGTGGCGATCCAGTCCGAAGGCCGGCCCCCCATCGCCTGCCGCAAGGGCTGCCCGAGCTGCTGCACCCTGCGCGTGACCGCGCTCGCGCCCGAGGTGTTCATGGTGGCCGCCTACCTGCGCGCCACCGCGCCCGCGCTGCGCGGCCACGGCATCGACCTGATCGGCCGCCTGCGCGACACCGACGCCGCCACCCGCGGGCTGGGCGAAGAACAGCGCGTGGCCCTGCGGCGGCGCTGCGCCTTCATCGAACAGGGCGTGTGCCTGATCCACCGCGTGCGCCCGCTCGCCTGCCGCGGCCACGCTTCGCACGACCGCCGCGCCTGCGCCGACGCCGCAGCCGGCCGCGTGGACGAGGTGCCCTTCTCCGGGCCGCACCGCGTGGTGCGCGTGCTCGTGCAGTCCGCGCTGCAGTCCGCGCTGCGCCAACAGGGCCTGGCCTGGGGTGCCTATGAGCTCAACCACGCCCTGGTGCTGGCGCTGGACGACCCAAGCACCCCGGCCAGCTGGCACCGCGGCAGCGACCCGCTGGCCCCGGCAGCGGTGGACCTGGAACACCGGGACGCCATGGCCGCTGGATTTGATGCAGTGGCGCGCTGAGATGGGCGGGCCCGCCTTGGCATAAACGCTCCCGGTGGGCGGGCTATAGTGCCCATCGCGGATGCTTTCGCACATCGGGTTCGGAAGGCAGGGCGCAGGTATTCGGGCTTCCCACATAAAGGACGGTGATATGCCGGAACTCTTGGTTTTTGCGATCGTTGGTGCGGTGGTTTTCTATCAACTCTACGTATCCGCCATCCTTTTCCGGGCGGATGAGTACGACACCCCACAACGGTGGCTGCAGGTTTTGATGGTCTGGCTGTTGCCGCTGATCGGAGCACTGGGATGCCACCTTTTCCTGCTCAGCCAACGCGCACCCAGTCCTCCCCCGGACAACCGATTTGTTCCTCAGGAACCAACCGGTGGACTTCATGGCGACATGGATTGATGCGGTCTACCCCCGGTCTACGCGGCATTGGAAGCAGTTGAACTTGGACCGGATGTGGACGTAAGCCACTTCGGGGTCCGTCAGAATTTCTCTGCATTTGCTGGTGAGTTCTTCGCCTTTGACGACCTGGCCCGTTTCGTACCGGATCCAGTTGTCATGCCCGTAGCCGCGAACAATGGCCGGTTGCAGGTGGTTGAACCACGTGGGCAAGGCGTCGGCCACGTAACGCTTGCAGGCACGCTTGTGCAGGAAGATCGGGCCCACCTCCGCATACGGTTGCGGGTCGTCAAACGGCCGGTAGGCCAACACGAGTTTTTCTTCTCCCGGGGCAATGAGTCCCAGGCAGTGCCGGCACGGGTTCGCCGCACCTTCCGCCGCCCGAACGACGGCCGCTTGCCCGTTGGCGTCCGGGTCGCCGCTGCGTATCGCGTCGACGTACTCACTGGGAATTCCCTTGATCAGCATCTTCATCCATCTCCTCCGGTTGATGCGAGGCAGTCGCGCTGGAAGACGGCATTAAGCGCCAGTTGGGCGACGAGGTCTCGCTGTTTCCGGACCTGCAATTCCGGTATGTCGCTGGTGTCACGGGAGGCTGGCCGGCTTCCCTGCGAGGCCCAGGCGCGGCGCAGGTCGCCGGGCGTTTGACCGGTGATCAGGCGAAAGCATTTCTGGAAATGGCTGAAGTCGCTGAACCCCACGCTGAGCGCCACATCGGTGATGCGGCGTTGCGGTGATGCCAGCAACAGGCGCTTGGCGTGTGCGATGCGCACATGCTGCAAAAACAGCTTGAACGGCAGGCCCAGGCTGTCGCGAAACAGAAAGCGCAGATGCGAGACGCTCACATGGGCCTGGTCGGCCAGCTGTTCGGCCGAGATCGATTCATGGAATTGCCGGCACAAGTACTGCAGGGCGCGGGCCAGCCCCACATGCAGGTGCGCGAACGCTTGTGTGTCGTGCTCCAGCACGCAGCGCACCCAGTATTCGACGGGCCGTGCCAACACGGAGGGGTGGTTGTCCGGTGGCGGAGCGGTGTCGTGGTTTTCATAGCGGGGTGCTGGCGGCTCCGCAACGGTGTACGCCGTGCCGGCGTCCCCCAACAAGCGGGGGGAAAGCAGGCTGATGTCGCTGGCGCCGATGGGCGTGTTGGCGGTCAGCACCGCCATGCGGGCCACGGTCCACTCCAGTTGCGTGGCATTGCCGGGCCATGTGTAGTTGGTGCACCAGTGTTGAAGGGCGTCGGTCATGCGGTTCTCGGCGCTGTGGCCGTGGTAGTCCAGCACGGCACGCGCCAACACCGGAATGTCTTCCGGGTGTTGTGAGAGTGGCGGCAGGGGGATCACCTTCCAGTTGCACCGGCTCCAGGCACCGTAAGGAACGGGGCTGCTGTTGGGATCTGGCAGGTGCTGCGCCTTCAGCGCAATCACCAGCCGGCAGGCCCGGTTGCAGTCCATCTGCGTGGCGTGGCCGATGGCCTGCTCCAGTTGCAGCCACAGGTGTTCCTGGTCGGCGCGGGTGCCACTGTCCGGGTTGCACAGGAACAGGGTGCCACCGCGCGCGCGATCCACCCAGCGCCAGGGCGGCTCCAAGGTGGTCGCGCAATCCACCTTGACGAAAGCCAGCCCGGCCCCGCCGCCGCCGTGGTGGATGGCCACCGCTGTTTGCAAGGCTTCGTTGCCGCTCGTGCCCAGCAGCGCGACCGGGCGGGTGTCGACACAGCTCTCTTCAATGTGGCGATCCAGGGCCAACATGGCCGGGCTGGAGCCGATCAGGCACGGCGCCCCCAGCTGCGCCTGCACCACCCAGCGCTGGCTGGCCAGGCGCTGGACGGTGCCGGCGCACTGAAAGGCCAGCTCCGTCAGCGCCGACTCGTACCCTGGCCCCATGGCCAGGTGGGGCAACAACCGCAGCCGCAGTGCGCCGAGTGGTCGGCGGGAAAACTCCAGCGCCAGCTCCACGCTGCGGGGACCGTGCATTGGCGTGGCACGGTCGCTCGGGGCATGGGCATGCTCAGGGCCCGGCGGACGCACATGGGCCATGCGGCTGCGGTCGCGCTTGAACTCAGCGCTGCCGCCCGCGGCGCCGTCGACCAGCAGGGGTTGCTGCCCAAAAAGCTCCAGGCTGGCCACTTCCCACCAATGGCGGCAGGCGCTGCGTTCCAGCAGGCACCGAATTTCGGCGACCTCATTCAGGTAGGACACGACCGAGCGATGCGGCGCCCGGCTGGGCTCGCTGTCCGCGGCTTCCGTACGGATCAAGGGGGGGCCTGCGAGGCAGGGTTTTACTGCGTCACGGCAGCGCCGTGGAATAGCTTCGAAATGGCGCCCTCGGCTGGCGCAGGGTGCCCCGGTGCACAGCGGGGCGAACGGCGTATCGCGCTTGGATCACAGTACTTCTCCCTTTTTTGGCCGTCATTTTTTTATCGGCCCATGCCAGTGGCCATGCGGCCACCGATCGACACGGATTCTTAAGACTCGCGGACCCGAAGGCAACCTCCAAATCCCAGGGGTTGCATTCCATGCGGGCGATTCTCCAATGGGATGCGGCTTGAGCAAACGGGGAAAAAGCGCGCACGGCCAACACCATCGTCTGGCCCAGTTTTTCCGTCGTCTGCCCCACTTCGGGCAGGGGTGCGTGTCACTACTATTTGCCTGCGGCTCAAGGCAAACCAGATTGTTGAACCGCAGTTTTCCAACCGCCAACCTGACCAGCATCTGGTCCAACCTACGAGGAACGTACCATGGCCTTTCCGACCGCCGTAAACGATCAAATCACCGATTCCGTCACCCAGGCCAACACCAAGGTGTTGGGCGACGCGCCCGCCATTGCGATGGGCAACCTGTACCAGGCCACGGCGCAGGCCCTGGCCAATGCGGCACACAACGCCACCAATGCGCAGCAGCAAAGCTACGTGACCTCGCAGTCCGCCACGACCATGGGCGTGGCCACCCTGTACTCGCTGGACACCGCCAGCACCGGCATCGCCACCAAAACGATTCTGACCCCCAGCTCCGGCGTCAGAGGCCTGGGCACCTGATCGCCTTTCCCGCCTTTCCCGCTTTTCTCACCGTTCTCTTTCCGTCAGTTTCCAGCATCTTGACGGCGCTGTGTTTCAAACCTTTCTCATCTAATTTCCAACGGAGGATTTCATGGCTTTTCCAACCGCAGTCAACGACCAGATCACCGATTCCGTCACGCAGGCCAACACCAAGGTGCTGGGTGACGCCCCGGCCATTGCCATGGGCAACCTGTTCCAGGCGACCGCCCAGGCCCTGGCCAATGCCGCGCACAACGCCACCAACGCGCAGCAGCAAAGCTACGTGACGGCGCAGGCCGCCACCACCATGGGTGTGGCCACCCTGTACTCGGTGGACACCGCCAGCACCGGCGTGGCCACCAAGACCATTCTGAGCAGCTGATCGTTGCCGACCGTCTTTGGCGCCTTGATTCACCGAGCCACCGCGCCACAAGCCAACAGGAGTAAAGAACATGGCCTTTCCTACCGCTGTCAACAGCCAGATCACCGATTCGGTGACGCAAAGCAACCTTCAGGTCCTGGGCACCGCGCCTGCCGTCGCGATGGGCAACCTGTACCAGGCCACGGCGCAAGCCTTGGCCAACGCGGCGCACAACGCCACCAATGCGCAGCAGCAGATGTACGTGACGGCGCAGGCCGCCACCACCATGGGCGTGTCCTTGCTGTACTCGTTGGACACGGCCGCCGATGGCATGGCGACCAAGGCCATCCTCAGCGCCTGAACACGCGCTGTGCGTTTTTTTGATTCGTCTTCGTACCTTGTCAACTTTTAAGGAGTAGTTCACATGGCTTTCCCTACCGCAGTCAACAGTCAGATCACCGACTCTGTTTCCCAGGCCAACACCAAGGTGCTGGGCGATGCCCCGGCCGTGGCCATGGGCAACCTGTTCGTGGCCACCGGCCAGGCCTTGTCCAACGCCGCACACAACGCCACCAACAACCAGCAGCAGTCCTACGTCACCATGCAGGCCTCCACCACCCAGAGCGTGGCCACCATGCTGTCGGTGGACACGGCCAGCACCGGCGTGGCTACGGGCAAGGTGCTGGGCCTGCACTGAACGCCATGGGGCCACAACGCCCAGGCGCGGTGATGGGCGACACCGGGTTCCTGCAGCGTGGCGCGTAGTGCCCCCCTGAGTCTGGCGCAGGCGCCCGCCATGGCGATGGGCATGACCTATCTGGCCATGGCGGACAGCATCAGCCTGGCCATGCAGAACGCGGTGTCCAACCAGCAACGCGGGCAGGTGACGGCGGCAGCCGCCGTCACCCAGACCCTCGTCTTGATCATCAAACTAGGAGCAAATCCCAAATGAACGACGCCGGTACCGTAAACGATCAGGTGGTGGACAGCGTGAACAGCGTCACCACGCTGATCTCTGGACAGTCACCCGCGCATGCTTTTGCCATGCTGGACACGGTGATGGTCGAGACGCTGGGCATGGCCATGTACAACGCGGTCAACCGCCAGCAGAACGCCGGCATGGTGAGCTCGGCTTCCGTGACCGCCGCCTGCGCCCGCATGCTCAACGCCTACCCGCCCTACACGCCACCGCCGGTGCCACCCGCGCCGACGCCACCGGTGATCAACCCCCTGCCGGGCCCCACGCCAGCCCCATCCAACGAGGTGGTGGTGCAGACCGCCTTCAGCCAGGGCACCGCGGCCATCACCACGCTGCAGGGCGTGGCCGAAGCCACCAGCACCGTCGCGCAAGAGGCCCAGGCCGACCTGAAAAGCCTGGCACAGCAGGCCAGCGCAACACCGGCACCCGCGCCAGCGCCAACACCGGCACCCTCGCCCGCACCGGCCCCTGCGCCCACGCCAGCACCACAACCGGCACCGCCCGCCCCGTAAACACGCCCACGCCGACCATCTCAGAGCTTAAGGATTCGCCATGGACAACACCAACGCCCAGGTCATCGACACCGTCAATCAGATTCAAATGGCCACCATGGCCCCGCAGGTGGTCATGACCAGCGGGGCCGGCAAGGCCTACCAGTCGGTGGCGCAGTCAACCGCCATCGCGGTGCAGGATTCAGCCGATGCGTTGCGCAACCTCTCCACCATCGCCACCACGGCCATCGGTGTGGCGATGGCCCAGCTCCTGGCGACCAAGGACACGAAATACGTCGAGGTGATCACGGCGGCGCAGCAGGTGATGACGCAGGCCAACGTCGAGTTCGGCCAGGTCGGTGCCACGGCCGCCTCGGTCATCAAGGGTTACCCGGCGGGCTGACCCGCGCTTGTAGCGAAGCGCACCACAGATAGGTGAAAGAACCCACGCCATGACTGTCATCGTTGCCGGCAAGCTGATCCAAAAGAGCGAAAGCCTGTCTGAGCTCGCGCGCCAGACCTTGACCTACATCGACGGCGGCCCCCAGTGGCTGGCCTGGGCCTTGCCCAACCCCATGGTGTGCTACGAGGTGGCGGACGAGACCACGCTACTGGCCGAGGTGCAGCAGGGGCTGCACGCCTCGCCCATGGCCTTGCTGCCGGGGCTGGGCCTGTGGGTCAGCCCGGTCAAACTCATGTCGCTGGGCAGCGCCAACCTGCGCACGCTCGGCCAGGCCGAAACCGGCGACACCAGCGCCGCCGTGGTGCAGCAGACGCAACGCATCATGGCCGACTACAACCTGGTTGACGCCCAGCAACTGCGCAGCGCCAGCGAGTTCCTGCAGGACCTGGGTGTCGCAGCGGCGCCCGTGTTTCAGGCGCTGGATTTCAACGACCGCGTGGCCTTGCACGCGCTGGCCGCGGTGGCGCTGGGGCAGGACGGCGACAACCCGGCCGCGCTGCGCCAGGAGGCGGCGGCCTTCGCGGTGCAACAGGCCCGCACCGTGCCCGAGTTCTGCGACTACTACCAGGTCTACCTGGCGCATTCCAAAAAGATGAATGCGCTGGGCGGCACCGCGGCGACGCGCGGCCAACTCTGCAGCCAGGCCGTGCAGACCCTGCTGCCGCTGGCCTTCGGCGCGATGGACTGCCCGCAACTGCCCGATCGCCTGCCCTCGCCCGACGAAGTCGAACAGTGCCTGCGCAACTGGCTGGCCCGGGGGCACAAGCTGGGCTTTTCGCGCCTGTCGCAGGCCGTGCTGCAGATGGTCACGCAGACCATCTTCAGCACCGAAACCGGCGCGGAGGCGCGCCGCCTGTTTGACCTGTACCTCAGCACCGCGCAGGCGTTCTTGAGCGGCAACCGTTTGAAGGAAAGCCGCCTGGGACAGGACGGCGCCAGCCTGACCTTCACGCTGCAGAACGCCACGCAACAGGCGGTGCTGCACGTCAGCGCGGATCGGCTGTTGTCGTTGCGCAAGTTTGGCTCCTGGGTGGCGCCCGATGCGGCCTCCGGCCTGCCCAGTTCCCCACCCACCTCGACACCGGAGTAACCCCCATGGCCAAACCCACCAAGCCCATCCCCTCCCCCGCCAAGGCCAGCCCAGCGCCGGCCCCGGCGCCCAAACCCACTCCGGCTGCAGCGGCCCCGAACAAAGCCGCCGCAACCGCACCAGCTGCATCAGTTGCACCAGCCGCCAAAGCAGCCACCGCGGCACCGCTGCCCGCGTCGCCAGCGTCACCCGCGGCCACGGCCCCGACCGTTGCACAGGCTCCGGCCCCGGCGCAGCCCCCGGCAGCCAACGACAAGCCCGACGCGGCCGCCACCGACCCGGCGAGCGCCGCGTTGAAGGCCGCGCAAGCCCAGGTCGACGCCGCCGTGGCCAGCGCCGCCGCAGCCGCCCAGGCGGCCGTGGCCGCCACCGCCAACGTCGCCGGCTCGCAGGCCGCTGCGCAGGCGGTCGCCCAGGCCGAGAGCGCGCTGCAAGCCAACGTATCGGCCGTGCAACAGGCCATGCAGCAGGCCATACAGGCGCAAACCCAGGCGGTCGCCCAGGCCCAGGCGCAGGTGCAAGCGGCCATGGCCGCGGCCAGCGCCTCGCTGGCCAGCAACGCGCCAGCGCCGCCCGCGGCGGGCAGTTGATCGGCCAGACCAGGGACGCACGATGCAAGAATCCACACTGGCTCGATCCATCCGCCGTGATTTGAGCCGCCAACTCACGGGCGCCATCAACGATGCCACCACCTACCCCGCGGTACGCATCACCGTGCTGCAGTCCTTGTCGACGCTCTGGGCGCGGCTGCTCTCGTTGAAGGACGCGCTCTACCAAGACCTCGGCCTGAACCCGGAACAGCCCCTGTTCTACTTCTACATGAAGGGCGGCAACGCCTTTGACTGCGTCATCAACCCGGCCGGTCCGGCGGTGACGCAGCAAGGGGGCGGAAAGTCCGACTGGGACACCCAGATCGTGGTCGATCCCTGGGCACCGATCCCGATACAGAACCACATCTACGCGGTGATCGAGGACCTGATCCTCGATGAGCTGCGCAACTGCGCCGTCGAAATCGCCCGCTGGAACCCGCAGATCACGTCGCCGGATCAGCTCCGGAGCCAGCAGTCGGCGCTTCTGTACCTGTACGAGGTCACTCGCGACGATCCGCAGACCATTCGCCAGGTGTTCGACCACAACCGAACGGGTCTGTGGCTGAACACGCAACGCAAACTCGTCGACAGATCCATGCCCAACGCGGAGTTTCCAGGCATGGTCTTCAACGACGGCATCGAACCGTTCCAGCTCTTCCGGCTCGGCTACACCTGGCATGCGGAGCCGAAAGAATGGCCCGCGCCCTTGCTCCCGGGTCAGGCCACAGGGCCGCAAATCGAGCGCCCGCTGCTGATGGAACTGATCGACGTGACGCTGCCGCGCCTGAACACGGTGGAGGCGGTGGAAGTGTGGGAGGACTTGCAGTCGGGCCACATGCAGATCGACCCCATCGGCGTCTCCCTCCAGTACCAGGGGACGACGATCACGCAGACCCTGCCGCTGCCCTCGCTGGTCTACCACTTCGACGAGCAGGTGCTCATGTTGTCCGAGGTGGCGGCGGGCGTGTCCAAGAGCGTGGACAAGGTGGCCAGACGCTTTGCCCGCCTGACGGCGATCTACAACGCCGGCTCGCCGCTGCAGCAGGCGGACTACCAGGCGCGGATGGCGGCCAGCGCCGGCATCCCGGTGGCGCAACTGCCCACGCGCCCGCCCGTCGTGGGGGCCATCAATACGCTGCTCACCAACAACGGTGCGGGTGCCGACCTGGCCGCCGCCCCGGGCACGCCGCAATACATGGCGGTCAACATGATGTACCTGATCGCCAGCCGGCAGCTGCCATACGACGGCGAGCAATCGCAAGCAGGTCGGCAGACGATGGCGCTGATGATCGGCGGACTGCTGCCGCCCCTGACCATCAGCGATGTCGGGGCCAGCGACGACCTGGCGCTCTATTCCACCATCGTGCGCAATGGCTACATCTCGACCGACCCGTTTCCCGGTTCCGGCATCGACATGGCGGCGTGGTTACGCGTCCGTGACGCCAGCAAGCTGGAAGACACCGCGCACCTGCTGCGCGACAACCTGCCCCGCTGGCTCTTCAACCGGGCGACGCAGGCGAACGTTCCCCCGCTGACGCCGCTCAACCAGTGGATCACACAGACGTTTTTCGGCAAGGCGATCCGGGTGGAGCTGCGCGAGCACACCACGCTGCGACAGCCCGGCACGAGCCGTGAACAAACCCTGGTGATTTTTTGCGACGACCGGGCTGTCGCCTGCATCACGCTGACCACCGCCATCGCCTCGCAGGCGCCGTTCGTGCCCGATCCGCTGATGCCCTCGGCCAATCTGGCGTCTGTGGTGGACATGACCGAACAACACAAAGTCGCCGCGGCAGCCATCAAGGACTTCTGCATCCGCAATGCGCTGTCCAAGCAGTTCAACATGCTGAACCGGCTCTTTCCCAGGGCCTGATCCCGATGAACCCGCACACCCCAGGCCCACAGCGCCACACCACACGGCACAGGCTGAGCACCCTCTTGCTGCTGGCGGCCATCAGCGCCTGCGAGCCGCGCACACCCCCAGCGGCCGAGCCGGTCAGCGCCCCCGCAGCCCCCGCACCGCTGCCTGCGGCGGCTGCGCCAGCGCCCGTCAGCACGACCGAAGTCGTCGAAGGGGTGGACCTGTCCAACTGGCAAGGCGGTGAGGTGAACTTTGCGCAGATGAAGCAGGCCGGCCAGCGCTTCGTGTTCGTCAAGGCGAGCGAAGGCGCCACCATCGTCGACCCCGACCACGCCCGCAACGTGCAGCAGGCCCGCGCCGCGGGCCTGGCGGTGGGCAGCTACCACTTCTACGACAGTGCCGACACGCCGCAGGCCCAGTTCCGCAACTTCTCGGCCCAACTGAGCCTGAAGCCGGGGGATCTGCCCCCGGTGGTGGACATCGAGCGGCTGAGCCGGGGTGACACCCAAGCCTTGGCGCCGGCGTTGCAGCAGTTTCTGGGCCTGCTGGAACAGCAGCACGGCGTCAAACCCATCCTCTATTCGGGCGAGTACTTTGCCAACGAGTACCTGTCCGCCTTTGACGCCTACCCACTCTGGCTGGCCGAGTACAGCGGCGAAGCCAGCCCGCAGCTGCCCAAGGGCTGGACGCGCTGGACCTTCTGGCAGCACAGCCAGAGCGGCAAAGTGGCCGGTGTGCCTGGCCCGGTGGACCTGAACCGCTTCAATGGAAACCCAAGCCAACTCCAGGCGCTCACGGTCCGATAGCCTGGAAAACCTGGCCCCAAGCGAATAGCTGAACCCACGAAGGACTGAACCATGCCCTGGATGACCGACCTCTTCTACGATCCCGCGCTGGCCGGGGCTCCACGGGGCGCCTTCCAGGATCGGCCGCTGCACCAGATCACACTGCCCGGAACCCACGATTCGGGCTGTTACCGGGACCAGCGGATTTCCAACGTCTACTCCGCCACGCAGACCCAGGACATCTTTCAACAGCTCGCCGGCGGCGTGCGCTATTTCGACCTCCGGCCCTGCGCCAGAGGCACCGAGTTCTGGACCTACCACGGCCAGTTCTATTGGGGCGGGGAGTTGACCGGCGCCGACGGGATCCTGCAGCAGATCAAAGACTACTTTGACAGCCTGGCCCCGACCGACCGCGAACTGGTGATCTTGAACGTGTCGCACTTCTACAAGTTCACCAACCTGCTGCATGGCAACCTCGTCGCGGCCATTCAGGCCACCTTGGGACCGTATCTGGTCGAGTACACCCAGAACAACATCGACCTGTGCAACTGCCCCTATTGGCAACTCCTGTCCACGCCGACCATTGCCAACGGGCCCCCTCCAGGCGCCATTGGCGGTGCCGTTCTGAAGTCGCGTGTGCTGATCCTGTACGACGGCGCGCTCGACACCCCGCAGGAGGCCTATGTGACGAACCTGCCCTTTACCGCACCGCCCAATGGCATCCCCGGCTTCTTCGTCGTGGCGCCCAAGTACGCGGCACCCGCCAACCCGATTGAACTGTTTGACCAGTATTCCAACCTGGGCCGGGTCGACGATGGCTATGTGCTCTCTGGCATACGCACAGACCAGCTCAACAAACTGCGCAACCGGCAGAATTTCGCCTACACCACCCAGCCCTTCAACCCGGGCAACTGGACGGCCAATGCGGTGGGCGGCGTGGCCGGCACATTGCACCTGTTGTCGTGGACGCTGACGCCGCAGTTCTCACTGACCCTCACCGGCACCTGGGACCCACTGGAGGCCGCGCAACAAATCGCCAACCCCTTGCTGCTGAACCTGTTCTGCGGCGCCAATCGCGGCTGGGCCGGTGTTTGCTACAACGCGGCCATGGACCCCCAGATCAACATCATCTATGTGGACGACTACGACTCCACCAAACACCAGAACGCCGGATCGCCATGGGATGGCATGGCCATTCCGGTGGCGATTGCCGCGCGCATGAATGTGGGGCCGGTGGGGGAAAGAAACACCTGGTGAGGCCGCCGGGCGGCGACCCGCTTCTGGTCGCCCGAGCCCCGGACACGCTTAACCCGCGATGGCCGCCATGGGCGGCAGCTTCAAAGCCCTGAGCGAGCTGCGCGGCGGCAACGTGGCGGAGCTTCTGTTGCTGCGTGATGCCTTTGGCTTGGTGGCCGCCGTGGCGCTGCGCCTTCACTCAGCCCAGAAACCCCGATCACACCAAGCCTTGTCCTTTTCAGCCATACATGCACGCGACTTAAGCGCGGCTTAAGGTCGGTGGATTGCGCCACACACCAGTGCTGAAAACCACGTTTCGTGCAATCCGGCATTGAGCCAGGTCAAGTTCCAAGCAATCCGGCATTGAGCCATTCAGACCTGCAGATGTATCCTGCCGTTCGTGTCAAGGGGAACACTTCGCCGTGCTACGCACGTCCTCAACAGAATACCCTCCAATTTCGACAAAGCGTGCTCGCCGCTTGGACACGGTCTTTTGCGCACACACGACACAAAAAGTGGCGACCATCACAATCAATTCAATGCATTTCCCGCTCAGGACACCTGCGCATGCATGAAAACAAACGTACCTGTGGAAAAACCTAAACATTTGAAAAAGGCGGAATAGTCGTGAAAATTCTAGTGACCGGGACAGATGGTTATATTGGAAGCTTGCTGGGCTCAGTCCTGTTGGAGCGTGGTCATGACGTGGTGGGCATCGACACCGGTTTCTACCGAGATGGCTGGCTGTACAACGCAGTCAAACAATCACCACGGTGGATAAGCAAAGACATTCGCGATATTACCGAAAAGGACCTTGAGGGTTTTGAGGCGGTGGTGCACCTGGCCGAGTTGTCCAATGACCCTTTGGGGAAGCTCAACAATGACATCACCTATGAAATCAATCATGTGGGCTCGGTTGAGCTGGCCAAGAAATGCAAGAACGTCGGCGTAAGCCGTTTTGTCTACACCTCTTCTTGCAGCGTGTATGGCATTGGTGGTGACGATTTCAAAACCGAAGAATCGGCTACCGACCCACAAACCGCATACGCCAAATGCAAGGTAAGAGTCGAGCGCGATGTATCACCATTGGCCTCGGAACATTTCAGCCCTACGTTTCTGCGCAATGCCACAGCCTATGGGCCTTCGCCCCGCATGCGCTTTGACATTGTGCTGAACAACCTGTCCGGATTGGCATGGACAACCCAGGAAATCAAGATGACCAGTGATGGTCAGCCGTGGCGACCGCTGGTACACGTTCTGGACATTTGCGATGCCATCGCCTGTGTGCTGGATGCGCCGCGCGAGAAAGTTCACAAACAGATATTCAATGTGGGCGCCACATCGGACAACTACCGGGTCAAAGAGATCGCCGAGATCGTTGCCGAGACCTTCACCGGATGTGCGCTCAGTTTTGGCAATCACGATGCCGACAATCGAAGCTACCGGGTCTCATTTGACAAGATCAGCACCCAGCTGGGCTTCAAGTGCAAGCGCAACGCCAAGATTGGTGCAGAACAACTCCACGAGGTGTTCAAGAGAATCGACATGCCACCCGAAATCTTCAACTTCCGGGCCTTTACCCGCCTCAAGCAGATTGAATATCTTATCCGCACCCAGCAGATTGACAACAAGTTCTTCTGGAGCGTTTGATGATATTCACCGAAACCAAATTGTCCGGGGCATACATCATCGACCTGGAAAAGCGCGGAGATTCCCGCGGCTTCTTTGCCAGATCTTTTTGCCAGGACGAATTCGAGCGGCATGGTCTGGTGAATAAAGTGGTGCAAACCAATGTTTCTCTGAGCAAACACCAGGGCACATTGCGCGGCATGCACTATCAGGAGTCGCCCTATGCCGAAACCAAGTTGGTACGATGCACCCAGGGCGCCATTTACGATGTCATTGTGGATATTCGCCCTGAGTCTCCAACCTTCAAACAGTGGATTGGGGTTGAATTGTCAAGCAGCAATCACCGCATGCTGTTTGTGCCGCAGCACTTCGCGCATGGATTCATGACCCTGGTGGATGACAGCGAAGTCACCTACCAGGTTTCCCAGGTTTACCACCCTGGTTCGGAGCGTGGCATCAGATACAACGACCCAGCTTTGGGAATCGTTTGGCCGCAAGAGGTCAAGGTGATTTCTGACAAAGATGCCAGCTGGCCCGACATGAAACAGTGAGCCGGGCACTCGCAATACCTGCCCCATCAGACCTTGGTGCCGCACCCCAAATTAACAAGTCAAGATCATGATAATTATTGATACTGCGTTGAAGAAACGCCAGTCCGACAACAACCCTATTCGGGTGGCCATGGTGGGCGCAGGATTTATGGGGCGCGGGGTTGCTCTGCAAATTATCAATTCCACTCCGGGCATGAAACTGGTGGCAGTTTCCAACCGGAGCATTGATCAAGCCCGGCGCGCGTACAACGAAGCCAATGTCCAGGACGTGGTGGTTGTGGAAACCGTCG
Source organism: Hydrogenophaga sp. GW101-3F08 (assembly GCF_059424585.1). Classification (NCBI taxonomy): domain Bacteria; kingdom Pseudomonadati; phylum Pseudomonadota; class Betaproteobacteria; order Burkholderiales; family Comamonadaceae; genus Hydrogenophaga; species Hydrogenophaga sp. GW101-3F08. Next base: position 62,578 of record NZ_JBWKZP010000015.1, read on the forward strand.
CGCAGCTGGAAGATGCCATTGCGCAAGACCGCTATGCGATCACCGATGATGCATTTCTGCTCTGCCAGGCGGATGGAATAGATGCCATCATCGAGGTGACTGGCGCCGTGGAGTTCAGCGCCCAAGTGGTATTCATGGCCATTCAACATGGCAAACATGTGATCATGATGAATGCCGAGCTTGACGGCACAGTCGGCCCAATACTCAAGGTGTATGCCGATAAAGCTGGTGTGGTACTCACCAACGTCGATGGCGACCAGCCTGGCGTCATCATGAATCTGTACAGATTCGTCAAGGGAATAGGCGTAAAGCCGGTCTTGTGCGGAAACATCAAAGGCTTGCACGATCCCTATCGCAACCCGACCACACAAGAAGGATTTGCCAAGAAATGGGGGCAAAACCCCGCGATGGTGACCTCATTTGCCGATGGCACCAAAATTTCGTATGAGCAAGCCATCGTGGCAAACGCTACCGGCATGCGGGTGGCCAAACGCGGAATGTTCGGACCAACGGTTGAAACCGGCACCCCTATTACCGAGGCCGTGAATTGGTATCCGCATGAAGAACTTCTGCAAGGCCCAGGGATAGTTGACTACGTGGTTGGAGCCGCTCCAAATCCAGGTGTCTTTGTTCTGGGCACACACGATCATCCCCAGCAAAAGCACTACCTCAATCTGTACAAACTGGGCGAAGGTCCGTTGTATTGCTTTTACACGCCTTATCACTTGTGCCACTTTGAGGTACCCAATACGGTTGCGCGCGCGGTATTGTTCTCCGACGCTGCCATCGCACCCATTGCGGGACCGTGCGTTGACGTGGTCGCCACCGCAAAAATTGACCTGAAAGCAGGGCAACTTATTGATGGCATCGGTGGCTACATGACCTATGGATTGGCTGAAAACTCGCAGGTTGTCAACCAGGGCCATCTGCTTCCGATGGGTTTGGCCGAGGGATGTCGCCTGAGGCGTGACGTTCCTAAAGACCAGGTGCTGTGCATGGACGATGTCGTTATGCCGGAAGGCCGATTGAGTGACAGACTCCGTGTAGAGCAAAACGCATATTTCAGTAATTGAAACCGTTTTTGGTCTGAATGACCAGTTCAGGGTAAAGCAATGAACAATGCTCCATTGGTCAGTATTGGTGTGCCGGTCTACAACGGAGAAAAATCCCTCGCGCGCACGCTGGACTGCCTGCTGGGACAAACCTATAAGAATATTGAATTGATCTTGTCCGACAATGCTTCTACCGACGCAACAGCGCAAATCTGCCAGAAATACTGCGCTCAGGATCATCGAATCAGATACGTGCGGCAGGAGAAGAATCTGGGGCTGCCTGGCAATTGGACGTATGTTGCCGACCAAGCCAAAGGCGAGTTTTTTATGTGGGCGGCGGCAGATGACCACTGGGAGCCGGAATTCATAGCAGTCTTGGTGAAGAAGCTACTCGCGGAACCCGAAGCAATATTGGCATTCTGTCCCTACCGCCTCTTCAACAAAGAGACGCAGGAATACGAAGGCGAAGAGGTTCTCGAAGACTACGGGCACCGCTATGCGCTGGTGAGAATCTACAAGCTAACCAGGCAGTTGCTTGATCGTAGCAACCACGCGCTGATCCGAAGGCAGCGCGCCAAAGACATTGAATACAAGCTTTGGCTGTTTCCAGCAATCACAACGGTTTATAACGTCGCTTTTCCATCTCTGTATTTTCTTGCGGCCAAGGGAAACTTCGTTTTGACATCCCTGGACAAGCCCTTGTGGCGCAAGACCATGACCAGCAAACCGGCGCATGATTTGCCGCAGCACGCACGCCACCCAGGATTGACCTATCTCGGTCATGTGATTCGGAAAATACATCTGTTCTTCCGGTCGCTGGCCTACATCAGGCGTGGGGCAGATTCATATTTGTTCATGCTGGCTTGTGCGCCGATTCTGTTTGCCAGGATGACTCACGACATTGTTGTTCCGGTATGGGTGGTGCTGAAGGTTGTTGTTTCCGGCAGGAAGATGAAAGATTTGTCCCCTCATGACTTTTGGAAAATGGGCGTTCGCTGAAAGCGGCTAAACGAACCCTCAAATATTGTTCATACAGACAGACTGGATAACCCAGACAAGGGCGTAATGATATGAAGGCGGTAATTTTGGCAGGAGGCTTTGGAACCCGGATCAGCGAAGAAAGTGCCACCAAGCCCAAACCAATGATTGAAATTGGCGGCAAGCCCATGCTCTGGCACATCATGAAAATTTATTCCAAATCAGGAATAAACGACTTCATTATCTGCTGCGGCTACAAAGGCTATGTGATCAAAGAGTATTTCGCCAACTATTTTCTCCATACGGCCGATTTTACTTTCGACATCAAGAACAACAAAATGGAGGTGCACCACACCCAGGCTGAGCCATGGCGAATCACTCTGGTCGATACCGGCGAAGCAACCATGACCGGCGGGAGAATCAAGAGAATCAAGGACTACGTCGCTGGTGAGCCTTTCTGCCTGACCTATGGCGACGGCGTGTGCGATATGGATATGAATCGGCTGCTCGATTTTCACCATGAACAAAAATCGATTGCCACTCTCACCGCTGTGCAACCCCCGGGGCGTTTTGGAGCTTTTACGTTAAGCGAAGACGACAGTAAAATCCACAACTTCAGCGAAAAGACAAAAGGGGACGGAGCGTGGATCAACGGTGGCTTTTTTGTCATGGAACCTGAGGTTTTTGATTATTTCTCGGGCGACGAAAGTGTTTTAGAGCAAGAACCACTCATGCAGCTGGCCCACCAAGGCAAGCTGGCGGCTTATCGCCACGATGGCTTCTGGCAAAACATGGATACCCTTCGGGACAAGAACCATCTTGAAAGTCTCTGGTCTGGCCCCAAAGCACCCTGGAAGATTTGGTAATTGTTGCCTTCTGATTGCCGGTGAATGTGAAGGTGGTTGTCGCCTGAATCATGCAGTGTCCATCCAACGCATGATTGCCGTGCGCAAAGCTACCCGATCAACGCCACCGCCTTGATCTGCGCCCAAACCGCCTGACCCGGCGCCAACCCCAGCGCATCCGCCGAGCGCCGCGTCAACCGCGCCAGCAGCGACGACGAAGTCCCCACCTGCAAACGACACAGCGCCAGCGCCGGGTGGCTGTCGTCGGCCAGTTGGTCCACCACCACCGGCAGGCTGTTGAGCAGGCTCGTGTCGGTCGCGGGCGAAAGCGCCAAGCTCACGTCGCGCGCCAGGATGCGGATGCGCACCGTGGCGCCTTTCTCTTGCCCGCCGTCGCGCACCCAGAGGCAGCCGCCGGGGAACGCCACCCGCGCCAGGCTCCAGGCCGCGTCGCGCTCCACCACCACACCCTCCAGCACCACGCCCGCGTCTTCGCCCAGATGGATCGGCAGGTCCACGCGTGACAACACCTCGGCCAGCGGGCCCGAGGCCAGCGCCCTGCCCGCTTCCATGGCGACGATGTGGTCGGCCAGGCGCGCCACCTCGTCGGGCGCGTGGCTCACGTAGATCACGGGGATGTCGAGCTCGCGGTGCAGGCGCTCCAGGTAGGGCAGGATTTCCTGCTTGCGCGCCAGGTCGAGCGCCGCCAGGGGCTCGTCCATGAGCAAGAGCCGCGGGCCCAGGGCCAGCGCCCGCGCGATGTCGATGCGGCTGCGCTCGCCGCCCGACAAGCGGGCGGGCTTGCGGTCCAGCAGGTGGCCGATGCCCAACAGTTCAATGGCCTGGTCCAGCCCCCGTTTGCCCGCGCCGGGCAGGCGCCGCAGGCCATAGCGCAGGTTGCCCATGACGGTGAGGTGGGGGAACAGGCTGGCTTCCTGGAACACGTAGCCCAGCGGGCGCTGGTGCGTGGGCAGCCAGACCCCGCTGTCTTGCCAGACCTCGCCATGGACGACCAGCCGCCCTTGCGGCGCGCGCTCCAGGCCGGCAATGCAGCGCAGCAGCGTGGTCTTGCCGGAGCCGGAGTGCCCGAACAAGGCGGTCACGCCGCGCGCGGGCAGGGCCAGGTCCACGTCGAGCGAAAACCCCGGCCAGTCGAGCTGAAAGCGGGTCTGGATGCCGGGCATGTCAGTGCCCTTCCTTGGGCTTCGGCCGCCAGGCGTACAGGGCCAGCAGCACGATGAACGAGAACACCAGCATGACGGCGGACAGGCGGTGCGCCTGCAGGTACTCCATGGCTTCCACGTGGTCGTAGATCTGCACCGAGGCCACGCGGGTCACGCCGGGCAGGTTGCCGCCGATCATCAGCACCACACCGAACTCGCCCACGGTGTGCGCGAAGGTGAGGATCGACGCGGTCAGGAAGCCGGGCAGCGCCAGCGGCACGGCCACGGTGAAGAAGGCGTCCAGCGGCGAAGCCCGCAAGGTGGCGGCCACTTCCAGCGGTCGGTCACCGACCGCTTCAAAGGCGGTCTGCAGGGGCTGCACCATGAAGGGCAGGGAATAGAACACCGAGGCCACCACCAGGCCCCAGAAGGTGAAGGGCAAAGCACCGATGCCCAGCGCCTGCGTGAGCTGGCCCACCGGCCCGTGCGGCCCCATGGCCAGCAGCAGGTAGAAGCCGAGCACCGAGGGTGGCAACACCAGCGGCAAGGCCACCACCGCGCCCACCGGGCCTTTCCACCAGGCCTTGCTGCGCGCCAGCCACCACGCGATGGGCGTGCCCACCAGCAGCAGGATCAGGGTCACGATGCCGGCCAGCCGCACGGTCAGCCAGATGGCTTGCAGTTCGCTGTCGGTCAGTCCCATGGTGAGGGTGCAGTGGGCACGTTCTTGACCATCCTGATGTTGAAAGGCGGGGACGACTCAATGCCGCGAAAACAGGTCGCGCAGCTTGCACAGCGTGGTGGTGACGTCGAAGCGCGTGTCGGGCAGCGCCTCGCCGGCCAGCACCTTGTTCAGCGCCGTCAGCGGATCGGTCTCGCCGGTCAGCAGCACCTGCGCCCCCCAGCCCGACATGTGGCGCAGAAAGCCGTCACCCGCGCTGCCCGCGATCAGCAGCGCCACGCCGTGCAGCGGGTGCGGTCCGTCGTCCTTGAAGTGGTGGGGCAGCTGCTCCTTGCTGAGCGTGACGCGCTGCGGCTCGGGCAGCGGCTGGCCGCTCTGGCAATCGAACAGCAGCCATTCGCGGGCCTGGCCCGCGTGGCCGCTGACCTGGCTCCAGGCCTTGTGGGTGGCGATGGCGACTTTCATGAAGGGTCCTTGTCTCGATCACCACACAACGCGGGGGTCTGGCGACGGCGTGGTGTGCTTTGCGACACAACGCCCGCTCCAGCGTGGCTTGAGGGCCTGGTGTGCAAGTCGTGGGCCAGCCTGCGAAAGGGAAAAGTGAGGCGCTGAAACGAGGCACGCTGTCAGCGATGCCGATATTGATTTATCATTCGTTTTCGGATATTTATGATAAATTTTGCAAATAAATATCCGATATCGGATATTTATGAATGAAGGACACACGACGAACGAACTTCTGGCGGAGCTGGGGGAGCAGCTGCGCGCCCAGCGGCTGCGCTTGAACCTCACGCTCGAAGAGGTGGCCAGGCACGCGGACCTGTCCATCAACGTCGTGCGTCGGCTGGAGAGCGGGGAAGGCTCGACGCTGGCCTCGTTCGTGACGGTGCTGCGGGTCCTGCGCCGCGATGAGTGGCTTTCCACGCTGCAGCCGCCCGTGACGATCAACCCGCTGAACATGCTCAAGAAGCGCGCGCCACGCCAGCGCGCCTACAAGCCCCGCAAGCAGAACCCGAACTGAGAGGCTGAGCCATGGCAACCGCAAAGAAAACAAGAACTTCGCCGTACCGCAGCGTCGAGGCCGTGGAGGTGAGTGCCTGGGGCCAGCGGGTGGGCGCCGTCGCGCGCGAGCCGACCAAGAACTACTACGCCTTCCAATACGACCCGGCGTGGGTGAAGACCGGCATCGAGTTGGCCCCGATCACCATGCCCCTGGCGCAGGCCAGCGAGCCCTTTATCTTCACGGACCTGCCGGAGCCGACCTACAAGCGCCTGCCAGCGCTCCTGGCCGACGCCCTGCCCGACGACTTCGGCAACGCGCTGATCGATGCCTGGATGGCCGATCAAGGCATCACCAAGACGGCCATCACCTCACTGGACCGCCTGGCCTACATGGGCAAGCGCGGCATGGGCGCCCTCACCTTCAGACCTCTGCGCGGGCCCAGTCCGAGCAAGCCAACCGCCATCCATCTGGGCCAGCTGGTCGAAGCCGCACGCCTGGCCGTGATGGGCGATTTCGACGGGGAAAACCACGCCCATGCGGCGCTCAAGCAAATCATCCAGGTAGGGACCTCCGCAGGCGGGGCGCGCGCCAAGGCCACCATCGCCTGGAACCCCGACACCGAGGAGGTGCGCACCGGCCAGTTCGACATCCCGGACGGGTTCGAAGCCTGGTTGCTGAAGTTCGACGGCATGGGCAGGGACAACGCGCTCGGTCCGTCCAAGGGGTACGGCCGCATCGAGTACGCCTACCACCTCATGGCCACCGAGGCGGGCATCGACATGTCGCCGTGTCGGCTGCTGGAAGAGAACGGGCGTGCGCACTTCATGACCCGGCGATTCGACCGCGAGGGCAACCAGCGCCACCACCTGCAGACGCTGTGTGCCATGGCGCACCTGGACTACAAGCAGGTGGCCACCCACAGCTACAACCAGCTGTTCCAGACGGCGAATCAGCTCCAGCTGGGCCGTGGTGCACTGGTAGAGATCCTGCGTCGCATGGTCTTCAATGTGCTGGCCGTCAACAACGACGACCACACCAAAAATTTCTCCTTCCTGTTGCGAGAAGGCGCCAGCTGGGCGCTGGCCCCCGCCTACGACATCACCCACGCGTTCAATCCGAACAACGAGTGGGTCAAGCAGCACCTGATGTCAGTCAACGGCCGCTTCCATCGGATCACGCGCCTCGACGTGCGTGAGGTGGCTGATCGCTTCGGTCTGCTCTCGGATGTGACCGACGTCATCGACAAGGTGCGGCAGGCGGTCGGTCAATGGCAAGGGTTCGCGAAACGCGCGGGCGTGGACAACGCGGAGGCCGAAGTGATCGCCAGCCAGATCGCCGAGCGGGCTTTCTAGCGCAGGAGGCGCGTCAAGCCGTCAGCAGCAACTCCACCGTGACCGGCTCTTCGCCGAGCACGGCCTGGCAGGCCAGGCGCGAGGCGGAGGCCACGCCCACCATGCCGTCGAGCTTCTGGTTTTCCACCGGCTGGATGCGCGAGAGGCTCTTGCGCCCGCTGGTGACGAAGACGTGGCAGCTCTCGCATTTCGCATCGCCGCCGCATTTGCTCACCACCGGTTCGCCGACGGCGAGCAGGGCTTTGAGCAGGGTGGTGCCAGCGGCGACTTCGTAGGTTTTGCCGGATGGGAGAACGGTGAGTGTGGTCATTTTTTAGTGCCTCAAGGCTGTGGGTGGAAAGGAAAAGCGAACGGGAAAAACCAGGGGAGCGAAAACGGGTTCAGGCGGCCAGCGCGGGCTGCAGGGCGTCGATCAACGCGGCCGAAAAATCGGCCAGCGCCATGGGGATGCGGGTGATGCCCTGCTCTTCGAGGAAGCGCGCTTCCATGCGCGTGGGCGGCTCGGGCAACACGGCCCAGTGGTGGTCGCTGGAGCGCTTCATGATCTGGCGCGCGAAGCTGCGGGTGAGCTGGTCGTCGAAGCGGCAGCCGAGAAACAGGAAGTGGCGCCCGATGCGCCAGCGCTGCACCGCCTCGGGAATGGGGGTCTGGATGTCGATCTCGGTGAGCACCTCGACGTAGTCGCTGTCGGAGACGAGGTAGTTGCCCGCCGGGTCGTGGCTGCCGATGGGCTTGTAGAGCAGGGGCCCGGCCTGCGGGGGCGGCTCGGGCAGTGGCGCGCCGGCCGCGTCGTAGGCGCCGGTCCACTGACCGAAGTGTTCGGACTGCGACAGGCCCTGCACCTGCACCCAGCCACCGGCCGGGCGGGCCTGGCGCAGCGCGGCGGCCAGGGTGTCGTCGTACCAGGTGTCCACCCACAGCCCTGCACCGCTGCGGGCCAGCGCCAGGTGCAGCGCGGACGGCGCGGGCACGCTGGCAAAGGCCTCATTCATCAGCTGCACCACCGACTTGCGGTGCTTGAAGTTCTCGATGAACTGCGCCGCCTGCGTCAGGCGCTTGCGGATCTTGTGCGGCACGCTGACCTTGCTGGTCATGATCTCGGCCAGCGCCAGCGACGTGGCCGGCACCTGCACATCACCGCACAGCGACAACATGTCGGGCCCCAGGTAGGGAATGACGGCCCCCGCGTCGAGCTGGCGGGCGATGTCTTGGATCAGGTCGTTCATGGTGTTTCCTCAGAGGTAAATGGCCGCGCCGGCGCCGACGTTGGTGGCGGTGTCTTTGAGCGTGGTCACGATGTACTGCACCTGCGTGGCATCCAGCTGGGTGTGCAGCGGCAGCGCGAGCGCGCGGTCGCCGATGCGGTCGGTGTCGCGCAGCAGGCCGCGCTGGTGGCCGATGGCGCCGCTGGCTTCCATGTAGTGGTGCTGCTGGTGCAGCGGGTGGCTGTAGGCGGCGGCTTCGATGCCGCAGGCGCGCAGGTCGTCGATCATCTGGGCGCGCGCGCTGGCCGTGAAGCGTTTGCCCAGGTGCACCACGTAGAGCATCCAGTGCACCTCGTCCACGTTTTCGGCCAGGTACGGCGGCTTCACGCCCTCGAAGCTCTGCATCTGCTGGTGGTACCAGACCTCGACCTGCTTGCGCGCGGCCAGCCGCTCGTCCAGCCCGGCGAGCTGGGCCAGGCCGAGCGCGGCGGTGAGCTCGCTCATGCCGGCCTGCAGCGGCACCCGCGAGCCGACCGACACCGAATGGCGGTCGCTCAGGCGGCGCTGGCGCAGGTAGCGCAGCTCGTGCACCAGCGCGTCGTCGTCGGTCACGAGCATGCCGCCCTCGCCGGTGCACAGGGCCGAGGGTTGCGAAAAGTCGAACACCGACACGTCGCCAAACGTGCCGACGGTCTGACCCAGGTAGCGCGAGCCCAGGGCCTCGCTGCTGTCTTCGATCAGGTGGACGCCGTGCTCTTTCGCGAGCGCGCGCAGGGCGCGCCAGTCGGCGGGGTGGCCGTTGGTGTTGCCCGCGAGGATGGCGCGGGTGCGCGGGCCGATCTTGAGCGCGGCCTTCTCGGGGCTCAGGCTGCCGGTCCAGTAGTTGATGTCGGCGAACACCGGCGTGGCCCCCGCGAGCGTGATGGCCTGCGCCACCTGGTGCCAGCTGTGGGTGGCGCAGACCACCTCGTCGCCCGGGCCGATGCCCAGCGCGCGCAGGGCGATCCAGGTGCCCAGCGTGCCGCTGCCCACGGCCACGGCGTGGCGCCGCCCGACCCAGCCGGCGAAGGCGTGCTCGAAGGATTCGAGCATCGGGCCGTCGCCCCAGCGGGTGGACTGCAGCACCGCGTTGACGAGCTGCAGCTCGCGCTCGCCGCATTCGGGTTCGTAGAGGGAAATGGCATCGATTTCCATGGGGTGCCTCTGGCTTCAGTCTTGGGTGAGGATCAGTGCGGTGGCTTCTTCGGGTTGCTGGGTGACGCTCCAGCAATGGCCGTTGGAGGTGGCGAGGTAGACCTTGCGGGCACCCAGCAGCAGCGCGGGCTTTTCGTCGCGCATGTCCATCGCATCGACCAGCACCACCTTCATGTCGGGGTGCTGGGAACGCCAGATCGAGGCCGCGTCGCGCAGGGTGGCGGCAGCGCCCACGAGTTCACCGGCGGCGCGCAGATGTTCGGTGCTGATGGACATGGCGTTCAGTCCTCGGTGACCGAAGAGGCCAGGCGCCGGGCTTCGACGGTGATGGGCAGGGTGGTGCCTTCGGGCATCGCCGGCAGGTCGAGCTGCCAGCCGTTGGCCAGCGTGACCAGCCCGCCCCACATGCCGGGTTCGACCATGGCGACGATGGGCTCCTCCAGATCTTTCTTGGGCACGTAGGCGCTCAACACGCCTTTGGCGTCTTTGCGGATCATCACTTTCATGGGGCGCTCCAGTCAGGAAAACACAGGGTGGGAAAACAGGCGGTCATGCGGCGGCCAGCGCGGCGTGTTCGTCGCGCAGCAGGGGCTCCAGCAACGGAGGCAAGGCGCTCAGCAGGTGGGCCACGTCGTCGGGGCCGCTGGTGCGACCGAGCGAGAGGCGCACCGCGGCCAGCGCCTCGTCGCTCGGCACGCCCATGGCGCCGAGCACGTGCGAGGGTTCGGAGCCGCCGGACGAACAGGCCGCACCCGACGAGGCGGCCACGCCCAGGCGCTCCAGGCGGTTGAGCACCACGTCGGCGGACACGCGGCCGAAGCGCAGGTAGCAGGTGCCGGGCAGGCGCGGCGCGCCCTGGCCCCAGACGTGCACGCCGGGCATGGCGCACAGGCCGCGCTCCAGCGCATCGCGCAGCGCCGCCTGGCGCGTGGCCTCGGCGGCCAGACCGTCCCCATGGCCCAGCAGCTCCAGCGCGGCGGCCATGCCCACGATGCCGGGCAGGTTCTCGGTGCCCCCGCGCCGGCCGCGCTCCTGGCTGCCCAGCGTCTGCGGCACGAAGGGCTGGCCCTGGCGCAGCAGCAAGGCGCCCACGCCTTTCGGGCCATTGAATTTGTGGGCCGAGAGCGACACCGCGTCGGCCCCGAAGCAGGCGAAGTCAAACGGCAGCTTGCCGATGAACTGGGTCGCGTCCACGTGCAGCGCGGCGCCGGCGGCGTGCGCCAGCGCGGCGACCTCGGCCACCGGCATCAACACCCCGGTTTCGTTGTTGGCGGCCATGAGCGAGACCAGGGCCACGTCGGGCCCGATCAGGCTGGCCGCGGCGTTGGCGTCCAGCGTGCCGTCGCCCCGCACGGGCAGGAAGCCCACCGGCACGCCGGCCTCGGCCAGCGCGCGCGCCAGCCGCAAGTGGCCCGCGTGTTCAACCGCGCTGAACAGCACGCGCCGCCGCCCGGGCCCCGCCGCGGCGAGCAGGCCGCGCACGGCCATGTGGTTGGCCTCGGTGGCACCGCTGGTGAACACCACCTCCTGCGCCTTGCAGCCCAGCACCCGGGCGGTGCTGGCGCGGGCAGCGCTCAAAGCCCGCTTGGCGCCCTGCCCCGGCCCATGCTGCGAAGACGGGTTGGCCCAGAGCTGCTCGAACACCGGCAGCATCGCCGCGACCACGGCGGGCGCAGGGGGTGTGGTGGCGTTGTGATCAAAGTAGATCACGGCGGGCTTTCAGACGGGGCGTGAAGTGGTCCAGCCCAGGGCACCGCCGGGCCGGCTTTGCCGGACGGCCAGTGCCGCCCCCTGGGGGGTAGCGCGAAGCGCTGCGGGGGGGTCATCGTGATCATGGCCAGAATTTGCGTTCTGGATCGAGGCACAGCAGGTCGATCAGCGCGTCCAGCGACGCGTGCTCGACACACGCGACCCAGCGCCCATTGGCGTGGTCGCGCTGGCACAGCCGCCAGCCCGGCGCCGCGTCGGCGGCGGCCCCGGCCGGCGCCTCGCAGGGCTCCAGCCAGGCGATGTCGATGGTGCCGCCGCCGGGGTCCACGTTGCGCGAGCAGCAGGGGCTCTCGATGCGAAAGCCCTGGCCCTCGCGCAGCACGCGCGGGCGCACGTAGCGGTAGCGCACGCGCTGGCGCAGCGCGCGCTCCAGCCGGTGCTGCACCAGGTCGCGCACCCGGCCCCCGGCCCTGGCGGCCGGCTCCGCGCTGGCGCAGGGTTCGGGTTTCATGCGGGCTCGTCCGTCTCGGGCCGCCAGCCTTCGGGCGTGGCCACGATTTCGAGTTCCAGGCAGCCGACCACGCAGCCGTCGAACTCGACCAGGTAGACCGGCTCGTTCGCCTCGGTCGCGTGGCCCACGTTGACCACCATGCCCACCGCGCCGCGCGGCGCCAGCAGCGCGTCGACCGCGCGCTCGGGGTGGCTGCCGTCGTTGAGCAGGTCGTCCAGCGCCACCACGTGCTGGCCCCAGGCGTAGAGCGGGGTTCGGGGTTCGATGCCGTTCATGGGGCCTCCGTGGATGTGAGCGAAAACGAGGGAGTGTGGGTGGCGGCCACGGGCCGGGCCGATCCGAGCGTGCCCAGCGCCTGGGCCTTCTCGCCCAGCTGCGCCAGCACCTCGTCGGGCAGGTTGTCCAGCGTGCACAGCTCCTTGGCCCGCATCCCAACGCGGTGGCCGGACTCGACGAAGTCCACCGCGTAGATGTAGAACTGCTGCAGGAAGGTGTTGATGTTGATCACGTAGCCGATCTCGCCCTTGTGCACCAGCACCTCGCCGATGTCCCGGCCGTTGTAGGTGCCGTCGTTGCGGATCACCGAGCGCGCCACCACCCGCTCGCCGTAGCGGAAGCGCGGCGGGCCGGCCAGCTCGATCTCGTTGTCGTCGCGGTTGATGTCAGCCATGGGCCACTCCCGTGGGTGCCCGCGCGGGCAGGGTTCGCGGGCCGGGTGCGGCGGCGCGGCGCTCGCGCGCGCTGCGGCGCACCTCGGGGTCTTCGTCGTCGCACAGCGCCGCCAGCGTGGCCGGGTCGGCGCGCTGGGCGACCTCCCAGCGCACGCGCCAATCGGGGTCGTACGCCAGGCGCGGCAGCAGCGCCACCGGCAGGCGCTCGGCCACCACGCGGCGCACCTCGGGCGCGGCGTCGTCCAGCAGCTGCAGCAGCGCCGGCATCTCCAGCCGCTGCGCCACCCGCAGGCGCACGGCGCGGTCCGCATCGCGCGCCAGGGTGGGCAGCAGCGCCAGCGGCAGGCGCAGCGCGACGAGTTCGCGCACGCCGTAGTCGGGGTCGTCGCGCAGGGCCGCCAGCGCTGCGGGCGCGAGCCGCTGCGCCACGCGCAGGCGCACCTCGCGGTGCGGGTCGCGGGCCAGCCGGGGCAGTTGCTCCAGCGGCAGGCGCAGCGCGATCTGCAGCCGCACGGTCTCGTCGGGGTCGTCGATCAGGGCGCGCAGGCGGAACACGCTGGCGCGGCGCGCGGCGATGGCCCGCACCTCGAAATACGGGTGGCCGAGCTGCTGGTCGGACAGCGTGGGGTGCCAGCGGAAGAAGCGGTCGATGCGGCGGGCGTACACGTCCTGCAGGCAGGCGTGGCCCGGCTCGCAGCCCTGCTCGCCGGGCAGCGCGCGCAGGGGGGCACAAGCGCAGGCGGTGCAGTCAATGGCCCCGCCCTGCCAGTGCTGCGGCGGGATGTCGCCCGCGGGCGCGCGGTGGGCCAGCGGCGTGTTCATGGGCCGACCCCGCTCCAGCCGCGCACCGGGTACGCGGCTGGGGACTCACCCGCGCCCGCCTCGCCGCCCCGCTCGTGGCGCGCCAGCACGTGCGCCAACAGGGCGCCGCCCACGTGGTCGGCCGGGTCCAGGCGGCGCAGCTCGGTCAGCAGGGCGCGCGCCTCGTCCATCGCGCCCAGGCGCATGTGCAGGTAGGCCAGGCCCTTGAGCGCGAACAGATAGAAGCGCACCGCCGCGTCGTGGCGCGCGGCGTCGTCGCTGGGGGGCACGTCGCCGAAGTCCGGCCCCAGCGCGGTGCGGGCGATGGCCAGCGCGTCTTCGCCCGCGTCGCGCGCGGCGGCGAGGTTGTGGCCGTAGAAATGAAACCGGTAGAGCGCGATCAGCGGCGCGGGGTGGCGCGGCGCCGCTGCACGGGCCTGCTCCAGCAAGGCCAGGGCCTGCCCGGGCTGGTCGCGCAGCAGGCCGGCCTGCGCGATCAGCGCGGCCACCGCGGGGCTGAGCGCGGCGCCGATCGCGCCCAGGCCGAACGCCGCTGCCGCGTCGTCAAAGCCCAGGTTGGCGGCGTCGTCCATGGCCCGGTTCCCGTGGTGGGCGCTGGGCTCAGGACGCCAGCGTGGCGGGCCGGCCGCGGCCGATGGCGCCGATCTCGATCTTGGCCACGCCGGGCGGCGCGGCGGACTCGGCGCTGCTGCAGCCGCAGGCGGCCTGGTTGGGGTTGGTGAAGGTCAGGCCCGACTGGGTGGGCGTGTCGGCGAAATCGACGATCACGCCTTCGAGCAACAGCCGGCTCTCGGCCCCCAGGAACAGGCGCAGGCCTTCGATCTCCAGCACCTGCTCACCCGGGCCGGGCGCGGCCTCGGCGCTGAATTCCGAGCTGTAGCCCGAGCAACCACCCGGCGTGACCGCCAGACGAAACCCGGCGCCCGCCGGCAGGCCGGAGAAGCGCACGATGCGCGAAATGAACTTGACCGCGGCGGGCTTGAGAACGATGTTGGGCAGCATGGTGGTGGTCTCGATGTGGATGGGGGTCACGCCTTCACGATGCAGCCGTCGACGGGGCAGACCGCGACGCACTGCGGCTCGTCGAAGTGGCCCACGCAGTCGGTGCACTTCTTGGGGTCGATGACGTAGGTGCCGCCTTTTTCGCGGATCGCGACGTTCGGGCACTCGGGTTCGCAGGCCGAGCAGGCGGTGCAGGTGGACGCGATGATCTTCATGGGCATGGTGGCTCTCCTTCTCTAGGGAAACGTCGTGGGGAAATGAGGGTCAGGCGGCTTCGGCCAGGCCGCCGGTGAAAGCACCCTGGCGGATCTGCGCGTCGCCGCGCGGCTGGTGCGTGATGGCGCCGCTGGCGATGCGGCCGCGGTAGTCGTTGAACCAGTCCAGCGCGGCCTTTTCGATGAATTCGCCGACGTACTGGTCCACCGGCTCCACACCGGCGGCCAGCAGCTCGTCGCGCGGGCAGGCGCCGATCTTGGCGACCAGCACGGCGTGGCAGTCGTTGATGGCCTTGACCACCGAGGGCAGTTGCTCGTCGTCGCCAAAGCCGCCCTGGCAATACAGGTCCACCCGGCGGTGGCCGACGAACAGGGCCTGCGTGGCCGAGACTTCAAACACCTGGAACTCGGTGACGTGGCCGAAGTGTTCGTTCACACGGCCACCGCCCTTGGTGGCCACGGCGACCAGCACCTTCATGTCGTCGGCCACACCCACGGCGTTGGCGGCCGCGGCCAGGGCCTCCTGCTTCGCCGCCTGCTGGGCCTGGCGCTCGACCTCGACCTTGTCCTGGTAGCTCTTGCGCTTGTCCAGGTCGTAGACGACTTCCATCTGCTCCAGCTTGTCGAGCGTGAACTCTTCCGAGCGGTCTTCGCCCAGCAGGCCCACCGCGTCGGCGCGGCACTGGCGGCAGTGGCGCATCAGGTTGGCGCCGCCCATGCAGGCGTCCTGCACCGCCTTCAACTCCGACGCGGTCGGGCCGCGCTGGCCGGTGAGGCCGAACACCGTGCCGTGCTCCGCTTCGCTGATGAGCGGCATGATGTTGTGCAGGAAGGCACCGCGCTTCTTCACCTCGCGGTTGACCTCGTACAGGTGCTCGTCGTTGATGCCCGGGATCAGCACCGAGTTGATCTTGGTGAGCACGCCGCGCGCGGTGAGCATCTCCAGGCCGAGCATCTGGCGCTCGTGCAGGATCTTGGCGGCCTCGTAGCCGGTCACGCGCTTGTGGTTCCAGAAGATCCAGGGGTAGATCTTCTCGCCCACGGCCGGGTCCACCATGTTGATGGTGATCGTCACGTGGTCGACGTTGTATTTGCAGATCTCGTCCACGTAATCCGGCAGCGCCAGGCCGTTGGTGGACAGGCAGAGCTTGATGTCGGGCGCCTGCTCCTGCAGCATGCGGAAGGTCTCGAAGGTCTTCTTCGGGTTGGCCAGCGCATCGCCCGGGCCGGCGATGCCCAGCACCGTCATCTGCGGGATCTCGCTCGCCACCGCCACCACCTTCTTCACCGCCTGTTCGGGCGTGAGCTTCTGGCTCACGACGCCGGGGCGGCTTTCATTGGAGCAGTCGTATTTGCGGTTGCAGTAGTTGCACTGGATGTTGCAGGCCGGCGCCACCGCCACGTGCATGCGGGCGTAGTGGTGGTGGGCCTCTTCGGAATAGCAGGGGTGGTTCTTGACCTTGTCCCAGATCGCCTGGGGCATGTCGTCGGGGCCGTCGGACGACCCACAACTGGCCTTGCCCTCGCCCCCCGAAGTGCCACAGCCGCCGCCGGCCGCGGGCACGTCGAGCGAGGCGCCCAGAGGCTTGATCTGGCCGATGGAAACGTACGTCTTGGCGGGCATGGAACCCGCAGCGGTGCTTGTCGACATGAAGACCCTTCCTGCGGCCGACCATGGCCGCTCGGAGGGTCATCAGCGAAATCCGTGCCACGGAAAAAACCTTTTCAGATCAACGATCTGAAGGTTTTGTCGTGTGTAGGAAAGAGGACATGCGGGACGTTGGGGATGCGGGCTGCGTCGGGGTTGCGACAAAGGCGCTTGGAAGCTGGAAGCAACTGCCTGCTTGCGCCCCTGAGCAGATGAGATAGCCCCCTGAACACCCGGACCCGTCCTATCGCTTATCTTTGAAGATAGGAGTAGGACTATGAGTACGAG
>NZ_JBWKZP010000016.1:0-62956 GCF_059424585.1 Hydrogenophaga sp. GW101-3F08
GGGCGCCGCAGACCCAGAGCCAGACCGGGGCCACGTCGGCGGCCTGCCAGTCGCCGTCGGCGGGCGCGCCGCCGCGCAGCGTGTCGGCCACGGCCTGCTCGGCCAGGGCGGCGCGCCCGCGCAGGCCGGACACGGCCGGGCGCTGGGCCAGGTGCATATCGCGCAGACGCTCGTAGCGCGGGTGAAAACCGGGGAAGGCCTCCAGCGCGCGCCGGGTGGCGCGCCGGTTGTCGCCCACCCAGCTGCCGCTGTGGCGCCAGTGGGCCGTGAGCAGGGCCAGCCAGAGGTACAGGTCGCGGTTGAGCGCGGGTTCGGCGAACACCGCCACGCTCGGCGGCAGGGCCAGCACCTCGGGCTCCATCACGGCGAGCGCCGCGCGTTCACCGCTGCCCGCGAGCCGGTGCAGCCAGTGGCGCGGGGCGGTGGTGCGCTGCAGGCCCGCCTCGGCCAGCCGCACGTGGGCCTGCCCGCCCGCGGCGCGAAACAGCAGGCCGATGGCCGCTTTCATCTCGGGCAGGTGCACGGCGGCGGCCGCGTGTTCGGGCCGGGTCAGGCGCGTCAGGGCCACGTGCCACCAGCGTCCCACCATCTCTTCCATCAGCTGTGCTCCGGAGGGTGGGCGCGGCGCTGCCGCAGGGTTTCGCGCAGGGCGTCCGCGCCGATGCGCCACTGCAGGGTGGGGCTGCGGCCCTGGGCGGTCTGGGTGCTGTCGCAGGCGTCCAGGCATTGGCCGCACTGCACGCAGGAAAACATGCGCCGCTTGATGTTGCGCGGCTGCAGCCGCATGGGGCACACGCTGTCACAGGCGTTGCCCAGCGGGGCGCTGGGCGCGGCCAGGGCGGCGTGGGCCGGGCCGCTGCGCTGCTCGCTCTGGCAGCTGCGGCAGTCGCGCGCGCGTTCGCGCTCGAACGAGACCACCAGCCCGCGCGGGTTGGCCATCCAGGCCAGGCTCTGGAACAGGCCCACCGCGCAGCCAAAGCGGCAGAACAGGTGGCGCGCGAACGCGAACTCGGCGCTGAAGACGGCCGTGCCCACCAGCAGGAAACGCAGCTGGTTGGCGCTGAGCGTGCCGCTGAACAGGCCGCTCCAGATCAGCTGCGGCGGCAACAGGTAGGTCAGCAGGGTGATGGCCCAGGCAAAGCCCGCGATCAGGCAGCTCAGCGCGAACAGCGGCCACCAGCGCCGCTGTGGCGTGACGCCAGCGCGGTGCACCGGCGTGCGGTCCCACAGGCTGAGCTTGCCGCAGGCGCGGTGCAGCAGGCTGTTGAGCGACTCCACCAGCGAAAAATGCGGGCACAGCCAGCCGCAGTAGATGCGGCCGTAACGGTAGGCCAGCGCGAGGAAGCCGCCCACCAGCAGCACGGCGGGCAGCAGCGCGCGCCACAGCAGGTTCAGGCCGGCCTGGGTGGCGCTGATCTCGCCGGTGAGCAGACCGTCGATGCCGAGCGACCAGCGCATGCCCAACACCCAGAGCTGGGTTTCGTACAGGTCGAAACGCAGCAGGTTGAGGCTGGGCGCGAGCAGGAACAGGACAAAGAAGCCGATCTGGGTGCGCCGCCGCCAGACCTGCAGGGCCTGGGCGCGGCCCGCTGCGGCGCCTGCGGGAGGGGCGGTGGGGGCCAGCAGATCCATGGGGCGGCGCGTTCAGCCCGCGTCGCCCAGCACCGCGCGCACCACCTCGAACAGCGCCTCGGCGGTGCCGGGGTCGTCGGTCAGGGCGTTGACGATGGCCACGCGGCAGGCCCGGGGCGGCGGCAGGCCGCCGGCCATCAGCCGGGCCGCACAGACCAGCAGCCGGGTGCTGGCGGTCTCTTCGAGGTCGTGTTCGGTCAGGCGGCGCAGGGCCTGGGCCAGCTGCACCAGCTGCGCGGCCTGGTCGGCCCCGATGCCGCCCTCGTTCATCACGATCTGGCGTTCGGTGTCGGCCGGCGGGTAGGCCAAGTCCAGCGCTACGAAGCGCTGGCGGGTGCTGGGCTTGAGGCCCTTGAGCAGGTTCTGGTAGCCGGGGTTGTAGGACATGACCAGCATGAAGCCGGGCGGCGCGATCAGCTGCTCGCCGGTGCGCTCAATGGGCAGGCAGCGCCGGTCGTCGGCCAGCGGGTGCAGCACCACGGTGGTGTCCTTGCGGGCCTCGACCACCTCGTCCAGGTAACAGATGGCGCCGGTGCGCACGGCGCGCGCCAGCGGCCCGTCGGACCACACGGTCTCGCCCTGGCCGATCAGGAAGCGGCCGACCAGGTCGGCCGCGCCCAGGTCGTCGTGGCACGACACCGTGATCAGCGGGCGGCCCAGGCGGGCCGCCATGTGTTCGACGAAGCGGGTCTTGCCGCAGCCGGTCGGCCCTTTGATCAGCAGCGGCAGCTGGGCGCGCCAGGCCTGGCTGAACACCTCGCACTCGCCCGCCTGCTCGGCGTAGTACGGCAGCGGGTTGGCCCGGGCGTGCAGTTCGGTGACGGTCATGGCGCTCACCCGGGACTCAGGCGCCGCGCATGCGCAGGGCCGAGGCGCCCTCGGGCACTTCGCGGGGCACACCGCCGACGAAGAAGCTGGAGAGGTAGGTCATCAGGCCGAGCAGGAAGCCCACCCCGCCGCCGACGCGGATCCAGTAGAAGAAGCGCAGCTGGTCCTGGGTGTCCATGAAGGACATCGCGCCCGAGGTCGGCATGCGCTGCAGCCAGATCTGCAGGATGCCCGCGCCGGTGAGCGCCAGCACCATCACGGCCATGCCGATGGTCATCATCCAGAAGCTCCACATCTCCACGTTCTGCGCCTTCTGGCTGTTGGCCACGCGACCGCGAAGGATGGGCATGGCGTAGCTGATGATCGCCAGCACCACCATCACGTAGGCGCCGTAGAAGGCCAGGTGGCCGTGGGCGGCCGTGACCTGGCTGCCGTGCGTGTAGTAGTTGACCGGGCTCAACGTGTGGATGAAGCCCCAGACACCGGCGCCCAGGAAGGCCACCACCGAGCAGCCCACGGCCCACAGCAGCGCGGCCTGGTTGGGGTGTTCGCGGCGGCGGCGCTGCACCATGTTGAAGGCGAACACCGTCATCATGAAGAAGGGGATCGGCTCCATGGCCGAGAAGATCGAGCCCACCCACAGCCAGTAGCCGGGCATGCCGATGTAGAAGAAGTGGTGACCGGTGCCCAGGATGCCGGTGATCAGCGCCATGGCGATGATCACGTAGAGCCATTTGTCGATCACCTCGCGGTCCACGCCGGTGGTCTTGATCAGCACGAAGGCCAGCAGCGCGCCCATGATCAGCTCCCAGGTGCCTTCCACCCACAGGTGCACCACGAACCACCAGTACATCTTGTCGCGCACCAGGTTGTGCGGGTTCACGAAGCTGAACAGGAACAGCAGGGCCAGGCCCCACAGGCCGATCATCAGCACCAGGCTGATGCTGGTCTTGCGGCCCTTGAGCACGGTCATGCTGATGTTGAACAGGAAGCCCAGCATCACCGCCACGATGCCCAGCTTGGTGGGCAGGGGCTGCTCCAGGAACTCGCGGCCCATGGTCTGCAGCAGGTCGTTGCCCGTGAGTTCGGCCAGCTTGGCGTAGGGCACCGCGAGGTAGCCCACGATGGTCAGCGCGCCGGCCACGAGGAAGATCCAGAACAGGGCGATCGCCAGCTTCGGGCTGTAGAGCTCGGTCTCGGACTCCTCGGGCACCATGTAGTAGGCCGCGCCCTGGAAGCCGAACAGCAACCACACGATCAGCAGGTTGGTGTGGACCATGCGGGCCTGGTTGAACGGGATGTAGGGGAACAGGAAGTCCCCCAGCAGGTACTGCAGGCCGAGCGCCAGACCGAAGACGATCTGGGCCGTGAACAGCGCCAGCGCGGCGATGAAGTAGTACCGGGATACCGACTGCGAGGCGTAAGGGAGTCTGGTCGCGGGCATGGGGAAGTTCCTTGTGGTGTCGGGTGTGCGCATGGCTCTCAGCCTTCGATGTTCGGTGGCCATTTTTCGGTGTCGACGCCACCGGTCCAGCGCAGGAACTCGACCAGGTCGTCGAGCTGCTGTTCGGTGAAGTTGAACTGCGGCATCTGGCGCCGGCCCTCCACGTGGGTGGGCTGGATCTTGATCCAGGTCTTGATGAAGTCGGGCCCGCGGCGCGCGTACACATTGCCCAGCTCGGGCGCAAAATAGGCGCCTTCGCCGAGCAGGGTGTGGCAGCCGATGCAGTTGCGCGTCTCCCAGAGCTTCTTGCCGTTGATCACGGCCGGGGTGATGGCCTGCGCGTTCGAGCGCGTGGGAATGCGGCGTTCGCTGTCCCAGATCAGGCCGACGAACACGAGAATGAAGAACACCGATCCTCCATAGAACATGTTGCGGGCCATCTGCTTGGTGAATCCGCTGGAATGGGGTTGGCTCATTGGGGTACGCTCCTGTGGCTGTAATGCTGGAGCCGAGTTTGGGAGCGGGTGGGTTTTCTTTCCTTGAACCGGTTCAAGTTTCCCGTCGAAAATGCCAAGAATCGGCCGGGGATATCCGGCTGGATTCCGGCCCCCCACACCTACAATCCGGCACCGCCGCAGCCCCCACACGGGCAAAGGAACCGATGGACACCAGCGACTTCAACATCCCGCGCTTCCTGGCGACCCAGGCGCTCTTCACCGACCTGTCCACCGAAGAGCTGGAGCGCGTGGCCCAGGGCTGCCAGGTGCGCCGCCTGGCCCGGGGCGACACCGTGTTCCGCTACGGCGAGCCCTGCCGCGAATTCCACGTGCTGGTCATGGGCCAGGTCAAGCTGTTCGTGCTCTCGCCCGCCGGGCAGGAAAAGGTGATCGAGCTGGTGCAGCCCGGCCACAGCTTTGCCGAGGCGCTGATGTTCACCGACAAGCCCTACATCCTGAATGCACAGGCCCTCACCAGCAGCCTGCTGCTGAGCGTGGGCAAGCAGGTCATCGTCAACGAGATCCAGCGCGACCCCCGTTTCTCGCTGCGCATGCTGGCCGGCATCTCCCGGCGCCTGCACGGCCTGGTGCACGACATCGAGACCGGCGCGCTGCACACCGGCATGCAGCGGGTGATCGGCTATCTGCTGCGCGAACACCAGGTGGAAGACTGCTCCACGGGCGAGGTCTACATCGTCTCGCTGCCGGTGAGCAAGGCCACCGTGGCCTCGCGGCTGTCGCTCACGCCGGAGTATTTCTCCAAGGTGTTGCACGAGCTGGAAGCGGCGCAGCTGATCCGCATCGACAAGCGCGACATCCACATCGTGGACGTGCCCCGGCTGGCGAACTACGGCGTGCAAGCTTAGGGAACACCCCCGCCGCGCTGCAGGCGATTCCCTCCAGGGGGCTGCGGGCCGGGCGAGCGGTGCGCCATGGCCCGCCCGTCGGGCTCAGACACCCAGCTGGAACCGCTCGACGAGGAACTCTCGTGTCAGGGGCTTCACCAGGTAGCCACTCACACCGGGGATCGAGCCCGCCATTTGCTTGTCCTGCGTCGATCCGGAGGAGGTGAGGAAGTGCAGCTCGAAGCCTGGGGTGTTCTGCAAGACCGGCGAGACACTGCGCGCGACGTCGAAGCCGCTGAGCAAGGGCATGTTGATGTCCAGGAAAACGCAGGTTCGCAGACTCAGGGCATCCTGTTTCAAGAACGCCAGGAAATCGGTGCCCGACTCAAACACCCGGACCTCACCCTTGAAACCGGTCTTGCGGATGACGATCTCGTGAAAGACGTTGTCCAGGTCGTTGTCGTCCACGAGGATGATGCGTTCTAGAGGGTTCATGCCAAAGGGTCACCCGACGGGTTCGAAACACATGACGGCAAATGCAGCGAAAAGCAGCTGCCGACGCCCGGCTCGGATTTCACGCTGAGCCAGCCCCCATGCATTTGCGCGATGCGCTTGCAGATCGCCAGCCCCAATCCCGTGCCTTCGTACGTTCTTCGGTTGTGCAGACGCCGGAAGGCATCGAACACCTCGGCCTGGTGTTCGTCTGAAATGCCGATGCCATTGTCTTCCACCTGCAGGACCACGTCGCTTCCCTCGGTGATCGACGAAACCCGAACAATGGGCGTGATCGATGGATGCCTGAACTTGAGCGCGTTGGACACGAGGTTCTGCAGCGCGATCCTCAGAAACGAAGCGTTGCCCTCAACCACCGGCAATTCGTCGATGTGGAGTTGCGCTCCCACGTCGAGGGTCGCCGAGAGCAGGTCGTCGCGCACCTGGGCCGCCAACTGGTTGAGGTCGACCGCTTCGAGGTCCAGGGTGTAGTTCTCCAGTTCCGTGAACCGGATGAGGTCGTTGAGCAGCCGCGTCATGCGCGCGCCCCCCGCGGACACATAGTCCAGGTAGCGCTGAGCCTCCCGGGGCAGGCTCTCGCGGTGGTCCTGCACGAGAAGCGAGGTGAAGTTGTTGATCGAGTTCAGCGGTTCGCGCAGATCGTGCGAGACGATGTGGATGAAGCGCTGCTGCTCGATGGTCTTGCGTTCGAGCAGTTGCACGGTTTTTTCGAGCTCGAGCTCATGGCTCTTGAGTTCGTGGATGTCTTGTACCCGGACAACAACGCCCTTGCAGGGGACCCCCACTCTTGCACCTGAGGGCAGATAGGTGATCTTGACGTGTCGCTCGCCTTTGCCAGGAAAGTTCACGACAGACTCGTAGGAAACGACCTGGCCCCCAAAAGCCCGATCCAGAGCGGGCTTGGCGACTTTCTGGAACATGTCTTCGCCCAGCAGCGAGGCAACGGACTTTCCGACGATCTCTTCCCTTCGCCGTTCCCAGTACTTCAGGTAGGCATCGTTGGCGAAGCGGTAGGTGTACGTCCGGTCAACATACGAGGTGAGGTCCAGCGCGGCTGAACTCACCGCCTGGAGGAACTCCTCTTCCTGCTCCCATTGCACGAACCGGGCCTGGGACCGCGCTCGCATCGATTCGGCATGCTCCAGCAGTCGCGCCGCCAGACCGGCCAGGTTTTCCAGCGAGCGGCGTTGCCCGCCGCTCAGCCGCCGGGCAACGCGATCGAGCACGCAGACAGCCCCGCGTGCGATTCCATCGGACGTCACGATGGGTGCCCCCGCGTAGAAGCGGATGTTGGGCCCACCGGTGACCATGGGATGCGCAGCAAACCGCACATCGGTCGTGGCATCCTGGACTTCCATGACCTGGGTGGGTTCCAAAATCGCGTGCGCGCAGAACGACCGATCCGGGTCCATCTGGCCGATATCCAGCCCACGTGCGGACTTGAACCACTGCCTGTCCTGGTCGACCAGGGCAATCACCGCGATGGGCGTTTCGCAAATCGAGCATGCCAACTCGGTCACGCTGTCCAAAGCCGCGTCTGGCAGGGCATCCAGGAACCCCATGCCCTGCGGGTGCTTCGAACGCCGGTTCTTGTTCGCGACAAAGCCCTTCGCCGTGTGGAAGGTCTCTTTCATGGGGCGCCTCGTTCGGTGAAGCCACCAGGAGCGCGGATTTCACATGAACAAGGGGTTGGGTGCTTCCCCCATGGGAGGAAGGCAGAACCCCAGTGAAATCGATCGCCAGAAAGAGCGCGCATGTTTTGGCCGAAAGGAATGTGGCCAAGGTTAGCGCAAGCCTGCCCCCTGAATCGTTAAAAAACTCATGGATACGGCACCCAGTTCGGGCCTTTGGACCCCAAGGTCGTGGATGGACCGGACAGTATCAAGAACCCATCAGCTGATCAAACAGCGGCGCCATGCGGGCCGTCACCGCCGGGTCCATGGCCATCACCCGGCCCCATTCGCGTTGTGTTTCGCCGGGCCATTTGTTCGTCGCGTCCAGGCCCATCTTGCTGCCCAGGCCGCTCACGGGCGAGGCGAAGTCGAGGTAGTCGATGGGGGTGTGCTCGATCAGCATCGTGTCGCGCACCGGGTCCATGCGCGTGCTCATGGCCCAGATGACTTCGCCCCAGTTGCGCACGTCGATGTCCTCGTCCACGACCACGACGAACTTGGTGTACATGAACTGGCGCAGGTGGCTCCACACGCCCATCATCACGCGCCGCGCGTGGCCGGCGTAGGCCTTGCGGATCTGCACCACCGCCATGCGGTAGCTGCAGGCCTCGGAGGGCAGGTGGAAATCGGTGATCTCGGGGAACTGGCGCTGCAGCAGCGGGATGAACAGCTCGTTCATCGCCAGCGCGAGCATGGCGGGTTCGTCCGGCGGCTTGCCGGTGTAGGTGGAGTGGTAGATGGCGTCGCGCCGCTGCGTGATGCGCTCCACCGTGAACACCGGGAACTCGGCGCGTTCGTTGTAGTAGCCGGTGTGGTCGCCGTAGGGGCCTTCGAGCGCGTGCTCAAAGCCGCTGGGGTGCAGCGGGTCGGGCCGGATGTGGCCTTCGAGCACGATCTCGGCCGAGGCCGGCACCTGCAGCGGCACGCCCAGCGCCCGCACAACCTCGGTGCGTGCGCCGCGCAGCAGGCCGGCGAACTGGTATTCGGAGAGGCTGTCGGGCACCGGCGTGACCGCGCCCAGGATGGTGGCCGGGTCGGCCCCCAGGGCCACGGCCACCGGGTAGGGTTGGCCCGGGTGCTGCCGGCCGTGGTCGCGGAAATCGAGCGCGCCGCCGCGGTGCGCGAGCCAGCGCACGATGAGCTGGTTGCGCGAGAGCACCTGCTGGCGGTAGATGCCCAGGTTCTGCCGCGTCTTGTGCGGCCCGCGCGTGATCACCAGGCCCCAGGTGATGAGCGGGGCCACGTCGTCGGGCCAGCAGTGCTGGATGGGCAGGCGCGCCAGGTCCACGTCGTCGCCTTCCCACACCCGATCCTGGCAGGGCGCCGAGCTGCGTTCCTTGGGGCTCATGTGCCACAGCGTCTTGAGCAGGCCGCTCAAGGCCACCATGTCTTTCAGCCCGCCCGGCGCCTGCGGCTCCTTGAGGGCGGCGAGCACTTCGCCGAACTGGCGCAGCTCGCCCAGGCTGCCCACGCCCATGGCGCGCGCCACGCGGCCCGTGGTTCCAAACAGGTTGCCCAGCACCGGCATGCTGTGGCCGGTGGGCCGCTCGAACAGCAGGGCCGGGCCGCCCGCGCGCAGCACGCGGTCGCACAGTGCGGTCATTTCCAGGTGCGGGGAGACCGGCTCGCTCACGCGCCGCAGCTCGCCGGTCTGTTCCAGCTGGGCCATGAAATCGCGCAGGTCGTGGTAGGTCATTCGAGACCTTCCCAGCGGCGGCTCAGCGCGTGCGGCACGTCGAGCAGGTCCAGCACGCGCGCCACGCTGGCGTCCACGATGTCGTCCAGGCTCTGCGGGCGCAGGTAGAAAGCGGGCATGGGCGGGCAGACGATGGCGCCCATTTCCGTCACGGCGGTCATGTTGCGCAGGTGGGTCAGATGCAATGGCGTCTCGCGCGCCATCAGCACCAGGCGGCGGCGCTCCTTGAGCATCACGTCGGCCGCGCGCGTGACCAGGTTGTCCGACAGGCCGTGCGCGATGGCCGCGAGCGTGCGCATGGAACACGGCGCGACCACCATGCCCTGGCAGCGGAACGAACCGCTGGCCGGCGCGGCGCCCAGGTTCGCCGCGTCGTGCAGCGTGTGCACCAGCGGGCGCAGCGCCTCGGGCGCCAGGTTCAGTTCGTGGCGCAGCGTGAGCCAGCCGGCGTCGGACACCACCGCGTGCGCCTGCACCCCGGGCGCGTGTTGCAGGGCCTGCAGCAGGCGCAGGCCGTAGACCGCGCCGCTGGCGCCGGTGATGGCCACCAGCAGGCGACGAGGTTCAGGCAGTTGGGGGCTCATCGGGTGGCGGGGCGGTGTCTTGCAAGAGGCGCTGCAGGTCGTTGCGCACCCGGAACAGCACGGCCTCGGCCTGGTCCGGGTCGAAGTCCTCGTGCAGGCGCTTGCGCACGCCGTAGATGTTCAACTGGTGGTGCTGGGTGGGTTCGATGCCGTGGCGGCCCAGGCAGTGGCGCGCGCATTCCAGGGGGCAGCCGTCCAGGACCACGATGGGCCGCCCCGAGCGGGCTGTCTTTAGCAGGCTGGGCACGTCACCACCGATGCCCGCGATGCAGGACATCTCGGCCGTGCCCATGCGGTCCAGGCGCACCGCCACGTGGTTGGCCAGCTGCGCGGCGCTGGAGCACCCGGAGCACGCGTAGACGATGGGCAGCTTGGCTTCAGCGCGGGCCATGGCGGGGCTCCGGCGCCCACGACGGGCGCAACTGCCGCAGGCGGGACAGCACCGCCGTCGGCGCCCACGGCGCGAAGTCGAACACCGGCAGTTCCAGCGCGTCGAGCGCGTTCTTGACCACCAGGCCCAGCTCGGTGTCGCCCTCCATGGAGAGGCGGCGGTTGAAGAACAGGGTGTCGGGGTCGTCCAGCCGCTGCGCCAGGCGCAGGAAGTCGTGCGCGTTGGCGCTCAGGGTGAGCTCGGTGGCGGGCTGCGGCGCGCTGGCGCGAAACATTGTGCCCCGCCAGGCAAAGTCGAACTTCAGGCCGGCGTCCCGCACGTGGATGCGGATGCGCTGGCCCTGCAGGCGCTCGACCACGTCGGCGGGCAGCTGCCGCGCCAGCACCAGGTTGAGCCCGGTGACCAGCAGCAGCGAGCCGGGGTAGGCGGGCAGGCGCGAGAGCAGCGCGGCGAGCGGCGGCGGGACGGTGTGGCGCTGGGCGTTGGCAAGGGTGTTGGTCATGGGCGGTGGGGGTGTTCAGGCCAGGGCGGGTTCGACGCGCTCCTGCCCGGGCTGGCCGTGCCAGTAGCCGTTGCAGTCGCGGTCGGGCAGCAGGCCGAGCAGCGCGGCGCGCGCCGCCGGGCCGTTCAGCGTTTCGCGGCGCACCGCGTCGTACAGCGCGATCACCTCCGCCGTGTGCAACGACTGCGGGCTGATGCGCGCCACGTCCACACCCAGCGCCGTCAGATCGTCCCAGGCGTCGATCAGGCTGTGCACCCGCGCCGACTGGGTCTGGATGCCGTTGAGCACCAGGAACTCGGCGTTCTCGCGCGTCTTGAGCATCAGGCCGTCGGGGTGATCGATGCAGCTGAAGCGGCAGTCGTCCTTGGGCAGGTTGCGGTGGCGCGCCGTGAAGCAGCGGGCCGAAAACGCCAATGGCAGGCGGCCGTGCACGAACACCTCGGTCTGCAGGCCGGCCGGGCGCTGCTGCTGCAGCAGGGCCAGGTCTTTGCGCGGCATCTCCAACGGCGCGACCCAGCGCGATGCGCCCAGCGACGCCATCCATTGCAGCGTGGGGCCGTTGTAGACGTTGAGGTGCGGGCCGGCGACGAAGCCGCGCTGGCCGGTCAGCGCGCTCACCGCGCCCATGTCGTTGGCCTCGATGCCGAAGTCGGTGTTCGCCGCGATCTTCTGCATCGCGCTCACGTCCGAGCCCGATTCGAGCAGCACCTGGGTGGAGAGCACCGCGGTCTTGCCCGAAGCGCGCATCAGCTCGGCCACGTCCAGCCAGTCCGACAGGCGCAGCTCGTGGCGGCGCGAGCAGGTGACCTCGCCGAGGTAGACGATGTCCACCGCGGTCGCGGCCATGGCTTCGTAGAAGTCGAACACGGTCTGGCGCGGCCAGTGGTACAGCAGGGGTCCGAGGGATAGTTTCACTTCAGTTGTTCCAGTGTGTGCGGCGGCCCCTCACCCCAACCCTCTCCCCAGAGGGGCGAGGGAGTGAATGCCAAGCCTCCGGGGCGCGTGCCTTGCCAAGCACACGCCGAAGATCCGGCTCCGCCGGTCCAAGGGCGTGGTCCCCCTGGGGGGAAGCCGCGAAGCGGCGCAGGGGGGAGCCATCATTTCCACGGCCGGTGGTAGGCACCCAAGGTGTGCTGCTGACCTTCCGCGACTTGGTCGAGCGAGGCCATCCAGGCGCTTTTGGGCGTGTAGTGCTGGGGCTGGGCCTGGCAGCTGTCGATGGCCTCGCGCCAGACCTTCGTGACCTGGGCCACGTAGGACGGGCTGCGCTGGCGGCCTTCGATCTTGATCGCGCGCACGCCCATCTGCGCCAGCTGCGGCAACAGCGAGAGCGTGTTGAGGCTGGTCGGCTCTTCGATCGCGTAGTAGCTCGTGTCGTCTTCCACGTCGAAGCGGCCCTTGCACAGCGTGGGGTAGCCCGCGCTTTCACCGCTGGCGTAGCGGTCGATCAGCACACCGTTGAGCCGCGACTCCAGCCCCTTTGGCGTTTCCTGCCAGCGCACCGCCTTGGCCGGCGAACACACGCCGTGCGTGTTGGGCGACTCTCCAGTTACGTAGGACGAGAGCGCGCAGCGCCCTTCGACCATCACGCACAGGCTGCCGAAGCCGAACACCTCGATCTCCACCGGGGTCTTCTGCACCACCTGGCGCACCTGGTCGAGCGAGAGCACGCGCGGCAACACGGCGCGCGAAATGCCGAACTCGCGGTGGTAGAGGTTGATCGCCTCGTGGTTGGTGGCCGAGCCCTGCACCGAGAGGTGCAGCCGCAACGTCGGGTGGCGCTGCGTGGCGTAGCGCATCAGGCCCGGGTCGGCCAGGATCACCGCGTCCACGCCCAGGTTCACAGCCTTGTCCATCGCCTCGCGCCAGCGCTCCGGCTGCGCGGCCTGCGGGTAGGTGTTGAGCGCCATGAACACCTGGCAGCCACGCGCATGCGCGTAGGCCACGCCG
Source organism: Hydrogenophaga sp. GW101-3F08 (assembly GCF_059424585.1). Lineage (NCBI taxonomy): Bacteria > Pseudomonadati > Pseudomonadota > Betaproteobacteria > Burkholderiales > Comamonadaceae > Hydrogenophaga > Hydrogenophaga sp. GW101-3F08. The sequence continues at coordinate 12,556 of NZ_JBWKZP010000016.1, forward strand.
CTGGCGATGGCCGCGTCGTCGAAGTTCAGGCCGGCGAAGTTGCGCGCGTTGGTGGCGTCGCGCAGGCCCAGGTAGACGCAGTTCGCCCCATGGTCCACCGCGGCCTTGAGCGCGGGCAGGCTGCCGGCCGGGCAGACCAGGTCCAGGGTGTTGGAATTTTCGTGCGTGCGGTCGATGGCCATGGGGGAGTTGCGTCGTGAAAAGGGCAGCGCGGACAGGCCGGTGCCAAGCGGGCGCGACCTTAGCAACCGCCCGCTGTGCGGGCGTTGACCTGGGTCAATGGGCTCATGGCTTGATTTGGCGCAAGTGGGTCTGGCCTCAAGCGCAGCCGCAGGCCGAGCCGCAGCCGGTGGCGGGTTGTTGCTGTTCCGCTTCTTCGAATTGCGGGAACAGCAGGTTGTTTTCCGTGTGGATGTGGTTGATCAGGTCGTCGGAGAACTGCGCGATGCCCGTGTACAGGGCGCGCCAGGTGTTGCAGGCGCCCATCGGCGGCGTGGCGTCGTTCGTCAGCGCCATCAGCCGGTCCAGTTGCACGCCGTGGCTGGTGTGCTCGCCGCGCATCACGTTGATCGGCCCGGCCGCCAGCGAGCGGCCACCGCTTTTGAGCAGAGGGAACAGGATCTGTTCTTCCTTCTCCATGTGGTCCAGCAACTCGGCCTCCATGATCTCCAGGTGCTCGGCCAGGCCGGCGGGCACGTCGGGGTTGTTGCAGTGCACCGCTTCCACGCGGCGCGCCATGCGGATCAGCTCGGGCAGCTGCTCGCGGTGCACCGCGTGGTAGCGCAGCAGGAGGTGGTCGACCATCGCCTCGGGCGATTCGGTGACGGGCAGGGTGTTCGGGCGCTCCAGCTGCGAGAGCTCGTCGAGCACCGCGTCCAGCGGCAGGCCCTTGCTGGCGCAGGCCTGTTGCAGCGGAATCTGGCCGCCGCAGCAGAAGTCGAGCTTGAGGCGGCGAAAGACCGCGGTGGAGCCCGGCAGGTCAACGGCGATCTGGCCGATGGCCTGCTGCGCGCGGTCGGCAGCGGCGGCTTGGGTGGGGCGGGCTTCGGTGGTGGTGTGGTTCATGGGGTTTCCTGAAATATGCATTGTGACTGCATGTATTAGAAGATAAAATTCATATGAAGTGAATATTTCCATAGAACAACACGGGGTATCCGAAAGAACGATGACCCACCGGCCCCGGGAGATCACCGCATGCGACTGACCCACTGGACCGACTACAGCCTGCGCGTGCTGATGTATTGCGCGGCCTGCACGCAGCGCGAGAAGCCCGCCACCATCAGCGAGATCGCCGGGGCGCACGGCATTTCGCGCAGCCACCTCACCAAGATCGTGATGACGCTCTCCGGCCTGGGCCTGCTGGAGACCACGCGCGGGCGGGGCGGCGGCCTGCGCCTGCTCAAGCCGGCGCACCTGATCGTGCTGGGCGACGTGGTCCGCCAGACCGAGACCGACTTCACCCTGGTCGAATGCTTCAGCGCCGAGCACAACACCTGCCGGCTCGAAGGCTATTGCCGACTCAAGGGCACGCTGCAAAAGGCGATGGACCGCTACCTCGCGGAACTCGACGGCGTGACGCTGGCCGATCTGCTCGAACCCATGCCCCCGGGCGCCGGCGTGCGCAAGGTTGTGCAGCTGAAGCATATTCCGGGGATGCCTGATTTGTAGGGGCGGTTCAGCGGTCTCTTCAATGGGGCAGCGGGAAGCTGGTTCACAACAAGAAGCGCGCCCAATAGGTGCAGGCCTGCGCCGCCCGCCGGCTTATAGTGCGATTCGCGGCTGCCTTCGTGCACGGGGTTCAGCCCGCGGCCGGAAAACAGCCAATCAGGCATCAAGACATACCATGACCACCGCTCTTCTCATCATCGATGTTCAGCACGCCCTGTGTTCCGGCGAGCACGCGGCCTTTGAGTCCAGACGCGTCATTGATCGCATCAACGTTGTCGCCAGAAAGACGCGCGAAGCTGGCGCACCGGTCGTTGTGATCCAGCACGAAGCGCCGGGCAGCCCGCTGGAGTACGGAACGGAGGGCTGGGGCCTTGCCGCCGGGCTGGATGTCCAATCCACCGACATCCGCCTCCGCAAGCGGGCAACGGACTCGTTTCACAACACAGATCTGCAGGCCCTCCTGCAGGCACACGGGGTGACGAAGCTGGTGATCTGCGGTTTTCAGAGCGAATTCTGTGTGGACACCACGACCCGCAGGGCGCTCGCCCTGGGTTATCCGGTCACGCTCGTGTCGGATGCCCACTCCACTGTGGACAACGCCGTCTTGTCGGCCGCACAGATCACGGCCCACCACAACGAAACGCTGGCCAACATCACCAGCTTCGGGCCTCGGGCCGTGGCAGTGCCTTCGGACGAGGTGAAGATTGATGTCTCATGAGAACCAACCGGCTGTCACAGCGTCCATCGCCCAGCAACAGCCTCTGAACGGAGCGCACCTCTCACGCAAACGTCGGGCATCTGGGGACTGTTGAGTGTTCAGCAAGTTGTTGAAGCGTGAGCCAGCGCGACTGTTTCTCGGTGCGCTGAGTATCACCACGGGCCGCAACTTGATCCGCCATCTGGAGAGTCTGCCCGGTGGTGCACCTCCCGCGCTCGATCGAGCACTTCTCGTCGAGCTCACCGAGTTGCTTTCTTTCCCAATGGCTGCCACGGTCGAGGCGCCACGGTCAACAGACATGGCCTTCGATGTCGTTTTGCAAGGCTATCGGTTTGGGAGCGCAACAGACCTGTCGCTGGATGCGGTCGGCCTTCCCATGTATGGGAGGCCCAAAATTCGCCTCGCGGCAAGGCTCTTCGATCTTCAATCGAACAAGACGAAGACGACCTTCCATGTCACTCAGAAAATGCCTTGGCCCGTGTATCTGAACAGAGCGCTGTCTTGGCGCGTTCTGGTGGGTCTGGAGCGGCCAGCTCGACGAAGCGAGATGGAGGCCCTCTTGCGTCAGGCCTGCGAGAAGCTGGTGGCCCGGCTTCGGGATGCCGCATGACGCACGCCCCTTCGCGCGCGTTCCCCTCAGCTCAAACGTGAGGCCCATTTGAATCTCTCCAACCTTGCCGCCGCAGCACTGCTGGCCCCGATCCTTGCCTGCGGTGCTGAGAGTCAGTGCTACGGCTCCGTGAGCAACGGGCGAATCGAAAGAAGCGTCAAGCTCCCCCTCAGCGGGGCCAACTTCTCCGCGTACAGCACGCTTGCCGCCACCGCTGGCCGGACGCACGTTCACTCCACAGTCGCAGCAATTCTCTCAACCAGCTACAAGGCTCTGGCCGCAGCGAACCCCGATGTGCACTACGTTTACGGTGAAACCGGTTGGCCCGCGGGGGGAAGGCTGCGGCCGCACCGCACCCACCAGAACGGGCTGTCCGTCGACTTCTTTGTCCCGGTGAGGGACGGCAAGGGCCGGTCCGTGCCTCTGCCCACAAACCTCTCGGACAGGTTGGGCTACGACGTGGAGTTCAACCAGGAGGCCCTATACGGCGAGTACTCGATCGACTTTGAAGCACTGGCTGAACACCTCTATCAGCTCAGCGTGGCCGCCAAAGGGGCAGGCTCCGGTTTGGCGTTGGTCATCTTCGACCGCCAATACCTACCCCGTCTGTTCGCCACCAGCCGAGGCGCTTACTTGAAAGCGAACCTGCCATTCATGAAGGGGAAGCCTTGGGTGCGTCACGACGAGCACTACCACGTGAACTTTGTCGTGCCTTGCAAGGCGCTGATCCATCAATCGAGAGGACACCCCCGGTAACGGGCGCCACTTCTCATCTCAAACATTCGGTGTCATGAACAGACCAAACTACGGTGAACCGCGCGATCTCTGGGAACGAGATGGCTCGTTCCGGGACGTCTGCATTTTTGATGCCTCTGCGAACGACTGGAACGTCCTGTGCGACCTGGCGAGAGAGTACGGCCATCGATACACATATGACGGATCGGAGAAGCCACTACCGGAAGTCCATGGCATCTTCGAGAACCGCAACGGGTCACATCTACTCCAGATAACTGTGGGCCGAGTGTTCGCCAACTGCCACTTCTTTGTGCCCACCGAAATCGAGCTTGATCTGGATCCTCGTGAAATCAACGATGCACAAGATCACACCGAAGTTCTCCTCTTCCTGGAGCGCTTGTCCGAACGAACGTCCAAGACTGTCACGGTCACGGCGGAGAACGCAGAAGACATCCCCTACTTACAGTACGACCCACATTCACGCGAATGGAGGGTCTACGAGCCTGGGCGAGGTCACGCGCAATGACCCCGCCCACCTCAACGAGATGATGGCGCGTGCGCTGAAGACGCCCTTGACCTCGCTTCAGAAAACGAGACCTACCGGTCACCCGCAGCGCATCAAACGGATAGCATCAATACTGCGGCACGATGAACGTGCTCTTCACCTGAACCGGCTCGCGCGCGCCGCCCGTGTCGGGCCCGATCTGGAACACCACCGCCAGCGTCTGGCCGCTGTGGGCCTGCGCCGTGGTGGCGGGCAGCACCAGACGCAGGGCCTGGTCGCCGGTGCTGGTGGCGGCCACGGTCAGGCTGGCGTCGGTGTCCAGCCGCAGGCCTTCCACGCCCGAGACGCTGGCGGTGTAGCGCTGGGGCTGTTCGGTGCTGTTGGTGATCTGCAGGCGGTAGGTGTTTTCGATGTTGCCGTTGCCCACCATGCGCGCGAGCGCGCCGCGGTCGCGGCTGACGGCCACCACGAAGTCGTTGCGGTTTGACAGGCTCCACACGAAGGCCGTGCCCAGCACCAGCAGCAGGGCGCCATAGATGAGCACGCGCGGGCGCCAGACGCGGCGCAGCATGCGGGCGCGGCTCCAGCCCTTTTCGATGCCGTTGCCCGAGGAATAGCGGATCAGCCCGGGGGCGTAGCCCATCTTGCCCATGACGTCGTCGCAGACGTCGATGCAGGCGGCGCAGGCGATGCACTCGTTCTGCAGGCCGTTGCGGATGTCGATGCCCGTGGGGCAGACCTGCACGCACAGGGTGCAGTCCACGCAGTCGCCCAGGCCCAGCGCTTTCGGGTCGGCCTTGCGCGGGCGGGCGCCGCGGTTTTCGCCGCGGCCGGCGTCGTAGGCGATCACCATGGAATCCATGTCGATCAGCGCGCTCTGGAAACGCGCGTAGGGGCACATCTGTTTGCACACCTGCTCGCGCAGGAAGCCGGCGTTGCCGTAGGTGGCGAAACCGTAGAAGAACACCCAGAAGGTGGCCCAGGGCGAGAGCTGAAGCGCCAGTGTCTGCGCGGTGAGGCCGTGGATGGGCATGAAGTAGCCCACGAAGGTGAAGCCGGTGAACAGTGCGATGGCGAGCCAGGCCAGTTGTTTGCCGCCTTTGCGCAGCAGCTTGGTGGCGCCCCAGGATTGGGCGTCCAGGCGCATGCGTGCGCTGCGGTCGCCCTCCAGGTGGCGCTCGACCCAGAGAAAGATCTCGGTGTAGACGGTCTGCGGGCAGGCGTAGCCGCACCAGAGCCGGCCGGCCAGGGCGGTGAAGAAGAACAGCGCCAGCGCCGAGAGCACCAGCAGCGCGGCCAGGTAGATGAAGTCCTGGGGCTGCAGGACCAGGCCAAAGATGTAGAAATGGCGCTGCTCCAGGTCGAACAGCACGGCCTGGCGCCCGTTCCAGGTCAGCCAGGGTATGCCGTAGAACACCAGCTGCGTGAGCCACACCATCACCCAGCGCCAGCGCGCGAAGCGGCCCGTGACCGAGCGCGGGTAGATCTTGCGGGTGTCCTCCACCATGGAGAACAGCACCGGCTTGGCGGCGATCGGGTTGGCGGGTGGCATGGCGGGTGTTTCAGTGGGGCCGGCCTGGGCGGTGGCCTGGATTTAATATGCATTTTAAATGAATCTAAAATACCCCAGGCTGGCGACCGGGTATCCGGCCCCCGGGCGGGGCGCAAGCCCACCCTCGGCCCGGGCACAAAGCCGCGCAGCCGCGCCGAAAGCCGCTAACCTATGCGCATGAAATCCACCGCCTCCCTGTCGACCAAGCTGGTGCGCATCGGCGCGGGCCTGCTGATCGTGGCGCTGGCCTCGATCGGGTTGACCCTGTGGGTGACCTGGCAGCTCGAAGGCGGTGCCGCGGCGGTCAACGAGGCCGGGCGCATGCGCATGCAGACCTGGCGCCTGACCAGCGCGGTGCAGGCCGGGCTGCCGGCGCCCGAGGTGGCGGCGCTGGTGGCGCAGTTCGACCAGAGCCTGGGCCTGCTGCGCGCCGGCGATCCGAGCCGCCCGTTGTTCGTGCCCTGGGACGACGAGGTCGAGCGCGAGTTCGCCAACGTGGAATCGCTCTGGCAGGTGCAGCGCGGGCTGTGGCTGCGGGACGGCCCGCTGGACGCCCAGCAGTCCATGCACGCGGCCGAGGCCTTCGTCACCGGCATCGACCGCTTCGTGCAGTCGATCGAAAACCACCTCTCGGGCTTCACGGCCATCCTCAACCTGTTCCAGTTCCTCATGATGGCACTGGCCATTGCCGCCGCCGTGGTGATGCTCTACACCGGCTACCTGTACGTGATCAACCCGCTGGGGCATTTGCGCGGGGGGCTGCGCCAGCTGGAGACGGGCGACTTCGCGGTGCGGGTCAACGTGGACACGCACGACGAATTCGGCCAGGTGGCCGCCGGCTTCAACCGCATGGCCGCCACGCTGCAGTCGCTCTACGAGGGGCTGGAGAGCAAGGTGCAGGCCAAGACGCAGCGCATCGAAGCGCAGCGCGCGCGGCTGGAGGCGCTGTACGAGGTGAGCGCCTTCCTGGCCGGTGCCAACACCATCGAAGAGCTTTCGCGCGGTTTCTCGCAGCGGGTGCGCCAGGTGGTGAAGGCCGACGCGGTGGCGGTGCGCTGGTCCGACGAGGCCAACCAGCGCTACCTGATGCTGGCGTCCGACTGCTTTCCGCAGGACATGGTGGACGAAGAGCGCAGCCTGCTGGCCGGGGCCTGCGCCTGCGGCGCGCTCAAGTCCGACGCGCGCACCCGGGTCATCCCCATCCACAGCCACGACGAGGCGCCCATGCGCCACTGCGCGCGTGCGGGCTACCAGAGCCTGGTCAGCGTGCCGGTGCGGCTGCAGCACCGCCTGATCGGCGAGATCGATCTGTTCTTTCGCAGCGAGGTCAGCCTCAACGTGGACGAAATCGGCCTGCTCGACGCGCTGGCCAGCCACCTGGCGAGTTCGCTCGAAGGCCTGCGCGCGGCCGCGCTGGAGCGCGAGGCCGCGGTGGGCGAGGAGCGCGCGCTGATCGCGCGCGAACTGCACGACTCCATTGCGCAGTCGCTGGCGTTCCTGAAGATCCAGGTGCAGCTGCTGCGCACGGCGGTGCAGAAACAGCAGCCGCAGCAGGTGGACGCCACGCTCGACGAGCTCGACGTGGGCCTGCGCGAGAGCATCAACGACGTGCGCGAGTTGCTGGTGCATTTCCGCACCCGCACCAACACCGACGACATCGAGGCCGCGCTGCAGGAGACGCTGCAGAAGTTCCAGCACCAGACCGGCCTGCCGACCCGCCTGCAGGTCGAAGGCGACGGCCTGCCGCTGCCGGCCGACGTGCAGGTGCAGGTGCTGCACGTGCTGCAGGAGGCGCTGTCCAACGTGCGCAAGCACGCGGGCGCCAGCCACGTCAGCCTGGACGTGGCCAAGGGCTCGCAGTGGCGCTTCACGGTGCGCGACAACGGCAGCGGTTTCGACCCCCAGCACACCCGCGGCGCTTCGCACGTGGGTCTGAAGATCATGCGTGAGCGGGCCCAGCGCATCGGCGCCGAGGTGGACGTGGTGTCCAGCGCCGGCCAGGGCACAGCGGTCACCCTGACCCTGCCGCCCTACCCGGTGACCGCCAGCCCGGTGGCCACGCTCGGCCTCAACCTCAACGGCATTGCCACCACCCCATGATCCAGACGCCCCCGCCCCGTATCCAGCTGATGCTGGTGGACGACCACTCCCTGTTCCGCCGTGGCCTGAAAGCGCTGCTGCAACAGGACGAGCGTTTCGACGTGGTCTGCGAGGCCGCCGACGTGGGCGAGGCGCTGCGCGGCGTGGCGCAGCAGCGGCCCGACCTGATCCTGCTCGACAACCACCTGCCCGGGGTGCGCGGGGTGGACGGCGTGGCGGCCCTGAAAGACGCGGCGCCGGGCACCCGCATCCTGATGCTCACCGTGAGCGAGAACGAGGCCGACCTGGCCGCCGCGCTGCAGGCCGGGGCCGACGGTTACCTGCTCAAGACGGTGGAGTCCGACCAGCTGTGCGACGCCATCGTCAAGGTGCTTGACGGCGAATCGGTGGTCAGCCCGGCGATGATGGGCAAGCTCTTCAGCATGTTCCGCGGCCAGCCGGCGGCGGCGGACACGGGCCCGGCGGCCTTGTCGACCCTGGTCCCGGCGACCGAGGCCAAACCCGACCCGGGCATCGACAAGCTCTCGGCGCGCGAGCGCGAGATCCTGGCGCTGATCGCGCGCGGTGGCAGCAACAAGCAGATCGCGCGCGACCTCGACATCGCCGAGACCACGGTCAAGATCCACGTGCAGCACATCCTGCGCAAGCTCAATCTGACCTCCCGCGTGCAGGCGGCGGTATACGCGGCCGGTCGCGGCCTGGGTTGATCTGGGTCAAGACCCGGTGAATCAGGCGCCGAGGTAGTTCTTCAGGACGATGGGGACCGGTGCCCCCATCGTCCGTCTGGCGAGGGCCGGGTGTCCCACCGGTGGATACCGGAAAAACCCTACAGCGCCGACAGTCATGCCATGTCTCTGGAGAAAGAACATGGCCTCTGAACTTCGAAACGAAAGAAAAGCCTGGTCGGTGCTGATCGTCAGCACGCTGGCCTTCACCGTGTGCTTCATGGTCTGGATGATGTTCGGCGTCATCGGCATTCCGATCAAGAAGGCGCTCGACCTCAACTCCACCCAGTTCGGCCTGCTCATGGCCACGCCGGTGCTCACCGGTTCGCTGGTGCGCGTGCCCCTGGGCATCTGGACCGACCGCTACGGCGGCCGCATCGTGATGGCGCTCCTGATGGCGCTCACCGTGCCCGCGATCTGGCTCATGAGCTACGCCACCGCCTACTGGCATTTCCTCACCATCGGCCTCTTCGTCGGCCTGGCCGGCGGCTCCTTCTCGGTCGGCACGCCCTACGTGGCGCGCTGGTTCCCGAAAAACCGCCAGGGCATGGCCATGGGCGTGTACGGCGCGGGCAACTCGGGCGCGGCGGTCAACAAGTTCGTGGCGCCGGTGTTGCTGGTGGCCTTTGGCTGGACCATGGTGCCGCAGGTCTACGCGGCCATCATGCTGGGCACGGTGATCCTTTTCTGGCTCTTCAGCCACAGCGACTCCTCGCACCTGGTGCCGAGCAACGTGAAGTTCACCGACCAGCTCAAGGCGCTGAAAGACCCCAAGGTGCTCAAGTACTGCCAGTACTACAGCATCGTGTTCGGCGGCTACGTGGCGCTCTCGCTGTGGATGGTGCAGTACTACGTGGGCGAGTTCGGGCTGGACATCCGCGTGGCCGCCCTGCTGGCCGCCTGCTTCTCGCTGCCCGGCGGCGTGCTGCGCGCCATCGGCGGCGTGATGTCGGACAAGTTCGGCGCGCACAAGGTCACCTGGTGGGTGATGTGGGTGAGCTGGATCTGCCTGTTCCTGCTGTCCTACCCGCAGACCGACTTCACCGTGCTCACCGTGAACGGCCCCAGGACCTTCCACATTGGCCTGAACGTCTATCTCTTCACCGGCCTGATGTTCATCCTGGGCATCTCCTGGGCCTTCGGCAAGGCCAGTGTCTTCAAGTACATCAGCGACGACTACCCCAAGAACATCGGCGCCATCAGCGGCATCGTCGGCCTGGCCGGCGGCCTGGGGGGCTTCGTGCTGCCCATCATGTTCGGCGCCCTGATGGACCTCACCGGCATCCGCTCCAGCGCCTTCATGCTGATGTACGGCGTGGTCTGGGTCTCGCTGATCTGGATGTACTGGACCGAGGTGCGCAAGGCCCAGGTCATGGGCACCGAAGCCAAATCCTTTTCTTTCCAGAACTGACTCCACCGTCAGGAACCCCACCATGAACACCAAAGCAAACCCCCTGCCTGCCTCGGTTGCTGTTGCCAGCGGCCAGGGCGCGGACATCTCTGACTGGCGGCCCGAAGACGAGCGCTTCTGGGAAAGCACCGGCAAGAAGATCGCCTACCGCAACCTCTGGATCTCGGTGCCCGCGCTGCTGTGCGGCTTCGCCGTCTGGGGCATGTGGGGCATCATCACCGTGCAGATGCTCAACCTGGGCTTCCCCTTCACCCAGGCCGAGCTGTTCACGCTGACCGCCATCTCCGGCATCTCCGGCGCCACCATGCGCATCCCGGCGTCCTTCCTGGTGCGCCTGGCCGGTGGTCGCAACACCATCTTCCTCACCACCGCCATGCTGCTGGCCCCGGCCATCGGCACCGGTGTGGCGCTGCAGCATCCCGAGTGGCCGCTGTGGGTGTTCCAGCTGCTGGCGCTGTGGTCGGGCGTGGGCGGCGGCAACTTCGCCAGCTCCATGTCCAACATCAGCACCTTCTTTCCGAAGCGGCTGCAGGGCACGGCGCTGGGCCTGAACGCGGGCCTGGGCAACTTCGGCGTCACCACCATGCAGATCGTCATCCCGCTGGTGATGACGCTGCCGCTGCTGGGCGCCTTCGGCGGTGAGTCCATGACGCTGGTGAAAGACAGCGGCTGGATCTTCGGAAAGATCGCCGCCGGCACCCCCACCTGGATCCAGAACGCCGGCTTTGCCTGGGTGCTCTCGCTGGTACCGCTGTCGATCCTGGCTTGGTTCGGCATGAACAACCTGAAGACGGTGTCGCCCGAGGCCGGCCACCCGGTGGGCGCCTTCGCCAAGGTCACCTACCTCTACACCCTGGCCTTCGTGCCGGCCATCTTCATCCTCTGGCTCTACCTGCCGGCGCCCACCGGCTTGGGCCTGCTCAACATGTGGGTGGCCATTCCGCTGGACATCATCCTGGCGCTGCTGATGATGAAGCTGGCCGCGTTCGGTTCGATGAAAGAGAACGTGAGCAAGCAGTTCGCCATCTTCCGCAACAAGCACACCTGGTCGCTCACGGCGCTCTACATCGTTACCTTCGGTTCCTTCATCGGCTTCTCAATGGTGCTGCCCCTGGCCATCACCGTGATCTTCGGCTTCCAGCACGTGGCCGACGCGGCCGGCGCGATGACGCACACGCTGAAAAACCCCAACGCTCCCTCGGCCCTGACCTACGCCTGGATCGGCCCCTTCGTCGGCGCCGCCGTGCGCCCGGTGGGCGGCTGGATCTCCGACAAGGTGGGCGGTTCCATCGTCACGCAGATCATCTCCGCCGTGATGGTGTTCGCCTCGGGTGCGGTGGGCTACGTGATGATGCAGGCCTACGGCTCGGCCACGCCCGAGCAGTACTTCCCGGCCTTCCTTGGCCTGTTCATCGCGCTGTTCGTGGCCAGCGGCATCGGCAACGGCTCCACCTTCCGCACCATCGGCGTCATCTTCGACCGCCAGCAGGCCGGCCCCGTGTTGGGGTGGACCTCGGCCGTCGCCGCCTACGGTGCCTTCATCGCCCCGGTGGTGATCGGTGCCCAGATCAAGGCCGGCACGCCGCAGCTCGCGATGTACGGCTTCGCCATCTTCTACGCCGTCTGCCTGGTGCTGAACTGGTGGTTCTATCTGCGCGCTGGTGCAGAGATCAAAAATCCATGAACACCCCCCGCGTCGCCTTCGGCGCCACCCCCCTGGGAGGGGGGCGACACCAGCCGTCTGGCAAAGCCAGCCCGGCGGTGTCCTTGGCTTCGACCCCTTCACGCATTGCGGTTGCACGGGTTGCAACGGCCCCACTTTTTTCCGGAGACCAACGATGAGTCACTTTCTCGACCGTCTGAACCATTTTTCCGCCCCGAAGGAAGCCTTCTCGGGTGACCACGGCGTCACCACCGGCGAAGACCGCACGTGGGAAGACGCCTACCGGGACCGCTGGGCCCACGACAAGATCGTGCGCTCCACCCACGGCGTGAACTGCACGGGCTCCTGCTCGTGGAAGATCTACGTCAAGGGCGGCATCGTCACCTGGGAAACCCAGCAGACCGACTACCCGCGCACCCGCGCCGACCTGCCCAACCACGAGCCGCGCGGCTGCGCCCGCGGCGCTTCGTACTCCTGGTACCTGTACAGCGCCAACCGCGTGAAGTACCCCATGGTCCGCGCGCGCCTGCTCAAGCACTGGCGCGCCGCGCTGGCCGTGGCCAAGAGCCCGGTCGACGCCTGGGCCGCCATCGTGCAGAACGACGAAGCCCGGCGCGAATGGCAGCAGCAGCGCGGCCTGGGCGGCTTCGTGCGCAGCACCTGGGACGAGGTGAACCAGCTCATCGCGAGCGCCAACGTCTACACCGCCAAGAAGTACGGCCCCGACCGCGTGCTCGGCTTCTCGCCCATCCCCGCCATGTCCATGGTGAGCTATGCCGCGGGCTCGCGCTACCTGTCGCTGATCGGCGGCGTGTGCATGAGCTTCTACGACTGGTACTGCGACTTGCCCCCGTCCAGCCCGCAGGTGTGGGGCGAGCAGACCGACGTGCCCGAGTCGGCCGACTGGTACAACTCGACTTTCATCATCGCCTGGGGCTCCAACGTGCCCCAGACCCGAACGCCCGACGCCCACTTCTTCACCGAGGTGCGCTACAAGGGCGCCAAGACGGTGGCGATCACGCCCGACTACGCCGAGATCAGCAAGCTCTGCGACCTCTGGATGCACCCCAAGCAGGGCACCGACGCGGCCGTGGCCATGGCCATGGGCCACGTGATCCTGAAGGAGTTCTATTTCGACAAGCGCTCGGCGTACTTCGACGACTACGTGCGCCGCTACACCGACATGCCCAACCTGGTGCAGCTCGAAGAGCGCACCCTGCCCGACGGCCGCACGGTGCTGGTGCCGGGGCGCTACCTGCGCGCCAGCGACTTCAACGGCAAGCTCGGGCAGGAGCACAACCCCGAGTGGAAGACGGTCGCCATCGACGAGCACGACAAGATCGTGCTGCCCAACGGTTCCATCGGTTTCCGCTGGGGCGCCGAGGGCACGGAAGACGCCGGCCAGTGGAACCTGGAGAACCGCGAAGCGCGCAACGGCGAGACCGTGCAGCTCAAGCTCAGCCTGATGGAGGGCGTGCAGCCCGACTACCAGGTGGGCGAGGTCGGGTTCCCGTATTTCGGTGGCATCGACACCCCCAACTTCAGCGCCAACAAGCAGGCCGGCGCGGTGGCCGACGTGCTGGTGCGCCAGGTGCCGGTGCGCCGCGTCAAGCTGGGCAAGGCCGGTGAAGAGCGCTACGCGCTGGTCGCCACGGTGTTCGACCTGACGGTCGCCAACTACGGCGTCAACCGCGGCCTGCCCGGCGACACGGGTGCCGCCAGCTACGACGACGACACCCCCTACACCCCCGCCTGGCAAGAGAAGATCACCGGCGTCAAGCGCGACCAGGTGATCGCCGTGGCGCGCCAGTTCGCCGACAACGCCGACAAGACCCGCGGCAAGTCCATGGTCATCATCGGTGCGGCCATGAACCACTGGTACCACTGCGACATGAACTACCGCGGCATCATCAACATGCTGATGATGTGCGGCTGTATCGGCCAGAGCGGTGGCGGCTGGTCGCACTACGTGGGCCAGGAAAAACTGCGCCCGCAGACCGGCTGGACCGCGCTGGCCTTCGCGCTGGACTGGGTGCGCCCGCCGCGCCAGATGAACAGCACCAGTTTCTTCTACGCCCACACCGACCAGTGGCGCTACGAAAAGCTGGGCGTGGAAGAAATCCTCTCGCCGCTGGCCGACAAGACCAAGTTCGGCGGCAGCCTGATCGACTACAACGTGCGCGCCGAACGCATGGGCTGGCTGCCCAGCGCGCCGCAGCTGCAGACCAACCCGATGCAGGTGGTGAAAGACGCCACCGCCGCCGGCATGGACCCCAAGGACTACGCCGTCCAGGGCCTCAAGGACGGCACGCTCAAGATGAGCTGCGAAGACCCGGATAACCCGTTGAACTGGCCGCGCAACCTGTTCGTCTGGCGCTCCAACCTGCTGGGCTCCAGCGGCAAGGGCCACGAATACTTCCTCAAGCACCTGCTGGGCACCACCCACGGCGTGCAGGGCAAGGACCTGGGGGTCGACGAGGCCAAGCCCAAGGAAGTGAAGTGGCACGACAAGGCGCCCGAGGGCAAGCTGGACCTGCTGGTCACGCTGGACTTCCGCATGAGCACCACCTGTCTGTACTCCGACATCGTGTTGCCCACCGCCACCTGGTACGAGAAGAACGACCTCAACACCAGCGACATGCACCCCTTCATCCACCCGCTGTCCACCGCGGTGGACCCGGCCTGGCAGAGCAAGAGCGACTGGGAGATCTACAAGGGTTTCGCCAAGGCCTACAGCGAGGTCTGCGTCGGCCACCTGGGCGTGGAGCGCGAGGTGGTGCTCACGCCGCTGATGCACGACACCCCCGCCGAACTGGCCCAGCCGTTTGACGTGAAGGAGTGGAGCAAGGGCGAGTGCGAGCTGATCCCCGGCAAGACCGCGCCGCAGATCCAGGTGGTGGTGCGCGACTACCCCAACACCTACAAGCGCTTCACGGCCCTGGGCCCGCTGATGGAAAAAGCGGGCAACGGCGGCAAGGGCATCGGCTGGAACACCGACACCGAGGTGGCGCAGCTCAAGGAGCTCAACGGCACCGTCAAGGCCGAGGGTGTGACCCAGGGCATGGCCCGCATCGAGAGCGACATCGACGCCTGCGAGGTGGTGTTGCAGCTCGCGCCCGAGACCAACGGCCACGTGGCGGTGAAGGCCTGGGAAGCGCTCAGCAAGATCACCGGCCGCGAGCACGCCCACCTGGCGCTGCACCGCGAAGACGAGAAGATCCGCTTCCGCGACATCCAGGCCCAGCCGCGCAAGATCATTTCGTCGCCCACCTGGTCGGGCCTCGAATCGGAAAAGGTCTCGTACAACGCCGGCTACACCAACGTGCACGAGCTGATCCCATGGCGCACCCTCACCGGCCGCCAGCACTTCTACCTGGACCACCCCTGGATGATCGCCTTCGGTGAAGGCCTCACCAGCTACCGCCCGCCGGTGGACCTGAAGACGGTGGGCGACATGATCGACCGCAAGCCCAACGGCAACAAGGAGATCTCGCTCAACTTCATCACGCCGCACCAGAAGTGGGGCATCCACAGCACGTACAGCGACAACCTGCACATGCTCACGCTCAACCGCGGCGGCCCGGTGATCTGGCTGAGCGAAGACGACGCCAAGGGCGCCGGCATCGAGGACAACGACTGGGTGGAACTGTTCAACGCCAACGGCGCCATCGCGGCGCGCGCGGTGGTGAGCCAGCGCGTGAACCCGGGCATGGTGCTCATGTACCACGCGCAGGAAAAGATCATCAACACCCCCGGCTCGGAGATCACCGGCACACGCGGCGGCATCCACAACTCGGTCACCCGCATCGTCACCAAGCCCACCCACATGATCGGCGGCTACGCGCAGTTCAGCTACGGCTTCAACTACTACGGAACCATCGGCACCAACCGCGACGAGTTCGTCATCGTGCGCAAGATGCGCAAGATCGACTGGCTCGACGGCCAGGGCACCGACACCGTTCAGGCTTGATCAGCACAGGAGAAAACAACATGAAAGTTCGTGCCCAAATCGCCATGGTGCTGAACCTGGACAAATGCATCGGTTGCCACACCTGTTCGGTCACCTGCAAGAACGTCTGGACCAGCCGCCCCGGCGTGGAATACGCCTGGTTCAACAACGTCGAGACCAAGCCCGGCATCGGTTACCCCAAGGAGTGGGAGAACCAGGACAAGTGGAACGGAGGCTGGGTGCGCAAGGCCGACGGCTCCATCGAGCCCAAGCAGGGCGGCAAGTGGAAGCTGCTCATGCGCATCTTCTCCAACCCCAACCTGCCACAGATCGACGACTACTACGAGCCCTTCACCTTCGACTACGACCACCTGCAGTCGGCCGCCGAGACCAAGGCGCCGCCGACCGCGCGCCCGCGCAGCCTGATCACCGGCCAGCGCATGGAGAAGATCGAGTGGGGTCCGAACTGGGAAGAGATCCTGGGCGGTGAGTTCAGCAAGCGCAGCAAGGACGCCAACCTGGCGAACTTCGAGCAGGTCCAGAAAGACATGGTGGGCCAGTTCGAGAACACCTTCATGATGTACCTGCCGCGCCTGTGCGAGCACTGCCTGAACCCGGCCTGCGTGGCCTCGTGCCCCTCGGGTTCGATCTACAAGCGCGAGGACGACGGCATCGTGCTGATCGACCAGGACAAGTGCCGTGGCTGGCGCATGTGCGTGAGCGGCTGCCCCTATAAGAAGATCTATTACAACTGGCAGACCGGCAAGGCCGAGAAATGCATCTTCTGCTACCCGCGCATCGAGGCCGGCCAGCCCACCGTGTGCAGCGAAACCTGCGTGGGCCGCATCCGCTACCTGGGCGTGGTGCTGTACGACGCCGACCGCATCCAGGAAGCCGCCAGCGTGGAAGACGAGAAAGACCTGTACCAGGCCCAACTCGACATCTTCCTCAACCCGAACGACCCCAAGGTGATCGAGCAGGCCCGGCTTGACGGCATCCCCGAGAACTGGATCACCGGCGCGCAGAACAGCCCGGTCTACAAGATGGCGATCGACTGGAAGGTCGCGCTGCCGCTGCACCCCGAGTACCGCACCCTGCCCATGGTCTGGTACGTGCCACCGCTCTCGCCCATCTCCTCGGCGGTCAACGCCGGCCAGATCGGCGTCAACGGCGAGCTGCCCGATTTCACGCAGATGCGCATCCCCGTGCAGTACCTGGCCAACCTGCTGACGGCCGGCGACACCGGCCCGGTGGTGCGCGCGCTCGAACGCATGCTGGCCATGCGTTCCTACCAGCGCGGCAAACACGTCGACGGCGTGCAGAACCTGGCGGTGCTGGAGCAGACCGGCCTCACGGTGGCGCAGGTCGAGGAGATGTACCACGTGATGGCGATCGCCAACTACGAAGACCGCTTCGTGATCCCGACCTCGCACCGCGAGTACGCCGAAAACGCCTTCGACCTGCGCGGTGGCTGCGGCTTCTCGTTCGGCAATGGCTGCTCGGACGGCGCTTCGGAAACGAGCCTGTTCGGCGGCGACAAGCGCCGCACGATCCCGATCCAGTCGGTTGTATGAAAGAGCGCAAGACCATGAAAAACACCCGTTATTCCCTGCGCGCCCTGGCCCGCCTGCTGGCCTACCCGGACGCTGCCTGGCGCGCCGAACTGCCGGCCTTGCTTGACGTGATCGACGAGGAGCAGGCCGTGCCGGTCGCGCGCCGCGCCGAGCTGCGCGCCCTGGCCGCTGAACTGCTGCGGCTCGATCCGTTCGAGGTGGAGGCGCGCTACGTGGACACCTTCGACCGGGGCCGCGCCACCTCGCTGCACCTGTTCGAGCATGTGCACGGCGACTCGCGCGACCGCGGCCCGGCCATGATCGATCTGGTGCAGACCTACGAGAAGGCCGGCCTGTTCCTCGGTCCCGAGGAACTGCCCGACCACCTCTGCGTGGTGCTGGAGTTCGCCTCCACGCAGCCGTCGCAGCTGGCGCGCGCCTTCCTCGCCGAGATGGCCCACATCCTCAACGCCATCTTCAGCGCCCTGCTCAAGCGCGAGAGCCCCTACGCCGCCGTGCTGGCCGCCGTGCTGGAGCTGGCCGGCCAGAAGGCGCAGGCCGTGCCGTTCGCGGCCGACGAAGCCATGGACGAGGCCTGGGCCGAGCCACAGGCCTTCGACGGCTGCAGCACGCGCGGCCAGTCGCGCCCCGGCGAACCGCAGCCGATCCACATCGTGCGCCAGTCGCCCGCGGCCCGCGCGGCCGCTTGAGACCCCTTGGAGACGCTCATGACCCCCCTTGACCAATTCCTTTTCGGCTACTACCCCTACATCGCCCTCACCGTGTTCCTGCTGGGCAGCCTGATCCGTTTCGACCGCGACCAGTACACCTGGAAAAGCGACTCCTCGCAGCTGCTGCGCGCCGGGCAGCTGCGCTGGGGCAGCAACCTGTTCCACGTCGGCATCCTGTTCCTGTTCTTCGGCCACAGCGTGGGCATGCTCACGCCGCACTTCGTGTACGAACCCTTCATGGCGGCCGGCGCCAAGCAGCTCATGGCCATGATCTCGGGCGGCCTGTTCGGCCTGCTGGGCTTCATCGGCGTGAGCATCCTGCTGCACCGCCGGCTTTCCGACGTGCGCATCCGCGTCAACTCCAAGACCAGCGACATCGTGTTGCTGGTCCTGCTGTGGCTGCAGTTCGCGCTGGGTCTGGCCACCATTCCGCTGTCGGCCCAGCACCTGGACGGCGGCATGATGATGAAGCTGGCCGAGTGGGCGCAGCGCATCGTGACCTTCCGCGCCGGAGCGCCCGAGCTGCTGGCCGAGGCCGGCTGGGTGTTCAAGGGCCACATGTTCCTGGGCATGAGCATCTTCCTGATCTTCCCCTTCACCCGCCTGGTGCACGTGTGGAGCGGCTTTGGCACGCTGGCCTACGTGGTGCGCCCTTACCAACTGGTGCGCAGCCGTCGACTGGGCATGGCGCCGCGCGCGCCACTGAGCCAGCGCGACCGCGCCGCCTGAAGCTTCCGGAGACTTTCCATGAACGCAACATCCACCACCGGCTGCGGCAGCAGCACCTGCGCCTGTTCCGAGCTGGCGCAGCCCGCGATTGCCCATGTCAACGGCATCGCCCTGCACGAGCCGGGCGAGACCCTGGACACCCAGACCCTGCGCGAACGCGCCTGCACCGAGCTGCTGCGCCAGCAGGCCGTGCGGGCCGGGCTGCTGCCGCGCTACGGTGGGCTGATCGCGCGCGCGCCCGACGAGACGCAGCGCCAGATCATCGAGGCCATGGTCGACCAGGTGGTGAGCGTGCCCGAGCCCACCGAAGACGAATGCCGGCGCCACTACGCGGCCCAGAAGAGCCGCTTCATCGTGGGCCAGGCGCTGCACGTGCGCCACATCCTGTTCGCCGTCACGCCGGGGGTGAACGTGCACGCGCTCACGCTGCGCGCCGAGGCCGCGTTGCTGGAACTCACCCGCAAGGACGTCTCGCCCGGGCGCTTCGAGCAACTGGCCGGCGAACTCTCCAACTGCCCGTCGAGCGCCCAGGGCGGCGACCTGGGCTGGCTCACGCCGGACGACTGCGCGCCCGAGCTGGCCAACGAGCTGTTTTTCCAGAGCGATTCGCGCTGGGGCATGGGCGTGCACCCGCGCCTGGTGAACACCCGGTTCGGCCTGCACATCATCGAAGTGCTGGGCCGCAAGAAAGGCCGCCTGCCCGAGTTCGAGGAACTGCGCCAGCAGATCGCCTCGCGCCTGTTGCTGCAGTCGCGCACCACGGCGCTGCGCCAGTACATGCAGCTGCTGGTGGGGGAGGCGCAGATCGAGGGCGTGGACCTGATCGGTGCTGATAGCCCCCTGGTGCAGTGATGGCCCACCATGCCTGACGACCTGCTGCTGCGCCTGCGCGATTTCCATTCGGACTATTTCCCGCGGCACCAGCAGCGCTTTCAGGACCTGGTGGCGCAGGGGCAGCATCCCAAGACGCTGTTCATCGGTTGTTCGGACTCGCGTCTGGTGCCGTACCTGCTCACTGGCGCCGCGCCGGGCGAGCTGTTCCTGGTGCGCAACGTGGGGGCTTTCATTCCGCCCTATGACCAGTCGCACGGGCTGCACGGCACCATGGCCGCGATCGAGTTCGCCGTGCTCAACCTGAAGGTGGAGCGCATCATCGTCTGCGGCCACAGCCATTGCGGCGCCATCCGCGCCGCCTACGAAGGCGCGCCCGACGAGGCGGTGGCGCTCAAGGCCTGGCTCAAGCTGGCCGACGAGGCCCTGCTGCCGGTACAGGCCAGTACCGAGGCGCTGCGCCGCACCGAGCAGCGCGCCGTGGTGCTGCAACTGGAGCGTCTGATGGATTACCCCATGGTGCGCCGCGCCGTGGAGGTCGGTCACCTCTCGTTGCACGGCTGGCATTACGTGATCGAGGACGGAGAAGTCCACGTGTTTGACGCAGAGCAAGGAGCGTTCGTGCCCGCCTCGTTAGCCTCCCACAGCGGCACCGGGCCTTACCAGCCTTATGTGGAACACGATGGACAAATCCTTACGGACTGACGAAAAAGTGCATATGGATTCGGGGGAGGGCGGAAATAATCCACGAATTGGGCCCAACCGAAGAGCGGTTGCCCATGTCAAGGCAAAATGCGGCATGGCTTTCGACCGCCTCGCCCATCGCGGCCTGAGGGGCGGAAAGCCCGACATGGGCCAGTTCGGTATCGACCAGCAACTGGGCCACGCCTTCGATGGCGACCAGCGCAAGGGTCTTTTTCTCCGCGGAGCCGGGTTGTTGCCGTTTGGCAGCCACGTCCGCTCCGTTCATGATCTGATGCGGTGGTCGCTCGCGGGCATTCGACCCCAGGCTCTCGCCTGAGCCTTACACCAGAAAACAGACATGAAACGCGACAACACCATGCGTCCCCAGGACCTGACCGCCACCCAACCCATCAGCCAGGACGTGCTGGCCGAGAAGTACCTCAAACCCGGCGAAACCGGGCTGGAAGACCTGTACCGCCGCGTGGCGCGCGCGCTGGCCTCGGTGGAAAAAGAAGCCGACCGGGCCGAGTGGGAACAGCGCTTCCTGGACAACCTGCACGTGGGCGCCATCGGCGCGGGGCGCATCATGAGCGCCGCCGGCACCGAGATCCAGGCCACCCTGATCAACTGCTTCGTGCAGCCCGTGGGCGACGCCATCCAGGGCGTGGACGCCGAGGGTTACCCCGGCATCTACGAAGCGCTGCGCGAAGCGGCCGAAACCATGCGCCGTGGCGGTGGTGTGGGTTACGACTTCTCGCGCATCCGCCCCAAGGGCGCCGAGGTCAAGGGCACGCACTCCATGGCGTCCGGTCCCTGCAGCTACATCAACGTGTTCGACCAGTCGTGTTCGACGGTCGAGAGCGCGGGCGCACGCCGCGGCGCGCAGATGGGCGTGCTGCGCATCGACCACCCGGACGTGATGGAGTTCATCACCGCCAAGCGCACCCCCGGCCGCTGGAACAACTTCAACGTGTCGGTGGGCGTGAGCGATGCCTTCATGGAAGCCGTGGGCAACGACCAGCCCTGGGAGCTGGTGCACAAGGCCAAGCCCGGCAAGACCCTGATGGAAAAAGGGGCCTACCAGCGCGGCGACGGCCTGTGGGTCTACCAGACCCTGGCCGCCACCGAGCTGTGGGACACCATCATGAAGTCGGCCTACGACTTCGCCGAGCCCGGCATCCTGTTCCTCGACAAGATCGGCACCGACAACAACCTGCACTACTGCGAAACCATCGCGGCGACGAACCCCTGCGGTGAGCAGCCGCTGCCGCCCTACGGCTGCTGCGACCTCGGTCCCATCATCCTCACGCGCTTCGTCAAGAACCCGTTCGGCTTCGGTGGTGTGCCGGCGTTTGATTTCGAGGCCTTCGAGCAGGCGGTGGCGACCCAGGTGCGCGCGCTCGACAACGTGCTCGACGTGACCTTCTGGCCGCTGGAGCAGCAGCGCGCTGAAAGCGCCGCCAAGCGCCGCATCGGCGTGGGCTTCACCGGCATGGGCAATGCGCTGGCCATGCTCTGTGTGCGCTACGACCGCGAGGAGGGGCGCCACATGGCAGCCCAGATCGCCGAGCGCATGCGCAACGCCGCCTACCTCGCCTCGGTCGAGCTGGGCAAGGAAAAGGGCGTGTTTCCCAAATTCGACGCCGAGGGTTACCTGGCCCCCGGCACCTTCGCCAGCCGCCTGCCCGAGGCGATCAAGAAGGCCATCCGCAAGCACGGCATCCGCAACAGCCACCTGCTGTCCATCGCGCCCACCGGCACGGTGAGCCTGGCCTTTGCCGACAACGCCTCCAACGGCATCGAGCCGCCGTTTTCCTGGATGTACCGCCGCAAGAAGCGCGAGGCCGATGGCTCCACCAGCGAGTACGCGGTGGAAGACCACGCCTGGCGCCTGTACCGCGAACTCGGCGGCGACGTGGACCAGCTGCCCGAGTACTTCGTCAACGCGCTGGCCATGAGCGCGGGCGAACACATCGCCATGATGGAAGCGGTGCAGCCCTTCGTGGACACCGCCATTTCCAAGACGGTCAACGTCGCGGCCGACTACCCGTTCGAAGATTTCAAGAGCCTGTACCAGAAGGCCTGGCGCGCCAACCTCAAGGGCATGGCCACCTACCGGCCCAACAACATCCTCGGCTCGGTGCTCGACACCGGCAGCGCCGCGACCGACGCCAAGGCCGCTGCCGCGCCCGCCGCCCCGGCCCCGGTGGACCCGATGCGCACCGTGATCGAGAGCCGGCCCAAGGGCGCGCTGTCGGCCGTGGCCGACAAGATCGAGTACTGGACGCAGGAAGGCCACAAGACGCTGTACATCGTGGTTTCGTTCCTGCCGGTGCCGGCCGCCGATGGCGTGGGCACGGTCGAGCGCGCGATCGAGTTCTTCATGCCCGTGGGCCAGAGCGGTGAGTCGCAGCAGTGGATCACCTCCACCATGCGCATGCTCTCGCTGGCCGCGCGCGGCGGTTTCCTGGGCCGTGCGCTGTCCGACATGCGCAAGGTGGCCTGGGACCGCGGCCCGGTGCGCCTGGGCACGTACCAGAAGGCCGACGGCACACACGTGCCGATGTGGCACGACTCCGAAGTCGCCGCCATCGCCTTCGCGCTGCAGAACATCATTGCGCGCCGCGCCCAGTCGGGCGTGGTGGCGGCCAGCGCCGCCCCGTCGGCGCCGGCCATGCCCGAGCTCGTCGGCATGCCCTCGGGCGTGATGGCGGGCAAAAAATGCCCCGAGTGCGGAGCGCACGCCATGATCCGCAAGGACGGCTGCGACTACTGCACCTCGTGCGGCCACCTCGGCAGCTGCGGATGAACACGCCCGCGCGCCCGGTGCTGCCGATCCGGCCCGTGCGCGCGCAGGCGACAACATCCGCGCCCCGGGCCGAGCCGCCCGGGCGGCGGCCCTGGCGGCCTCGGCACCTGCTGCTGGCGCCGCACCGGCTGGGGTTCGCGCTGGCCGTGCTGCTCTTGCTGGCCTCGGGCGCCTGGTGGGCGCTGGTGCAGGTGGACCGCGTGAGCGGCCTGGTGGGGCTGTCCTACGCGGTCTCGCCCACACTGGGCCACGCCTCGGTCATGACTTTCGGCTTCATCCCGCTCTTTTTCTCGGGCTTTCTGTTCACCGCCGGGCCGAAGTGGCTGGGCGTGCCGCCGCCCGCCGTGACGGCGCTGGTGGCGCCGCTGCTGCTGCAGGCCGGGGGCTGGCTGGTCTGGCTGCTCGGCTTGCACAGCGCCGCCGGGCTGGCCATGGCCGGCGCGGGTGCCGCGCTGCTGGGCCTGGTCTGGATGGTCGCCCTGTTCTGGCAACTGGTGCTGCGCAGCACCCAGCCGGACCGCCTGCACGCCAAGACCGTGGGTCTGGCCGGGGCGCTGGGCGTGGCGAGCCTGGCGCTCATGCTGGCGGCCCTGTCGTTGGACGCCTTCGACGTGGCCCGCGCCGCCGTGCTCACCGGGCTCTGGGGCTTCGTGGTAGTGACCTACCTCGTGGTGGCGCACCGCATGATCCCGTTCTTCACCTCCAGCGCGGTGCCCATGCTGGACGCCTGGCGGCCGTTCTGGGTGCTGTGGGTGCTGCTCGGCGCCGTGGCGCTCGAAGTGCTGGCGGTGTGGGCGCCTCTGGCCGGCTGGCCCCAGGGCCGGGGCTGGATGCTCAGCCTGGGCCTGATGGAGCTGGCCGCGGGCAGCGTGATCCTGTGGCTGGCCTTCGTCTGGGGGCTGGTGCAGAGCCTGAGCATCCGGCTGCTGGCCATGCTGCACCTGGGCTTTCTCTGGCTGGGCCTGTCCTTCGTGCTCGCGGGCACCTCGCAGCTGTTCGGCCTGCGGCTGGGCACGCCGGTGCTGGGCCTGGGCGCGCTGCACGCGCTCACCATGGGCTGCCTGGGCTCGCTGATGCTGGCCATGGTCACGCGCGTGTCCTGCGGCCACAGTGGGCGCACCCTGGTGGCCGACAACCTGGTCTGGGCGCTGTTCTGGCTGCTGCAACTGGCGGTGGTGCTGCGCATCACCGCCGCGCTGGAGCAGGCGCCCGTGGGCCTGCTCATGGTCGCGGCGCTGCTGTGGGTGGGCGTGATGGCGGTCTGGGGCCTGCGCATGGTCGGCTGGTACGGCCGCGTGCGCGTCGACGGCCGCCCGGGCTGAGCGCTTGAGCGTCTTTCCCCATGCCTTCCATGCGCGCCACATCCCCCCATGACGCCGAGGCCCCCGACTGGGCCGCCATCGCGGGCGAGCTGATCCAGGCGCGCCAGACCGTGCTGCCCAAGCGCCTGGTGGCGCCCGGCCCCGACGCCGCGCAGCAGCAGACCATCCTGGCCGCGGCCGCCGCCGCGCCCGACCACCGCCAGCTCCTGCCCTGGCGCTTCATCGCCGTGCCACCCGAGCGGCGCGGCGCGCTCGCCGAGGCGTTTGCCCAGGCCCTGCTCGAACGCGATCCCGCCGCCGCCGCCGAGCAGGTGGCGCAGGCGGGTGACAAAGCGCACCGCGCGCCCTGGCTCATGCTGGTGGTGGTGGACAGCCTGTGCGGCGACCCCCGGGTGGATCTGCACGAGCGCATCCTGTCCGCCGGCTGCGCGGTGCAGAACGTGCTGCTCATGGCCACCGCGCTGGGCTTCGGCTCGGCGCTCACCAGCGGCCAGGCGCTCGGCTCGGACAGCCTGCGCCGGCTCTTCGCCCTGCGCGAGGGGCAGCACGCGCTGTGCTTCATCAGCATCGGCACCGCGCTGTCGCACGGCGGATCGCGCGTGCGGCCCGCCGTGGCCGATTTCTTTCGCACGCTGGGCGACGATTCGCCCGGCGCCTGACCCCCGATATGCAGGACCCTCCCCATGAACATCGCCAGTTTTGACGACCTGCTGAGCGCCGCCCGCGCCCAGCCCCTGCCGCAGCGCTTGCTGTTCGTGTTCGCCGGCATCGAGCTGCCGGACGACGCCACGCCCGAAGAGCGCGCGGCCTTTGAGCAAGGCCAGGGCGGTGCCCTGGTGCCGCAGATGTGTGTGGACAAAAGCCCGGACGAGCTGGCCTCGTTCGATCAGCTCAGGCAGGAAGCGGCCACTTTCGGCCAGCCCTGGGGCATGGTCTTCGCCGCCGCCATGTCGGGCGCGCCGGGCAAGGCGCTCACCAGCGCCGACGCCGACGAGCCGCTGCAGAAGATGGTGGAGGCGATCCGCCAGGGCCGCATCCAGGCCTACATCCCGTTCGACCCGCAGGGCCGGCCGGTGCAGATCGGCTGATGGCCATGGCCGGCATCCGCCTGCACGAGATCAGCCTGCCGGGCCATGCCTCACCCGGCGTGGGCTTCGAGGCGCCGTTCGAGATGCTCGACGCCTGCCACGAGCGGGTCGAGCGCATGCTGGCCCTGCTCGGAAAGATCCGCGAACACGTCAAGACCCACGGTGCCGACGAACAGGCCCGGCAGGCCGCACGCGACGTGATGCGTTACTTCGACCAGGCCGGCCCGCACCACCACGAAGACGAAGAGCGGCACGTGTTCCCGCCGCTGCTGGCGCAGCGCGACCCCGCCGTGGTGGCGGTGGTCATCCAGCTCAAGCAGGACCACCGGGCGATGGAAGCGCAGTGGGCGCTGGTGCGCGCGGCGTTGATGGCGCTGGTGGATGCTGGCGAGGGCTGGTCCGGGTTCTCTGCGGAAGATGGGCAGCGCTTCGATGCCTACGACGCGCTGTACCGGCGGCATCTGGTGGATGAAAACGGTGTGGTCTACCCGGCGGCGCGCTCGGTCATCCGGGGCGAGGCGCTGCAGGCGATGAGCGCGGAGATGATGGCGCGGCGGGGGGTGGTGGTTTGACAACCCGAGCCCGTGGGATTGCCGATTCTGGGTATCCTGCGTGTTGATATTTAGATCAAGGTTGGGCGGCCAATGAACCCGTTGCACCAATACGAAGCGTGGTTGGATGAACTCGATCAACGGTTACGAGTCGACAGCGGCAACATCGTTTGCGAGTTGGGTAGTGGACTGATCGCGCCACTTTCCGAACTGACGGACGTTGACGACATCGCCCTTTGGGCTGGCAAGCTCAGAGAGTCCTTGGCTGCTCATGAAGGGCATCTACCCCACGAGTACCTGGTCAAACGTTTTGCAAGACTCGCGAAGGAACGCACAGGGCTGCCAGTGAACGTAGATGAAATCGCTTGGGAAGCTACTGTCGGCTACCGTCGTAGGTAGCCTAAACATATAGATGGACTCCCTCTCAAGGGCAAGGGACTGACTGATTGGGGACTTGGGTCGCGAGGGCTCGCAATCATTGTCTTCCTTGCAGGTCAAGCGCCACACCGGCGCGGTCTGCTTAGATCAAGCGCTCGCCTGCGGTCAACAACGATTTTGGAGATGGAGTGAGTTGGCGCGGCGGTTACTCCGCCGGCCCAACGTTCAACGCCACCTCCGCCACGCCCTCCACACGCCCGGTGATCTTGTCCCCGCTGATCACCGCGCCCACGCCTTCGGGCGTGCCGGTGTAGATCAGGTCGCCGGGTTGCAGGTGGTAGAACTGGGACAGGTCGGCGATGATTTCGCGGATGTTCCAGATCAGCTTGTCCACGTTGGACGACTGTTTCGTCTGGCCGTTGACTTCGAGCGCGATGGCGCCGCTCTCGATCACCACGCCTTCCATGGGCACGATCTCGCTGCACACCGAACCCTCTTCGATGTCCTTGCCCAGATCCCAGGGGCGGCCCTTGTCGCGGGCGACCAGTTGCAGGTCGCGGCGGGTCATGTCCAGGCCGGCGGCGTAGCCGTAGATCACTTCGTGCGCGTCTTCGGCTTTCACACGGAAACCGGCCTTGCCCACGGCGAGCACCAGTTCCATTTCGAAGTGGTAGTTGTGGGTGCCGGGCGGGTAGGCCACGGTGGTGCCGCTCTGCACCAGGGTCTGCGGCGACTTGGTGAAGTAGAACGGCCGCTCGGCGCTCTTGTCGACCGGCTTTCCCATCTCGACGGCGTGCGCGTGGTAGTTGCGGCCGACGCAGAAGATGCGGTTGATGGGGAAACGTTCGGCCTGGCCACGGATGGGCAAGGACTGGACGGCGGGTGGGGCGAAGAGGTATGTGGTCATGGTGAACAAAGGAGTGGGGGTAGGGAGAAGTGTCTTGAACCGGGAGCACCGCGGAACCGGCTTTGCCGGGCCGCTGGTGTTGCCCCCTTGAGGGGGTGACGCGCGAAGCGCGGCGCGGGGGTGGGCTATCTCGTCTCGTAAACGCCCAGCTTGCGGTGCAGTGGGGATTCATCGGCAATGAAGACAAACGAAGGCTGGTCGACCGATCGGTTCTTCAGCGTCACGGGCTCGTAGCCCGGCGCGCAGCAGGTGTCGGCCTCGACCAGCTCGAAGCGTTTGCCGCAGGTGGACACGTCCACACCGCCTTCGATCAGGTGGAACACCTGCGAGGGCGAGCGGGCGGGCATTGTCAGCGTCTGGCCGGGTTTGAGCATGAGCGCGTAGAAGCCCAGGATGTTCTGTGCGTCGCCGCCGGTTTCGGGGTTCACGTAGGTCACCTGCACGCAGTCCAGCCCGGGCTGGTCGGCCGCCATGGCCACGAGGGCGGCGCGCGTGTCCACCCAGGGGTAGCGCAGCATGGGGTAGCGCTTGTCGCTGCGGTTGAACACCTGCGTCGGTACCACGCCTGCGCGGGTCCAGGCGCGGTCACCGCTGCCCTGCTGGACCTGCTGGCGCTCGCCGTTGATGTGGTAACTCGCCTCCATGTAATAGACCAGCGGCAGGTCCAGCACGTCGAGCCAGACCACGGGCTCGGTGCCGTCGTGGCCGTGTTCGTGCCACAGGCCGGTGGGGGTCAGGATCAGGTCGCCACGGCTCATCGGGCACTTCTCGCCGTCGACCGTGGTGTAGGCACCTTCGCCCTCGACGATCATGCGCACGGCGTTGGGCGTGTGGCGGTGGCTGGGCGCCCACTCGCCGGGCAGCAGCAGCTGCATGCCCAGGTACATCGCCGGGCTGGCCTTCATGTTCTCCAGGCCGTGGCCCGGGTTGGCCAGCACCAGCACGCGGCGCTCGGCCTTCTCGATGGGCGTGAGCTCGCCCGCTTTCAGCAGCAGCGGCTTGAGGGTGGCGTAGGGCCAGTGGATGGCCTGCGTGGCGCGCGTGGGCACCTTGGGCGGCAGCACCGCGCGCAGGCTGGGCCACAGCGGCACCAGGTTCAGCGCCTTGAGGTCGTCGCGGTAGTCCTGCGGCAGGTCTTCGAGTCGTCCGAGTTCGTGGCTCATTTGGTGTCTCCGGAAATATGGGTGTGAGGTGTCTTGTGCCAGAACGCCGCGGAACCGGCTTTGCCGGGCCGCTGGCGTTGCCCCTTGAGGGGCGGAGCGCAGCGACGGGGGTGGTTCATTGACTCAGGCAGTTGGTCACATTCCAGCTGTACAGCCATTCCATGGCATCGTAGAAGCGCTCTTGAGAACGCCCCTTCCACAGGCTGTTGCGCACCAGCCGCTCCACACCGACGGCGTGGTACAGGCGTCCCATCTCGCGGCCGCTGAGCACGATACGGGCGGCGCGGGTCACGCGGCTCTGCTGGTACAGCTGCAACGCAGCGTCCCAGTCCTTGCCGCACACGCGCAGCGCTTCGCCCAGCGTCACGGCGTCTTCCATCGCCATGCAGGCGCCCTGGGCCATGTACTGCGTGGTCGGGTGGGCGGCGTCGCCCAGCAGGGTGGCGCGGCCGAACACCCAGGTGGCGATCGGCTCGCGGTCGGCGGTGGCCCAGCGCTTCCAGGTCTTGGGCAGCTCGATCAGCTGGCGTGCTTTGGGGCAGATGCCCTGGAAGTAACTTTCCACCTCTTCCTTGCTGCCGTCCGTCACGCCCCACTGCTCGGGCTGGCGGCTGTGGAAGGTCACAACCACGTTGTACTGCTCGCCGCCGCGCAGCGGGTAGTGCACCAGGTGGCACTTGGGGCCGGCCCAGAGGCTGGCGGCGTTCCACTTCAGGTCGTCCGGGAAATCGGCCTTGTCCACCACGGCGCGGTAGACCACGTGGCCGGTCACGCGCGGCGGGTCGTTCACGTATTGCGCGCGCACCACCGACTTGCCGCCGTCGGCGCCGATCAGCGCCTGGCCGAGCCAGCGTTTGCCGTTCTGGTCGATGGCGGTCACGGTCCTGGCGGCTTCGTCCTGCTCGACCTTGACGATGCGGGTGCTGGTGAAGAACGCGACCCGGCCGGTTTCCACCGCGCCTTCGAGCAGCGACTGGTGGATGTCCACGCGGTGGATCACGGCGTAGGGGTTGCCGAAACGCTGGCGGAAGGCTTCGCCGGTCTCGATGCGGCCGACCAGCGTCTCGTCGATGGCGTCGTGCATGACCATGTGGTCGGTGTAGACGGCGCGGCCACGCGCCTTGTCACCCACGCCCAGCGCGTCAAACGCATGGAAGGCGTTGGGGCCGAGCTGGATGCCGGCGCCGATCTCGCCGATCTCGGCGGCCTGCTCGAACACCTGCACGGTGAAGCCCTGGCGCACCAGCGCCAGCGCGGCGGCCAGACCGCCGATGCCACCACCGGCCACCAGCACCGGCAGATCGGAAGAGCTTGTGTTCATGGTCGCGACTCCTGTGAAAGACGGCGTAAAAGGCGGCGGGCAAAAGACGGTGTCTGAAAGATTGCATGCACATCATCAGTATGCTTATCATAAGTGTAGTGCTAATATGGCCGGACGCCAAATCAGGGTTAACCCTGGACGCCGATCACCATGAGCACCACCGAACCCTCCGCCATCAACATCGACCTGCAGCCCGGCCACGCGATCCGGCGCCTGCACCAGATTTCCGTGGGCATCTTTCTGCAGGAAGCGGGGGAGCTGGGCATCACGCCCGTCCAGTACGCCGCGCTGCAGACGGTGGGCAACCAGCCCGGCATCGACCAGCGCACGCTGGCGCGCACCATCGCGCTGGACGCTTCCACCACCGGTGGCGTGGTGGACCGGCTCGAAGCGCGGGGCTGGCTGGTGCGCCGGACGGCGCCCGAAGACCGGCGCGCGCGCCAGCTGGCCCTGACACCCACCGGGCAGGCCCTGCTGGCCGAGGCCGTGCCCGCGATGCTGCGCGCGCAGGACCAGATCCTCGCGCCCCTGACCGAGCGCCAGCGCGCCGAGTTCATGCGGCTGCTGAACTTGCTGGTGACGCAGAACAACGAGATGAGCCGCGCGCCGAGCGAGGCCACGCGGTAATAAGCGCCAGGGCACTTGCCCGCCCGCCCTAAGCGCACGGGGCCATGGCCCAGCGTCTGTTCGACGACGCACAGACGACCGCACCGGTCGCGCAAAATCATGGCTTCCCGCTGCGCCGCCTTCCAGGCCGGTCGCGGCACCCGCACCTCAACCCCCAAGAAGGAAAACCCTCATGAACCTGCACCTGAGCATCGGACCGCTGGTGTCCCTCGTCGCCGGCATCCTCATCCTGGTGATGCCCCGCCTGCTGAACACCATCGTCGCCGTCTACCTGATCATCATCGGCTTGTTGGGGCTGTTTGGCCGCTGAACCCGGTCGGGCCGGCTTGAACCTGCGACCGCGCTCGCGAGGCGCCCGGGTAAACTGGCCCGATGAGCCTGTCGCATGAAGCCCGCCCCGAGACATGGACGCCTCGCGTCACCGCCGGGGCCGTGACGCTGGCCGCCGAGCACCGCGCCACCCGCGCCCCATCGGCGGCCTCTTGGTTTTCCGCTTTCTGAGCGCTTCATGCACGCCCGGTTCCGTTCGTCCCCCGCTTTGCTGGACATCGTCCAGTCCCTCGCCTACAGCCGCGCCATCATCTACATGGCCATGAGCGATCTGCGGGCGCGCTACAAGCGCAGCGTGCTCGGGCCGCTGTGGATGACGCTGGGCACGGCCATCGGCGCCGTGGGTCTGAGCTTCCTCTGGGCCGAGCTCATGCACAAGGACGTGCGCGAGTTCATGCCGACGGTGACCGCCGGCCTGATCCTCTGGCAGTTCATCGCCGGTGTGGTGGGCGACGCATCGGCCCTGTTCAGCCGCCAGGCGGCGCTGATCCGCAACATCAACCTGCCGCTGTCGATCTACCCGACCCAGCTGCTGCTGCGGCACCTGATCAACCTGCTGCACAGCGTGCCGGTCTTTGCCGTGGTGGCCTGGGCAGTGGGGCTGCAGCCCACCCTGAACCTGCTGCTGGTGGTCCCCGGGGTGGTGCTGGTGACGCTCAACCTGCTCTGGCTGGCCCTGCTCGTGGGCATGCTGGGCGCGCGCTTTCGCGATCTGGAGTACCTGATCGCGTCGGCGCTGCCCTTGCTGATGCTGCTCAGCCCGGTGTTCTACCGGCCCGAGTTCCTGCCCTTCAGCGAGGTCTACCTGTGGGCCAATCCCATTTCCCACTTCATCGAGGTCATCCGCTACCCCCTCATGGGTTCGGCGCCGCCGGGCTTCGTGATCTGGACCAACCTGGGCCTGCTGCTGGTGGGCGGCGGCGTGAGCCTGTGGCTGTTCGACCGCAAGCACCACCGCATCGCGTTCTGGGTCTGACCATGGCTTCCCTCAAATTCAATGCGGTGACCGTGCGCTACCCGGTCTACAACAGCCGGGGCATGTCGCTGCGCAACCACCTCGTGCGCATCAGCACCGGGGGCAGCATCGAGCGCGAGTCCGGGCGGGTGCAGATGGTGACCGCCCTGCAGGACGTCAGCTTCGAGCTGCGCCGGGGCGACGCGGTGGGCCTGGTCGGGCACAACGGCGCGGGCAAGAGCACGCTGCTGCGCACCATGGCCGGCATCTACTCGCCGACGCAGGGCACGATCGAACGGCAGGGGCGCGTGGCCACCATGCTCGAACTCGGCGCGGGCATGGACAACGAGCTCTCGGGCTACGAGAACATCACGCGCATGAGCCTGCTGATGGGCGAGCGCGTCGCCGACGTGCGGCAGCACATCGAGGAGATCGAGCGCTTCACCCAACTCGGCAACTTCCTGCAGATGCCGGTGCGCACCTACTCGTCGGGCATGGTCGCGCGCCTGATCTTCGCCGTCGCCACCTCGACCCGCCCCGACATCCTGCTGGTGGACGAGATCTTCGGCCTGGGCGACGCCGAATTCCGCGTGCACGCCCACGAGCGCATGGAGTCTCTGGTGAAATCCGTGGGCATCTTCGTGTTCGCCTCGCATTCCAGCGACCTGGTCAAGCAGTACTGCAACCGGTTCTTCAGGCTCGAACATGGACGCCTGCGGGAATGTCATGCCAGCGAGGTCTGAGTGCCGCACAATGCGCAGGCCCCCAGGTCGGGGGCGCACGCAGGCGCCATGAAGATCACGATCGACACCGAAGCGAAAACATTGGAATGCCAGTTCGGTGACGCCGCGCCGACGCGGCTGCCGCTGTATTCGCCCGAGGCGTTCCGGCTGGTGTCGGAGGTCTGGCTCAAGCAGGAGTGGAACCAGCTGCATTGGCAGTCGTTCTCCTGGCTGGGTTTCCAGCTCTGGCAGTTGCCGGAAGACGTGCTGCGGCTGCAGGAGGTCGTCGCCAGTGTGCGGCCCGACGTCATCATCGAAACCGGCGTCAACCGGGGCGGCAGTGCCGTCTTTTTTGCCTCCCTGTGCCGCGCGCTGGGGCGTGGACGGGTGATCTCGATCGACATCCACATCCCGCCCGAGGTGCGCGAGGCCGTGGCCGTCTGCCCGCTGGGCGACCTCATCACCCTGATCGAAGGCGACTCGGCCGCGCCCGCGGTGGTGGAGCGGGTCCGCCGTTCCGTGGGACCGGGCCAGACGGTGCTGGTGTTCCTCGACAGCGACCACAGCCGGGAGCATGTGCGCCGCGAACTCGATGCCTACGGCCCGCTGGTCACGCCCGGCTCCTACATCGTGGCGACCGACGGGGTGATGCAGCAGCTTGCGGACACGCCCCTGGGCCAGGCGCACTGGCGCGACGACAACCCGGCCGCCGCCGCGCGGGCGTACGCCGCCGAGCACCCCGAGTTCGCGCTGCGCCGCCCCATCGCGCTCTACAACGATGCCCTGGCGGCCCCCAACCTCACCTACTGGCCAGACGCCTGGCTGTACCGTCTGCACCCACCACCGAACTGAATCCATGCACGCCAGCTCCCATGACAAGATGCGCTCCATCGTTGACCAGTACCTGGGCAACCGCCGGGGGGAGCCACTGGTCATCCACGATCTGGGCAGTCAGGATGTGAACGGTTCCTACCGCGCCCTGTTCGACTCACCGAACTGGCGCTACACCGGGCTGGACATGGTGCCTGGCGCCAACGTGGACCTGGTGCTCAAGACGCCCTACGACTGGCGCGAGGTGGCCAGCGGTTCGGTGGACGTGCTGATCTCGGGGCAGGCCTTCGAACACATCCGCTACGTGTGGATCACCATGCTCGAGGTGGCCCGCGTGCTCAAACCCGGCGGCCTGTGCATCGTCATCGCGCCGTCGGGCGGGCCCGAGCACCGGTACCCGGTGGACTGCTGGCGCTTCTACCCCGACGGCATGGAGTCCCTGGCCCGGTTTGCCCAGCTCGACCTGCTGCGGGCCAGCACCCAGTGGCAGGCCGAGGGCTATGCCGACGGCAGCGATGCCTGGCGCGACTCGGTGCTGATCTGCCGCAAGCCCGACCACGGAGCGTGGTGGAACCTCAAGAGCGCGCTCAAGCGGTGGCTGCAGCACCGCAGCATGACCCAGGGCCTGGTGGATGCGCCGCCCACGCCCGCCGCGCCGCCCGAGCGGCTCCCCGTTGCGCCGGCCGTGCCCGCGCAAGCCACACAGCCCATACCGCACGAGCAGCTCAAGCAGCCCGGCCTGGCGCAGTGCCGCTTCTACCACTCGGTGGACCTGCCCGGCGGCGAATCGGTGAAAGGGGAGTGGGACCTGCGCCCCACCGTCGGCGCCTATCTGGGCGGTGTCGACTTTGCCGGGCGCACCGTGCTCGAAATCGGGCCGGCCAGCGGCTTTCTGACCTTTCACATGGAAGCGGCCGGTGCCAGCGTCACTGCGCTGGAGCCGCCCATGGAACACCTCTGGGACGTCGCGCCCATGCCGGGCTTCGATCTCGCCGCCTGGCGCGAGGACTTCGTCCACGTGATCACCGGGGTGCGTCACTCGTTCCAGTACCTGCACCACCTCCACGACTCCCAGGCCCGGCTCATCGTGGCCCATCTGGACGACCTGCCCGAATCGGTGGGTTCCTTCGACATCGGCCTGCTGGCCGCGGTGCTGCTGCACTGCCGCTCGCCGTTCTCGGTCATGGAGCACCTGGCGCGCCGGGTCACCGACACCCTCATCGTCACCGAGGCCTACGACGCCAGCCTCGGGGACCTGCCGGTCTGCCGCCTGCTGGCGGACACGGCCCACCCGCAGGTGCACACCTGGTGGGCGCTCACGCCCGCCTTTGTCATCCAGTCGTTGGGCCTGCTGGGGTTTCCCAAAGCGCGGCTCAGCGTTCACCACCAGAAGCGGGACCTGGATGGCGCCATGATCCCCATGTTCACCGTCGTGGCACGGCGCGCCTAGCGCCGCCTCACCCAGGACCCCAGGAGCCTCGATGCCCATGTCAGACACCCACTTGCTGGACCCATTGCTCTCGCCCGCGCTGGCGGGCCTTTTCCGGACACCCCAGCGCCTGGGCAAACCCAGCGGTTGGTGGGGCCACGTGCCCTTCGGTTTCTGGGTCGTTGAGGCCGCCGAGCCGCGCCAGCTGGTCGAGCTGGGCACCCACCATGGCGTGTCCTACGCCACCTTCTGTGATGCCGTGCTGCACCGCCAGTTGCCCACCCGCTGCTTCGCCGTGGACAGCTGGCAGGGCGACGCGCACGCCGGCTTCTTCGACGAGGCGGTCTACCGGGACGTGCGGGCCTTCAACGACGCCCACCATGGCGGATTCTCGGAACTCATCCGGGCCGAATTCGACACCGCCGTCGGGCATTTCGCCGACGGCTCGATCGACCTGCTGCACATCGACGGCTTCCACAGCTACGAAGCCGTGCGCCACGACTACGACACCTGGCGACCCAAGCTGTCCGAGCGCGCGGTGGTGCTGTTTCACGACACCAATGTGCGCCGCGACGACTTTGGTGTGCACCGCCTGTTCGGGGAGCTCGCGGCCCGCCACCCCCACTTCGAATTCCTGCATGGCAACGGTCTGGGCCTGATCGCGCACGGCGCGGCGGTGCCGGACGCCATCGCCCAGCTGTGCGCCGCCGCGGCGACCGAGCGCTGCGCGCCGATCCGGGAGCGCTTTGCCGCGGCCGGCGCGCGCTGGATCGGCCATGCCAACGAGCGGGAGATGGAGCGCTCTTTTGCGCTGCAGGTCGAGGCCCTGGTCGCTGCGCGGACCGAGGTGGGCCGCGAACGCGATGCGGCCCAGGCGGCGGTGGTGCGCCTGGACGCCGAACTGGCGCAGGCGCGGGTCGAGCCACAGGCTGCGGCCCGGCAGCGCGGCAAGGCCGATGCCGACGCCGAAATCACCCGCCTGGCGACCGAGCGCGATGCGGCCCTGCGCTCCGTGGCGCGGCTGGAGGGCGATCTGAGAAAAGCGCGCCAGGAGCGCGCGCTGGTGGAACACGGCCTGCTTGAAGCCCAACAGACCATCACCACCCTGACGGGCGGGCAGCACACGCTGACGCAGACCCTGCAGGCCACCGAGCCGGCCGTGCGCCGGCTGCTGTCCACGCTGCTCGCTCCCCCGAAGGTGCTGCCGGTCGTCGCGCGGCCCAGTGCCCTGCACCGGCTGCACCGGCGGCTGCGCCCGGGCGCGGACCCGACCCGGCACCAGCCCGTGGCCGATGCCATCCGCCGTTCGGCGCTGTTCGACGCCGCGTGGTACCTCGCGACCTACCCCGACGTGGCCGGCGCCGGGATCGATCCCGCCGACCACTACGCGCTGCATGGCGGCATCGCGGAAAACCGCGACCCTGGTCCCTGGTTTTCCACCCACGCCTACCTGCAGGCCAACCCGGACGTGGCGCAGCTCGGGCTCAACGCCCTGTTCCACTACGAGACCCACGGCCGCCGCGAGGGCCGGGAGTTCCCCTTGAAGCCGCTGCTGCCGGCGACACCACCCGCGCCCGTCGAGCCGGCAGCGCCCGCGCCGGCGCTGGACGCCAAGATGGTCTTCCGCCAGCGCAGCCAGGAAGAGCTCACGCAGTTCCTGCACGAGGGGCGCGAACTGCGACTGCCCACGGTGGAGGCGCCCCGGGTCTCCATCGTCATCGTGCTGCACAACCAGGCCGAACTGACCTTCAAATGCCTGGTCTCGCTGGTGGACGCGATCGATGCGCCCTGCGAGGTGCTGCTGGTGGACAACGCCTCCAGCGATCGCACTGGCGAACTGCTGGCGCGGGTGCACGGCGCCCGGCTGCTGCCCCAGAGCGAGAACCTGCATTTCCTGCGCGCGGCCAACCTGGGGGCCGCGCACGCGCGCGGCGAGCACCTGCTGTTCCTCAACAACGACGCCCAGCTCCGGCCCGGCTCGATCCCGGCCGCGTTGGCGCTGCTGGACAACCGCGCGAGCATCGGCGCGGTGGGCGGCAAGGTGGTGCTGCTCGATGGCCGCCTGCAGGAGGCCGGCAGCATCATCTGGAACGACGGCAGCTGCGTCGGCCACGGCAGGGGCCAGGACCCGGACGATGCCGAATTCCAGTTCCGCCGCGAGGTGGACTTCTGCTCGGGCGCATTCCTGCTGACGCGGCGCTCCCTCTTCGAGGCCCTGGGCGGGTTTGATCCGGCCTACGTTCCCGCCTATTACGAAGAAACCGATTTCTGCATGCGCATCCACCAGGCCGGTTACACCGTGGTGTACGAGCCC
The DNA here is from genome assembly GCF_059424585.1 of Hydrogenophaga sp. GW101-3F08. Lineage (NCBI taxonomy): Bacteria > Pseudomonadati > Pseudomonadota > Betaproteobacteria > Burkholderiales > Comamonadaceae > Hydrogenophaga > Hydrogenophaga sp. GW101-3F08. Next base: position 49,467 of record NZ_JBWKZP010000016.1, read on the forward strand.
CAGGTGGAGATCCTGCACTACGAGTTCGGCAGCTCGGACACCGAGCAGACCGCGGTGGCGCTCATGGAAGCGCACCGCGATGTCTTCGTGGCCCGCCATGCCCGGGTGCTGGCCAACGAACACCGGCCCCACGGAACCCGGCCGATCGAAGCGCGTCAGCGCCCCGCCACGCAGCCGCGCGTGCTGCTGATCGACGATCGCATCCCCATCCCTTCCCTGGGCTCGGGTTTCCCGCGCGCGCGCCAGCTCGTGCACTGCCTGCACGAGGCGGGCGCCTTCGTGAGCCACTACCCGTTGGCCTGCCCGGATGTGGACCTCGACGAGGCCTACGCCGTGCTGCCGCGCGAGGTGGAAATCGTCACCGGCCGGGGCATCACCGGCCTGGCCGAGTTCCTGCGCGAGCGCGCCGACTACTACGACGCGGTGGTCGTCAGCCGGCCCCACAACATGGACCGCTTTCTGTGCGCCTGCCGCGCCGCGCCGGCCTTCCTGGCCAGCACCTCGCTGGTCTACGACGCTGAGGCGATCTTCGCCACCCGCGAGGCGCTGCGGGCCCAGGTGCAGGGAGACGCCGCGCTGGCGTCGGACAACGCCGCCGAACTGGCCCGCGAACTGCAACTGGCCGAAGCGGCCCGCTTCGTCTTTGCCGTGAGCGAGGCCGAGGCCGCACGGTTCCGGCAGGCCGGCTGCCAGGACGTGCGGGTGCTGGGCAACGGCATCGCGGCGCAGCCCACCCCGCAGGGGCACAGCGAACGGCGCGACCTGCTCTTCGTCGGACGGCTGGCGGAGGAGGCTTCGCCCAACGCCGATTCCGTGCGCTGGTTCGTGCACGAGGTCATGCCCCGGCTGGACCAACTGATCGGCGAGGGCTATGTGCTGCACCTCGTGGGCAGCCATTGCGAAAGTCTGCAGCAGGCGCTGGGCGGGCCGCGCGTCGTGTTCCACGGGCGTGTCGAAGACATCCGGCATTTCTACGAGCAGGCCCGCGTGTTCATCGCCCCAACGCGCTTTGCCGCCGGCATCCCCCTCAAGGTCCAGGAGGCGGCCGCGCACGGCGTGCCGGTGGTGGCCAGCGAACTCGTCGCGACGCAGCTGGGCTGGGCAGCACAGGGCGGGCTGCTGAGCGCGGGCAGCGCCGAGGACTTTGCCCAGGCCTGCGCCCGGCTCTATCTCGACACGGCCCTGTGGCAGCGGACCCGCCAGGCCGCCCTGTCGGCCGTGGCCCGGGACTGCGCGCCCCAGGTGTTTGCCGCGACGGTGCAGGCCGTGCTGCGCGATGCGCGCGACCAGCCACCCGAGCCCGCCCGCCCGCCCGCCCACGTGGCCACGCAGGACGATCAGGCCCGCGTTTCCGAGGCCTGGAGCGTGTCGCCCGCGCAGCGCGAGCAGGTCCAGGGCATGAACTGGATGGCGCATCCGCGCGTGATCGCCCGCCTCAACCACAAGGCCACCGGCGAAGAGGGCATGGATGTGTACATCCACCTGAAAGAGACCCTGAGCCGCCTGGGCTGGCGCCTGCCCATACCGCGCGTGGTCAGCCTGGGCTGCGGCTTTGGTGCCCTGGAGCGTGGCTTCGCCGGCATCCAGCTCGCGGGCCGGATCGACGGCTACGACATCGCCGAGGGGGCCATCGCCGGCGCGCGTGCGCTGGCCGCCGACATGGGACTGGACATGCTGCATTACCACGTCGCCGATCTGGAGCGGCTGGAGCTGCCGGAGGCGTCCTGCGACCTGGTGTTCGGCTTCCAGTCCATCCACCACGTCAACGACCTGGACCGCCTGTTCCAGATGGTCCGGCGCGCGCTGCGCCCCGGCGGCGTCTTCCATCTGCACGAATACGTCGGCCCCGACCGTTTCCAGTGGACCGACGCGCAGCTGACCCACATGAACGGTTTCCTGCAGACCCTGCCGGAGCGCTACAACCGCTTGCCCAACGGCATCGTGCGCGGCCCCCGGGAGCGCCCGCGCGCGGCCGATGTGATCGCCTGCGACCCGTCCGAAGCGATCCGTTCGTCGCAGATTATCCCCACGCTGGAGAAACACTTCCGGCTGCTGGCCCGCCGCGATCTGGGGGGCGCCCTGCTGCACATCGGGCTGAGCGACATCGCGCAGAACTTCGATCTGGAGAACCCGGTGGACATGGCCTACCTGGGGCGCTTCTTTGCGCTGGAGGACCAGCTGATGGCCGAAGGGGCGATCGGCTCCGATTTCGCGGTGCTCACCGCGATCAAGGACTGATCGCCATGGCCTTGATGCAGTATGGCAGTACGGCGCCCGACGCCGAATTGGTCATTCTGTACGGCAACTGCCAGATTCCGTTCCTGGCCCACCAGCTCGCCTGCGCCGACGTCAACCCCCGCCCACGGGGCTACCTGTGCGTGCTCAACCACGCCGCGTCGGGGCAGGCGGTCGAGCAACCCTCGGTGGCCGATCTGGCGCGCTGCGTGCTCTACCTGGAGCAGTACGAATACCGGCCGCGCTCCGAGGTCCGCGAGCTGCTGCGTTCGGGCGTGCCTGCGGGGTGTCCGAAGCGGGTCTTTCCGCCACTGGTCATGCACAGCCTGTGGCCCTTCGATGTGGTGGCCCAGCGCATGCCACCCGACGCGCGCTTTGTCTGGGGGCGCTACCCCATGGGCGACGCGATCGGGCTGGAGGTGGCCGCGCTGGGTCTGGAGATCGGTGCCGCGGTCGAGGCCTACTGGCGGCTCTCGGCGGAGCGCATGCCCGATCTGAACGCGCTGCTGGCGCACGATCTGGACCGCATGGACCAGCGCGACCGGGCATCGGACGTCAAGATCGCGGACCACGTGCGCGAGAACTTCCGGCACCGGCACCTGTTCTGGACCAACCGCCACGTGTCCATCGACCTGATCGGCGAGCTCGGTGTGCGCCTGTACCGCGCGTCCCTGCCGGTGCTCGGCGGGGACGAGGCCCAAGGGCTGGAGCGCATCCGCCTCGGCCTGCCTGCGCTGGGCGACGGCATGGGCGACTTGCAGGTGCCGATCCATCCGCAGATCGCCCGGACCTTCGGCCTGGACTACGTGGACGAAACCACCCACTACCGCTGGTACGACCAGCGCTGGACGTTCCACGAATACCTGCGCCACTACCTCGCCGCTGACAGCGACTGGTAGCGATTCACCAGCACCCCATGTCCCGCCCCGCGTCAACCCATCGAATCAAGCCATGAGCACCCTGCTGACCGACATGCAACTCTCCGCCGCCCGATCGCTGGGCTGGATGCCGGGCCATGTGCACCTCTCGGCCACCGACATCCGGGTGGACGGCTGGGCCCTGCGTCTGTGGGACCACGGCGAGCGCCCCCGTTTCCTGATCAACGGGGAGGACTTTGCCGAGGTGGAGTGGCCCCTGCCCGCGCCCGACGTGCACGACGCGTTTCCTGCGCTGATGCCCGAAGGCTGTACCCGGTTTCGCGCCCGGCATCCGGTGACACCGGGGGGCGGTCTGTTTCAGGAAGGATTCGCCCGGTTCAACGTGACGGGGCGCCTGGGCGAGCACCGTCACTCGTACCGCACGGCCTGGTTCGTGGCCGATCCCGCCACGGAGCCGCCGGTGCCCACACCCGAACGCATCACGCGCGTGATCGGCTCCGACAGCGCGCCCATGTTTCTGCTGGGCGGCGCCACCATCGCCCAGCGCATCCGGTGCCTGCTTCAGGACCGGTTCGACCGGCCCCTGAGCAGCTTTCGGGCCATCCTCGACTGGGGGTGCGGCGCCGGCCGTGTCACCCGGTACCTCGGCATGATGTCGCCGGTCGTCACGGGCGTGGACATCGACGCCGACAACCTGCAGCACAGCGCGGCCAGCCTGCCCGAAGTGGCCTTCGAGCAGGTCGGCCTGTACCCCCCCACCGCCTTTCCGGACGGGCGTTTTGACCTGGTCATCGGCTTGTCCGTGCTGACCCACCTCAAGGAGTCGGCCCAGGACCAATGGCTGGAGGAGCTGCGTCGCATCGTCGAGCCCGGGGGCATTCTGTTGCTGTCCGTGCAGGGGCTTGCGCAATCCGCGCTCTACCGCGCGCCCCTGGAGCGGCAGCTGCGCGCCCATCGGGAGGGATTCCTGTACGTCGGCCCGGACGGACAACTCGACGACGTGGTGGCCGAGGAGGGCTACTACAGCCACATCATCCAGTCCCACGAATACATCATGGTGCACTGGGGCCGGTACTTCGACGTGCTGGAGATCGTCGAAGGCATCGCCGGCAACCAGGACCTGGTGGTGCTGCGCCGGCCCCGGTGATCCTCGGCGGATCGGGCACGCTGGAGATGCCCGACCGGCCGTGCGCCTCACGACCGGACTTTGTTCTCTGCTGGTAAGGCCACCGTCTCCCAGCCCCCGCCGATCGCGCGGATCAGCAGCACCGTGGCCTGTTGCTGCGCGGCTTCCACGCGCTGCGCCTGGCGGCGGTTGAGCAGCTCGTTGCGGCGCGCGTCCAGCAGTTCGAGCTGACTCACCAGGCCGTTGCGGTAGCGCGTTTCCGAGATCGCGCTGGCGCGCTGCGCGGCACTCACCGCGCGGCCCTGGGCCTGCGACTGGTCCTGCAGCAGGCGCAGGGCCGACAGCTGGTCTTCCACTTCGCGGAAGGCGTTCAGCACCTGGCCCCGGTAGCTCGCGGCGGCGGCGTCCAGCTGCGCCTGCGCGCCCTGCACGCCGGCCTCGCGCCGGCCACCGTCGAACAGCGGCACGGACATCAGCGCGCCGATGCCCCAGGCGCGGGCCGACCACTTGAAGAGGTCGCCGATGTCGGGCGAGGCGTAGCCCGCGGCGCCGGTGAGCGACACGCTGGGGAACCACGCGGCCTGGGCCACGCCCACGCGGGCCTGCGCGGCCAGCAGCGAGGCCTGGGCCGCGGCCACGTCGGGCCGGCGCGCGAGCACCGTGCCCGGCACGCCGGCGGGGATCACCGGCAGGGTGCGGGCGCCGTTCGTGGGAGTGAGCGCGAAGCCCGAGGCCGGTTCGCCGACCAGCACGGCCAGCGCATGCTCGAGCTCGGCGCGGCTGCGACTGAGCGCGAACACCTCGGCCTCGGTGGCGGCCAGCTCGGTCTGGATGCGGATCACGTCCAGCTCGGCCACGTCGCCGGCCTCGAAGCGGCGCTGCGTGAGGCGCAGCGTGTCGCCATAGGCGGTGGCGGTGTCCTGCACCAGCCGGCGTTCGGTGTCGACCGCGCGCAGCGCCAGGTAGGTCTGGGCCAGCTCGGCCTGCACCAGCAGGCGCGTGCTCTGCAGCAGGGCTTCGCGCGATTGCGCGTCCAGCGTGGCGGCGTCTTGCACGCGCGCCAGCCGGCCGAACAGGTCCACCTCGTACGAGAGGTTCACGCTGGCCCGCAGCAGCGTGGCGGGCGTCGCGCCGTTGGCGGTGCTGGCACCGGCACCACGCGATGCGTCGGCCCCCGCGCCGATCTGCGGTGCGCGGTCGGCCTGGGCGCCGCGCACCAGCGAGCGCGCCTGGGCCAGGCGGGCCGCGGCTTCCTGGATGCCGGTGTTGTTCGCGCCGGCGCGCTCGGCCAGCTCGTCGAGCACCGGGTCGTTGAACGCCTTCCACCAGGTGCCGCGGCTCTGTGCCTCGGCGGGCTGGGCGATGGTCCAGGTCTCGTTCTGGCGCTGCTGCTCCTTGAACTGCGGCGGCGTCGGGACCGACGACGGCAGCGGCGGCAGCGCGGTGGCGCAGCCGGCCAGGAAGAGGGCGGCGGCCAGCGGCAACAGGTGATGGAGCTTTTTCATGGTGTGCACCTTCTGTGTCTTCATCAATGCGTCAATGGGCCAAGGGGGGCGGCGGGCACGGCGTGCACGCTGCCGCCACCGCCGGAGGCAAAGCCCTCGAAGTGGGGGATCTCACCGTGCTGGCGCAGCGCGCGGTTGCCCGCCAGGCGGCGCAGCAGCACGTAGAACACGGGGGTGAGGAACAGGCCGAAGGCGGTCACGCCGATCATTCCGGCGAACACGGCCACGCCCATGGCCGAGCGCATCTCGGAACCGGCACCGGTGGCCAGCACCAGCGGCAGCACGCCCATCACGAAAGCCAGCGAGGTCATGAGGATGGGGCGCAGCCGCAGGCGGCTGGCCTCGATGGCGGCCTGCACCGGCGAGCGCCCGGCAAACTCCAGCTCGCGCGCGAACTCCACGATCAGGATCGCGTTCTTCGCCGAGAGCCCCACCAGCACGATCAACCCGATCTGCGTGAACACGTTGTTGTCGCCCCCGTCCAGCCACACCCCGGTCATGGCCGCGAGCAGGCCCATGGGCACGATCAGGATGATGGACAGCGGTAGCGTGAGGCTTTCGTACTGCGCTGCGAGCACCAGGAACACCAGCAGGATGGCGAGCGGGAACACCCACAGCGCGGAGTTGCCGGCCAGGATCTCCTGGTAGGTGAGCTCGGTCCATTCGAAGGCGATGCCCTGCGGCAGCGTCTCGGCGGCGATGCGCTCGATCGCGTCCTGCGCCTGGCCCGACGAGAAGCCCGGTGCGGGGCCGCCGTTGATGTCGGCCGCGAGGTAGCCGTTGTAGCGCATGGCGCGCTCCGGGCCGAAGCTGGAGTTCACCTTCATCAGCGCCGACAGCGGCACCATCTCGCCCGTGTTCGAGCGCACCTTGAGCAGGCCCACGTCTTCGGCGCGCGCGCGGTAGGGCGCGTCGGCCTGGGCGCGCACGCTGTAGGTGCGGCCGAACTGGTTGAAGTCGTTCACGTACAGGCTGCCGAGGTAGATCTGCATGGTGTCGAAGATGTCCGTCACCGGCACGCCGAGCTGGCGCGCCTTGGTGCGGTCGATGTCGGCGTAGAGCTGCGGCACGTTGACCTGCCAGCTCGTGAACATGCCCGCCAGCTCGGGCGTCTGGTAGGCCTTGGTCATGAAGGCTTTCACGGCCGCGTCCATCGCTTCGTAACCCAGCGAGGCCTTGTCTTCCAGCTGCAGCTTGAAGCCACCTGTGGTGCCCAGGCCCGCCACCGGGGGTGGCGGGAACATCACGATGAAGGCGTCCTGAATCGCGCCATAGGCCTGGTTCAGCTGGCCCGCCACTGCACCGCCGCTCTGGTCGGCGCGCTGGCGCTCGGCAAAGGGCTTGAGCGTGGCGAACACGATGCCGGAGTTCGAGCTGTTGGTGAAGCCGTTGATCGACAGGCCTGGGAAGGCGATCGCGTCTTCCACGTTCGGGTTCTGCTTGGTGATCTCACCCATGCGCTGGATCACCTCTTCGGTGCGGTCCAGCGTGGCGCCGTCGGGCAACTGCGCGAAGCCGATCAGGTACTGCTTGTCCTGCGCGGGCACGAAGCCGCTGGGCACCGCCTTGAACAGGCCGAAGGTCACGCCCACCAGCGCGAGGTAGATCACCATCATCAGCGTCTTGCGCGAGATGACGCGCCGCACACCGCCGCTGTAGGACTCGGCGCCGCGGTGGAAGAAGCGGTTGAAACCACGAAACAGCGGGCCGAAGACGCGGTCCATGCCACGCGTGATGGCGTCCTTCGGTGCGTCGTGGCCGCGCAGCAGCAGCGCGGCGAGCGCGGGCGAGAGCGTGAGCGAGTTGATGGCCGAGATCACGGTGGAGATGGCGATGGTCACCGCGAACTGTTTGTAGAACTGGCCGGTCAGGCCGCTGATGAAGGCCAGCGGCACGAACACCGCGACCAGCACCAGCGCGATCGCGATGATGGGTCCGGACACTTCCTTCATGGCGCGGTAGGTCGCGTCGCGCGGCGACAGGCCGGCCTCGATGTTGCGTTCCACGTTCTCCACCACCACGATGGCGTCGTCCACCACGATGCCGATCGCCAGCACCAGGCCGAACAGCGAGAGCGCGTTGATGGAGAAGCCCAGCAGGTGCAGCACCGCGAACGTGCCCACCACCGACACCGGCACCGCCAGCAGCGGAATGATGGAGGCGCGCCAGGTCTGCAGGAACAGGATCACCACCAGCACCACCAGCGCGATGGCTTCGAGCAAGGTCACGATCACCGAGTCGATGGAGGCGCGCACGAACTGCGTGGGGTCGTAGGCGATGCGGTATTCCACGCCCTCGGGCATGTTCTGCTGCAGCTCGGCCATGGTGGCGCGCACCTGGGCCGAGATGTCCAGCGCGTTGGAGCCCGGCGCCTGGAACACGCCCATGCCGACGGCGGGCTTGTTGTTGAGCAGCGAGCGCAGCGAATAGTCGGCCGCGCCCATCTCCAGCCGCGCGATGTCGCGCAACCGGGTCACGGCGCCGTCGGCACCGGTCTTCACGATGATGTCGCCGAACTCTTCTTCGGTCTGCAGCCGGCCCTGGGCGTTGATGGACAACTGCAGGTCCACGCCTGGCAGGCCCGGCGAGGCGCCGACCACGCCGGCCGCGGCCTGCACGTTCTGGCCGCGGATGGCGGCCACCACGTCGCTGGCCGAGAGGCCGCGCTGCGCGACCCTCTGCGGGTCGAGCCAGACGCGCATGGAGTAATCACCCCCGCCGAAGACCTGCACCTGGCCCACGCCCTGGATGCGGGCCAGCCGGTCCTTGACGTTGAGCACCGCGTAGTTGCGCAGGTAGTTGATGTCGTAGCGGTCGTTGGGCGAGACCAGGTGCACCACCATCGTGATGTCGGGCGAGCTCTTGACCGTGGTCACGCCCAGGCGGCGCACTTCCTCGGGCAGGCGCGGCTCGGCCTGCGAGACGCGGTTCTGCACCAGCTGTTGGGCCTTGTCGGGGTCGGTGCCGAGCTTGAAGGTGACGGTGAGCGTCATCACGCCGTCGGTCGTGGCCTGGCTGCCCATGTAGAGCATGCCTTCGACGCCGTTGATGGCTTCCTCCAGCGGCGTGGCCACGGTTTCGGCGATCACTTTCGGGTTGGCGCCCGGGTACTGGGCGCGCACCACCACCGAGGGCGGGGCCACCTCGGGGTACTCGGAGATCGGCAGGCCGCGCAGTGCGACCAGGCCGGCGATCAGGATCAGCAGCGAGAGCACGCCCGCGAAGATCGGTCGATCGATGAAGAATTTCGAGAGGTTCATGGTGTTCTTTTCATTCGCACGATGGCTCAGGACTTGGCCACGGCCACGGGGGTTTCCGGCGTCGTCGAGCGGGCGTTCATCGGAACGGTCTGCGGTTGCACCACGTCACCGGGGCGCACGCGCTGCAGGCCGTTGACGACGATGCGTTCGCCGGGTTTCAGGCCGCTGAGCACGGTGCGCAGGCCATCGACCGACGCGCCCAGCGTGACGGCGCGGTACTCGGTCTTGTCGCCCTCGCCCACCACCAGCACGAACTTCTTGTCCTGGTCGGTGCCGACGGCGCGCTCGCTCACCAGCAGGGTGCGCGCGGTCTGTGGCTGGCCCATGCGGATGCGGGCGAACTGCCCGGGCATCAGGTGGCCGTCCTTGTTGTCGAACACGGCGCGCACGCGCACCGTGCCGCTGCGCGGGTCGACCTGGTTGTCGATCAGCTGCAGCTGGCCGGCGTAGGGCGTGTCGGCGCTGTCCGAGGTGCCCATCTGCACGGGAATGCGCTCGATCAGCTGGCGTGCGCTGTGGCCGGCGCCGGCCAGGCCCTTGAGCGCGCTGGCCACGGTTTTTTCGTCGGCGTCGAAGCTGGCGTAGATCGGGCTGACCGAGACCAGGGTGGTGAGCACGGGCGCGCCCGGGCCGGCGGCGACCAGGTTGCCCACCGTCACCTCCAGCCGGCCGATGCGTCCGGCCACCGGGGCACGCACCTGCGTGTAGCCCAGGCTCAGGCGGGCGGTCTGCAGCTGCGCCTGCGCGGCCTTGAGGTTGGCCTCGGCCTCGCGCAGCGCGTTCTCGCGGTCGTCCAACTCGCGCTGGGCGATCGCCTTGTCGTCCCACAGGCGGCGGGCGCGGGCGTGTTCGCTGGTCGCGTAGGTCACACGCGCCTGGGCCGCGCCGGCCTGCGCGGCGGCCCGCGCCACCTCGGCCTCATACGGCGCGGGGTCGATGGAGATCAGCAGTTCGCCCTTGGCCACCAGCGCGCCCTCGCGGAAATGCGTGGCCTGCACCACACCCGCGACGCGCGAGCGAATGTCCACGCGCTCCACCGCTTCCAGACGGCCGGAGAACTCGTCCCAGGCGGCGATGTCGCTCTCGGTCACGGTGGCCACGGACACCGGCATGGGCGGCGGCGCGCTCGGCGCCGCACTGGCCTGCGCGGGGTTGGACTTCTGTGCGAGCACGATCACGGCGAGGGTGACGGCGGCCAAGGCGGCGGTCGACCACCAGATGCGGCGCTTGAAAGTGGGCAGCTTGGACATGGTTTTTCCTTTTTGAGGGCGAGCGGGACCGTTCCCGGTGGGTCACCGGGTCTGGCGTTTCAGGGTGGTGAGAAAGGGGGCGGTCCGTCAGGACGGCGGCGGCGTCGCGGCCTGGAAGAAGGCGCGGACGTGTTCGCGCACCTCGATGGCGCACGGACATTCTTCTGCGGGCTGCTCGCTCAGCGAGTCCGGCCAGCCGGTGGTGGGGGGCAGCACGCCGCTGTGCACGGCAATGCCCGCCTTGCGCAGGCGCTCGGCGTAGGCCAGGGCTTCGTCGCGCATCGGGTCGTCGCCGCCGGTCAGGATCAGCGTGGGCGGCAGGCCGGCCAGGCGCTGCGCGCGGCTGGGCACGGCGTAGGGGTGCTCGGCGTCCATCGGGCCGCGCAGGTACTGCTGCCAGCCATCGATCCACTTGCAGCAGGTGGCTTCGCCCATGGTCTGGCGCAGCGAGGCGGTGGCGTTGCACGGGTCCAGCATGGGGGCGACCAGCATCTGCCCGGCCAGCGGCGGGTGGCCGCGGTCGCGCACCATCAGCGCCACCGCGGCGGCGATGTTGCCGCCGGCTTCTTCACCGGCCAGGAACAGCGGCGCGTCCTTGCCGGCCAGGCGGCTGCGTTGCTTGTACAGCCACTCCAGCGCCGCGTAACCGGCCTCCACGGCCTCAGGGAAACGGTGCGCGGGCGCCAGCGGGTAGGCCAGCGAGGCCACCACCGCGCCCGAGCTGGCCAGCAGCCCGGCCAGGCAGGCGCCGCTGTCCAGATCGCCCGAAACAAAGGCGCCGCCGTGGAAGTGCAGGACCAGCGGCAAAACGCCGCCGCGCGGCTTCTTGCCCCAGACGCGCAGCTCCAGCGGCGGCGTGCCCGGCACCGACAGGGTCTGTGCCGGGGCCGACGGGGCGTAGGACGAGGATGTTGAAACCATGGACTGGACTATAGACACACCGTTTCTGCGGATAAAGCCAGCTTCAACCAGTTGTCTGTTTCCATTGCATGAACAATCCGCCCATAAAACAGCACATCAAGGACAGAGGGTATGGATCAGATCCAATCGATACGCGTGTTCGCGCGGGTGGTGGAGGCCGGCACCTTCACGAAAGCGGCGGAATCGCTGAATCTGCCCAAGGGCACGGTCACCAAGCTCGTGCAGCACCTGGAGGCACGCCTGAAGGTCAAGCTGCTCAACCGCACCACGCGCCGCGTGACCGTCACGCCCGACGGCGCGGCCTACTACGAGCGCACGGTGCGCGTGCTCAACGACCTCGACGACATCGAGGCCAGCATGACCAACGCCCAGGCCAGCCCCAGCGGGCGCCTGCGCGTGGACGTGGGCAGTTCGGTGGCGCGCGAGATCATCATCCCCGCGCTGGCCGACTTCTTCCGCCGCTTCCCCGACATCCAGCTCGACCTGGGCGTGTCCGACCGGTCCGTGGACCTGCTGGCCGACAACGTGGACTGCGTGCTTCGCGGCGGTGAGCTGCTGGACCAGTCGCTCGTGGCCCGGCGCGTGGCCAACGTGTCGCTGATCGCGGTGGCCTCGCCGGCCTACTTGCGGGCGCATGGCACGCCCACCCACCCGGAACAGCTGGAGCGTGAGCACACCATGGTGAACCACTTCTCCACCCGCAACGGACGGCCTTACCCGAACGAATTCGAGAAGGACGGCCAGACGCTGGAGATTTCAGGCCGCTACAGGCTCTCGTTGAACGAAAACAACGCGGTGACGGCGGCGGTGCTGGCGGGTCTGGGTGTCGCGCAGATGGCCTCCTTCACGGCCCTGCCCTTGATCGAACGTGGCGAGCTGGTGCGAGTGCTGAGCGACTGGACCTGCATGACGATTCCGCTGTACGTGGTGTACCCACCCAACCGGCACCTGAGCGCAAAGGTGCGGGCCTTCGTGGAGTGGGTGGCGGAGCTGCTGGCGCGACACCCCCAGATGGCGCGTTGACGCGACCGGCCGGGGGCCGATCCAGAAGCGCCCCGGCAGCGGTGCCGACGCCGTCCTCGTGGCGGGCGAACCGATGACCGACGATCAGCGCCGGGGGACCCGTGGTGGTGGGCGGTGCGGCCTTGAGCCCACCACCTGCCGCATCGTGGCGAGCACGGTGCCGATCATCCAGGCGCCCAGCCGCTCGGGCCAGGGGCCGGCCGAGCGGCTGGGCGCGGTCCCCGGTCGCCGCTCCGTCACCTGGTCGAACCCGAGGGTATGAAGCCGCTGGCGCTCGACCGCGCTCAGCGCCGAGCCATCGGCCAGCAACACCTCCAGCGTGCGCACACCCCGCTCGCGCAAGGCCGCGGCCAGGGGCACGAGCTCGGCGCGCGACGGGCGCCAGAACACCGCTTCGCGCGCGCGCCGCAGCGCCCCGAGTTGGACCACCGCGTGGTCTGCGAGCGGCAGCGACGCTGCCCATGCGTTGCCCGGCGCCACCAAGGCCCAGCGCGTCTGGCGCAGCATCCCTCCGAAACGGCGCGTCGTGAGTACCGTGAACTCGGCATGCGGTCCGCCGGTGCGCAGCGCATGCAGCAGGGCGCCACCCGCGCCCGCCACGAGCACGCGCCGTGGCGGCGTGCCCGGCCGGGGCCTCATCCGGCGAACGGCGCGGCCAGGGCGAACCACACGCCCAGCGCCACCGAGATGATGAAGGCCCCGTCCAGCAGACCCGCGAGCAGGAAGACCTTGGGTTGCATGGCTTCCATCATTTCGGGCTGCCGCGCCGAGGCCTCCAGGTACTTGCTGGCCATGATGCCGATGCCAACGCAGGAACCGAGGGCGCCGAGGCCGATCATGTGACCGACGGCGAGGGGAAGGCTGCTGAGGTCTGCCATGTGAAGCTCCTTTCTGTTGCGATGGCTTCACTGTGGCGGAGCAGCGACGGGAAATCCATGACCTCGCAGGTCATGCCGCTGGCGAGGGCCACCCCAATTCCCCCAGGTGTGGTGACCTCAAACGTCCCGGTTTGAGCTGATCAGGCACAGGGGGAATGCCGGCGTCGTCGGCACCTGTTTGGCGGGGACGTTCACCCGACCGCCCTGGGTGAAGGATCACAGGGGGAACGTCGTGAATCGTCCGCGACGGGGTTGGCATGGGAGCTTCACGACCATCGGGCGGGTGTGGGCCAAGAGAGGCTCGTAAGTTGGTTGACGTGACAGGCTGCTTGAGGCTAATTCTGTTGAAAAACTCGGTTTTGACCCGCACCGTGGAGCCGGGCTGAATCCGCCGCGATCAGAGTTGAGTTCATT
>NZ_JBWKZP010000017.1:0-27342 GCF_059424585.1 Hydrogenophaga sp. GW101-3F08
CTCGCGGCCTGTTCGGTGCGTGCGCTCAGGTCCTGGTTGCCCGAGGCAATCTCGGCCGAGGCCGTGTTGATGCTGTCGGCCGCCGTGCGCAGCTCGTGCATCATGCCCAGGAAACGCCCGCGCATGCCTTCGACCTCCTGCACCAGGCGGCCGATTTCGTCGCGCCGGGTGCTGTGGAATTCGCGCGTCAGGTCGCCCTGGGCCACGCTGGTCACGGCCTGGGTAAGGTCGGCCAGCGGGCGGCTCACGTTGCGGCGCACCAGCCAGAACAGGCCCAGGCCCAGCAGGGCCGTGGTCGCGGCCAGCAGGGCACCAAAGGCGTACATGGTGGACCAATGGGCGGCCATGGCTTCGGTGTCGGACACCTCCACCACCACCCACCAGCCGGACTGGGCCTCGCGCTTGACCGCCCAGGGGTGGGACATGCCGGCGTCGAACAGGGGCGCCCTGTCGGACGCGAAGGCCTGTGGCGTGGCGCGCAGCGCGGTCAGCAGGGCGTCGGCCTCGGGGAACACTTCCAGCACCTTCTTGCCGCTGGCCGTGGGGTGCATCACGAACACGGCCTCGGCGTTGCTCTTGCGCGGATCGATCAGGTAGGTGCCGCCGGTGTTGAAGAAGCGGGCCTCGTCCACCAGTTTTTTCAGGCTGGCCTGGAAATCGGTGATGTCAAACCCGATGAAAAGCAGGCCCACGACCTGACCAGCGTCGTTCTTCACCGGTTCGTAGTGGGTCATGTAGGGCTTGCCGAACAGCACCGCGCGCCCGGTGTAGGTCTGGCCCTTCAACATCAACGGGTAGGCCGGGTGTTCGCGCGCCAACAGCGTGCCCATCGCGCGCTCGCCGTTTTCCTTCTTGAGCGAGGTGGCCACGCGCTCGAAGTCGTCGCCCTTGCGCATGAAGATCGTGGCCACGCCCCCGTTGTGCTGGTTGAAGGCGTCCACTTCGGAGAAATCGTCGTTGAGCAGCATGCCCCAGCTCTTGAGATGGCCGGAGGCCGCGTCGAGCTCGAAGGTATCGGCGAACTTCTTGCGAAACGGCCGGTAGGCCCGGTCGGTCATGAGGCGGGCCGTGGCGTCGAAGGCGTCCACCGAGTCGGCCACGGAGCGGGCCTTGTCGTCCACCCACTGCACGAGGCCCTCGCGCGAGCGTTGCTCCGCCACGATGGCCATCGCCACGCTGACGATGAGCAGCACGCCGGCCAGCAGGGCCACCGCCAGCAGGGCCACGCGGCGCGCGACGGATTGGTTGTGAATGGCGGGTGTTTTCATGGGCGCGTCTCCTTTGATGTTGTGTCTGTCCAGGGCCTGCGGCTTACTGCAGGCTGCGGGCGCCGTCCATGAGGCCCATGTCGGCGCTGGACATGAGGGCTTCGATGTCCATCAGGATCAGCATGCGTTCGCCCACGCTGGCGATGCCGGTGATGAAGCTGGTGTCCACCGTGGTGTTCATCTCGGGCGCGGGCTTGATCAGATCGCTGCTGAGTTCGAGCACGTCGGACACCGAGTCCACCACCGCACCCACCACCCGGCCTCGCACGTTGAGCACGATCACCACCGTGAAACCGTTGTATTCCACCTTCTCGCAGCCCAGCTTGATGCGCAGGTCCACCACCGGCACGATCACCCCGCGCAGGTTGACCACGCCCTTGATGAAGCTCGGTGCGTTGGCGATGCGCGTGGGCTCTTCGAACGAGCGGATCTCCTGCACCCGCAGGATGTCGATGCCGTATTCCTCCGCGCCCAGGCGAAAGGTCAGGAATTCGGCCTTCTTCGCCGCCGCCGCGCTACCGCTGCTGCGCGCGCTGTCCTGGCGCGCCAGGTGGCTGCCTTCGTTGTGCATGTCCATGGGTTCTTCCTCGAAAAGCGGATGGGTTCATGAACTATCGGCCAGTCAGCCGCTGGCTGAAGGCGAAAAAAAACCGACAAAGCCCGGACAAACCCGGGCTTTGTCGGCCGAGCCTGCGGCTTACTGCAGGCTGCGGGCGCCGTCCATGAGGCCCATGTCGGCGCTGGACATGAGGGCTTCGATGTCCATCAGGATCAGCATGCGTTCGCCCACGCTGGCGATGCCGGTGATGAAGCTGGTGTCCACCGTGGTGTTCATCTCGGGCGCGGGCTTGATCAGGTCGCTGCTGAGTTCGAGCACGTCGGACACCGAGTCCACCACCGCACCCACCACCCGGCCCCGCACGTTGAGCACGATCACCACCGTGAAACCGTTGTATTCCACCTTCTCGCAGCCCAGCTTGATGCGCAGGTCCACCACCGGCACGATCACCCCGCGCAGGTTGACCACGCCCTTGATGAAGCTCGGTGCGTTGGCGATGCGCGTGGGCTCTTCGAACGAGCGGATCTCCTGCACCCGCAGGATGTCGATGCCGTATTCCTCCGCGCCCAGGCGAAAGGTCAGGAATTCGGCCTTCTTCGCCGCCGCCGCGCTACCGCTGCTGCGCGCGCTGTCCTGGCGCGCCAGGTGGCTGCCTTCGTTGTGCATGTCCATGGGTTTGTCCTCGAATGCGGTGGGTCAGAAACTTTCCCAGTCGTCCGTGCCGGTGCGGCTGGGCGTCGGGTTCGCGGCCACGGGGCGCGGGGCCTTCGGGGCCGAGCTGGGTGCCTGGGCCTTGGCGGGCGCGGCCGGTTTGAACGGGGTCACGTTGGACACCGGTTTGACCGCTGCGGCCGGCTTGGGCGCAGGTGCACTGAAATGCGCATGGGCGCCGGTACCGGCATTGAGCTTGAACACGCTCACCGCCTGCACCAGCTGCTGGGCCTGCTGCTGCAGGCTGGACGCGGCGGCCGCACTCTGTTCCACCAGGGCGGCGTTCTGCTGCGTGGTCTGGTCCATCTGGGTCACCGCTTCGCTGACCTGGCCCACGCCCGCGCTCTGTTCGTTGCTCGCGCTGCTGATCTCGCCCACGATGTCGGTCACGCGCCGGATCGAGGTCACCACCTCCTGCATGGTGGTGCCGGCGCGGTCCACCAGGGCCGTGCCCTGCTCCACACGCTCCACGCTGGCCATGATCAGGCCCTTGATCTCCTTGGCCGCTTCGGCACTGCGCTGGGCGAGGTTGCGCACCTCACCGGCCACCACCGCAAAACCCCGGCCCTGTTCGCCGGCGCGTGCGGCTTCCACCGCCGCGTTGAGCGCCAGGATGTTGGTCTGGAAGGCGATGCCGTCGATCACGCCGATGATGTCGGCGATCTTGCGGCTGCTGTCGTTGATGTCCTTCATGGTGTGCACCACCTGGCCCACGACCTCGCCGCCCTGCACGGCCACACTGCTGGCGCTGGCCGCGAGCTGGTTGGCCTGGCGGGCGTTGTCCGCGTTCTGGCGGGCGGTGGAACCCAACTGTTCCATGGAGGCCGAGGTCTCTTCCAGCGCCGAAGCCTGCTGCTCGGTGCGGCTGGACAGGTCCGAGTTGCCCTGCGCGATTTCCGCGCTGGCCGTGGCCACGCTGTCCGCGCTGTGCCGCACGTCGGACACCACCCTGGTCAAGGACGATTGCATGTCGTTGAGGGCATTGATCAGCGGCGTGAACTCATCCTTGCTGTTGTTTTCCGCGACGCTGGTCAGGTCGCCGTCACGCACCCGTTCGGCCACCGCCTGCGACACCGCCACGCGCCGGCGCAGCAGGCTCGCCACGTACCAGGAAAACGCCAACAGGCTCAACGCGATCACCAGCGCCAGGATGGCGACCAGGTTCGAGGTCGCCAGCACCCCGCTTTCGATGCGAGCGATGTCCTCGGTCAGGCCCTTGGCCTGGATCTGCCGCCCGCGATCCAGCTCGGCCAGCAACAGATTGCGCGCGGGGATCGTCACGTCCACCAAGTAGGCAAAGGCTTCTTCCTTCTTGCCTTCGCGGATCAGGGCAATGTTGGCTTCCCCGACCTTCCAGAACGTGGCCATCAGGGGCGGGAGTTTCGTGAAATGCTCCTTGCCTTCTTTCGAAAACAGGCGCTTTTCAAAGGTCGCCAGGGTGTCGTCCATGCTGGTGCGCTTGGCGCCGATGTAGCTCAGCGTTTCCTCCAGCTCCTGCGGGGTGCGCGAGAGGATGGAATGCCGGATCTGCAGCGAGACCTGGGTCACGTTGAGTTCCAGCTTGGCCATGGCTTCCAGCTGGGGCACCCGGCTTTCCCCCGTGTTGTCGGCCAGATCGGCCGCGTCGTTCAAATTGATGTAGGCGAAGGCGGCGAGTGCCGCGAGCGCCAGCGAAATGGTGATGCTGACCGCGTACAACCGCTTCGCAATCCCAAACGTAAATCCGGAGTTCATGTCGTTGTCCTGAGTGGTAGGGCGCCGGGTTGTTGCGTGCCCTGCAAATCGGCGCCACGACTTGCAGGTTGGTTGGATGGGTTCCCGTTTCCGCCAGGCAGAACGGGACCCATCGTTGTTTGAACTATCGACCGACTTGACCCCGGCTAAAGCCCGGATAAGGAGCACCGCACCGGTACAAATGTGCGATTTCTGGCAGCCAGGGGCGATTCAGACGCGCCCAGGCACGGGACGAAGGCCGGCGTGGCGCTGGCCGCGATGTGCCCGGCACCCGCCAGCATCAGCAGCGCCCGGCGATTTCACGGCCGGAGCCGCACGCGAGGTGGGCAGCGCCTCAGCTGGAGAAGCGGAACACCGCCGTACTGGCCAGCAGGTTGGGCAGGGTACGAACCTCTTGGCCTTCGTGCAGGCCGAAGCTGTCTTCGATGGTGAGGCCGTTGCGGCGCGCGAGCACCTCGAAGTCGCGGTAGGTGCCGACACGGATGTTGGGCGTGTCGTACCACTGGTAGGGCAGGCGCTTGGTCACCGGCATGCGGCCCTGCAACACCGCCAGCCGGTTGGGCCAGTGGGCGAAGTTGGGGAAAGCCACGATGCCCAGGCGCCCCACGCGCGCGGTCTCCAGCAGCATGGTCTGCGCGTTGCGCAGGTGCTGCAGGGTGTCGATCTGCAGCACCACGTCAAAGGCGTCGTCGCCGAACATGGTCAGGCCACCTTCGAGGTTGAGCTGCAGCACGTTGACGCCGCGTTTGACGCAGGCCAGCACCTTGGCGTCGTCGATCTCCACGCCGTAGCCGCTGCAGCCGCGCGTGGCCTGCAGGTGGGCCAGCAGGGCGCCGTCGCCGCAGCCCAGATCGAGCACGCGCGAGCCCGGCGGCACCAGGCGGGCAATCGATTCCAGAATGGCCTTTTCGCTCATGCCTGACCTCCCGAAGCCTGGCCCACCGTGTGCTCGAAATAGGCCCGCACCGCCTGGTGGTAACGCGGGTCGTCGAGCAGGAAGGCGTCGTGGCCGTGCGGCGCGTCGATTTCGGCGTAGCTCACGTCGCGCCCGTTTTCCATCAGGGCCTTGACCATCTCGCGGCTGCGCGCGGGCGAGAAGCGCCAGTCGGTGGTGAAGCTCACCAGCAGGAACCGGGCCTTCGCACGCGCCAGCGCGGCGCTCAGGCTGCCGCCGTGTTCGCGCGCAGGGTCGAAATAATCGAGCGCGCGGGTGATCAGCAGGTAGGTGTTGGCGTCGAAGTACTCGCTGAACTTGTCGCCCTGGTAGCGCAGGTAGCTCTCGATCTGGAACTCCACGTCCTGCGTGGTGTAGCGGTACGCCAGCTCGGCGGTGTCGGCCGGATCGTCCCCGTTGGTGGTGCGCAGCGAACGGCCGAACTTCTCGTTCATCACGTCGTCGCTCAGGTACGTGATGTGGCCGATCATGCGGGCGATGCGCAGACCGCGCCGGGGCAGGGTGCCCTCGCGCAGGTAGTGGCCACCGTGGAAGTCGGGGTCGGTCACGATGGCGCGGCGCGCCACCTCGTTGAACGCGATGTTCTCGGCCGTGAGGTTGGGTGCGCTGGCCACCACGATGGCGTGGCGCACGCGCTCGGGGTACTGCAGCGTCCAGCTCAGGGTCTGCATGCCGCCCAGGCTGCCGCCCATCACGGCGGCCAGCGTCTGGATGCCCATGGCGTCGAGCAGGCGTGCCTGCGCGTTGACCCAGTCTTCCACCGTGACCACGGGGAAGTCCGCGCCCCAGGGTTGGCCGGTGGTGGGGTTGGTGTGGGTGGGGCCGGTGGAGCCGAAACAGGAGCCCAGGTTGTTGACGCCGATCACGAACCACTTGTCCGTGTCCACCGCCTTGCCCGGACCGATCATGCTGTGCCACCAGCCCTCGCTGCGGGGCAGCGGATGGCCGTTGGCGTCCGCGTGCCAGCCGGCGACATGGTGCGAGGCATTGAGGGCATGGCACACCAGCACCGCGTTGGAGCGGTCGGCGTTGAGCGTGCCGTAGGTTTCCACCACCAGCTCGTAAGCAGGCAGTGTCGCGCCGCTTTTCAGCGGCAGCGGCGTATCGAATCGGAACGTTTGGGGCGTGACGATCACTGGTGCTTCCCTGCGCGACAGGGTCCAAAAACAAAAAACCCGGTGCCGCCAAAAGCGAGACCGGGAATCTCCCCTTTAGCGGCATTTCTAAAGCGCCCGCAATCTGGATCAAATCGGCGCTGGTGGCGAGTATAAATTGAAGCGCTGTGCCCGTGCAGCCCCCACCACGTCCGGAAGCACCATGTCAGCACGCTTCGGCCCCGACGCCACGCGGGGTTCTGCGGCAGCGCCGTGGCCCCTGGAATGCGGGTGTTGTTATTCCGCATCGCGAGATGAACGGCTTGACGGGCCGGGAAAAAATGTCACTGCGGATGGGGCATTGGGCGCATAATGCCCACGCGAGTGTCTGAAAACCTCGCTTGAACAAGTGATCGGTTGGTTTCGCGTGCTACAGGTTTTTGTGTGCTAACGGGGCTCCATCGCTATTTTTCTCAGTGTTATTAGGAGTCCCAACCATGGGCAACAAACTGTACGTGGGCAACCTGCCTTACACCGTGCGCGACGAAGACCTGCAACAAGCTTTCAGCGCCTACGGCTCTGTGAACAGCGCCAAGGTCATGATGGAACGCGACACCGGTCGCTCCAAAGGCTTCGGCTTTGTGGAAATGGGCAGCGATGCCGAGGCACTGGCCGCCGTTGAAGGCATGAATGGCCAGTCCCTGGGTGGCCGTAGCCTCGTCGTGAACGAAGCCCGTCCGATGGAAGCCCGTCCCCCCCGCAGCGGTGGTGGTGGCTTCGGCGGTGGCCGCAGCGGTGGCGGCGGCTTTGGTGGCGGTGGCGGCAGCGACGGTGGTTTCCGCAGCCCCTACGGCGGCGGTGGCCGTCGTGAAGGCGGTGGCGGTGGTGGCCGCGGCGGTTACTGATCGCCCTCACCAGACCGCTTCAGCGATCTGAACATCCCAAAAGCCCCCAGGCTCCGCGCCTCGGGGCTTTTTTCATGCCCCCGGCTCTGGCGGTTCAGCGCGGGTGTGCGGCTGAGGCTCCCGGTGCTTGCGTGGCCGCCCGGCCAACAGGCGGTCGTACAGCGGGTTGGGCAACAGGCGCAGCAGCTTGGCCACCACGCCCATCTGCCAGGGAATGACGCGGTAGCTGGTCTGCGCACCGATGGCTTCGAAGGCGCGGTCGGCGAAGGTCTCGGCGCTCAGCAGGAAAGGCATGGTGTAGCGGTTTTTCTGCGTCAGGGGCGTGTCCACGTAACCTGGCAGCAGGGTCACCACCGCCACGCCGCTGCCACGCAGTTCGCCACGCAGGCTTTCGCAGTAAGCCACCACGCCGGCCTTGCTCGCACAATAGGCGCCGTGCCCGGGCAGACCACGAATCGCCGCCACGCTGGCGATGCCCACCAGAC
Source organism: Hydrogenophaga sp. GW101-3F08 (assembly GCF_059424585.1). Taxonomy (NCBI): domain Bacteria; kingdom Pseudomonadati; phylum Pseudomonadota; class Betaproteobacteria; order Burkholderiales; family Comamonadaceae; genus Hydrogenophaga; species Hydrogenophaga sp. GW101-3F08. Next base: position 7,712 of record NZ_JBWKZP010000017.1, read on the forward strand.
TCCCGCTGCCGCGCGCCACCATGGCGCTCAGGAAGGGATGGAAGGTGGCGGCCAGACCGGTGTTGTTGGTGGCGAAGGTGCGGGCCATCACGTCGATGTCCCCCCGTTCGGCGGTGTCCATGCCGATGCTGATGCCGGCATTGGCGATCACCACATCGGGCACCCCCTGTGCGGCCAGGCACGCCAGACCCGCGGCCACGATGCTGTCGGTGTCGGCCACATCGGCGCTGTAGACGCGGCAGCGCTCGGGTCCGTGGCCCTGCGCATCGGACCAGGCCTGCAGTTCGGCGCTGCGCCGGGCCACCAGCGCCAGCCGGTACCCGGCGCGCGCGAACCGGCTGGCCAGCGCCTGGCCGATGCCACTGGAGGCACCGGTGATGAAGACCAGCGGGGTGGAGGAAGGTGGATGAAGCGCTGTCATGGACTCAGGAATCGGGTCTGCCAGCCTCGGGACGCAATGGTCAGCGCGGAGCGAGCTGGGCGCGCACGCGCCCGCTGAGCACCGCCACACGGCTGTCCCCGCGGTAGTCCAGCACATCGGCGGTGATCTGGTCCCGGCCGCGAATCAGCAAAACGGGCCGGTCCGACTCGATGTGCTCGGGCTTCAGCGTGATCCGCAGGTATTCGCCATGGAACTCCATGCGGGGCTGCATCTCGCCGGCGGCGTTGGGCCCCGCCTGTCGGACCACCGACGCGTTGCCCTCCAGGATGAACACTGTGCTGTCCCCGTTGCTGGTCACTTTTTCGGCGGTGGCAACGGTCAGCAGACGCTGGGGGTTGTACGAGCGGATGCGGGCCTCGTCGATTTCGATCGTGTCGGTGTCCGGATGGTGTCGTGCCTCGACCCCATAGACCTCGGTGGTGAGCGCGCCAACCGGATCGAACACCTTGACCGAGAACCGGCGCATGAAATAGTCGGGCTCGTGGGTCGGCGGGCGGGCCGCCGCCGGCAGTTCCAGCTCCGGCGTGGAGGCCAGCAGCCAGTAGGACGCCAGGGCCAGCAGGCCCATGATCAACACCGGCAGGTAGATGGAGATCTGGTCCCAGAACCGGCTCGGGCTGAATCCCGATCGACGAAGCACACGGAGTTCAGGCACGCTGGGGGCGGTGGTGCTCATCGGGCGGCCATTTCCAGTTCCCGCGCATAGCGGCCACCGGCCACCAGCAGCAGGTCGCACAGCTCACGCACGGCGCCCGCGCCGGGCTGTCGCTGCGTCACATGGTGGGCCAGCGCCAGCACCTCGGGGTGGGCGGTGGGCGGCGCGCAGGCGAACGCGGCACGGCGCAGCAGGGGCAGGTCGGGCCAGTCATCGCCCATGGCTGCGGCCGCGGTCCAGTCCAGCCCCAGCTCGGCCAGGATGGCCTCGGCCGCCGGGCCCTTGTCTTCGGTGCCGAAACGGGCGTATGTCACGCCCAGGGCGTCCAGGCGTTTGCGCAGGGCGGCCGAATCGCGTCCGGTCACCACCGCAGGCGTGATGCCCGCGCGCTGCAGCAATTTGATGCCGTGACCGTCGAGGGTGTGAAAACGCTTGATCGTTTCCCCGCTTTCCGTGAAATACAGCCCGCCGTCGGTCAGCACCCCGTCCACGTCAAAAAACACCACGCGCACGGACTGCGCGCGCAGCAGCAGCTCGGGCGCAAAGTTCAGTGTGGGACGCAGCGGTGGCAATTCGGACAGGGACATGGGGCAATGCTAACTGGAGAGGATGCGTTCGAGTGGAGGGCCTTCGCGCCGGGGCGCCGCGGAACCGGGGGGTCAAATCACTTTCGCTCGCATCAGGTCGTTGCTGTTGAGCGCGCCCGACAGGCGGCCCTGCTCGTCCACCACCAGCACGCTGGTGATGCGACTGGCTTCCATCAGACCCGCGGCCTCCACCGCCAGCGCGTCGGCGTGCACGGTGCGGGGGTTGGGGTGCATCACGTCGCGCGCCGACAAGGTGCGCAGATCCGCGCTGCTGCCGGTCTTCTCGATCAGGCGGCGCAGGTCGCCGTCGGTGAAGATGCCCAGCACCCGGTTGTCCGCGTCCACGATGGCGCTCATGCCCAGTCCCTTGGCGCTGATCTCGCGCATCAGGTCCATCAGGCCGGCCTCCCGCGAGACGCAGGGCACGGCATCGCCGCTGCGCATCACGTCGCTCACATGGGTCAGCAGCTTGCGCCCCAGCGAGCCACCGGGGTGGGAGCGGGCGAAGTCGTCGGCCTTGAAGCCACGCGCGTCGAGCAGGGCCACCGCGAGCGCGTCGCCCATCGCCAGTTGCGCGGTGGTGCTGGCCGTGGGCGCCAGGTTGTGCGGGCAGGCTTCTTTTTCCACCGAAGCGTCCAGCACCACGTCGGCGTGGCGCCCCAGGGTGGAGTCGCCACGCCCGGTGATGGCCAGCAGGGGAACGCCCATGCGCTTGATGAGCGGCAGGAGGGCGGTGAGCTCTTCGCTCTCGCCGCTGTTGCTGATGCCCAGCACCACGTCGTCCGCGGTGATCATGCCCAGGTCCCCGTGGCTGGCCTCGGCCGGGTGCACGAACATCGCCGGCGTGCCGGTCGAGGCCAGTGTGGCGGCGATCTTGCGGCCAATGTGACCGCTCTTGCCCATGCCCATCACGACCACCCGGCCCCGGCTCTTGAGCACCAGCTCCAGGGCGGTCACAAAGCGCCGGTCCAGGCGCAGGGCCATCGCGGCGACCGCCTGGGCTTCGATGTCGAGGGTCTCGCGCGCCAGGGACAGGGCCCGGGAGGGATCGAATGTGGGAGGCAGACTCATCCTTGGATTATCACAGCAGGACCCCGCCAGACCACCGTCCGGCGCCATCGGCGCCCGTTAACATCTGGTGATGAATTCGCTGGACATTGCCCTGCTGTACCTGCTTGCCGCCGTGTTGGGCGTGGTGGGGTGTCGCATGCTCAAGCTGCCACCCATGCTGGGGTATCTGGTGGTGGGCGTGCTGATCGGGCCCAACGCCTTGGCGCTGGCGCAGGATTCCGGCGGCATCCGGTACCTGGCGGAGTTCGGCGTGGTGTTCCTGATGTTCGTGATCGGACTCGAATTCAGCCTGCCCAAACTGCACGCGATGAAGCGCCACGTGTTCGGCCTGGGCCTGTCGCAGGTGGCGCTGACCGTGCTGCTGACCACCGCCGCTTCGCTGCTGCTGGCACTGGTGCTGCCGGCGTGGTGGCACGTGTCGTGGCAGATGGCGGTGGCGCTCGGGGGCGTCATGGCCATGAGCAGCACGGCCATCGTCATCAAGCTGATGGCCGAGCGCCTGGAGCTGGAGTCCGAGCACGGCAAGCGTGTGCTGGGCATCCTGCTGTTCCAGGATCTGGCCGTGGTGCCGTTGCTGGTGTTGATCCCGGCCCTGGGCGCGGCCCCGGAGAACCTGCTGCCCGCGCTGGGGTGGGCCCTGTTCAAGGCGGTGATCCTGCTCGGCCTGCTGCTCACCGGCGGCCAGCGGGTGATGCGCTGGTGGCTCACACTGGTGGCGCGGCGCAAGAGCGACGAGCTTTTCATGCTCAACCTGCTGCTGATCGCGCTGGGACTGGCCTGGCTCACCGAGCACGCCGGCCTGTCGCTGGCCCTGGGGGCCTTCGTGGCCGGCATGCTGATTTCCGAGACCGAGTACAAGCACCAGGTGGAGACCGACATCCGGCCGTTCCACGACGTGCTGCTGGGCCTGTTCTTCATCACCATCGGCATGACGCTGGACTGGCGCCTGGTGCTGGACCGCTGGCCGCTGGTGCTGCTGCTGTTCTCGCTGTCGGTGGCCTTCAAGCTGGCGCTGATCACCGGCCTCACCCGCGCGTTCGGCGCCTCCATGGGCGTGGCGCTGCGCACCGGTCTGTATCTGGCGCAGGCGGGGGAATTCGGTCTGGTGCTGCTGACACTGGCGGGGCAGTACAACCTGGTGCCGCCGCAGCTGTTCAACCCCATCCTGGCCTCCATGGTGCTGTCCATGCTGGCCACGCCGTTCGTGATCCTGTACACCAACGACATCGTCACCCGCGTGGTCGGCAGCGACTGGCTGATGCAGTCGGTGCAGATGACCAGCATCGCGCGCAAGGCGATCAACACCGACAAGCACGTCATCATCTGCGGCTACGGCCGCTGCGGGCAGAACCTGGCACGCCTGCTCGAAGCCGAACACATTCCCTACATGGCGCTGGACCTCGACCCGGACCGCGTGCGCCAGGCCGCCGCGGCCGGCCATTCGGTGGTCTACGGCGATGCGGCGCGCCTGCAGGCGCTCATGGCCGCTGGCCTGCACCGCGCCAGCGCGGTGGTGGTGACCTACCTCGACACCGCCAGCGCGCTCAAGGTCCTGCACCACACCCACGAGCAGGCAGTGAACGTGCCGGTGGTGGTGCGCACCGTGGACGATGGCGATCTGGAAAAGCTGCGCCAGGCCGGCGCCACCGAGGTGGTCCCTGAAGCCATCGAAGCCAGCCTGATGCTCGCCAGCCACGCGCTGGCGCTGGTGGGTGTGCCGATGCGGCGCGTGATCCGCGTGGTGCAGGACCAGCGCGATGCCCGCTACAGCCTGCTCAAGGGCTACTTCCACGGCGCCGACGACGATGGCGCCGATGAAATCGAACACGAGCGGCTCAACACCGTGACACTACCCACGGCCGGACGCAACGTGGGCAAGACCCTGGGCAGCCTGGCGCTGGAAGCCATCGGCGTGCGTGTCGCCAGTCTGCGCCGCGCCAGCGGACAGCCCGCCCGCTTCGACGACGACACCGTGCTCGAAGGGGGCGACACCCTGGTGCTCAGCGGCAAGGCCCCGGCCCTGGCCCTGGCCGAAGACAAGCTGCTGACAGGCTGACGCCAGCACCACGTCCTTTCTGGCGCAGAATGACCGCTGCCCAGTCCGCCGTTCCCCCATCCTTCCACTACCCATGGACACGTCCGCCTACCTCCGGTCCCACATCCGCACCGTCCCCGACTGGCCCGCGCCGGGCGTGATGTTCCGCGACATCACGCCGCTGCTGCAGGACCCCAAGGTCTTTCGGGTGCTGATCGATGCGTTCGTGCACCGCTACATGGACGCGGCGCTGCGCCCCACCGTCGTGGCGGGCCTGGACGCTCGCGGGTTCATCATCGGGTCCGTGCTGGCCTACGAGCTGGGGGTGGGTTTCGTGCCGATCCGCAAGAAGGGCAAACTGCCGTTCACTACCGTGCAGGAAACCTACGAACTGGAATACGGCAGCGCCACGGTGGAGCTGCACACCGACGCGGTCAAGGCGGGTGACCGCGTGGTGCTGATCGACGACCTGATCGCCACCGGCGGCACCATGATGGCCGGGCGCCGTCTGCTTGAGAAGCTCGGGGCCGAGGTGATGGAAGGCGCCGCCATCGTGGACCTGCCCGAACTGGGCGGCTCCGACAAGCTGCGGGCTTCGGGCCTGAAGCTGTTCACGCTGGTCGATTTCGCCGGGCACTGAGTGCCCGGCACGCCGGCGGCCTCAGAGTTTGCCGTACTGCGTTTCGCTCAGCGCCGAAAAGTCGCTGTGCGATTCGGGCACCGGCAGGTGCAGGTCCGACTCGGACTGCTCACGGGCGGGCGCTTCGGCGCTCTGCAGCGCGCGGCGGAAGGCCTCGACCTCGTCCCGGGCCACCGTCTGCACGCGCTCGGGCATGGTCGGGCGCGGCGGCACCGGAATCGAGGTGGCACTGATCAGTTCGGTTTCACGGCGGGTCTGCGCCGACACGGCCGCCCTGAGCGCGATGCCATGCTGGTCGTGTCCGGGCTTGCGCCGCCAGTAGACCGAGCCCACCGTCATCTCGTGGCGGGCGCTCGCGCTCGCCTGGATCCAGCGCTCGATCTCCAACAGGTACTCATCGGGCATGGCCTCGGCAGGCAGCGCCAGATCAACAAGAACCAGGAACTTGTCGCCGTTGCTGTCCAGCGTGAGCACCTTGAACTCGTAGCTGGTGGAGAGCACGCCCCCCCGGATCAGCGACTCGCGCACCACCGAAAACAGCTGCTCGCGGCGCAGGATGCGCCGCCCGCGCCGGGGTGAGATCAGCGGCAGCGTGGTCTGACCAAACGACTTGCGCTGGCGCCCCCGGGAACCTTTGGGGGCCTTGGAGGAGTGGGGGGTGTTTTTGGCGCGCAACCAGCTGAATAGGGACATGATGGAAGTGTGTGCAGGACAGCTGCAACCAGTATAGAGAAAAAGTGTCCATCGGTCGGTGCATTTCACACCCCCCGTGTTGGCCATTCACGTCACAGCCACCCGCTTGGGCTTGTTGTACATGCGGCGCGCCAACACGGCAGACATCGCCACCGTCAGGTCCAGGGCGATCTCCGGGTAACGCGTGGAAAGCTCACGAAAGCGCAGGGGTGTCAGACACCAGAGCCGGCAGGCGCTGCCGGCATGCACCGTGGCACTGCGCGGCAGGTGGCTGAAGAACGCCCCTTCACCGAGCAGCGATCCCGCCCCCACCACCGCGATGCGCACGCGCTCACGGCTGTCTTCGTAATGCACCGTCAGGCTGCCGCTCTCGACAAAGTACACGGTGCGGTCCTTGACCCCCTGCTCGATCAGCGCCTGCCCCTGCTGCAGGTTCACCGGCTGCAGGTAGTTGGCCAGCGTCTGCCACTTGGCGTCGTCCAGATTCAGCGGCACCGCATCCAGCGCATTGCTGTGCGCCATCGCGTGGGCAAGGCCCATGACATCGGCGCGCTCGGTATTGGGCAGGGACGCATTCATCCCAGCACCATACCCGGGCGCGCTCGCTCGATGCAAGCGCGGACTTACCCCTGCTTACAGTTGGGTTCCGGGCGGTGGGCTTTTGGCGCCAGACGGCGACCGCGGCGGGACAGCTGTCGCAGCCACGCGAAACTCAGGCCCTGGGCCGATCGCCCCGCCATCGGCGCAAGCCGCCGGCCAAGGCCCGCAGCGGCGCGGTGATGCGCCAGGAATGGCTTTGCGCCACGGCGTCCATGTGCCGCTGCTGTCGCTGCAGGGCCTGCTGCAATGCCTCGATGTCGGCCAGGCGGCCCTGGGCCAGGCACCGTTGTTGTTCGAGCGCCTGCTGGAGACCCGACATCTCTTGCTCGATGCCCGCGATCTCGGCCTGGTGCCGCGCCACCAATTGCGCCCTCGAACGGTTCAGTCCCAGGAGATGGCGCGCCCAACCGACCGGTTCCGCTGCGGTCCGGGCAGACGGCAACGGTGCCCGGGAGGCGGCCTGTGCCCAGGGCCGCAGCACGGCGTGCAGGTCGAAAAAGGCCAGCGGCTGTTCGTGGCAGGTCGTGGCGAAGACCTGGTTGCTGCGGTCGATCGCGATGCCTTTGGGGCCCCCTTCCTGGGGGTTGTGGCGGCCGCGCAGGAAGCGGGCCTGGTCCACGGTGCGCAGGGTTTGCAGCGGCTGGAATTCACCACGCCAGCCGGCCTGGCCGTGGCCATAGAGATGGACGAAAGGTTCGCCCGCGTCGGCCACCAGGATGAAACGATCGTCGCTCGTGAAACGCAGCCCGTGGGGGTAACTGACCCCACGCAACACGCCCGCGGGTCGGCTGTGGGGATGGAGCGTGGCGGCGTTGGAATACACGAAAACGCAGTGGTGGTTGTGGTTGCTCACGGCGATCCAGCGGCCATCGTGGCTGAGGGCGATGCCGTCGGGAATGTCCAGTCCATCGGCCAGCAGCACCGAGGCCATGTCCGGCGTGGCCGGCTGATCCAGGTTCAGCAGGTGCTGGGACACCGTGTGTGCGTAGTTGTTGCACAACAGCACCTCGATCCAGCCATCGCCCAGGGGAGCGACGGCCACCGAGCCGGGGGTGTGCGCGGCACCCAGCGGCCCGGTGCCGAGCATGCGCAACGGCTCGACGTGCAGCGCCCTATCGGGCGGCGCCACCCGGGGAATGTGCAGCACCGGCGCTTCGCCCTGGCGGTTGGCGACGATCAGGGTCTGGTCGTCCGTCCAGAACACGCCATGGGGATAGACCAGCGCGTCCGAGCGGACCTCCAGGCAGTCGATCAGGCGGATGACCCCGCCCTGCGCGAGCGGCGGCACGTCGACGTCCAGCACCAGCAACTGGTTTTTCAGATGCCCCACCACAGCCAGCCGTTGGTTGTTCGGTGAAAAGTGCAGATCCTCCGTGCGCCCGATCCGGGCGAGCGCTGACCAGACCCGCGCATCGGCCGTGCAGGGCAGGGGGCTCATGTCGCGCGCGTTCACGTCAGTGGCCAGGGGCATGGAAGCATCCGGAGGCGGCGACGAGAACGTCGGATGAAACATGCTATTTCCCGATGCAGAAACGCGAAAAAATCTCGCCCAGCAGATCGTCGGCGCTGAATTCACCGGTGATTTCACCCAGGGCGTGCTGTGCCAGGCGCAGCTCTTCGGCCAGCAGATCCAGGTGCTCGGCCTGCGCGGACAACCACATGGCCGCGCCATCGAGGTGAGCGCCCACGCGCTGCAGCGCCTGCAGATGGCGCTCGCGCGCCATGAACAGCCCGTCGCCCGCGTGCTGCCAGCCCGCCAGCGTCAGCAGCCGCTGGCGCAAGGCCTCCAGCCCGTCGCCCTGTTTGGCCGACAGCACCAGCTCCCCGTGCTGCAGGCGCGGCCCCAGTGCGGCGCGGGCGGCGTCGTCGATCTGGTCCACCTTGTTCCACACCTGCAGCACGGTGACGTCCGCGGGCAGGGCCGCGGCGATGGCGGCGTCGGCCGCCTGGTACGCCTGCCCATGGCTGCGCGTGAGGTCGTGCAGAAACAGCACGGCGTCGGCCGCCTGGATCTGGTCCCAGGCGCGCGCAATGCCGATTTGTTCCACCTCGTTCACATCCGGGCTGTCGCGCAGGCCCGCGGTGTCGATCACGTGCAGCGGCACCCCCTCGATCTGGATCGTCTGCTGCACCACGTCGCGCGTGGTGCCGGCGATCGGCGTGACGATGGCGAGTTCGGCGCCGGCCAGCGCGTTGAGCAGCGAACTCTTGCCCGCGTTGGGCTGACCGGCGATCACCACCTTCAGGCCATCGCGCAGCAGCGCGCCCTGGCGCGCCTGGGCCTGCACGCCAGCCAGCGCGTCGCGCAGGCGCTGCAACTGGCCGGTGGCGTCGGCCTGTTTCAGGAAGTCGATCTCTTCCTCGGGGAAATCCAGCGTCGCCTCCACCAGCATGCGCAGGTGGATCAGGGCGTCGCGCAAGGCGTGGATGCGCTCGGAAAACACGCCGGCCAACGAACGGCTGGCGCTGCGCGCGGCGGCCTCGGTGCTGGCATCGATCAGGTCGGCCACGGCCTCGGCCTGGGCCAGGTCGAGCTTGTCGTTGAGAAAGGCCCGCTCGGTGAACTCACCGGGCCGGGCCGGGCGCAGGCCGGGCAACTGCGGCTGCCCCTCGGCGGTGGCCGACTGCGCCACGGCGAGGCAGCGAGCCAGCAGCAGCTGCAGCACCACCGGGCCGCCGTGGCCCTGCAGTTCCAGCACGTCTTCGCCCGTGTAGGAATGGGGCCCGGGAAACCACAGGGCCAGACCGTGGTCGATCGGCTGGCCCTGCCCGTCCGGGAAGGGCAGGTAGGTCGCCTCACGCGGTCGGAGATCGCGCCCGAGCAGGGCCTGCACGAACGGCCCCAGCCCACGCCCCGACACCCGCACGATGCCCACCGCCCCACGGCCCGGCGCGGTAGCGATGGCAACGATGGGGTCGCGGGAAGTTGCAAGCATAGGTAACAAGCATAAAGGGCAACGCCCGGAAACCAACAAAAAGGGCCTGCAAAGCAGGCCCGGGAAAGAGGGGAAGGAAATGCCCCATCCAGGGACACCCAGGGTCCGGCTCCGCCGGCCCAAGGTGTCGTCCCCCCTCCCAGGGGGGAAGCCGCGTCAGCGGCGCAGGGGGGTCATTTGAATTTCGGCAGGTTGAACTTCAGCGGCACGCCCAGGCGTTTGTTGATGAAGGACTGCTGTGCGATGGTCAGCACGTTGTTGGTGATCCAGTACAGCACCAGGCCGGCCGGGAAGAAGAAGAACATGACCGAGAACATCAGCGGCATCATCCACATCAGCTTGGCCTGCAACGGGTCGGGCGGCAGCGGGTTGAGCGCGGTCTGGATCATGGTGGTGACGGCCATCACCAGCGGCAGGATGTAGAACGGATCGGGCGACGAGAGGTCGGTGATCCAGGCCATCCAGGGCGCGTTGCGCATTTCCACGCTGGAGAGCAACACCCAGTAGAGCGCGATGAACACCGGGATCTGGATCAGGATCGGGAAACAGCCGCCCAGCGGGTTGACCTTCTCTTCCCGGTACATCTTCATCATCTCCTGCTGCATCTGCTGCGGATTGCCCTTGAGGCGCTCGCGCATTTCCATGATGCGGGGATTGATCTTCTTCATCTTGGCCATGCTGCGGTAGGCGCTGGCGTTGAGCCAGTAGAACGCCGCCTTGATCAGCACCACCAGCAACACGATGGACCAGCCCCAGTTGGCCACGAAACCGTGGATCTTCTCCAGCAGCCAGTACAGCGGCTTGGCCAGGATGGTGAGCCAGCCATAGTCCTTCACCAGCTCCAGACCGGGGGTGATGAGCTCCAGCACTTTTTCTTCCTGCGGGCCGATGAACAGGCGCGACTGCACGCTCTGGCTCTGGCCGGGTGCGACCGCGGGCAGGGTGGTGATCGCGCCCACGGCGTACAGGTTGTTGTCGATGCGGCGGGCAAAGTTGTCGCGCGCCACACCGTCGGCCAGCAACCAGGCCGACGCAAAGTAGTGCTGCACCATGGCCACGTAGCCGTTGGTCGCGGTCTTCTCGAAGCTCGCCTTGTTCTTCTCGATATCGGCGAACTCGATCTTCTGGTACTTCTGCGCCTCGGTGTAGACGGCCGGGCCGGTGAAGGTGGAGTAGAACGGCGTCTCGCTGCTGAGCTTGTTGCCGTCGCGCACCAGCTGCAGGTAGAGCTGCGGGTTCACGGGCTGGCCGCTGTTGTTGACCACCTCGTGCTGCACACCGATGTCGTAGCGGCCACGGGTCAGGGTGTAGGTCTTGACCAGCTTCACGCCACCGACCTCGGCCGATTCAAAGCGCACCTGGAGTTCGTTCTGGCCCTCGGCCAGCGTGGTGTTGCCCGGCACCAGCGTCATGGCGGTCTTGTGGGTCGGGAAGGTCCCGCCGATCAGGCCGGTCTGGGCCACATAGGTGCGGTTGGCGTCCTGGGTCAGCAGGGTGAACGGTTGTTTCTGCTGGTCCTTGCTGGAGCCCGTGGCCTCGGCGTGCTTGAACAGCTGCGCGCCGATCACCGAGCCCCCCTCGGTGTTGAACACCAGCTTGAGCACATCGGTGCTGACCTCGACGCGCTGCGCCACCGCGCTGGGCGCACCCGCCGGCGTTTCGCCACTCGCCGTCACACCCGGTTGGCCCGCCGCCGCCGGCAGGCTCGCGTCTGCGGTCGCGGCAGGCGCCTTGCCGGCCGGCGCGGCCGGGCTGGTCACCGTGGCCGAACCCGGGAAAAAGGTGGGTTTGTGCCCGTTGTGGATTTGCCACTTGTCCCAGATCAGGACCATCGAAAGACCAAAAACCACCCACAGGATGGACCGACGGATGTCATTCATGACGGGTTCTTCTTTTCTGAGGAAGGTGAAATCAGACCGGAAAACAGGGCCGGGGCGACCTCCGGGACCGGGTCGCAACCGCCTGCGCACCACGGCTGGCAGCGGCCCAGCCGCTTGAGCGTCAGGTAGCTGCCCGCCAGCGCTCCGTGGCGCTCCAGTGCGCCGATGGCGTATACCGAACAAGTGGGCTCAAAACGGCAACTGCTGCCCAGCCAGGGACTGAGCAGCAGCCGGTAGCCCTTGACCACGCCGAGCAGACCCAGACGCGGCCAGTCAGACAGCACGGGAATCTCCTGAGGCCACGGTGGCGCGACCCGGCACCTCGACGGCTCCCCGGGGCGCCACACGCTCCAGCAACTGGACGAGTTCGGCCCGCACCGCGCGCTTGAGGGCGTCGGAGGTAGCGCTCACGAACTGCTGGCGACTGAACTCGCTGCGCAGACGCACCACCAACGCCGCCTGGGGCAGACTGGTCGCCTTCTCGCGGGCCAGCTCGTAGATCTGGCGGCGGATGGCATTGCGCGTCACCGCGCGCTTGGCCCAGCGTTTGGGCAGGAGAACACCCAGCCAGGCATCGGCCACGGGAAACAGCGCCCGACCTTCGTGGTCGCTGCTCAGCGCCGCGCGGTGCAGGGCAAAGTGGGGGGTTTTGGCCACAGGGGAACCCGCCATGACGGCCTGGAACTGCTGCCGTGACCTGAGCCGCTGGACCACTGCTGAACCACCGGGTCCGGTCAGTGGATGGGTCGGCCAGGCCGACGCCGGCGGCACAGCATGCGCGGGCTCAGACAGCCAGACGCTTGCGGCCCTTGGCGCGACGGGCGTTGATCACAGCACGGCCACCACGGGTCTTCATGCGAACGAGAAAGCCGTGGGTGCGGGCGCGTTTGATTTTGGAAGGCTGGTAGGTGCGTTTCATGATGGCTCGGTAAAAATCGGGGAAACCCGCAATTATCGCAAAGAAACCCGATGTGCGGCAAGCACTTGGCGGCATTTCTCGCCGCGCCACCTCAGCATCGGGCAATTCCGGGAACCCCGACCGGGGGTCCGGCGCGCCTTGTGGATAAGTCGCCGGCCGCACTACAATGCCCGGTCCGCCCCGAGTCATTTGTCCACAACAACAGCGCAACCGCCATCTCCAGCATGATCGAGGGCACACCCCCAGCCACCCTGTCCACCGACGTCCAGTCCCTCTGGCAGACCTGCGTGGACCGGCTGGCCCGGGAAATCCCCGAACAGCAGTTCAACACCTGGATCCGCCCGCTCTCGGGCATGGTGTCCGAAGACGGAGCCAAGGTGGTGGTGGCGGTGGGCAACCGCTTCAAACTCGACTGGATCCGGGCCCAGTACGCGGCCCGCATCACCGCGCTGCTGGAGGCCGTTCAAGGCTCTCCTGTGACGCTGGAGTTGGCGCTTGCTCCGCGCGAAGGCCCCAGCCGCACGTCGCCGGCGCCGCGGACGGTGCAGGAACAGGTGCTGGCCGAGCTGCCCGATCTGGCGCCCACCGAGGCCGTGAGCCCCAACGCCCCCAAGACCCGGCTCAACCCGGCGCTGACGTTCGGCACCCTGGTCGAAGGTTCGGCCAACCGCATGGCGCGCGCCGCCGCCATGCACGTGGCCGGCAGCCTGGGCCAGCTCTACAACCCGCTGTTCATCTACGGCGGCGTCGGCCTGGGCAAGACCCACCTGGTGCACGCCATCGGCAACCATTTGCTGGCCGACCGTCCACAGGCCAAAGTTCTCTACATCCACGCCGAGCAGTTTGTGTCGGATGTGGTCAAGGCTTATCAGCGCAAGACCTTCGACGAATTCAAGGAGCGTTACCACTCGCTGGACCTGCTGCTGATCGACGACGTGCAGTTCTTCGCCAACAAGGAGCGCACACAGGAAGAGTTCTTCAACGCCTTCGAGGCCTTGCTGGCGCGCAAGTCGCACATCGTCCTGACCAGCGACACCTACCCCAAGGGCCTGGCCGACATCCACGAGCGCCTGGTTTCGCGCTTCGATTCGGGCCTCACGGTCGCCATCGAGCCGCCCGAGCTGGAAATGCGCGTGGCGATCCTGATCAACAAGGCCGCGGTGGAAAACGCCGTGATGCCCGAGGAAGTGGCGTTTTTCGTGGCCAAGAACGTGCGCTCCAACGTGCGCGAGCTCGAAGGCGCGCTGCGCAAGATCCTGGCCTACAGCCGCTTCAACCAGAAGGAAATCTCGATCCAGCTCGCGCGCGACGCGCTCAAGGACCTGCTGTCGATCCAGAACCGGCAGATCAGCGTGGAGAACATCCAGAAGACCGTGGCCGACTATTACAAGATCAAGGTCGCGGACATGTATTCCAAGAAGCGGCCGGCCAGCATCGCCCGCCCGCGCCAGATCGCCATGTTCCTGGCCAAGGAGCTGACCCAGAAAAGCCTGCCCGAAATCGGCGAGCTGTTTGGCGGACGCGACCACACCACGGTGCTGCATGCGGTGCGCAAGATCGGCGCCGAACGGCAGCAGAACACCGAGCTCAACCAGCAATTGCACGTGCTGGAACAGACCCTCAAGGGATGAGCCCCGTGATGCCCGGCCCGGTCCAACGCACCCCCTGCCACAGGGCGCCGCGCATGCGCGGAACGTTTTGCCGTCTGCGTTTGCAAAACGGCGAAAATAGAATGGTTTGGCCCCCGGCCGGCTTTCACGGGACGCCACCAGAGAGCGCCAACGGCGAGCGCACCCAGCCAACCAGAGACGAAAGAGTCTGACATGATCGTTTTGAAATCGACCCAGGACAAAGTATTGGCTGCACTGCAGTCGGTCGCGGGCATCGTGGAACGCCGCCACACCCTGCCGATCCTGGCCAACGTGCTGCTGCGCAAGACCGGCTCGGCCGTGCAGCTGACCACCAGCGACCTGGAGATCCAGATCCGCACCACGGCGCAGCTCGACGGCGACGACGGCAATTTCGCGACCACCCTGGGCGCGCGCAAGCTGATCGACATCCTGCGCACCATGCCGGCCGACCAGTCGGTCAGCCTGGAGTCCAGCGCCGGCAAGCTGGTCCTGAAAGGCGGCAAGAGCCGCTTCACGCTGCAGAGCATGCCGGCCGAGGATTTCCCGCTGGTGCAGGAATCGGCCAGTTTCGGCCCGGTGTTCAGCGTGCCGCAGAAGACGCTGAAGAGCCTGCTGGGCCAGGTGTCGTTCGCCATGGCGGTGCACGACATCCGTTATTACCTCAACGGCATTCTGTTCGTGGCCGAGGGCCAGCAGCTCAGCCTGGTGGCGACCGACGGCCACCGCCTGGCGTTCGCCAGCGCCACGCTGGACGTGGAGGTGCCGAAACAGGAAGTGATCCTGCCGCGCAAGACGGTGCTGGAGCTGCAGCGCCTGCTCTCCGACAAGGAAGGCGCGATCGAGATGCAGTTCGCGGCCAACCAGGCCAGGTTCAGCTTTGACGGCATGGAGTTCGTCACCAAACTGGTCGAGGGCAAGTTCCCCGACTACAACCGCGTGATCCCGAAGAACCACAAGAACATCGTCACCCTGGGCCGCGCGCCGCTGCTGGCCTCGCTGCAGCGCACCGCGATCATGACGAGCGAGAAGTTCAAGGGTGTGCGCCTGAACATCGAGCCCGGCGTGCTGCGTGTGGCGTCGAGCAACGCCGAGCAGGAAGAGGCCGTGGACGAACTCGACATCGACTACGGCGGCGACACGATCGAGATCGGTTTCAACGTGACCTACCTGATCGACGCGCTGCAGAACATGTCACAGGAAATGGTTCGCATCGAACTGTCCGACGGCAACAGCTCGGCGCTGATCACCAACCCCGATGACAACGCCTTCAAATACGTTGTCATGCCGATGAGGATTTGACCCCCCGGAACATGGACGCCCCCTGCAGCGCCTGCGGCGCTACCCCCCACTGGGGGGCGCCAGCAGCGGACCGGCAAAGCCGGATCCATGCTGGCCTGGACGGGAGCCCGTCATGCCGCCACCTTTGTCCGACCCGCACTTTGCGGGTTTGGCGTTTCTAGAAGTCAGAGAGATTCACCATGTCCGAAGCCAACCAGCCCGCAGAACCCGGAACCGATGCCGTCCACACCGGTGAGGCAGGGTCCGCCAGCTCCAACTTCCAGCCCACCATCGACGCCCACCAGGCCGGTGCGAGCGAAGGCTATGGCGAAGGCGCGATCCAGATCCTGGAAGGCCTGGAAGCGGTGCGCAAGCGGCCTGGCATGTACATCGGCGACACCTCCGACGGCACCGGCCTGCACCACCTGGTGTTCGAGGTGGTCGACAACTCGATCGACGAGGCCCTGGCCGGCCACTGCGACGACATCGTGGTCACCATCCACAGCGACAACTCGATCTCCGTGGTGGACAACGGCCGCGGCATCCCCACCGGCGTGAAGATGGACGACAAGCACGAGCCCAAGCGCTCGGCCGCCGAGATCGCGCTGACCGAGCTGCACGCCGGCGGCAAGTTCAACCAGAACTCGTACAAGGTCTCGGGCGGCCTGCACGGCGTGGGCGTGTCCTGCGTGAACGCCCTGAGCCAGTGGCTGCGCCTGACCGTGCGCCGTGAGGGCAAGGTGCACCAGATCGAGTTCGCGCGCGGCTTCGTGCAGAACCGCATCGTCGAGCAGAACGCCGACGGCATCGAGATCTCGCCGATGAAGGTGAGCGGCGACACCGAGAAGCGCGGCACCGAGGTGCACTTCCTGCCCGACTACGAAATCTTCCGCGAGAACGCCGACTTCCACTACGAAATCCTCAGCAAGCGCCTGCGCGAGTTGAGCTTCCTGAACAACGGCGTGCGCATCCGCCTGAAAGACGAGCGCAGCGGCAAGGAAGACGACTTCTCCGGCGCCGGTGGCGTCAAGGGTTTCGTCGACTTCATCAACAAGGGCAAGACGGTCCTGCACCCCAACGTGTTCCACGCGCTGGGCGACCGCGCGAGCGACCAGGGCACCAACATCGGCGTCGAGGTGGCCATGCAGTGGAACAGCGGCTACAACGAGCAGGTGCTGTGCTTCACCAACAACATCCCGCAGCGCGACGGCGGCACCCACCTGACCGGCCTGCGCGCGGCGATGACGCGCGTGATCAACAAGTACATCGAAGAAAACGAGTTCGCCAAGAAGGCCAAGGTGGAAGTCACCGGCGACGACATGCGCGAAGGCCTGTGCTGCGTGCTCAGCGTGAAGGTGCCCGAGCCCAAGTTCAGCAGCCAGACCAAGGACAAGCTGGTGTCCAGCGAGGTGCGCGGCCCGGTGGAAGACATCGTCAGCCGCCTGCTCAGCGACTACCTGCAGGAGCGCCCGAACGACGCCAAGATCATCTGCGGCAAGATCGTCGAGGCCGCCCGCGCCCGCGAGGCCGCGCGCAAGGCGCGCGAGATGACGCGCCGCAAAGGCGTGCTCGACGGCATGGGCCTGCCCGGCAAGCTGGCCGACTGCCAGGAGAAGGACCCGGCACTCTGCGAGATCTACATCGTCGAGGGCGACTCCGCCGGTGGCTCCGCCAAGCAGGGCCGCGACCGGAAGTTCCAGGCCATCCTGCCGCTGCGCGGCAAGATCCTGAACGTGGAAAAGGCGCGCTACGAAAAGCTGCTCACCTCCAACGAAATCCTCACCCTCATCACCGCCCTGGGCACCGGCATCGGCAAGGCCGGCGTTGAAGGCGGCAACGGTGGCACCGGCGCGGACGACTTCAACGTCGCCAAGCTGCGCTACCACCGCATCATCATCATGACCGACGCCGACGTGGACGGCGCGCACATCCGCACCCTGCTGCTGACCTTCTTCTACCGCCAGATGCCCGAGCTGGTGGAGCGCGGCCACATCTACATCGCGCAGCCGCCGCTCTACAAGGTGAAGGCCGGCAAGGAAGAGCTGTACCTGAAAGACGCCCCGGCGCTCGACGGCTTTCTGCTGCGCATCGCCCTGAAGGACGCGAAAGTGGCCACCGGCGGCGCCACCAACACGGTGCTCGAAGGCGACACCCTGGGCGAACTCGCGCGCAAGCACCAGGTGGCCGAGAGCGTGATCGCCCGCCTGTCCAACTTCATGGACGCCGAGGCCCTGCGCGCCATCGCCGACGGCGTGAGCATCAACCTCGACAGCGTGGAACAGGCCGAGACCAGCGCCATCGCGCTGCAGGACAAGCTGCGCGAACTCACCACCACCGGCGTGCCCGCCGAAGTGACGGCCGAGTTCGACGCCCGCAGCGACAAACCGGTGCTGCGCATCAGCCGCCGCCACCACGGCAACATCAAGAGCAGCGTGCTCACGCAGGACTTCGTGCACGGCGCCGACTACGCCGCCCTGGCCATCGCGGCCGAGACCTTCCGCGGCCTGCTTGGCGACGGCGCCAAGGTCATGCGCGGCGAAGGCGACAAACAGAAGGAAGAGAAAGTGGCGGACTTCCGCGTCGCCATGCGCTGGCTCATCAGCGAAGCCGAGCGCACCACCAGCCGCCAGCGCTACAAAGGCCTGGGCGAGATGAACCCCGCCCAGCTCTGGGAAACCACCATGGACCCGACCGTGCGCCGCCTGCTGCGCGTGCAGATCGACGACGCGATCGAAGCCGACCGCGTGTTCACCATGCTGATGGGCGACGAGGTGGAACCACGGCGCGATTTCATCGAGACCAACGCCTTGCGGGCGGGAAATATCGACGTGTGATTGCTGTCGGGTGACAGGGAAAGTGAAAACTTTGCCAAGTTGGTGAAAAACTACTGACAGAGTTATTGCAAAAGGGCCGGCTGCGTCCCGCAGGCTCCTAAAGAGCCGGCATAGACTGGGCTACGGGAAATCCTGGTGCGGTGGCCTTGATGGTTCTGCAGATACACGAGCGCCCCTCTTGGTCCTCTTTGTTGCCAAATCTGCCGTTACCTAGTCGCTACTAGAGGCCCTGTGCCCAGCGATTGGATGGCAGTGAAAGGCTAATTGTGTTGAAAAACTCCGCTGAGGCCTGTTTCTGGCCCATGGTTTGCATGCGCTTCGTCATCGACGGAGGTGCACACCATGATGGGTCAGACGGCTTCGCAGGATCAGCTCTTCTACGCTTTCAACCTCACTGATCACGTTCCGCGCGATCACTTGCTGCGCGGGATTGATCGCTTTCTTGACCTCGGTGAACTGCGCCAACACCTGGCCCCGTTCTACAGCCACACCGGCCGACCATCGATTGATCCTGAACTGTTGGTTCGAATGCTGGTGGTGGGTTACTGCATGGGCATCCGCTCCGAGCGGCGGCTGTGTGAGGAGGTCCATCTCAATCTGGCCTACCGATGGTTCTGCCGGCTCGGCCTTGAAGACCGGGTGCCAGACCACTCCACCTTCTCAAAGCATCGCCATGGACGCTTTCGCCAAAGCGATGCTTTGCGCTTCGTGTTCGAGAGCGTGCTCAAGCGTTGCATGACCGAAGGCCTGGTCCGTGGTGAGGGCTTCGCCATCGACGCCAGCGTCATCAAGGCCGATGCCAATCGGGCACGCGGTGTTCCAGGAGCCGAAGTGATCGATTGGCGCCAGGGCAGCCAGTGCAGTCGCGCGGTTCGCGAATACCTCGATGCACTCGAAGAGAGCAACCCGACGCCAGAAGACTCGCCCGCTGATCAACCAGAACCACCGACGCCGCCCAAGAACATATCGTTGACCGACCCTGCTGCTCGCTGGACGGCGGCCACAGGTGGACCGGCATTCTTTGCGTACTCAACCAACTACCTGATCGACCTGTCCGCAGGAATCATCGTGGACGTGGAGGCAACGCCAGCACACCGCACCCAAGAGGTCGATTCGACGCGCACCATGATTGATCGGGTCGAACAGCGCATGCACCTCAAGCCGCGTCGACTGGTGGGAGACACCGCCTACGGCGCAGCGCCGATGCTGGCGTGGATGGTCGACGACAAGGGCATTGAGCCTCACGTCCCGGTGTGGGACAAGACGGGTCGCCATGACGATAGCTTCTCGGTGGGTGACTTCACCTGGCATGATGACCGCAATGAATACAACTGCCCCGAAGGCAAGCCATTAAGGAGTGAGTGGCGGCAGTTCAAGAATCCGCGCAGCCGCATCACCAAGGCGGACACCGTCATCTATCGAGCAAGCCA
>NZ_JBWKZP010000018.1:0-22318 GCF_059424585.1 Hydrogenophaga sp. GW101-3F08
GCTTCTGCCCACTGCGCCCGATGAAACGCACCAGGACAGCCCGCCACGGCTCACGCTGGCCCGGTTTTCAAGTGGAAAGGGGGTCAAGGGTGAAACCGGAAGCCGCACGCGGAGCGCAAGGGTGCAGCCCTGAGCACCGAACGGGTGAGGATTTCAGGGCGAAGCCCGGCCCTTGATGCCCTTGGAACGTCCAAAGCCTCAAGTCATGGGGGCAGACAAGGAAGCGAAGCGCCCCGCTGGCTGCGCCCTTGACGACAGAGGGCGACTCGCTCCCTTCCCGCCGGGGCGGGAAGGGCGGGGGGATGGGTGGCGGGCGCGGAACGCGCCTTCAAGGGCCGCAAACGAAAACCCTGCCCCCACCCCTCACCTACCTGCCGAACGCGTCTCCTGCGGTCTGTGCGCTGGCCCTGCCGCCTGTTTTGGGCACGGTGGTGGTGCCTCCGCTTCTTGATAAGCCGGGTTTTCTGCTGCCGTTGTTCTGTCGTGGCGTACCTTTTTAGCGCTGTCCTTCAATCAACCACGCGCGGCATGTGCCGCGCTTTGTTCTGCCATCTGGCCGTAGGCCAGCCGTTGATGCCTTCTTGCCTTGGTTGTTTGGTTGTCCTGCTGGCTTGGTGTCGCACTGCTGCCGGTTTTTGCCGTGGTGGTGGTGCCACCCTGCGCGGCGTGCCGCGCTTCAAAAACAGTCATGGCCGTAGGCCATCCATTCATGGGGAGGGGGAGCCGCCGAAGGTGGGGGAACCCCGAAGGGGTGCCCCGGTCGCAGACCGCTTTGCGGCGCTTCGTTTTTCGCAGGCGGTGTGTTTTCCACAGTTCTTGCCCCTCCAACTACTAGAGAATTATTTTTAATAGAAAAAGACTAAAAGAAAAGAACTACTAGAAGGACGGCCGCGACGTCAGAAAAGCTAGCATTCATGCGGGTTGTAAGCGTTTTCACGTCGATTTTTTGTAAGCGGATTCACGTAAGGGCGTAAGCGGATTCACGTCGAAGCGTAAGCGGATTCACGTGGATAACTGTCCAGAATTGGCAAAAGTCCAGCATTGGCGCGGGTTTGCGGCGTGTAAGCGGATTCACGTGGATAACTGTCGGTATCCACAGGGTTTTCCCACAGGCATGGCCTGTTCAGCGGACGGGATGGTGACGGCCAGACCGCACCAGGTCGTCGGCTCTGTCGCCAAAGGTTGGCGGGAGTGATTACACGTCCTGGACTGGTGACGCCGGCACGGTGGCCAGGTCGCCGCGGTGTCGCCATCAGCATGACGCGCAGCGCTGCCGGGACGGCATGACGAAAGGGATTGAAGCCCGAAGGGGTCGAGACTTGGAACAAGGCTCGATGCGCAGCACGAAAGCCCGGCCCCGGCTGCGACGGGGTGAGCCTAAGAAATCTTGCGGCGGCTCGGCCGTGCTGCAATCAGCGGCTTCGCCCCAGCCCTCAAAATCAGATGATCGGGCGTTTCGTCGATGTATCCCCGTGCCTCGGGGTAGTACAACAGCACCTCTCGCATCCGTTTCAAAAAGTTGGTTTTGAAGCTGCGCACGCCTTGCGGTGTGTCCGGGTAGTTGCTGCCTATCTGAGCCATCAAACCAGTCCAAGGAACTTTGGTTTCGGCACGGCCGCCACTTCGCGCCCCGACGTTCAGGGTGAACATGCGGTAAACCAGCCATGTGTAAATATCCATCGCCATAGGCGAGCGCCGCAGTGCCTGCAAAGCCTCCATCTTGATCGGGACAGGCGCATTTATCAGGCTGTCGAAAAACTCGGCGCTAAGCGTAAGCGTGCTATCCCACAAGCTTGGTTCGTCCGGCCGTTTCGGGTTCCAGAATAGAAACCCTTTGCTGGCAATCACCATCTGCGAAAAACCCAAGGCGTTCACGTCGGAGCCATCGGCCGAAATGGTCGAGCGAACAAGGGCGAGTGTCTGGCTATGCAAACTCTTGATGTATCGGCCATCGCTCGGCAGTTTCAGCTTGTCTAGGAACTGCTTCTGATTGTTGCCCAGCACCAAGACAGGGGAGCCGGTCAAGGTGGCCTCTGTACACATCCACGCCAGCAAAAGCCGAGGCATCATCCCGTAAGGCATTCCAAATTTCGGATGCGCGTTGATGGACAGTGAAATTTTCGAGGTGCCGCGCTCGAAATAGGTTGTTTTCGGGTCGGTATGGGGCAACGTGGCTTGTGCCAAAAAGTGCGCAACATACCCGGTTGCCCCGGCCGCCTTGGCGTCCTCAAGTTCCAATGCCAATGCTTCCGAAATCAAATGCTCTTGCCGCTTCGTCAGGCTGAATTTCTGCGCCTCCTCGGCATGAACCTGCACGGTGGGCGGCTCTGAAACTGGCTGGGTCTTCGGCGCTGTCGGCACGCTGCGGCCGACAACAGCCCCCACGGACTGGAAGCCCTCGATGCGCGAAGGCTCGGCGCTCTTGGCCTCTGGCGTACCCATGAAGCGGGCGGCCGCCGCTGCGGCCTTCTTGGCTTGCTCTGCGCCCATACCGGCGTCGATCAGCTTTAGCCGGTACTCGTTCGCGTTCAAGGCATCGCGGCGGGCGTTGGCCATCTTGGCCGCCACGGCGGCGGCATCCTCGGCCGGTAGGCCGTCTGCTATCAGCTCGGCGCGGTAGGCTGCTTCATCAAACAAACCGCCATCAAGGTTTAGTGCTGTCTGCTTTGCGCCATTTTTGCTAAGATTGGTCATGGTCATTTGCCTGTTTTGGTGATGGTCAGCAGCCCTTTACGAGTTCGCCACTCCGGGGCTGCACCCCGGCCCGACACTGTTAGAGCAGTGCCGGGCCATTCTTTTTTCAGTGCGGGCCGGTTTCCTCGCACCAGTTGGACGAATCCACGATGATTTCGGGGTCGAGGTGCGTCACGTCGGCCAGCGTCGTGAGTGCCTTTTCAAACGTCCGAAAGCGCACCGGGCGGCCTTCATGCGTGATGGCGTGCAAGGTCTGGCCCTGACGGGCGTACAGGGCGAACCCTTGGCCGTCGTTGGGGTAAAGCACGGCCTGCACGCACTCCCCGTCCGGGGTATCACAAGCCGCATTCAGGCGGTGGAACGTCCACGCCCTGCCCTTCTTCACTTTCGGTTCCATCTGCTCGAAAAATTCAGTCACAAGCGCCTCGACTTCTGCGGGCGTTGCGCCCAAGTTTTGATCTGTATTCATCTTCGCCACTCCTGAAAAAAACCGGCGTTAGAGCGCCGGGGTTGGTAATCACGGCGTTTGTTGCGCCGCGTGCTTCACTCTCAAAATCTCGACGGTGCTGGCCTCGGCCAGCACACGATAAAAAACGATGTAGTTCGGATGCACGACCAGTTCGCGCAGCCACTCGGGCAGGCCCGGCCGCCCCTTGCGCCCTAGCTCTGGATGCTGTGCAAGCGGCTTGGTCTTGTCGCGCAGCTCCTGGCCGAAGCTCTTGGCCCGCGTCGGGTTGTCTTTGCCGATGTAGCGCACGATGGCGCGCAAGTCCTCGCGTGCCATAGGCCGCCATTCAATGCGGTAAGGCTTGGCCGTCATGCGCGCTTTTTCTTGGACAGGGCGGCAATGTCGGCGTCCATCTCGGCCATGACTTCATCGTGAGGGATGTTCGGCCGGGGGTCGTCAATGGATGCCTGAATCTCGCCGGCCAGCCACTGGTTATAGGCGGCGGCTTCGTGCGCTCCGCGTAGTACCTGCGCCCTCGCGTCGTCGCGGCTGTTGACCACCTTTTCGGCGGGGTTCCAGTCGCTGGCGTCGAACTGGCCGACCGTGATTCCAAGATCACGCAACAGGGACAGGGCGGCAATCGGATTGCCAAACCGGCGCGGCTCGCCGCTGCGGGCCTTCGACAGCACGGCACCGGAACCGCTGCGGGTTGCGATCTGAACAAGGAACGCCCCGCCCTGCCCTTTCAAGGTCACGCCTGAAACGCCGCCGGCATTGCTGGCAACGCGAAGCTGTTCAAGGGTCATGCTCTGCATGGTGTTCTCCTTATACGTCACTAATCAGATTGTATTCTGCATGAAAATTAGAAATCGTGCAAGCGTTCCAAAGTCCTTAAACGGTCATTTTGTGGATTTTTTTACACACCTCAACCCGGCTTCGATTCCAGGCTGTTTCCGTGGCTTTGCCTGTCTCCAATCCCGTCTACTAAACAAAAGCGTGAAAAGTCCGTAACATGAGCGTTTTCACGGGTAAGCGGACAACACAATGAAAATCGGATATGCGCGGGTATCGACCGACGATCAAAAAATGGATCTCCAACGGGACGCCCTGACGGCGGCCGGCTGTGAAAAGGTATTCACCGACACGGCCAGCGGTGCCAAGGCCGAACGGCCCGGACTGGCTGACGCCCTCGCCTTCGCCCGCAAGGGCGATTCGTTGGTAGTGTGGCGGCTTGACCGGCTCGGCCGGTCACTGCCTGAGCTGGTCAAGGTCGTTGGCGAACTGGAAGCGGCCGGCGTGGGCTTTGAAAGCACGACGGAACGCATAGAAACCAGCACGGCGGCCGGGCGTCTGGTGTTCCATGTGTTCGCGGCTCTGGCTGAGTTTGAGCGGCGCTTGATCGTTGAAAGAACGATGGCCGGGCTTGCGGCTGCGCGGGCGCGTGGCCGCAAAGGTGGACGGCCGGGCCTGCCTGCGGAAAAGATCGCGGCGATTCAGGCGTTGGCGGCCAGCGGTCGAGGCCCGGCCGAAGTCTGCAAGGCGCTCGGCATCGGGCGCAGCACGTTCTATAAACACGCTTACGAACCGAACGAAACGACGGCGAAAACGCTGCGAGACAGCAGCGCCGGCATAGACATTCATCACGCGAAAGACGCCGCCGACTTGTTCGCGCAACTGGGTATCGAGGAAACCACGGGCAGCGTTTATGCCGCCCTCGGCATGGATGACGCCGAAGGCATGGCCGCGAAAGCGGGAATTGCAATGCAGATACAAGAGGCCATCAAGGCGCAGGGCTTGACCAATGGGAAGGCGGCCAAGCTGCTAGGGCTGTCGGAGGGGAACCTCTCGGAGCTGCTGCGCGGCCAGTTCCGCACGATCAGCGAAACCGATATGCGCGACTACCTCGGGCGGCTCGCCGCGCCTGCCAAGGGCAAGCGACGGCGGGCAACTGGTGACAAAAAGGAGCTGGCCAGATCGTGAATCTGTCGCCAAGACAGTTTCAGCGTGCCGGATTCACGAACTCGGCAAGGTCGATTTCACCGGCAAGGGGTTGTAGCCACAAACCGGGCTGCGCGTTGTTCCGCTTCCTCGGAAGGCTTGAACCCTTCAAGGCCGACATTGGCACGGGCATCGTAGCGGGCGCTCTGGTGTTTTTACTCATTTCCTCATTTCCTCAATGTCGCTGCTTCCTGGGCTTCGGCGGCTACCGTCTGACAGGGGTCGTCTCAGAAAACGGAAAATAAAGCACGCTAAGGCGAAGCCCCTCGGCTACACCGCGTCGGCATTGCGCGGTTCTTCCTCCCCTTGCAGCGAAGCAATCAGCGGGCAGGAGACGTTCCCTTGGCGCGCATGGCAGGCGCACACCAGTTCAGACAGCACGGTTTCCATGCGCGCCAGGTCGGCCATTTTTTCGCGCACGTTCTGAAGCTTGTGCTCGGCCAGGCTGCTGGCTTCCTCGCAGTGGGTGCCGTCGTCGAGCCGCAGCAGATCGGCTATTTCATCCAGGCTGAAGCCCAGCCGCTGGGCCGATTTCACGAATCGCACTCGCGTCACATCCGCCGCGCCATAGCGGCGAATGCTGCCGTAAGGCTTATCCGGTTCCGGCAGCAAGCCCTTACGCTGATAGAAGCGGATCGTTTCCACATTGACGCCGGCCGCCTTGGCAAAAACGCCAATGGTCAGGTTCTCTAAATTGTTTTCCATATCGCTTGACTCCGTACATGAGTACGGAAGTAAGGTTACGCTATCCAATTTAAATCCAAAAGGACAAGCGCATGTCTGAACCACAAACTGGGCGCGGCGCGCTCTTCGCCGGCGGGCTGGCCGCCATCCTCGCCTCCGCTTGCTGCCTCGGGCCGCTGGTTCTGATCGCCTTGGGCTTCAGCGGGGCTTGGATCGGCAACCTGACCGTGCTGGAGCCGTATCGCCCGATTTTCATCGGCGCAGCGCTGGTGGCGTTGTTCTTCGCCTGGCGGCGCATCTACCGCCCTGCGCAAGCCTGTAGGCCGGGTGAGGTCTGCGCGATTCCCCAAGTGCGAGCGACCTACAAGCTCATTTTCTGGGTCGTGGCCGTACTGGTTCTGGTCGCGCTCGGATTTCCCTATGTCATGCCATTTTTCTACTGATCGGAGTTCACCATGAAGAAACTGTTTGCCTCCCTCGCCCTCGCCGCCGTTGTTGCCCCCGTGTGGGCCGCTACCCAGACCGTCACGCTGTCCGTACCGGGCATGACGTGCTCGGCCTGTCCGATCACCGTCAAGAAGGCGATTTCCAAGGTCGATGGCGTCAGTAAAGTTGCCGTGACCTTCGAGACCCGCGAAGCGGTGGTCACCTTCGATGATGCCAAGACCAGTGTGCAGAAGCTGACCAAGGCAACCGGGGACGCGGGCTATCCCTCCAGCGTCAAGCAGTGAGCCACTGAACCCGACCCTGGGGCGATCATGGGACTGATCACACGCATTGCCGACAAGGCCGGCGCGCTTGGCAGTGTGGTTTCCGCGATGGGCTGCGCCGCCTGTTTTCCGGCCATCGCCAGCTTGGGCGCGGCCATCGGGCTGGGCTTTCTACAGGAATACGAAGGCTTGTTCATTTTCACGCTGCTGCCGCTGTTCGCCGTCGTCGCTTTGCTGGCGAATGCACTGGGCTGGCTCAGTCATCGGCAATGGCACCGCAGCCTGCTCGGCATGATCGGGCCAGCCATCGTGTTCGCCGGAACCGTCTGGTTGCTTGGCAACTGGTGGACAGCGCGCCTCGTATACACCGGCCTAGCCCTGATGATCGGCGTGTCGATCTGGGACTTGGTTTCGCCGGTAAATCGCCGCTGCGGCCCGGATGGCTGCGAACTCCCCGCGAAACACGACTGACTGCGTGAGCCAGCGGCCAACACAGAAAAGGAACGATGAATGACCACCCTCAAAATCACCGGCATGACCTGTGACTCGTGTGCGACGCACGTCAAGGAAGCCCTGGAGAAAGTTCCCGGCGTGCAGTCGGCGGATGTCTCCTATACGAAGGGCAGCGCCAAACTCGCCGTCGAGGCCGGCATATCGCCGGACGCGTTGACTGCCGCCGTGGCCGGACTCGGTTATCGGGCCACGCTCGCCGACGCGCCCGTGCCTCCGGTGGGCGGTGGCTTGCTCGGAAAGATGCGCGAATGGCTAGGTAGCGGCGACAAGGCTGGTGGTGACGGTGGCGGATTGCATATTGCCGTTATCGGCAGCGGTGGCGCGGCGATGGCGGCGGCGCTGAAAGCCGTCGAGCAAGGCGCGCACGTCACCTTGATCGAGCGCGGCACTATTGGCGGCACCTGCGTCAATGTCGGCTGCGTGCCGTCCAAGATCATGATCCGCGCCGCGCACATCGCCCACTTGCGCCGAGAAAGCCCGTTCGATGGCGGCATGCCGCCCACACCGCCGACGATCTTGCGCGAGCGGTTGCTGGCCCAGCAGCAGGCGCGCGTCGACGAACTGCGCCACGCCAAATACGAAGGCATCCTGGATGACAATCCCGCCATCTCCGTGCTGCACGGCGAAGCCCGTTTCAAGGACGCGCACAGCCTGACCGTGCAACTCAACGGTGGTGGCGAACGTGTGCTGGCGTTCGACCGTTGCCTGATTGCCACCGGCGCGAGTCCGGCCGTGCCGCCGATTCCCGGCCTGAAGGACACGCCGTACTGGACTTCCACCGAAGCACTGGTCAGCGACACCATTCCTGAGCGGCTGGCCGTGATTGGTTCGTCGGTGGTAGCGCTGGAACTGGCGCAGGCGTTCGCCCGACTGGGCAGCAAAGTAACGATTCTTGCACGCAGCACCCTGTTCTTCCGCGAAGACCCGGCCATCGGTGAGGCAATCACGGCGGCGTTCCGCGCCGAAGGGATCGAGGTGCTGGAGCACACCCAGGCCAGCCAGGTCGCGCACGAGGGCGGCGAATTCGTGCTCACCACGGCGCACGGCGAGCTGCGCGCCGACAAACTGCTGGTCGCCACCGGTCGCTCGCCCAACACGCGCAGCCTGGCACTGGACGCGGCAGGTGTCGCGCTCAACCTGCAAGGCGCTATCGTCATCGACGTCGGCATGCGGACCAGCACGCCGGACATCTACGCGGCCGGCGACTGCACCGACCAGCCTCAGTTCGTCTATGTGGCGGCAGCGGCCGGCACCCGTGCGGCGATCAACATGACGGGCGGTGACGCGGCGCTTAACCTTGCCGCCATGCCTGCCGTGGTGTTCACCGATCCGCAAGTCGCCACCGTGGGCTACAGCGAGGCAGAGGCCCAGCACGACGGGATCGAGACCGACAGTCGCACCTTGACCTTGGACAACGTGCCGCGTGCGCTCGCCAACTTCGACACACGCGGCTTCATCAAGCTGGTCATCGAGGAAGGTAGTGGACGGCTCATCGGCGTACAGGCGGTCGCGCCGGAAGCCGGCGAACTGATCCAGACGGCGGTACTCGCCATCCGTAACCGGATGACCGTGCAGGAACTGGCCGACCAGTTGTTCCCCTATCTGACGATGGTCGAGGGACTGAAGCTCGCGGCGCAGACCTTTAACAAGGATGTGAAGCAGCTTTCCTGCTGCGCCGGGTGAGAAAAAGGAGGTGTTCGATGAACGCCTACACGGTGTCCCGGCTGGCCCTTAATGCCGGGGTGAGCGTGCACATCGTGCGCGACTACCTGCTGCGCGGACTGCTGCGGCCGGTGGCGTGCACCCCTGGCGGCTACGGCCTGTTCGACGATGCGGCCTTGCAACGGCTGTGCTTCGTGCGGGCTGCTTTCGAAGCGGGTATCGGTCTCGACGCGCTGGCGCGGCTGTGCCGGGCGTTGGATACCGCGGACGGCGACGAAGCGGCCGCGCAGCTTGCCGTGCTGCGCCAGTTCGTCGAACGTCGGCGCGAAGCATTGGCCGATCTGGAGGTGCAGTTGGCCACCATGCCGACCGAGCTGGTACAGCATGCGGAGAGTCTGCCATGAACAGGCCCGAGCCTTTGCCGACCGAGACACACAAGCCGGTCACCGGCTACCTAGCGCAGGCGCTGCGCCTGTTCTTTGACGGTTTCGATTACCTCGGAAAACTCGATTTCGCCATTGATGAAGCGCCCGGCCAAGGCTTCGTCTTCCGGACTTGGCTTGAATCCTTCAAGGCCAACGGATGCGCGGCCGAAGTTGACCGCCTCTAGGCGCTTGCAGCGCTCGCGCCACGCCTCGCGCATGGTGGGCGTTTTGGGGTTGGCAAGCCATTTCTGTTGCACGGCCATCGGCAACACTGACCACCATTCCACGCAAGCCGGTTCCGGTGGGACCGCTGCCGCACGTTGCCGCGCATCCTCGGCTACCTGCGCCAGTTCCTCCGCGCTCGGCTCGTCCTCACGGGGTTGGTAAGAGGCCCAAAACCGGCTTATGATTTCCCGCACGTCTTTACTCATTCGCTCAACCGCTCATTTCCTCAACGGCCGTAATCGTGGCCGGCTTCGGCTTCATAGTTGCCCTGCTGGTCGCGGCTGATTTCCACGTCGTCGCCCACGTCCATTTCTGCGCCCTCGACCTCTGGAACCATCACGCGGTCGCCGTCAGCCTCGATGACGTAGGCCGGGCTTTCGTTCTCGCGCTCGATCTGCGCGACGACTTCACCGGAAAACGCCTCATCACGGGCCAGCAAGCGGGCTTCGTGCTGCTCGGCCAGCTCCACCAGTGCCGGGCTATGGTCGCCGGCCTGCGGCACGGCCGGGCCGCCGCCGTAGATGCCGCCAAACATTTGCACGCCGGTTCGGTGGGCTTCGGCCAGCTCGGCAAGGCGGGAAATTTCAGGGTCGATGCGTTCGCGCTCCATGCCGCCACTGCTCGATGGCCCGCCCTGCCCTTCTGCGGCCAGCTCCTGCCGTAGCTCGGCGTTCTCGATGCGCTCGGCGGCATACATGCCGGCATAGTCCGGGCGCGGGTCTGCGGCCTCGATGGTGACGAACGGGGCGGCCTTCTCGCTGTCGCCACGAACGGCGGCCGGGGGCAGCGAGTCGCCGGCCGGGCCGCCTGCTTCACGCTCGGCCGCTGGCTGGTCGCGCTGCTCGACTTCAAAAGCACGCTGCCGACACTCGGCCAGCTCGCGGCGCAAGTCGGACAGGCGGGCCGGGTCGGTTTCGGTCTGCAAGGCAAGCTCAAGCGTGCCGCACTGCTCGCGGATCAGATTCAGGTCTGTAGCTGAATCAATCGCTCGCTCATTTGTGTATTCACTCATTTAAGTAATCGCTCCTTTACTCTGGAAGCTGTGCAACGTAGTCGCTCAACACCTCTTTGATGCTCTTGCCCTGCTTCGTGGCGTACAGCTTCAATTTGATGTGCTGGTCACGGTCTAGATCGAAGTTCACGCGGACGGTGGCGGCCTTGTCGGCAAGGCTGGCAAGGGTGGCGGCCTTGTTGCTCTTGGCGCTCGGGCGGCCGGCGCTCAATGCGCCCTTGGTGGTGGTGTTCATCTGATTATTTCCTCATTTACTCAAACGAGTTTTTGCTTAATTTCATTCATCAAGGCGCGGATTTCGCCGGAACCGTCGCCGTCTGGCTCGGCGTCAAGAATGGTTGTCCCTGCTGCGGCCGTGCCGGGATAGCTCACGCGCTGCGTGATGCGGGATTCCAGAACGGGCAGGCCATAGCCGGCCAAAGCCTCGGTGATTTCCGCGCCTATGCGGGTGCCCTTGATCGCACGCGACACAACGAACGCAGCCTGTAGCTTCCCGTCCGTGACTTCGATGCGCTGTTTCACCAGCTCGACAAGATCGGCCGTCGCCCAAATGTCGTAAGGGCTGGGCTGCACGGGTATCAGGATGAAAGAGGCGGCCTTGATCGCGGAAACGGCAAGGTCTGCCGCCTGCGGTGCGCCGTCGATCACCACAAAATCTTTATGGCCGATGGCCTTTAGGTCGCGGTCAATGGTGGGGCGGTCGATGCCGACAACCGTAACCGGGTTGTCGTCCTGCACGGCTGCCCAATCTCGGGCGCTGCCTTGTGGGTCGGAATCGACAAGCAACACGCTGGCCCCGTCCAGTTGCAGGGCGCGGGCTAGGTGGGTGGCGATGGTCGTTTTTCCTGACCCGCCTTTCTGGTTCAACACGGCGATAACCTGCATGGAGCCTCCTGAGTGAATGAAATTAACGTGCATTTACTCATTTGAGTATAGCAAGGAATCGCACGTTAAGTAAGAACTCTTTTACTCATTCGCTCATTTTCAGCAAAGCCCGGCAGGGCAGGGCGGTTAGCGCCCTCGGCCGTGGTCTGGCTTCTGTGCCTGCTGCTCTCGTTCGCGCTGCGTGGCCTGCTCTGGCTGGTCGCGCTCGGACTGCTGGCCGCCTTGTGCCGCCTTGTTCTTGGTGAAGTAGTCGCGGCCGGCTTGGGTGGCTTCCCGGCGCTGGCTGTAGCGGTCTTGCAAAGCCTTGTCGCTGAACTCGACGTATAGGCCGGCATCGGCCGCCACGTCGGCCATCATGTTGTTGTATTCCTCGGAACCGCCACGCAAGCGGATATGCGGGCCGAACTTGGCAAGGGCGAGGCGCAAGCCCTGCTCGATGGTGTCGCGCTCCTGCTGGCCGAATTCCACGGCTTCGCCCCGGTCGGTGAACATGGCCCGCTTCTGCTGGTCGTAATAGGTCACGTTGCCCTGTTGATCGACCTTGTACGCGGCGGGCTTCATGATCGGCGCGGCCTCGGGCTGCTGGCCGGTCTGGTGCTCGATGCGCTCGCCAGTAGGGGCACGCTGCGGGCTGCGCTGCCGGCGCAGCTCGGCCAGTGCATCGGCATCGCCGTTGCCTGCACGCTCGGCCAGATAGGCGCGGTACTGGTCGGCCGGCTTCATCCGATAGCGGGCCTTCAAGGCGTCACGCTCGGCGGCAATGGCCTTGCGTAGCTCTATGTCCTTCACAACCTTGCCCATGCTGGAAACCGACAAAGCCGCCTTGCGCTCTGCAGGCTTCAAAGTCCGGTCGTTCTGAACGGACCGGCGCTCGGCCAGGTATTCGCGGCGCAGCTCGGCGCGGCGCTCCTGCTCGCGCTTCTTCTGCTCCTGCCAATCCTGTTCCCGGCGCTCGCGCTGCTGTGGTTGCCATTCGCGGCGGTACTCGGCCCAAAGGTCGCGGCGCAGGGCAGGGCGGGCCTGTTGTGGGGCAGCGTGGCCCATTTGGTCGGCGTAGGTCTGTTGCAAGATCGGCGCGGCATCACGCCAAGGCAAATGCAGCTCTTGGGTGAGGAAGTCGGACACGTTCAGATTTCGCCGGCCGCACCGGATGCGGTCGCCGCCGTCCTTGCCCTTGGTCACTTCGTATTTATCGGGCATCACGCCATGCGTGCGGCTGAGGCTCGCCAGCAAGCGGGCGGCGTCCAGCTCCCGTTTGATGGTGTTGAACTCGGCCCGGCTGCTGTCGGTGCCACGGGCTGCACGCTCGCGGCGCTCGGCCTCGTACTGGCCCACAACGCTATCGGTCTGGCGGCCGTCACGCTCACGCGAAGGGGCCGGGGTCGGCTCACTGGCGCGGGCCTGTTCGGGCGCTCTGGCCGGGCGCTCTTGCTCCGGGTCATGTGGGATTTCCACGGCCGGGCGGTGCCTACCGTAGAACGCGGTGGCACGCTCGGCCAGAATCGCCCGGCGCTGCTCGGGGTCGGCTTCACGATAGGCGGCATAGGCTTTGCGGTTGCCGCTGTTCATGTATTTCAGTTCGGCGGCCCGCACTTCGCGCCATTCCTGCAAGCGGTCGGCAATATCGGCCGGGGTAGGGCGGGGCGCTTTGGTGTCCTCGTACCCTGCGCGGATTTCGCCGGCCAGCTTCTGCCGCTTTTCAGCGGCGGGCATTTCGATGAATTCACGGCTGAAAACGTACTCTTTCAGGTTCACGCCCTTGACCGCGCCCTCTGGCTTCACGTTGAGATATTCGCCGGCCTTACCAGCGTTGCGGGTCTTGGTGTCGCCATGCTCGGCAACGATGGCGCGGAACTGGTCGAAGCCGCTAACGCCCTTGTCCAGCACGTCGGACAAGATGCGCTCTTTCAGGTCGTGATTCGCGCCCTTGAAATAGTCGCCCTTGTAGCGGGAAATAATCGCGCTCTCGTCGGTAAATTCAATGCGCCGGTTATCTTTCGGACTGGCAAGCCCATATTTGGCGTTGATGTGTTCCTGAAAGGCTTCAAGGAATTTTGTTTGCTGGTCTACCTTGCCGAACGGGTTTAGATTCCGCTGGCTCAATAGGTTGTATTCAGGGATGACGATATGAATATGCGGCTTGCGCTCGACTAGCTCGCCGGTTTTCTGGTTGGTGTAGGTTTTCAGTTTCGGCAAGTGCGCTTCGGCATAGAAGTTATATTCATCGCCTTCATAAGCCGTCATGGCGAATTGCTTAAATTCGTCGGTTATCTCCTGCAACTTTTCCCGGCTGATTTCGTCCTCTTTGAAAGCCAGCGTGATATGCAAATAACGCTCGCCGGTCTTGTCCATGTTGTTGATAACGGCATCGGTTAGTTCCAGATCGCCCGACAAAATAACGCGCTCGTCCAGCTCGTCCCGGCTGTAGTCCCGGCCGTCTTTCTGCCCGTTCTCTAAATACTCCTTTATCCCGGCATCGCCGCCACGCACTCTAATCAGCATCGCGGATTGCCTTTTTCATCGAGTCGGCCAGCGTTTGCAGCTCGGCCAGAATCCCGGCGTAAGTGGCCGGGGTGACAGTGCCGGCCAGCTCGGCGGCATTGGCGGTGTGGGCAAGCTGGTTCAGGTTGTTGCTGGCCTTGTTGAAAAGGTAAATCAGCCGGCGCTTGTCGCTGCTCGGCTGAACCCGTGCGACCACCTGCGTTCGGTTGGTCAGCACTGCATCACGGAAGAACTCGGACGGCTTCACACCGGCCGCGCTGGCCTTCGCCAGATAGGCGGCATGGTCGGGCAGGGTAAGCCGGAAACTTACCGTGCGGGTTGGCTCTTTGGGCTTGCGCGGCATGGTCGCGGCTCCTGTCTCGTGCCCGCCTCGATGGCACGGGGCAGGGCGGTTAATGACCGGCTGCGAAGCTGCCGGGCGGCTTGTGCTGCTGGTGACGAATCCGCGACCTGGTGGGCGTGGATCTGTCGCCATGCGGCCCGGCTCCCGTAGGGGGCCGGTGGCAGGTTTCCAAAGGGGGGCACCCCTTTGGGCACGGGATATGTTTCAAAACGCGGAGCGCTTTTGTAAACATATCCGACGTGCCTATCTGTTCAACACATCACGCCAGCATTCTACTGCCAGCGTCGAAAGCCTGTCAATGCGTGTCGAATTGGTGTATAAACAATGGCTAGAACAGTCTAACCATGTTAAAAACATGTTGAAACAAGGTTGATTGAATGGCTAAAACTGTCTAAACTTGTTGAATGTTGGCAAAGGAGCCTATCAGTGGACGCAAACGAGTTCTTAAAGAAGGTCACGCCAGCCGGGCAACGCTCCCGGCTGGCGCCCTTCTGGAACGACATAACCAAGCTCCGGCAAAGCGGCTGCACGTTGGAACAGGTGTGCGAATTCCTCGCCGCCAACGGGGTGCAAATGTCGATTGCTGGCCTGTCGAAGTACATCAAGCGGCGAGAAGAAAAAGGAGGATCGCCAGACCTGAAACCCGGTTTTGGTCATGACCAAAAACCAGCAGCGGCCAAGCCGCAGCCAGCCCAAGCACCGCAGCAGGAACCCGCAGGGGAACCCCAAGCGCGCATCACGAACCCGGCCGATGTTCGCAAGGCATCTAGGCGGGAAATCAACCTCGAAGACTACGGAAACGACAAGGAATAAATATGAAAATCGCAATGGTCAGCTATACCGGCGGCGCAGGCAAAACCACTATTGCAGCGCAAATGCTCGCCCCTCGTATGGATGGGGCGGAAATTTTCGCCATTGAATCGGTGAATGAAACAGCGGCCGGCCTAGGTCTTGAAGTCGATCAAATGGCAGCAAAGAAATTCCGCGACCTGCATAAAAAGCTGGTTCTTTCTGACAACGCAATCATTGACGTTGGAAACGGGAGTCTTGAACAGTTCTTGTCCGGCATGGTTCAAATTGATGAATCTCATGAAGAAATAGACTTCTTCGTTATCCCTGTTGAATCCGATACAAAGGGGCAAAAAGAAACCATCAAAACAGTTATGGCCCTTGCAGAAATTGGCATTGAGCCGCAAAAAATCCGCATCGTGTTCAACAAGGTTGAATCTGACGTGGCGGATGAATTCCCGCATGTCCTGAACTACGTTAAGAAAGAGAAAAACGCAATTGCCGACATAAAAGCGGCGATTTTTGAAAATGAATTGTTCGATGCTCTCGGCGCAAAAGGGATCACGATTGGCGCATTGCTTGCCGATGAAACAGATTACAAGGCTTTGATTAAAAATAACCCTGACGCCAGCGCGAAAGAGCGCAGCCATTGGGGTGATATGCACGGCCTTAAAGCACTGGCGCGCAGCGTGAATCGAAACCTCGATTCTGTATTCTCTACCCTGTTCAAATAAGGGGGCAGGTATGGAAACTGAACCCATACACAAGACCGTCAAAGACGCCTTCATATATGACCTGATGGGCGACGTTGGGCGACTTCACGATCTAATCAAGGCACTGCCTGAAGGCTTGGAAAAAGCCACGGCTCCAACCCTCGGCGCTATCGCCCTGGCGGTGAAAGATGCAAAGGCCAGCGCCGAACAGATCGGCAAGGCTGAAAAAGCCTCGTTCGGAAACTTCGCGGCGGCCGAAAAGGTCGCGCTGCGGGACTCTCTCAAGGCGGCACTACGGGAAGAAGCCGGCGAAGCGCTCGCCAGTGCAGCCCGCGAGCTGGCAACGTCGGCCCGCATCCATCAGGACGCGGCGAAGGGGGAAACCCGGCAACGCTGGCAATGGATTGCCGTAGCCTTCGCCGGAAGTCTCCTAGCCGGGGCGCTCGGCTTCTACGGTTCGCACCTGCTGTATGGCAAACAGATTGACGACCAAGCGGCCTTTGGCCGTGCCGTAGGCACGGTGTGGGATAGTTTGGACGCCAAGACAAAAGAGCGGATTCAGGCCGCAAGGGAACGCCAATGAAACCAGCACTTGTTCTAACCCTGCTGCTGCTGGCCGGCGCGGCCTTCATGCTTGGCCGCAACCTGTTCAATACGATTAAGGGCAAAGAGCCTGCAACGTGGGTAACGTGGGTGTGGCTCTGCCTGTGGGCCGTGGCCGTGCTGTACGGCCTCGGCTCGGCCATCCCCCGCATGATCGCCAGCGGCGAATCTTCGGCCTTGCTCTCTATCGGCGTGGCCGTGGTCGCGGTGTTCTGTCAAACCCGAATTTGGGGTCACATGATGGCCCGCGCCAACTACGCGCCGCACGGCCAAGAAACGGTCATCAGGGGTACGGAAGTTGTCGGCGGCTCCGATCTGCAAGCCCGCATGTACGGCGACAAGGCGAAGCCGGCCGACGTGGATATTGAGATTGGCGGGGTGGTCGTCCCGCGCATGTTGGAAGCGCAGCACATGCTTTTCAGCGGCACCACGGGCGCGGGCAAAACGCAGGCGATTAACCGGGTTCTGCGGGCCGTGCGGGCACGCAACGAACGCGCTTTGATCGCTGACCCGGCCGGGGGGTTCTTCTCCCGCTTCGGCCGTCCTGGCGATGTGCTGTTTAACCCGTTTGATCGGCGCTCGGTCGATTGGTCGCCCTTCGCTGAAATCCGGGCTGAATACGATTGCCAGCGCATCGCAAAGGCAGCCGTGCCGGACGGCACGGGGGAGGGGGCAGAGTGGCACCACTACGCGCAAACGCTGCTCGGTGAAACGCTCTTGGCCCTGCATCAACGCGGGGAACGCTCGGTAAAGCGGCTGCTGCACTATGTCAGCTCGGCCGACATAAAGGAGCTGGGCGAGCTGCTGGCCGGCACGCCGGCCGCCATCCTGTGCGCCAAGGGCAATGACAAGATGCTGAACAACACGCGGGGCATCATCGCTACCTATCTCGGCGTGTGGCGTTACCTGCCCGATGCCGGCACCTTCTCCGTGCGTGAATGGGTGCAGGACGAAACGCGCACCGGGTGGCTGTTCGTGACCTACCGCGACGATCAAATGGGGATGCTGCGCGGGTTGGTGGCTTCGCTCCTGGAACTCGGTATTGTCGAAGGTCTGAGCCTGTCGGAAAACCAAGATCGCGGCTTGTGGTTCGTGTTCGATGAAGTCGATTCGCTCGGCAAGGTGTCCAGTCTGCGCGGCGGCCTGACGAAGCTACGCAAGTACGGCGGGCGCTGTGTGCTTGGCCTGCAAACGGTGTCGCAACTGCGCGAAACCTACGGCAAGGACGAGGCGCAAACGCTGCTCGCCAACC
This sequence comes from Hydrogenophaga sp. GW101-3F08, assembly GCF_059424585.1. Taxonomy (NCBI): domain Bacteria; kingdom Pseudomonadati; phylum Pseudomonadota; class Betaproteobacteria; order Burkholderiales; family Comamonadaceae; genus Hydrogenophaga; species Hydrogenophaga sp. GW101-3F08. The sequence goes on from NZ_JBWKZP010000018.1 coordinate 17,459, forward strand.
TGTCCATAAAGCTGATTTTGCGGGCTGGCGACAACGAGACAGCCGAATATTTCAGCAAGGAACTTGGCGAACAGGACATTGACCGGCTGCAAATGACGACGGGGCAGGGCACCAGCTCGGGCGGCCTGACGAATCCCGGCCAAAGCTCGGAATCGTTCAATACCAATTACAACATGCAGCGCGTGCGGCAAGCCGCCATCATGTCGTCGGAAGTGCTGAACCTGCCCGACCTGCAAGGCTTCCTCAAGATACCCGGCCAGCCGGTCGCCACGGTCAAGATTGACTATCAGGCCATGCCAGAGGTCGAACCCGCATATTTGAGTTAATGAGTAAAAACCCCTTAAATTCATCTACTCATTGCGCGGTTTCGGTGTTATACTCAAATGAGTAAATAAGTGGTGACAGGCTGGCTTCCCACCTCGGTGCGCCTGTCACCATCGACGTAAGCGCGCCAAAATGGGAAAATCGGGCATGCCAAAACATTGGGTTTTGGTATGCGTGAACAACAAAACGAACGCTGATTTTTATGCCCTAAGAACGCCTCGGCGTACCGGGTGCGGCCCCGAAAAGAACGGGCCTGACAGGTGGGAAAGAAGCTCGCAAGAGCCACCGGACAAGCAGCGGAAAGACGCGCCGCATAGACCACATCCCAAGGACGCCACGGCGTACCGGATACGGGCCTTAAACAAGCCCTGACAGTCGGGAACAGTAGCTCGCAAGAGCCGACAGACAGGCCGGAAAGACGGCCCGGCGTTCGCCCTCAACCTTTGGAGTGGCGAACATGCTTAGTACCATCAAATTTCTTTCCGTCGTCGGCGTGGCTGGCTGGATGCTTTTCGGCTCCCATACTGCCCACGCTCAAATTCCCGTCACTGACGGCGCATCCATCGCGCAAAGCATCGCGCAGCAGGTCGAAACCATTGCGAAGTGGAAACTTCAATATGACCAGATGATGAGCCAGATTGAGCAAGCCAAACAGCAATATGAATCGCTGACCGGCTCGCGTGGTCTTGGCAACATCATGAACAACCCGGCCTTGCGCGACTACCTGCCCGGCGACTGGCAGGCGGTCTATGACAGCGTAAAAAATGGCGGCTATTCGGGCCTAAGCGGCACGGCCCGCACTGTGTACGAACAAAACAAGGTGTTCGATAGCTGCGCGCACATCGTGAGCAGCGAACAACGCACAGCCTGCGAAGCCAGAGCGGTGAAGCCAGCGCAAGACAAGGGCTTTGCACTGGATGCCTACAACGCCGCAAAGAGCCGTATCAATCAGATTGACCAGCTCATGGCAAAGATCAACGACACACAAGACCCGAAGGCCATCGCAGAACTGCAAGGCCGGATAGCCGCCGAACAGGCGAACATCCAAAACGAACAAACGAAATTGCAGCTTTATGCAATGGTCGCCGCTGCGGAAGAAAAGGTGCAAGTGCAGCGTGCCCGTGAAATGTCGATGAAGGATGCTGCCAAACGCGAAGGGCTAAAAATCCAGCCCATGACCTTTTCCATTCGCAACTAAGGGGCACGCCATGATTTACGTTCTCGCTGCTCTCGTTGTGGGCTTCTACGCCCAATTGGTAGTCAATTTCTGGCTGGCCGTCCGTAAGTTCGGAAAGTGGAATGAAACCATCGGCCGCGAACATCATATGTTCGCAATGGATGGCGTTTCGCTTTTCGCTGCGCTCATGGTCGTCTATTGGGCCGCTCATGATTGGTTCGGCTTTTCGCTGCCTCTCTTTCAAAAAGCACCTGCGGCAAGCTGGGAATGCATGTTCATGGCGGTGTCCTGCGCCGTAGCCTCCTTGGCTATCGGTTATTTCAACGGCCGCGAACGCTTCACCAATGCAACACACGCCGGCATCGCTGAGGCGGCATTGCGGTTCTTGGCTACCCGGCAAATCATCACGGCCGCCGAAGTCGCGCACGCCATGCCTAACGGCCGGGTTATCGACGTTACTTCCCGCGAGGTGCACAAATGAAAAACATGAAAAAGCTCTCTGCGCTCCTGTTCCTTGCGGCTGTCGCTCTCGCGGGCTGCAAAGACAATGACCCGGTGCAAACCGTCGATTGGTACAAGGCAAATGCCCCCGAACGGGCCGCCATGCTTGCCAAGTGCAAGGCCAATCCGGGCGAACTGGCGGCCTCTCCAAACTGCATCAATGCAAGTCGCGCTGAATCGGCGGTCGATGGTGCGAAGCGGGGCGGCCTCAACGTCCAGCCCCTGCAAGGCATCAAATTGGGAGGGGAACGAAAATGACTGCAACCACAAGCGTTTTCACCGCAATTGGGCAAACTATTGATAACGCCACGAATACATTTGTCGTTGATGTTGCAACCGCAACCATTGACAAAATTTATTATTGGGCGCTGGGCGGTTTAACGCTCTACATCGTTATGTATGGCTACATGCTTATTTTCGGGAAGGTACAAAGCCCCGGAGGCGACGGCTTGATAAAAGCCGCGAAAGTCATGATTATCGGCGTAATGGCTCTAAATGCCGACATGTATTTGAATGGTGTCGTGTCTGCGCTCAAGGGTATCGAGGAAGGCTTGACGGCGGCTTTCAGCGGCGGCGGTGGCGGGCCTATATATGCATCGCTTGATAGCAGCCTGAGTAAAGGTCTTGAGCTGATCTTGCAATGTAAGCAAAAGGCGCAGGAAGCTGGATGGACGGAAATTAGCACTTCCATTGGGTGGTGGATTATTGCGGCCATCATTGCCGTGGGCTTTGCCCTGGTCGTTGTCGTTGGCGGCATCGCAATCATGGTTTCCACCTTCTATCTGAAAATCCTGTTCGCCATCGGGCCGTTGTTCATCATGTGCCTAATGTTCCCGGTCACTGCGCGTTTCTTCGATCAGTGGATTGGGTACGTTTTGAACCACACGCTTATCGTTGCACTGACTGCTGTAGTGCTTACGCTTGGGGTCACGATCTACGATCATGAAATATCGAAAGTCGTGATGGACTCCGATCAAAACATGCTCGGCGTGGCCCTTGAACTGCTCGTAGTTGCCGCCATCCTTTACGCCGTCACCAAGGGCGTTATGAGCATGGCTAGTGCGCTGGCAGGCGGTTTTGCAATGGCGGTTATGGGTGTCGGCGGTTTGAGTCAGGCGGCCGGTGCTGCGGGTCGCGGAACAAAGGCCATTGGCGCGGGGGCCGTGGGTCTAGGCCGTGGCGCAGCCGCTGCCAGAAAGTGGCTCAATCCCAATCAGGTAAAGGGCGGCACTCCTGCACCATCAGGAACGCCCCGGCCTCCGGGCGGTTGGCAACCGGCATACAAGCAGAACGTGATTGAAAACCTGCAACGCAAGCGCACCTGAAAAGCCTTTCAATACCTCACGCACCCCGCTTCGGCGGGGTTTCTATTTGGTGACGGCGGATCTTCCTCGATCGCGTGATTCTGTCGCCAGCGGGAAACCCTCCGCGCTTCGCTTGGGCAACCCCCTTCGGGTTGCATCCCGCGTCGGTTCTTGCCCGACTGGCTGCGGGGGCAGGGGTGGCGGGCTTCGCCCTTCGTCCCTCCCCCTTGCCGATAGGCTCTATGGCCTCCATCAGCATCAAGGGTTCGGCTTCGCCCACGTCCTCACCCGTTCGGTGCTCGCCCTACGGGCTGCGCTCCGCGTGCGGCTTCCGGGCGTGCCCTTGACACTGCTTCCAGCCATGACACGGGCCACAACTGGCAATGAATGCGGGCACGAAACAACCAAAACGCGGCGGCCGTTGGTGACGGCTGCGGTGAAGCTGTCGCCAAGATCAGGCTTTGGCAGACGGTGTTTTCTTGGGCTTCGGTTCGCCCTGTGGCTTGATCGCGGCCAGCAAAGCGGCGTTCTGTTCCTGCATGGCCTGCAACTGCCCGGCAAGCCCTGCGGCGCGCTCTCTGGCCTCTGCTGCGGCCTTGGTGGCGTCGTCACGCTCGCCCTGAGCCTTGGTCAAGCGCTCGGCGGCACGGTGGGCCTCTGTGGCGGTTTGCTTGCGCTGCTCGGCGTGGGTCTGCTCGATAGCCTCGGCCTTGGCCTGCACCTTCACCAGCTCGGCGCGGGCGGCCTCTGTGGCGGCATGGGCGGCCTCGATCTCGGCGGCGGCCTTCTGGCGGGCTTCGGTGTTCTCGGTGCGCAGGCGGTCGGCGTCGGCGTGCGCCCTGTCCAGCTCGCCGCGCAAGTCGGCGGCCCGGTGTTCGATTTCAGCAATGCGGGCGTCTGCCTTGTCGGCCCGGCTCACGGCTTCGGCCAGTTGCTTGCGAACGTCGGCCAGCTCCTGCGCCTGCTTCTCGGCTGCTGCCTTCTCGGCGGCCAGTGCAGCGCCGGCCGCTTCCAGCTCGCCGGCCTGACGCTCGAAAGCCTCGGCCAGTTCCTGCCGCATGGCGTCTTGCTCGGCCCGCTCGGTTTCCCATGCAGCTTGCGCACTGCGTAGGGATTCGTTCGCCAGCTCCTGCGCCTGCTGCCAGATCGTCGCCACGGCTGCGCTGCTGGCCTGCTGCACGGATTCCGGCACGGCCACGGTCACCGGGGCGGCCTGCGCGGTCTGTGCCCTGCGCCATTCCTTCATCACGGCACTGGCGGCGTTCATGTCCACACGGGCGGCCCGGCGCACGGCATCGACCGTGGGCATGGTCTGGCGGCCCGACTGCTCGAAAAGATCGGCGGCAGCGGCAATGATGCGTTCGCGCACGTCGGCGGGGATGGAGGTAGAGGCTTGGTTCATGGCGGCTTTCCTTGGTCAGTAATAAGAATAATAATATTACTATTATTATTCTTATTATGCAAGGCTTATTTTCCAGCTTCTGCCCACTGCGCCCGATGAAACGCACCAGGACAGCCCGCCACGGCTCACGCTGGCCCGGTTTTCAAGTGGAA
>NZ_JBWKZP010000019.1:0-4541 GCF_059424585.1 Hydrogenophaga sp. GW101-3F08
AGCTGGTTGGCCTGGCGCGCGGCGTCCGCGCTCTGGCGCACCGTGCTGGTGAGCTCTTCCATGCTGGCCGCGGTCTGTTGCAGGTTGGAGGCCGTCTGTTCGGTGCGGGTGGACAGGTCCTGGTTGCCGGTGGCAATTTCCTGGGAGGCCGTGCCGATGCTGTCGCTGGCCTGCCGCACCTGGGTCACGGTCTGGCGCAGCGAAGCGACCATCTCCCCCACCGCCGCCAGGAGACTGCCGGGCACCACCTTGGGCAATTCGACCGCCAGATTGCCCGCCGCCACGGACCGCATGACGGCCACGGCCTGGGCCGGTTCACCACCGATCTGGCGCATCACGCTGCGCAGCGTGGCCCACCCCACAGCGCCGATCACGAGCAGCACCGCCAGGCCCACCGCGAGGTTGCCCAGGGTGGCGGCCATGAGCTGGGCGTCCAGGTCGTCGGTGTACAGACCCGATCCGACCATCCAGTTCCAGCCATCGACCTGGATGATGTACTGCAGCTTGGGCACGGGCACCGTGCTGCCGGGGCGGGGGAAGTTCGTGTGCACAAAGGCGCGGCCGTTGCTGCCGTTCTTCATGCCGTTCACCAGGGCGCCGATGACGTCCGTCCCCTCGCCGTCCTTCACCTTGCCGACCATGTTCTGGCCGGCCCACTCCGGCTTGATGGGGTGCATCACCCCCACGCCCTCGGTGGACCAGATGTAGAAATACTCCTTGCCCTCTTTGCCGTAACGCGCCAGACGAATGGCTTCCTTGGCCGCCTCCTGGGCCGCCGCCTCGCTCAGCTTGCCGGCCGTGGCCTGCGCGCGAAACCCTTGTGCAATCGCGTGGGCGGACTCCACCGCCGCCACCAGCTGGTCGCGACGGCCTTCGCCCATCTGTTGGCGCAACTGGTAGACCGACAACAGACCGATCAGGGCAATGCCCACGACCGCCGCCAGGATCTGCAGGGCGATTTTTCCGCGAAAGCTCAGTGAATCCAGCATCGTGTTTCTCCGGGTATCCAATCCATATTCATGTCAGGCAGCGGCCAGCCGGAACGTCGCCACCGTGTGGGTCAGTTGCCGGGCCTGGTCCTTCAGGCTCTCGGCGGCTGCCGCGCTCTGCTCAACCAAGGCGGCGTTCTGCTGCGTCATCTGGTCGAGCTGGTTCACCGCCGTGTTGACCTGCCCGATGCCGTCGCTCTGCTCGCCCGCCGCCGCCGTGATCTCGCCGATGATGTCCGTCACCCGCTGCACGCTGGCAACGATCTCGCTCATGGTCTGTCCCGCGTCGGCCACCAGCCGGCTGCCGGCGTCGACCCGGTCCACGCTGGCGCCGATCAGGCCTTTGATCTCTTTGGCCGCTTCGGCGCTGCGTTGGGCGAGGTTGCGCACCTCGCCGGCCACCACGGCGAAGCCCCGGCCCTGTTCGCCGGCGCGTGCGGCTTCCACCGCGGCGTTGAGCGCCAGGATGTTGGTCTGGAAGGCGATGCCGTCGATCACGCCGATGATGTCGTTGATCTTCTTGCTGCTGTGGTTGATCTCGTCCATGGTGGCCACCACCTGGTTGACCACCTGGCCGCCGCGGGCGGCGATCTCGGCCGCGCTGGAGGCGAGCTGGTTGGCCTGGCGCGCGGCGTCCGCGCTCTGGCGCACCGTGCTGGTGAGTTCTTCCATGCTGGCCGCGGTCTGCTGCAGGTTGCTCGCGGCCTGTTCGGTGCGTGCGCTCAGGTCCTGGTTGCCCGAGGCAATCTCGGCCGAGGCCGTGTTGATGCTGTCCGTGGCGCTGCGCACCTGGCCCACGGTCTGTTGCAGCGAGGTCTGCATCGAACGCAGGGCCTCCATCATCGACGCGGTCTCGTCGCGCCCTTCGCCCTCGTCGACGCGGTGCGTCAGGTCGCCCGCGGCGATGGCCGTGGCCAGTTCGCGCGCCCGGTCCAGCGGTTTGCAGATGCTGCGCATGTTGAGCCAGGTGAACGGCACCAGCAGCAGGCCCACCCCGGCGAGCACGCCCAGGTTGAGCAAAGTGGCCTGGGCCGCGCCGTCCTCGCGCGCGGTGCGCGCCTCGGCGGCGTCCGCGTCAAGCACCTCGGCGGTCTTGAGCAAGGTGGCGTCCAGCGCGCGCATGTGCTCCTTGGCGTTGCCCAGCATCTTGTCGGCCGTGTGGCTGTTGTCGTACGCGCCGTCCTCCACCTGCAGCACGATCTGCTGGGTCGCCTTCGCGTAGGCCGTCAAGCGCGCCAGCGCCTCGTCGAGCAGCGGCGCTTCCCGGTCGTTCGCGTCGGCCCGCATCGCCTCCAGCTGCTTCTGCGCCGCCGCCACCGCCGCGGTCCAGCGGTCCCGGTGCTGGTTGAGGGTGATGCGGTCGTCGTAGTAAATGATCATGTCCTTTTCCGCCCGGTTGACGTCCCCGACCTGGCGGTTGACGTCGCTCAGCGCATGCGCGCGCTGCAGCGAGCGGGTGATGAACCGGTCGGTGCGCTGGCTCTGCTGCCACATCGACAGCACGCCGGTCGCGGCCACGAGGCACACCATGGCCAGCATGAGCACGAGCATGCCGATCAGGCGGGTGCGGATGCGGAAACGGCGCATGGCGTTGATGAGCGTGTTCATACAGAGTCCCTCTCGGTGTCCAGCCGGAATGTGGCGACCACGCTGGCGAGCTTGGTGGCCTGGTCCTTCAGGCTCTCGGCCGCGGCCGCGCTCTGTTCGACCAGCGCGGCGTTCTGCTGCGTCATCTGGTCGAGCTGGCCGACCGCCGTGTTGACCTGACCGATGCCCTGCGCCTGCTCGTTCGCGGCGGTGGTGATGTCGTTGATGAAGGCCGAGACCTTCTCGGCGTTGGCCACGATCTCGCCAATGGTGCTGCCCGCCTCGGCCACCAGCCGGCTGCCGGCGTCGACCCGGTCCACGCTGGCGCCGATCAACGCCTTGATTTCCTTGGCTGCTTCGGCGCTGCGCTGGGCCAGGTTGCGCACCTCGCCGGCCACCACAGCGAAGCCCCGGCCCTGCTCACCGGCGCGTGCGGCTTCCACCGCGGCGTTGAGCGCCAGGATGTTGGTCTGGAAGGCGATGCCGTCGATCACGCCGATGATGTCGTTGATCTTCTTGCTGCTGTGGTTGATCTCGTCCATGGTGGCCACCACCTGGCCGACCACGCGGCCACCGCGTTCGGCCACCTCGGCGTTGGCCACCGCCATCTGGCTGGCCTGGCGCGCGGCCTCGGCGCTCTGGCGCACCGTGCCGTTGATCTGCTCGATGCTGCTGGCGGTCTGCTGCAGGCTGCTGGCGGCCTGCTCGGTGCGGGTGGACAGGTCCAGGTTGCCCGAGGCGATTTCGGCGCTGGCGGTGCCGATGCTGTCGGTGGAACTGCGCACCTCGCCCACGATGCGCACCAGCGACGCCTGCATGCCCCCCAGCGCCCGCATGAGCGCGGAAACCTCGTCCTTGCCGGTGCCGGTGATGTTCTGCGTCAGGTCCCCACGGGCGATGGCCTCGGCCACGCGCTGGGCCTGATCCAGCGGTTTGCAGATGCTCTGCATGTTGGCCAGCGTGGTGGGCACCACCACCAGCGCGGCCAGCGCCACGGCCACGCCAAACAGGGCCATGGTCTGGTCGCTGGCGCTCTGCTCCTCGGCCTTCAGGCGGTCCGCTTCGGCCATGATGCTTTTTTCGATCGTCTGCAAGTCGCCGAGCAACACCTTGTACTGGTCATGCGCCTTGGCCAGCATGCGGTTGGCCACGGTGGCACTGTCGTAGCTACCGTCCCTGATCTGCGCCACCACAGGCTCGACCGATGTCACGTACTCGCCCAGGCGCTTGTCCATGTCGCGCAGCGCCTGGTTGTCGGTGTCTTCCTCGCCCTCGAGCATCTGCGCGATGTCCTTGCGCAGCTGATCGCGGGCCTTTTCCCAGCGCATGTTGGCCAGCGAGAGCTGCTCGGGCGATTCGTATTGGATCACCATGTCTTTCTCGTAACGGCTCAGGTCGCCCATCGCCACCTTCAGGCGCGACAGCGCGAGCGTCTCCTCGAAGGCATTTCCCACGAACGTGTGGTTGATCGTGATCAGGCGCGTCATGCCCCACAGGCCCGCCCCGCCCACGATGCCCAGCAGACAGAGCACCACACCGATGGCCGCCAGCATGCGCAGGCGGATCGAAAACAAGCGCATCAAAGATTGAAGTCCCATGACAAAAGCTCCGGATCGTCAATGAAAAAAAAGTAGCGAGTGCCGCGCGCCCGGTGCCGCGGTGTTCGACAGGCCGCCGCGGCCCGGACCACCCCCAGAGCCAGGGGCCCAGCCGCGTGGGCATTCATCGGGCGGCTCCCGAGGACGGGGGGGCGGCGCCATCGATGCGGAACACCTGCACCACCTGGGACAGGCGCGAGGCCTGGTCCTTCAGGCTCTCGGCGGCTGCCGCGCTCTGTTCGACCAAGGCGGCGTTCTGTTGTGTCATCTGGTCGAGCTGGTTCACCGCAGTGTTGACCTGCCCGATGCCGTCGCTCTGCTCGCCCGCCGCCGCCGTGATCTCGCCGATGATGTCCGTCACCCGCTG
>NZ_JBWKZP010000020.1:0-3019 GCF_059424585.1 Hydrogenophaga sp. GW101-3F08
TTGGCGGTGTCGTGTTTGACGCGCTCGCGCACTTCGTCTTGCGTCAAGGCTTTGGGGGCCACGGTGCAGCCGGCCATCACGGCGGCCACGGCCAGCACCACCATGCTGCGCGGCAGGAAGCCCGTGGCCTGAAGAGAAATCGATTGCATTTTGCTCATGTCGTTGTCCTAAAGAATCAGATAGGGGTTCGGTTGGGCGTTCAGGCGCTGACCGCGGGGCGTGTCACGGCACGCGTCACGGGGCGGTCGCCACGGACTCGGTCGTTGGCCAGGCGCTGCAGCTGGGTCTTGAACCCGGCCGCGGCCTTGGGTTTGACCGCCGGTTCCTTGTCGTGCGGGGATTCCACCCGGTCGGCTTCGGCCGGGGGGGCCGCGGTGTCGGGCGGCGCACTGCGTGTCCCGGCGTCGTTGCGCGTTTCACCCGCAGGCGCCTGGGCGGCCCGCGTCTGGGCGTCCAGCGGCGCCGGTGCTCCCAGGGCGAAGGGGTTGAGCAAGGTGGTGGTGGCCGAGCTGTGCGCGTCGATCATCGCGCTTCGCACCAACGACTCCAGTTGCGAGGCACGCACCGCGTGCTGCACGAACAAGCCCCGCTCCATCACGATCGGCTGGTGCCTCACGGCGTGCTGCACGTGCAGCGCAGGCACGATGACCTGCAGATCACCCACATCGCCACGCAATCCAGCGTCGAACATCAGGCTGTCGGGCACCTGTGCCAGGGCCTCGGCCTGCAGCGGGGAGCCTGCTGGGAGCGATCCCAAAGACGTCGACAAACTGCTGCCCGTGTTGGACTCGCCCACCGCGAACGAGACGTGCACCACGGGGCTGGAGGGCGCCAGGGGTTCCGGCGCAGAACTGGGGCCAGGGGTCGGCGACCCTTCCTTGCCGGGCTGGTCCGGTGCATCCGGAGCGGGAGCGGGAGCTGGGGCCGGCGCGGGAGATGGGGCCGGCGCGGGAGATGGCGTCGGGGTAGGTGCGGGCGTTGGTGTCGGCACCGTTGGGTCGTTCGCTGGCGTGACCGTGATGCTCAGCGTGCCCACGTCGGTGGCGCTGCCGTCGGTCACGGTGTAGTTGACGCTGTCGCTGCCGTTGAAGTTGGCCGGCGGCGTGTAGGTGTAGCTGCCGTTGGCGGCGATCACGATGGTTCCGCCCGCGGTGGTCGTGAAGGTCCCGGGCACCACCGTCAGGCTGTCGCCGTCCAGGTCCGTGTCGTTGGCGTCCAGGTCCACCACCGAGGTGAAGGGCGTGTCCTCCTCGACGGTGATGCTGTCATCAACCGCGACCGGTGGGTCGTTCGCTGGCGTGATCGTGATGTTCAGCGTGCCCACATCCGTGGCGCTGCCGTCGGTGACCGTGTAGTTGACACTGTCGCTGCCGTTGAAGTTCACTGGCGGCGTGTAGGTGTAGCTGCCGTTGGCCGCGATCACGATGGTCCCGCCAGCCGTGGTCGTGAAGGTGCCCGGCACCACCGTGAGGCTGTCGCCATCCAGGTCCGAGTCGTTAGCGTCAAGGTCCACCACCGAGGTGAATGGGGTGTCCTCGGCAACGGTGATCGAATCGTCCACAGCCACCGGAGGATCGTTGGCCGGGTTCACCGTGATGTTCAGCGTGCCCACGTCGGTGGCGCTGCCGTCGGTCACGGTGTAGTTGACGCTGTCACTGCCATTGAAATTGGCCGGTGGCGTGTAGGTGTAGCTGCCGTTGGCCGCGATCACGATGGTTCCACCTGCGGTGGTCGTGAAGGTGCCCGGCACCACCGTCAGGCTGTCGCCGTCCAGGTCGGTGTCGTTGGCGTCCAGATCCACCACCGAGGTGAACGGCGTGTCTTCCGTCACCGTGATGCTGTCGTCCACGGCCACCGGCGGGTCGTTGGCCGCGCCAACCGAAATGTTCAACGTGCCGATATCGGTGGCCGTGCCGTCGGTCACGGTGTAGTTCACCGAGTCGCTACCTATGTAGTTGGCTGGCGGTGTGTAGGTGTAGCTGCCGTTGGCCGCGATCACGATCGTGCCACCCTGGGTGGTCGTGAAGGTCCCGGGCACCACCGTCAGGCTGTCGCCGTCCAGATCGGTGTCGTTGGCGTCCAGGTCCACCACCGAGGTGAACGGGGTGTCTTCGGCAACGGTGATCGCGTCATCCACCGCAACCGGTGGGTCGTTGGCCAGCGTGATCGTGATGTTCAGCGTGCCCACATCCGTGGCGCTGCCGTCGGTGACCGTGTAGTTGACGCTGTCGCTGCCATTGAAGTTGGCCGGCGGCGTGTAGGTGTAGCTGCCGTTGGCCGCGATCACGATGGTTCCACCGGCCGTGGTCGTGAAGGTGCCGGGCACCACCGTCAGGGCATCACCGTCCAGATCCGTGTCATTGGCATCCAGATCGACGATGGACGTGAACGGTGTGTCTTCTGCGACCGTGATGCTGTCATCGACCGCGACCGGTGGATCGTTGGCCGGGCCAACTGTGATGTTCAGCGTACCGATATCGGTCGCCGTGCCGTCGGTCACGGTGTAGTTGACGCTGTCGCTGCCGTTGAAGTTGGCCGGCGGCGTGTAGGTGTAGCTGCCGTTGGCCGCGATCACGATCGTGCCACCCTGGGTGGTCGTGAAGGTGCCCGGCACCACCGTCAGGCTGTCACCGTCCAGATCGGTGTCGTTGGCGTCAAGGTCCACCACCGAGGTGAACGGGGTGTCTTCCGCGACCGTGATGGCATCGTCCACCGCGACCGGCGGGTCGTTCGCTGGCGTGATCGTGATGTTCAGAGTGCCCACGTCGGTGGCGCTGCCGTCGGTCACGGTGTAGTTGACACTGTCGCTGCCGTTGAAGTTCACTGGCGGCGTGTAGGTGTAACTGCCATTGGCTGCGATCACGATGGTCCCGCCAGCCGTGGTCGTGAAGGTCCCGGGCACCACGCTCAGCGCATCCCCGTCCAGGTCCGTGTCGTTGGTGTCCAGATCGACGATGGACGTGAACGGTGTGTCTTCTGCGACCGTGATGGCGTCATCCACCGCGACCGGTGGATCGTT
>NZ_JBWKZP010000021.1:0-2399 GCF_059424585.1 Hydrogenophaga sp. GW101-3F08
GTGCGCCTGGCGCTGGAAGAGCGCGCCGCCATGTCGCCCGACGCCCTGACCGGCCTGGAGGCCAACCTGCGCTTCGCCCAGAAAGAAAACATGGCCACCCGCGTGTTTGGTCGCCTGACCGCCTGGCAGAACTGGATCTTCCAGCGCCCCAACGCCGTGGGCGAGAAGGGCGCACTCAAGGTTTACGGCAAGGGCGACAAAGCCCAGTTCGATTTCAACCGCGTCTGAAGCACACACCCCAGGAGACCCCCATGTCCACCATCGACTACAGCGACAAGATCCCCAACAACGTCAACCTGAGCGAAGACCGCACGCTGCAGCGCGCGCTGGAACAGTGGCAGCCCAACTACCTCAAATGGTGGGACGACATGGGCCCGGACGGCTCGCAGAACTTCGACGTCTACCTGCGCACGGCCATCAGCGTGGACCCGCAGGGCTGGGCCCAGTTCGGCCACGTCAAGATGCCCGACTACCGCTGGGGCATCTTCCTGAATCCCGCCGAGGCCGACCGCAAGATCCACTTCGGCGACCACAAGGGCGAAGCCGCCTGGCAGGACATCCCCGGCGAATACCGCGCCAACCTGCGCCGCATCATCGTCACCCAGGGCGACACCGAACCCGCCTCGGTCGAGCAGCAGCGCCACCTGGGCCTGACCTGCCCCAGCCAGTACGACCTGCGCAACCTGTTCCAGGTCAACGTCGAAGAAGGCCGCCACCTCTGGGCCATGGTGTATTTGCTGCACAAATACTTCGGCAAGGACGGCCGCGAAGAAGGCGAGGCCCTGCTGGAGCGCAACAGCGGCAACGCCGACAACCCACGCATCCTCGAAGCCTTCAACGAAGAAACGCCCGACTGGCTGAGCTTCTTCATGTTCACCTACTTCACCGACCGCGACGGCAAGTTCCAGCTCTGCGCCCTGGCCGAATCCAGCTTCGACCCGCTGGCGCGCACCACCAAGTTCATGCTGACCGAAGAGGCGCACCACATGTTCGTGGGCGAGAGCGGGGTGAGCCGCGTCATCAACCGCACCTGCCAGGTGATGAACGAGCTCAAGACCGACGACCCGGCCAAGCTGCGCGCCGCCGGCGTGATCGACCTGCCCACCATCCAGCGCTACCTGAACTTCCACTTCAGCGTCACCATCGACCTCTTCGGCGCCGACGAATCCAGCAACGCCGCCACCTTCTACAGCACCGGCTTGAAAGGCCGCTACGAAGAAGGCAAACGCACCGACGACCACGTGCTCAAGGGCCAGTTCTACAAGGTGCTCAACGTGCAGAACGGCCAACTCGTCGAAAAAGAAGTGCCCATGCTCAACGCGCTCAACGAAGTGCTGCGCGACGACTACATCAAGGACAGCATCGGTGGCGTGGAGCGCTGGAACAAGGTCATCGAGAAGGCCGGCATCCCGTTCCGCCTGAGCGTGCCGCACAAGGCCTTCCACCGCAACATCGGCCTCTTGAAGGGCGTGAAGGTCGCACCCGACGGCCGCGTGGTGTCCGAAGCCGAATGGAACGCCAACCGCGACCACTGGCTGCCCAGCGAAGGCGACCGCGCCTTCGTGGCCAGCCTGATGGGCCGCGTGGTCGACCCGGGCAAGTTCGCCAACTGGATTGCGCCGCCGGTGATGGGCATCAACCGCCAGCCGGTGGACTTCGAGTATGTGAGATTCGGATAACCCCCCTGCGCCGCTTCGCGGCTTCCCCCCTTTCTGGCGCGCCTTCGGCGCTTGAAGGGGGGACGATGCCTGCGGCCTGGCAAAGCCAGTTCCGCGGCATCCTGGGTTAAGGCCCGCGCTCCGGAGACGTGGCCCGGCAAAGCCGGTTCCACCGCATCCCCGGTTAGGACACGTGCTCCGGAGGGGTGACAGACTCCACGTAGGAGGTGGCGCTGCTTCTTCCCCCGCGCGAGCGCCCACCAGCGCGACGCGGTGTGGCTGGCGCAGTGAGGTCAAGGAGGAGCCGGCCGCAGGCCGGCGGGGGACACGAACGGAGTCGGCCGCACCGCGTCGCGCGGCGCCAGGCCAACGCAAAAGCAGAGGCCAGAGAAAGACCCAAAGCCAACCCAGAAGCCCGAAAAAGACCAGCGCAGCAACCAGGCAAAAGTAGCACCCCGAAACAAGCCAAGCACCCAGAAATACACTGCCCAAAACACCCCCACGGAGACCCCCCATGAACGCGCCCGCCGCATCGGCTGTGATCAAGCAGCACCTGATCGACCCCGAGATCTGCATCCGCTGCAACACCTGCGAATCCATCTGCCCGGTGCAGGCCATCACGCACGACTCGCGCAACTACGTGGTCGATGCCGACAAATGCAACTGGTGCAACGACTGCATCTCGCCGTGCCCCACCGGCTCCATCGACAACTACCGCACCATGCCGCGCATCAAGGCCTA
>NZ_JBWKZP010000022.1:0-1454 GCF_059424585.1 Hydrogenophaga sp. GW101-3F08
AACAGGTTGGACGACATCACAAAGGCGTCGGTCTGCGAGGCCTTCAGGTGGGCGCGCACGCGCTGCGTGAGCGTGTCCAGGTCGTTGCCCTCGAAGTCGTCGGCGATCGGGTCGAAGCCCAGGGTGTTGTACAGCCGCCCGAACGCGATGTGCGCGTTGGCGTAGGCGTTGGCGCGCTGGTAGGCGCCCAGCACGGCACGGGCCTGGGTGCGGATCGCTTCGAGTTCACTCTCCAGCTTGGCCGAGACCGAGGCCTTGGTGTAGGCGGCCAGGCGGGTGTCGACCTGCGAGGCCTGGTCGGCCAGCCGGAAGTCTTCCAGCGCCATGCGGTAGCGCTCGGCGCTCACGCGGGTCTGGGTCAGGATGGCCATGGACAGGGCCATGCGCCGGGTCTCGTCGGTCTGCTCCTGGTATTGCTGGGCCTTCTTGAGCGAGGGCAGGGCCACCAGGCGCATCAGGTTCCAGGCCAGGTTCACGCCGCCTTCGCTCCAGCTGTTGTTGTACAGCAGCTTGTTGGAGTCGTGCTGTCGGCCCAGGTTGAGGGTGATGCCGGGCAGCATGCCCAGCATCTGTTTGCGCGCTTCGTCGGCGGTGATGCGTTTCCTGAAGTCTTCTTCCCGCAGCTCGGGGCGCTGCAGCAGCGCCATGTCTTCGAGTTTGGTGATTTCTTTCGGGGCGGCCGGCAGGGTCATTTCGCTGGCCTCGGCGACCTGGAAGTCCACGCCGGGGGGCACGTTCATCAAGGCGGCGAGTTCGCGTTTGGCGAACTCCAGGTCCTGGCGGCGCTGGTTGAGCAGCACGGTGGCGTCGAGCAGGGCGCGCTGGTAGGCCAGGGCCACGCCCGGGGGGATGATCTTCTGGGTCTCGGCTTCGCGCGAGCGCGCCAGCGCCAGCGAGGCTTTTTGGAGCACTTCGTCGGCCTGGGCGTTGAGCCGCTGCGCGCCCAGGGCGCGCCAGTAGGCCGCGCGCACGTCTTGCAGCATGTTCTGCACGACTTTGCGGCGGCGCTCTTCGGAGATCAGGAACTGGTCGCCTTGCTGGCGCGCGCGGTAGTAGGAGACGCCGAAGTCCAGCGCGTTCCAGCTGAATTCGATGCCGCGCAGGGTGCGGGTGCGTTCGTCGGAGGAGGTCGGGCGGGTGGAGACTTCGCCGTCGAGGATGCCGATGCTGGTGCCGCCGGAGTCGTTGTTGCGTGAGCTGTAGCCCGCGCTGGCCACCAGCTGCGGCAGCATGTCGTGGCTGGTGTGCTCGGCCAGGCCCTGGGCCAGGGCGGACTCCATCTTTTTGAGGCGGTAGTCCAGGTTGTATTTGAGGGCCCGGGCCACGGCCTCTTCCATGCTGATGGCCGCGGTGATGGGGGCCTGGCCGCTGTACATCTTGGCGGTGTCGTGTTTGACGCGCTCGCGCACTTCGTCTTGCGTCAAGGCTTTGGGGGCCACGGTGCAGCCGGCCAT
>NZ_JBWKZP010000023.1:0-1377 GCF_059424585.1 Hydrogenophaga sp. GW101-3F08
TGAGATAGCCCCCTGAACACCCGGACCCGTCCTATCGCTTATCTTTGAAGATAGGAGTAGGACTATGAGTACGAGCAGGCATACGGACACTGTTGAAGTCATCTTGAAAGACCAGCGCCGCCGGCGCTGGACCCCCGCGGAGAAAGCCGCGCTGGTGCGGCGCACGTACGAGCCGGGCATGAGCGTGTCGCTGGTGGCACGCCAGGAGGGCGTCGCTGCCAGCTTGCTGTTCCAGTGGAGAAAGCTCGATCGCCAAGGCGCCCTGATGGCCGTCAGTGCCGGGGAAGCGGTGGTGCCGGCCTCGGAACTGGCCGCAGCCCGCGCCGAGATCGCCAAGCTCCAGCGGGTGCTGGGCAAGAAGACCCTGGAGAACGAAATCCTCAAGGAAGCCGTGGAGTACGCTGCCGAAAAAAAGTGGATTGCGCGCTCGCCCTTGTTGCCCGGGGACGACCAATGAAGACGGTCTGCCGGGCGCTGGGCGTGGCGCGCTCGCATGTGCATGAGCTGCATCACCGCAGCGAGGACTGGCGCGATGGTCGCAAGGGGCGCACACCAGCGGGTGACGTGCAGTTGCTCGCCGAGATCCGAGAGCAGATCACCGATCTGCCCAGCTACGGGTATCGACGCACCTGTGCCCTGGTCAACCGCCAGCGCAGCGCACGAGGCGGTGCACGGGTCAATCCCAAGCGGGCCTACCGCGTGATGGCCCAGGCCGGGTTGCTGCTGCCCAAGGCACCCCGACGGCGCCAGTCCAGCAGAAGGCACGAGGGCAAGGTGGCGGTTGGGCACAGCGATCTGCGCTGGTGCTCCGATGGGCTGGAGATCAAGTGCGACTCGGGTCAGACGGTGACGACCACGTTCGCCAAGGATTGCTGTGACCGCGAAGTGATCGCCTGGCGTGCCTGGGAGGGCAAGGGGCTGCCGGGGGAGCCGGTGCGCGAGATGCTGATCGAGGCCGTAGAGAAGCGCTTTGGATCGGTGGAAGCTGTACCCGCCGATCATCTGCTGGAATTCCTCAGCGACAACGGCAGTGCCTACATCGCAGCTGAGACCCGAGGGGTCGCGCGTTCACTGGGGCTCAAACCGATCAACACCCCGGTGTGCAGTCCGCAAAGCAATGGCATGGCCGAGAGCTTCGTCAATACGTTCAAGCGCGACTACGTGGCCCAGATGGACCGCAGCGACGCAGCCACCGTGTTGGCGCAGTTGCCTGCGGCCTTCGAGCACTTCAACGAGGCGCATCCGCACTCGTCGTTGAAAATGCGATCACCCAGAGAGTTCAGGCGGCATCAGGCCGCCCAGGCGCGCCAATCGCCCATCAAGGGCACGGCGTTACGTTGCGAATAGGACGGGTCCGGGAATACGGGGGCAAGATCA
>NZ_JBWKZP010000024.1:0-1374 GCF_059424585.1 Hydrogenophaga sp. GW101-3F08
GGGCAGACCATGAGCGAGATCGTCGCCAGCGTGCAGCGGGTGACGGACATCATCGGCGAGATCACGGCGGCGGCGGGTGAACAAAGCGACGGCATCGGGCAGGTCAACACCGCGGTGAACCAGCTCGACCAGATGACGCAGCAGAACGCCGCCTTGGTTGAGCAGAGTGCGGCCGCGGCCGAGAGTCTGAAGGACCAGGCTTCGCGCCTGTCCCAGGTGGTGCAGGTGTTCCGCATCGACGCCGCCGGCACCGCCGCGCCCGCCCCGGTGCGGAGCGCGCCCGCCAAGGTCGCGCCCAGCCCCAAAGCCGCAGCGCCCGCTCTCCGCGAGACCGCGCCCGCGCCAAAACCCCAGACCCAGTTGGAGGCGCCCCGGCGCCCACCCCTGGCCACCACGACCGCTGCCCCCGTCGCCAAGGCCGTTGCGCCCGCCAACGACGCGGGGGAGTGGGAGAGCTTCTGAATCCCGGCAAACGCGCCCCACGAGCCGATTGCTTCCCCCACCGCCCCACAGAGTCCGCAGGTACCGGCCATGTCATTCCATCAACTCAAGATCGGTCACCGGCTTTCATGGGGTTTCGGCAGTGTGGTGGCGCTGCTCGTGGGCGTGGCGGGGCTGGCCTGGTACAGCCTGCAGGCGTCCACGGCGGCCACCACCCGGCTGATGGAGATGGAGCACCGCCTGGCCGTGACCGATGAGTGGCTCGCCAGCACCCGCCTGAACGCCAACCGGGTGATCGCGCTGGCGAAGTCGAACAACCACACCGACGTGGACAGCTATTTCAAACCGCTGATCTCGCAGACCACCGCGCGCATCAACGAACTGCAGAAGACGCTGGAAGCGCAGATCACCAGCGAGCAGGGCAAGGCCCTGCTGGGCGACATCGGGAAGCGGCGCAAGGAATACATCGGCATCCGCGAAACCTTTTTCACCACCTTGCTCGGTGGTGACAGCTTCGAGGCGGACCGCATGCTGGACGCCGAATTGGTGCCCGCGGTCGAGCGGTACATCGCGAGCATGTCCGTGCTGCAGCAGCACGAACGTGAACTGGTGACGGCCGCCAGCGCCGCGGCGGCGGCCACGGTCGTGCGGGAAGAGATCTCCATCCTGGCCCTGGCCACGGTGGCCCTGCTGCTGGCCGTGCTGGTGGCCTGGCGCATCACCCGCTCGATCACCGGGCCGTTGAAGGAAGCGGTGGCGATGGCCACCGCCGTGGCGCAGGGCGACCTCACGCAGCGTGTGCAGTCCCACCGCAAGGACGAGCTCGGCGACCTGCTCAACGCCCTGGAGGCCATGAAGACCTCGCTGCAACAGACCGTGGGCCAGGTGCGCAGCGCCACGGACAGCATCAACACGGCCTCGGCCGAGATTGCC
>NZ_JBWKZP010000025.1:0-659 GCF_059424585.1 Hydrogenophaga sp. GW101-3F08
GAAGGCCGGCAACAACATCGTGGCGCTGGACCTGGCCGAGACCCAGCGCTGGCGCCGCACCGCCGGCACGGTGGAGACGGACTGGGTCACCGAGATGAAGGGCAAGAACATCGACGGCGCCAAGCTGGCCTCGGAAGCCCGTGCGCTGATCGCCAAATACACGAAGTAATCGCCTGAGAGGGCACGCGGGCCACCGAGCCTGGCATGCCCTGCACGCGATCGGACGCGCCAGCACCGGCAGGGGTTGGCGCGTTTCTTCTGGTGCGTGCGTTTGTCCAATGGGTATTTGGTTTTGTCATGCCGGGTCACTTCTCATAACGCATTGATATAGCTGAAAGAAGCGTTCCGGTCTGGGCAGCACACGGGTTCCGGGTCACAGTTCGACACACTCTCAGGTGTTGCGTCCCACTGACGCGGGCCTGAACCGGACCTCTTTAACGACTGGAGACTTGTATGCAAACCATAAAACGCCGAACCGCGCTGGCCGCCCTGGGCGCTGCCGCCGGCACCTTGTTCGCTGGCGCTGCCTTTGCCCAGGAGAGCGTGACCCTGCGGCTGCACCAGATGCTGCCCCAGCAGGCCACGATTCCCGCCAAGGCCATCGTGCCCTGGGCGAAGAAGGTGGAAGCCGAGTCGGGCGGCCGCATCAAGATCCAGCT
>NZ_JBWKZP010000026.1:0-635 GCF_059424585.1 Hydrogenophaga sp. GW101-3F08
TGAAAAATGGCAAAAGAGAAATTTGAGCGGACCAAGCCGCACGTGAACGTGGGCACCATTGGTCACGTTGACCACGGCAAGACCACGCTGACGGCGGCCATCACCACCGTGCTGGCGGCCAAGTTCGGCGGTTCGGCCAAGGCCTACGACCAGATCGACGCGGCGCCCGAAGAAAAAGCGCGCGGCATCACCATCAACACCGCCCACGTGGAATACGAAACGGCCAACCGCCACTACGCCCACGTCGACTGCCCCGGCCACGCCGACTACGTCAAGAACATGATCACCGGTGCCGCCCAGATGGACGGCGCCGTGCTGGTGTGCTCCGCCGCCGACGGCCCCATGCCCCAGACCCGCGAACACATCCTGCTGGCCCGCCAGGTCGGCGTGCCTTACATCATCGTGTTCCTGAACAAGTGCGACATGGTCGACGACGCCGAGCTGCTCGAACTCGTTGAAATGGAAGTGCGCGAACTCCTGGACAAGTACGACTTCCCCGGCGACGCCACCCCCATCATCCACGGTTCGGCCAAGCTCGCCCTCGAAGGCGACAAGGGTCCTCTGGGTGAAGAGGCCATCATGAAGCTGGCCGACGCCCTGGACACCTACATCCCCACGCCCGAGCGCGCGGTGGA
>NZ_JBWKZP010000027.1:0-613 GCF_059424585.1 Hydrogenophaga sp. GW101-3F08
CTGCCGTTCATGAGCGGTTCGGCCGAGCAGTCCTCGCGCGCCTTCCAGGAGTACGTGGAGAAATTCGCCGCCGACGAGTTCAAGGACGTCAAGCTCATCGCGGTGCACACCCACGGCCCGGGCCTGTTCCACACCAAGCAGCCGGTGACGGGGCTGGAGAGCCTGCGCGGCATGAAGGTGCGCGGTGGCTCGCGCATCATCAACAACATGCTGGGCAAGCTGGGGGCCACGCCGGTGGGCATGCCGGTGCCGGCCGTGACCGACGCGCTGTCCAAGGGCACCATTGACGGCACCACCATTCCCTGGGAAGTGACGCCCGCGCTCAAGGTGAGCGAGCTGGTGAAGAACCACACCACCTTTGCCGGCAAGCAGGGGCTGTACACCCAGACCTTTGCGTTCTCCATGAACCGCGCGGCCTACAGCAAGCTGCCCGACGACCTGAAGAAGGTCATCGACAACAACTCCGGCATCGAAACCGCGGCCCTGTTCGGTCGGGCGATGGACGAAGGCGACAAGGTGGGGCGCGCCATCGCCGAGAAGGCCGGCAACAACATCGTGGCGCTGGACCTGGCCGAGACCCAGCGCTGGCGCCGCACCGCCGGCACGGTGGAGA
>NZ_JBWKZP010000028.1:0-563 GCF_059424585.1 Hydrogenophaga sp. GW101-3F08
GGTGCCTTCCTGATGCCCGTGGAAGACGTGTTCTCCATCTCCGGCCGCGGCACCGTCGTGACCGGTCGTATCGAGCGCGGCATCATCAAGGTCGGTGAAGAAATCGAAATCGTCGGCATCTCCACCACCCAGAAGACCACCTGCACCGGCGTGGAAATGTTCCGCAAGCTGCTCGACCAGGGTCAGGCCGGCGACAACGTCGGTATCCTGCTGCGCGGCACCAAGCGCGAAGACGTGCAGCGCGGCCAGGTGCTGTGCAAGCCCGGCTCCATCAAGCCGCACACCCACTTCACCGGTGAGGTCTACGTGCTGTCCAAGGACGAAGGTGGCCGTCACACCCCGTTCTTCAACAACTACCGCCCGCAGTTCTATTTCCGCACCACCGACGTGACCGGCTCCATCGAGCTGCCCGAAGGCAAGGAAATGGTCATGCCGGGTGACAACGTGTCGATCACGGTCAAGCTGATTGCCCCGATCGCCATGGAAGAAGGTCTGCGCTTCGCCATCCGTGAAGGCGGTCGCACCGTCGGCGCCGGCGTCGTCGCCAAGATCATCGAGTAATC
>NZ_JBWKZP010000029.1:0-515 GCF_059424585.1 Hydrogenophaga sp. GW101-3F08
AGGAGTGAGTGGCGGCAGTTCAAGAATCCGCGCAGCCGCATCACCAAGGCGGACACCGTCATCTATCGAGCAAGCCAGATGGACTGTGCTGGGTGCCCGACAAAAGAAAGATGCTGCCCGAACACCCCGTTCAGAAAGATCGCACGCAGCATCCACGAGAAGGCCCGTGACGTGGCCCGATCAATCGCAAAGACAGCGGAGTACCAGCAGTCCCGACGAGATCGCAAGAAGGTCGAGATGCTGTTCGCGCACCTCAAGCGGATTCTGAAACTCGACCGTTTGAGACTGCGAGGTCTGAGTGGCGCACAGGACGAGTTCTTGCTGGCAGCCACCGCACAAAACCTTCGGCGAATGGCAAAGTGGTTGTTACCAGTCGAAGAAGTGACGGTGATGAAAGGGGCGTGAAGCCCAGAATCAGGGAAGCGGCCGAGAAGCTGCCGCGAAATGAACTCAACTCTGATCGCGGCGGATTCAGCCCGGCTCCACGGTGCGGGTCAAAACCGAGTTTTTCAACA